>NZ_MACE01000026.1 GCF_001883995.1 Bacillus paranthracis | reverse complement strand
TTTGGCTATCTCTTGTGCTTTTGCTTCTTCTTTAGCTTTGGCTATCTCTTGCGCTTTCGCTTCTTCCTTAGCCTTTGCTATTTCCTGTACTTTCGCTTCTTCCTTAGCTTTTGCTACTTCTTGCACTTTCACTTCTTCCTTAGGTTTCGCTACTTCTTGCACTTTCACTTCTTCCTTAGGTTTCGCTACTTCTTGCACTTTCACTTCTTCCTTAGCCTTTGCTACTTCTTGCACTTTCACTTCTTCCTTAGGTTTTATTGTTTCTTTTGCCTTTGTTATCTTCTGTGTTTTAGCTTCTTCCTTAGCTTTCACCGATTTTTGTACTTTCGCTACTTGCTTCGTTTTCTCGTCAGCCTTTTTTTCAATTGGTGCTTTATTTGATAAGAAAGAAACATTTACATAAGCTGTTTTTCCCTTATACTCAAATTGTAGCCATCCGTCTTTTACTTGCTTCGTTGATTCAATTACATCATCTTTTTTCAGTCTGCCAAGAATTTTTGATTCTGTGTTTGATTCAGAACGTACATTTAACAAATCTGCTGTTACATGGTAAATATCTTTCGTAAACTCCGAGCTTACAAATACTTCTTTACCATTTAACTCAATTTTTGACCAGCCATCTTCGGTATTGATGACTTTTAACTCTTCCCCATTTTTTACTTTTTCAACCACTTTTGATTCTGTAGTCGTTTTTTCACGTACGTTGAGTACATCTGCTGTTACGATCGTTTCTGCAGTAGCAGTTGTAGTAAATGCTCCCAGTCCGAAAACAGTTGCTGTTGCTGCGCCAATTACTTTTTTCATATTAACCTCCATTATATTTTTTGAATTCTATCAAATACTCCCATTAAAATAAGAGATTTAATGAAAGCATTCGCAACAGATATATTAATACGACTTAATATACTGCTATTAAAACTCCTTACTCCAATACTATCAAATTCTTATTTCTAATTCTATATATTATAACTTTCTATATCCCCTATAAACGTTTTATCCCCTTCTTCATACTTAATAGTTTTCTTTCAATTACTAAAACATATATAAAACCAACCTATCCTCAATATAGCCAAAAATACATCTATGACATGTTACGACTTAGTAATGAGCGTACCAATGAACTTTTAATACATTACAACATTCAGGGAATCTTACATTAGATGGAGCGTGTTTTACTGAAAACAACGGTTATGGTAGTGTAAGTAATAGTGTTAAAGACAATCTTTTCTGACGACAAAAAAAAATTTTAGTTTGGAGGAATACTATGCCAAAACTATATTGTAATTATTGGTCCGAACAACATCCCCTCGCGCAAAATTTTACTAAATATAAGTTTTATATCCAAGAAAATTTGTGAGGTTGATGGATTACCTGGGTTTTGATTAAATACATATCACTATAAAAAGGCTGTGCTCTATATGACGCACAGCCTTTTTCTTTATTCAAACGATCCTCTTCTTTTCTTCTCTAATAAGACTCTTCCTATATTAAAAATAAATGCGATAAAAAATATAGTTGCGCCCATTAAAAATGCTAAATTATAACTACGAATTATTCCTTGCTGATATTCCTCCTTTACTTGTTTGTAAATTTTTCGCTCTCCATCAGATTTTAAGATGATTTGCTGTTTTTTATTTACCGCTTGCAGTACTTCCCCCCTTTCTAAATTTGACAAATCACTTTTTTTAATCACAGTTACTACTTCCCTATTTACCTTCTCTTTTTCAACTAACAACTGATGATTCAGAAACATCACAAGTATCGCAACCCCAACAATACTTCCAACTGTTCTTGAAATATTACATATACTTGCAGCAACACCTGACTTTTCAATAGGCACACTTAAAACTGCCGTTGTTGTATACGGTGCTAATGTGCAGCCAGTTCCAATCCCAACAATCATTAATCGCCAAAGGTAATCCCATGTAGTAAAGTTGGAATCTATTTGACTAAATAAATATGATGCTATGATAAATGTTAGTAGACCTATACTGCCTATTAATGAACTTCCCCGCTTTGCTGCAATTGGTGTTACTATTGCTGTAACAATCATTGAAACAATCGCTAGCGTGCTAATTATTAAACCTGACTGCAATTCAGACATACCTCCTACTTGAACGAAATAAAAAGCAAGTATAAATAAAAAGTTCATTAGTCCCATTCCAACAAAGAATAAAGAAAAATTCGAGATTGAGAACTCTTTATTTGTGAATATTCTTAATGGCAACATTGGATTTTCACTTTTCTTTTCAATGATAAAAAATAATATAAAACCTATGAATGAGAGCATAAAAAGAAGTATTAATCTTATCGTGCTTAAATGATTTGTATTTACTTGTATGAGTGCATATACGAGTAAGCATAGTGCAGATGCAGAAGTAATCATCCCTGCCCAATCTATTTTAGAGCTTGTAGCATGATCATACGATTCCTTAATACAAAGAATCACGAAGATGAAAGATAAAATACCAACTGGTATATTAATAAAAAACACCCAACTCCAATTTAATTTGTCCGTTAAAACACCTCCAAGTGAAGGGCCAATTGCCGCTGCTAATCCCCCAAAAGCTCCCATGATGCCTCCTATCATACCTTGTTTCTCTTTCGGTACTAAATTAAGGCCTAATGGCATAGCAACTGGTACGATAACTGCGGCGGAAATTCCTTGTATTATCCTAAAAGCTACTAATGTATGAAAAGAAGTGGCTATACCACACATAAACGAACTAACAGAAAACCCCAATAAACCAATAATATACAGCTTCTTGCGACCAAACTGGTCAGCCAGACGTGCTGCAATTAATAAACACGATACAAAGGCGACATTATAACTATTAGCAATCCATGAAATTGTATCAATTGACGTATGAAATGTCTTTGTCATTTCTGGTAATGCGATATTTACAATATTTGAATCTAAAATTGCCATAAAAAAGCCTGCAATTAAAGCTATTAATGCAAATGTATTCCGCAATTCTCTCACCCCTATTCGTTTTCTTTATTTGAAATTCCATTCATAAATAAATTTACACACGTCTCTATATATTCTTCTAACTGAATTTCTTCTTCCGTTATACTAACGTTCATAATGTATAAAAACAGTTGTCCATAAAACATGTTCGCTATCAAACGATAATTACAAGGAGAAATGTGTCCCGCCTCCCCAAGTTGCTTTAAATATCTTTCTAAGTGATTCACTAGATGTGAATTCAACTCATGTAGTAATGCTTTCATTTCACTATTTTGTCTTGATTCTATTAACGCAGCCCAAATATAATTTAGCTTTGGTAAATTGGTTTGAATATATGTTTCCGCCACTTTCGTAAGGTCCTTATGTAAATCACCAGTAAATTGCTCTTCTATTTCCTCTAGCAAAGCAACTGGTGTCGTCCGTAAAATAATACTCTCCCTAAAAAGATTTTCCTTATTTTTAAAATTACGGAATATCGTTAATTCGCTTACTCCTGCTTTTTCTGCCACTTCACGAATGGTTGTCGCTGTATACCCCTTTTCCCCGAATAATAGCGTAGCAGCTTCCATAACTTTTTCTCGTGCTGTTAATTTCCCCATTTTTATTCCTCCATTCAATATGTAAGTAAGTAATTACTAACATATTATCACAAAAGAAAAATGAAAGTAACTAGTCACTTTCATTTTCTGGAATTTCATTATCTAATTTCTTGAAAATAAAAATTTCTCAAATATTAACAAAGCATCTCATTCCCAAGTTTCCAGCTAAACCATCTCCCATGCCCTTCTGTTTCTCCAACCGTTTCACGATATTCGTTTCCGTTAATATAATAATCAATATGAAGGTCCCGGTCCCACATGTTGTTATAAAGATGGAATACATCACGCTTTGCACCGATTTCTTGGATTTGTTTTTCCAGCTTACGTTTTACTTGTTCTGGTATTTGATTGGCGACGTGTGTATGGAAAATGCAGATAACAGCATCTTCACTTATTTGTTCAATAATAGATGGTAATAACTCTACACCGTCTCCTTCTATTAATTGAACAGATTTATTTTTTACTAAAGATGCAGCTTTGTCAAACAGTTCAAGCCTTTCTTTATGTTCTGGCCAAATGAGTGCACGTAGCCATAAATAATCTTCATCACTATGTAAATCGTTTACATGTAAATCTAGTCCAATTCTTTCTACGACAGGTGGACTTTCTTTTAATAAATGAGGCACATTCTCCCCTCTTATTTCAGAAGTTACATGTACATTCGAGTTTATATTTCCGTATGTTTCATCTGTACCGTACGAATAGCTATATTGGTCCCAAAATAATTGTAATCCAGAACTTGTCCCAATTTCTATTAACGCCAACGGTTTATTCACTTTGTTAAATATGTAACTGAAACTTGGATATAAGTACGCACATCGTCTTACTTCATTCGTTTGAACGAGTTTCGTTTGTAATAAATTAATCATTTCTTCTCTGTACATTTTACAGAAATCTTTAAAATGATTAAAAGCTTGATCTAAATCCGTATTAGCATGTTCAACTAAGCTACTATAATACGTTTTTACATGATGTTCTTTCCCTGCTAACAATAAATAATGTACTGCACCTAATAATAAGTTTGGGACTGGTTGACCTACCTGAGCATAGGACGATAGTGTAAGTACTTCCTCATCTTCAGCAATTTTCATTGATAAATATTCATATAAGTCACTTGACCCTTTACATTCCTTTATTGAAAAATTTCGAAATAAGTTTGCGATTTGTTCTTGTGTACGCATGTGTATCCCTCCTTTTAACTTTCAGAATAATCATACAATAGGTTTTGAAAAAAGTCCCATAAAAAGGTATCCTTTCTACCCACTTTTGGATACGTAAGCTTTTTCGAGATAATTTCAAACTGTAATTTTTTTCTATTTATCACCTTAAAAGAGCTTGTTAAATAAGATTTTTGGCGAATAAAACGTTAAATAGTTTAAAATTATCAGATAACACTAGATATTTTAGTCTATTAATTATTATAATAGAGTATGAGATGGTTATATAATTGAGACAAAAAAGGTAAATACCTAGGTGGGGCCTAGGCGGTGTTTTCTTTTTACGGCTTAGACACAGTAAACACCTACTCTTTTTTGCCAATATAGGGGATGGAGAGATTATCATGAGCAACATGCAGCAAAAAACAGACGTTATCTTAATTGGTGCAGGAATTATGAGTGCAACGTTAGGCTCATTGCTAAAAGAATTAGCACCAGAATGGGAAATTAAAGTTTTTGAAAAACTCGCAAGTGCCGGGGAAGAAAGCTCTAATGAATGGAATAATGCAGGTACAGGGCATTCTGCGCTATGCGAACTGAACTATACTTCCGAAAAATCTGACGGATCTATAGATATTAGTAAGGCTGTAAAAGTGAATGAGCAATTCCAGCTTTCAAGACAATTTTGGGCATATCTTGTAAAAAGCAAATTAATTCGTAATCCACAAGATTTTATTATGCCTCTACCTCATATGAGTTTAGTACAAGGTGAAAAAAATGTGCAGTTTCTAAAAAACCGTTTTGAAGCGCTTTCAAAAAATCCACTGTTTCAAGGAATGGAGTTTTCCGATTCTCCTGAAACATTAAAAAAATGGCTTCCACTCATTATGGAAGGTCGTACATCTAAAGAGCCTATGGCGGCAACGAAAATTGACTCTGGAACAGATGTTAACTTTGGTGCATTAACACGAATGTTGTTTGATTACTTAAAAACGAAAAATGTCGAGCTAAACTACAAACATAGTGTCGAAAACATTAAACGCACGAAAAATGGTTTGTGGGAAGTGAAAGTACACGATATGAATAGTGGTAAAATTGAGCATCACACTGCTAAATTCGTCTTTATCGGCGGCGGTGGCGGTAGCCTACCCCTACTTCAAAAGACTGGTATCCCTGAATCAAAACATATTGGTGGATTCCCGGTAAGTGGACTATTTATGGTATGTAAAAACCAAAAAGTTGTAGAGCAACATCATGCGAAAGTATACGGTAAAGCTAAAGTTGGCGCTCCGCCAATGTCTGTACCTCATCTAGATACGAGATATATTGACAACAAAAAAGCTTTACTGTTCGGACCATTCGCAGGGTTCTCTCCTAAGTTCTTAAAAACTGGTTCAAACCTTGACTTAATTGGTTCTGTAAAACCAAATAACGTCTTAACGATGTTAGCTGCTGGTGTAAAAGAAATGGGACTAACAAAATACTTAATTCAGCAAGTTATGTTATCACACGAAAAACGTATGGAAGAATTACGCGAATTCATTCCGAACGCGAAAAGTGAAGATTGGGATATTGTAGTTGCTGGTCAGCGTGTACAAGTAATTAAAGATACTGATGCTGGCGGTAAAGGAACACTTCAATTCGGTACAGAAGTTGTTAGTGCGGCTGATGGATCAATCGCAGCATTACTAGGTGCTTCACCGGGTGCTTCTACTGCCGTTCATGTTATGCTTGAAGTATTAGAAAAATGTTTCCCAAGTCGAATGGTAGAATGGGAAGGAAAAATAAAAGAAATGATTCCTTCTTACGGCATTTCATTAACAGAAAATCCAAGATTATTCCAAGACCTTCACACTTCTACAGGTCGTACCCTTGGATTAAATGAAAAAGAAACAGTTCATAATTAATGAAGAAATAAAAACGTCCGATACATTCGGACGTTTTTTCGTTACTAGAAATTATATTTTTCAATATTATCCTTTGTAAATACAACTCGCTCTGGCAATACGATAATTCCGTTTCCTTCTGCCTCATAATCATATCCTTGAATGGAGTTTGGCTCTACTTTCACTTTTCCAATTCCTTTTACTTCGAAGCTATCCCCTACTTTTAACTTCTTCCCTTTTACAACAATTTCATTTGCTACATACGTTGCGAGTGCACCTTGTTGTTTTACGTCCCATAATCCGAATTGTTGTACAGTTCCTCGTTTTACGTAATCACGCATAACGTTTGGTGTAGAGAAGCCAGTTACGACAACCTTTTTATCCATTTTTAAATTTTCAGCTGCTTGTGCCATTGCCGGAAGTGCCGTTGCATCTGGACAAATGACCGCATTAATATCAGGGTACGTTTTTAAAATATTCTCCCCTACTGACAGAGACTTTTGCGCATTATTTTCACCGTACTGCGTCGTTACAATTTCCCAGTTCGGATATTTCTCTTTAATAATTTCTTTCGCTTTCGTTACCCATTGGTTTTGATCTGTTACTGTTGGGCTAGAATAAAAAAATGCTACTTTCCCTTTATCTCCAATTTGCTTGGAAGTCATTTCTATTAATAAATTAGCAAGTTGGTCTGGTGTTCCTTGGCTTATATAAAAGGAACGATCTTTCGGATTCACATCGGAATCCCATGTTAACACCGTCATCCCTTTTTTCTTAGCACGTTGCAGTGATTGCGATAAACCATCAACTGACGTTGAAGAAACCATAAGTGCATCATAGTTTTGGTTAATGAAATTGTTTATATATTTTACTTGCCCAGATACACTTGCTTCAGACGGTCCATCATATTTCACTTGTACGCCTAGTTTATCTCCCATCTCTTTTGCTCCTTCACCACCTGATGTAAAGAATCCAACTCCTGTTAATTTCGGGATAAATGCAAATTTCACATCATCCGCTTTTTTCTTATCTGCGGTTTGACTAGAACAGGCGATTAAACCGATTAAACACATACATACAATGAATACAATCCCTAGTTTTCTCTTCATGACATTTCCTCCTTATGCAAATTCTTTCTTTTCCCCAGTGTGAATTGATGTAATTTGAAATGTCTCATAATAACTGAAAGAATAAGGATAATACCAATTACTACGTTGGATTGTTCATTTGTTAAACCCGTCATTTGCAAGCCATACTGCATGAGTCCAATGAAAATACTCGCCAGTACAGTACCGATAATGCTTCCTTTTCCCCCTGTAATAAGTGTCCCGCCTAATACGACTGCCGTAATGATTGGTAAAATTGTTTCACTTCCCATATCAGCACGTGCAGAACCGAAATAGGCAGTTAAGAAAGTCCCCCCTAATCCACCTCCTAACCCGGAAAGCATGTAAGCGATGATGACTACTTTTTTCGTTTTAATCCCGGTGTATTTTGCTGTATTTTCGTTCGCACCTGTTAATTTTACATGGCGCCCGTATATAGTTCGGTGAAATAATACAGTACATAAAACTGTTAATACGATCAGTAGCCATAATAAATTCGGTATTCCTATAAAACTACCGTTTGCCAGTTGTACAAATGTGTCAGGTAAACCGCTTATTCCTTCGTACCCAGAAGCACCTGCTCCTCCTGAAATGACGAGTGCAATTCCTCCGTATAAAAACATCGTGCCGAGTGTAACGACGAGTGGTTCTACATCTGTCATTTTTATAATAAGTCCGTTTAAAGCGCCTGCTAAACAACTAATTATTAGAGATATTATGACAGCAAACAAAATAGATATTCCGTTCATCCAAAGTACACCGATCAAGATCGAAGTGAGACCCATTATTGAGCCGACCGATACATCAATTCCTCCTGTTACTATAACGAAAGTCATTGGTATCGCCGCAATTGCGATAAATAGGAAATCATTTGTACTAAAAAGGAGGTTACTAATATTTAAGAAATCACTATTGATTAAACTAAAGAGAATGAATTCTATAAGAAGCAATACAATTAGAACACCTTCCCATCTGTATACATACTTCATAGATTCATCCTCCTTTCTGCCTTCCACTTTTTCATAACGCTATCTAATATGACGATTAGCAATAATAAGAAACCTGAAATAGCATTATTCCAAAATGCTGGTATTTTTAAAAAGACGAGTGAACTGCTTATCGCCTCTAAAAATATCGCTCCTAATGCAGCTCCAACTATAGAACCTGTTCCTCCTTTTAAATGAACCCCCCCTAGTACAGCAGCTGCGATAACCTGTAGTTCTATCCCAGTTCCTGTTTGATTAGGAACGAATCCGATATTCATAACAAATATGCAACCAGCGAGCGCAGCACTTATGCCTGAAATTATAAACGCACATATTTTCACTTTATTAACAGGTATACCAATAAGTCTCGCGCCATCTTCATTATCACCTACCGCATAAAAGTATCTTCCAAATGGCACTTTCCTTAAAAAGAAGTATAGTAGTAGTAAAATAATAAGAACGAACCATACAGTTATAGGTAAACCAAAAATGACGATAGATGACAGCTGCTTAAAATCGTTTGGAATATCTTCAATCCACTTCCCGCCTGTAAAAATTAACATGGCACCCCTAATAATTCCTAACATGCCTAATGTCATAATAATGGCCGGTACCCGAAACTTTGCAACACCAATTCCATTTATAAAACCGAGAATAGCGCCAAGTATAATAGCAGCAAGTATGGACAGAGATGCATGATATCCATCAGTTAACAACATTCCGCAAACTGCTGCACTTAACCCCATGCTTGAACCAACTGATACATCTATATTTTTTGTAAATAAGACGAACGATTGACCGATTGCTAGCACGACTAAAATAACGCTTGATTTCACCATTAAAGATAACGAGTTAAATTGGATAAAACTAGGATTTATCATTCCTACAATAGCTATATAAATTAGTAGTAACGTTATGATAGACGTTTCGTGCATTTTTAGCATGCGTTTCATTCCGCTACACCTCCGTATGCAAGGCGTGTAACTTCATTCACACTCAGTTGTTCTTTTTCCATATGAGAAACAAATCGTCCATTTCTCATTACATATACACGGTTTACTAATTGAACAATTTCTTCAACATCTGAAGAGATTAATAAAATTGCGAGTCCTTCCCTTTTTATTTTTTCGATCGTCTCATAAACTTCAAGCCTTGCTTTCGCATCAATTCCACGAGTCGGCTCATCCAGAATAATAACTTTAGGATTACATGCGAGATACTTTGCAAGCACGACCTTCTGCTGATTACCTCCTGATAAAGATGCCAGTTCTTCATTCATATCCTGTACAACAATTCGGAACTGTTCTATAAACGAATTAACTAAAGCGCTTTCTTTTTCTTGATTTATAAAAAAGCGATTATTTTGCTGTAAACTTGCTGCTGCAATATTTTCTTTAACAGAAGCAATTGGGAAAATGCCATTCCTTGCCCTATCCTCCGGCACATAAACTAGTCCTTCGTCTAGCCTTTTATGCAAAGAACATGTATCAATTGATTTCCCATCTAATAAAATAGACCCTGTTTTTACAGTTTTCAATCCAAATATCGCTTCTGCTAATTCCGTTCTGCCCGATCCAACAATGCCAGCAATACCTACAATCTCACCAGCATGTACAGTGAATGAAATATTTTCGAATGCGTGACCATTTATATCAATCACTTCTAATATTTTTTTCATCCTTGTGGTCTCTTGAACTACTTCTATTTTCTCTTTCTGTTTATACCCTTTTGGCAATAGCCCCTCCATCAGCATGTCATATGTATAGTCACATACATCACCTTGGCTTACAACCATTCCATCACGTAGTATTGCTACTTTGTTGGCAATTTCAAAGATTTCTGGAAAGCGATGCGTAATATAAATCATCCCAATTCCTTTTTCTTGTAAACTTTTCATCAACACAAAAAGACTCTTAATTTCGTGTGTTGTTAATGTCGATGTTGGTTCATCTAGAATAAGAATCTCAGCTTCTCTTATTAATCCTCTAACGATTTCTACTAACTGTTGTTGCGCAATCGATAATGATCCTCCTAGTTCATTAAGGTCAATATCCCACCCTAGACTGTTAATCAATTGCTCAATCTGTACTCTTAATTTCTTTTTCTTTTCTTTTAACCCGATACATATATTTTCTTCAATAGTCATATGCGGAAAAATGAGCGGTTCTTGCGGTATTAAATACATACCTTTTCGGTGTGCTTCTGACGGATTTGAAAACTGTTGCTTCGTTCCTTTTACATATATTTCTCCATCATCATACGAATATAACCCCGTTAATATTTTCATTAATGTTGATTTCCCAGCACCATTCCCTCCAACTAATGCGTATATATCTCCGCGCTCTACTTGAATGTTCACTTCTTTTAATACAAGTTGATTTAAAAACGCCTTACTCATTTTTTTTACTTGTAATAAAGGTACGTTCTCCACATGATGTCACCTGCCTTTATACAGAACATTTTTTGAGAAAATGATTATTTGTTCTACTTGTTTTGTAGCATTGTATATTCCTTTTTTTATATCTAGAACACTTTTTTCTACGTACTATTAATCGCTTCAACTGGAATAAACAAAATATATGGTACATATGTTTAAGCTGTGGTCAATTGTTGAAAGGAATGAAGAGTATGACTCAGCTGAACTTTGAAGAGAATTTATTAACGAAAGTAGCTTGGTACTATTATAAGGACCAATTAACACAACAGGAAATCGCTTCACTTCTTCATATTTCAAGAAATAAAGTCGTCCGGTTATTAGATAAGGCGCGGAGTGAAGGTATCGTTACATTTCACGTAAAAGGGACTGGTTTGCACTGTTTAAGTATTGAGCGTGACTTAATGAAAAAGTTCTACTTAAAAGATGCTTTTATTATCCCGACCCCAGTAAACAATTATCACGATTCTCTCGGAAAAGCTGCTGCACAATATTTAGAAACTCAGCTCCAGCAAGGAGATTTACTCGGTATTGGCTGGGGAGAAACAATTAGCAAAATGCTAGAAAACATTCATTTCGAAAGTTCTATTAATCTCTCAATCGTAACGTTAACAGGCGGAGTAAATCACTATCTCCCGAGAAAACAAAACTATTTACATTACATGCAAGGCGATCTTCACATTATCCCTACGCCGTTTCTAGCGTCTACAACCGAAATGGCACAAAGTATTCTATCAGAACCGAGTGTAAAAGATATGCTTCATGTCGCTTCACTTGCTCATACGGCTGTTGTCGGTATTGGAGGACTATCTCAAGACGCTACGATTGTAAAAAAAGAAAAATTAACATTACGTGAGATGACATATATTCGTAGTCAAAACGGTGCTGGCGATATTTTAGGACAGTTTTATGATACAAATGGCAATTTATTAGAGCTCTCGCATCACAATCGTCTAATTGGCACGCCTCTCTCTATTTTGCGCAATATGAATCATGTCGTCGGTGTTGCTGGAGGTATAGAAAAGATAGATGCAATTTATGGTGCTTTAAAAGGAAAGTTTATTCATACATTAATTACCGATGAGGAAACTGCCCTCTCCTTATTACGAAAGGATGGTGATTGTTAATGTCCCATTTATTAGCTTTCGATGCTGGTACAGGAAGCATTCGAGCAGTTCTTTTTGATTTACATGGGAATCAAACTGCAGTAAGTCAAAAAGAATGGATTCACAAATCTGACCCTCGTTATCCAGGCTCTATGAACTTTGATGTAATAGAAAATTGGAAGCTAGTACGAGAATGCACGAAAGAGGTTCTTCAAAAAAGCAATACCCCTGCCTCTTCTATTCTTGCTATTAGCGCTACAAGTATGCGGGAAGGATTTGTTTTATATAATCAAGATGGGCAAGAAATATGGGCGTGCGCAAATGTTGATGGGCGTGCATCCGCGGAGGTTAGTGAACTAAAAGAAATTCGGTCACACCTTGAAAAAGATTTATATACAAAGTCTGGTCAAACTTTTTCATTAGGTGCTTTACCTCGCCTACTTTGGATAAAAAAACATGAACCCGACGTCTATAATTCTATTCACTCTTTTACAATGTTAAACGATTGGATTTTATATAAACTAAGCGGCGTGCTGCAAATTGATCCTTCAAACGGTTGTACGTCTGGAATCTTTGATTTACAAAATAGAAATTGGGATAACGATGTAGCTAAAGAGTGTGGTATAACTTTACCATTTTCACCAAAAGTAAATGAAGCTGGCACTGTGATTGGTAATGTTACAAAAGAATGTGCAGCATTAACTGGATTACGTGAAGGAATTCCTGTTGTAGCCGGGGGCGGAGATGCTCAAATGGCATCACTCGGAACTGGAGTCGTGAAACCACATCAAACATTAATATGCGGAGGTAGTTTTTGGCAACAAGAAGTGAATGTTACTGAGCCAATACCAGATCCGCATGCTGCGATTCGTATAAATTGTCACGTCGTACGTAACCTATGGCAATATGAAACGATTGCCTTTTTCCCAGGCCTCGTTATGCGCTGGTTTCGAGACGCTTTTTGCCAAGAGGAAAAGAAACTTGCTGACAAACTCGGTGTAGATGCTTATGAATTATTAGAAGAACAAGCAAAAGACGTACCTGTCGGCTCACATGGCATTATCCCTACTTTTTCAAACGTTATGAACTACATTTCTTGGCGTCATGCCGCACCATCTTTTTTAAATTTAAGTTTAGACGCTGACAAATGTGGAAAAAAAGAACTGTTCCGTGCTATTGAAGAAAATGCCGCCTTCGTTACACTTGGAAACTTAAAATTAATAGAAAATCTCACAGGGACATTCCCTTCTGAAGTCGTTTTTGCTGGTGGTGCCGCTAAAGGAAAACTATGGCCACAAATTCTATCAGACGTCCTTGGTATTCCTGTAAAAGTACCTGTTGTGAAAGAAGCAGCTGCTTTAGGAACTGCGATTGCTGCAGGAGTTGGTGCTGGCATATATGCATCTATGGAAGAGACTGCCGAAGAGTTTGTACAGTGGGAGCAAACATTCGAACCAGTAACTGAAAATCACGAACTATATAAAGAGTTCTATGAAACATGGAAAACTGTATATGACAGTCAGCTCGCTTTAGCTGATAAAGGACTCACTTCACATATGTGGATTGCGCCTGGTGCACTGTAACACATTACATAAAGGAGTGGAATGTATGTTAAAAGCGAATGAAAATGACTTCTCCTATCGCTTCGGTGATAACGGGCCGAAATATTTAATACAAGGTCCGAATATTGATCTTGGCCTTGTTGTCATTCAGCCTGGGCAGGAGTTTCAAAACCATTATCATACGACGTGCGAAGAGGTCTTTTATGCATTAGAAGGTGAAATAGATTTCTATGTAAATAACGAAAGAGTTCCAATGAAACAAGGTGACGTCCTGCAAGTTCGTCCTCATGAATCTCACTATCTTATTAACCATTCTGACAAACCTTTTAAAGCGGTTTTTATAAAGTCACCACATTTACCAAATAAAGATACTGTTCAAACGGAAAATCCAACATTAACGAAGGAGTGATTTTGAATGACTTGGGGATTTAAAAATCGATTAAATACAATTTTACCTGATGGTAGAGCGGTTATGTTAGCGATAGATCACGGCTACTTTTTAGGACCAATTCACGGGCTTGAACAACCACTTGAAACAGTTAAAAACTTGCTTCCTTACACAGATTCCCTCTTTTTAACGCGAGGTGTACTTAACTCCTGCATTCCTGAAAATTGCAGTACACCGATGGTTATGCGCGTATCAGGCGGAGCTACTGTCGTCGGTAAAGACTTAGCGAATGAAACAATTGTTACCCCTGTAAAAGAAGCAGTAAAACAAAATGCAATTGGCGTCGGTGTATCTGTTTTCGTCGGATCAGACTATGAAACACAAACAGTTACAAATCTCGCAAATGTAGTTTCAGAAGCTCATGATTATGGTCTGCCAGTACTTGGCATTACCGCAGTTGCAAAAGAACTGCAAAAACGTGAAGCTCGCTTTTTAGCACTTGCTTCCCGTGTATGCGTTGAAATGGGTGCTGACATTATTAAAACGTATTACTGCGAAGGATTCGAAAAAATCACAAGCACTTGCCCTGCCCCAGTCGTTATCGCGGGCGGCCCAAAACTAGATTCAATTGAAGACGCATTAAACATTACGTATAACGCACTGCAAGAAGGTGCAATCGGCGTAGATATGGGCCGCAACATATGGCAATCCGAACATCCAGCTGCGATGATTCAAGCGATACATGGGATTGTGAAAAATGGGTTGAATGTGAAAGAGGCACTCCAATTATATGAGGATGTAAAAAATTAAAACAAACTATTGCATTTAAAGGAAAAGCCCATATGCTAGATTACTGAGTAATCTAACATATGGGCTTTCTTTTACGTTTTTCATTGTTTTGAATTTAATCTATAGATCGCGCACATTCCAAACAATCTCACCGCGTTCGCCAAACGTACTATGATGTCGCTTAAATCCTAACTTCTCTAACACCCGAAAAGACGCAGTATTCCAAGCGCCTACAGTAGACCATAGTCTTTTGCGCCCCGTAGCAATCGCAGCCTCCAATACCGCTGATGCTGCCTCTGTCGCATAACCCATGCGATGAGCACTGCGGAACAACTCGTATGCAATCTCCGGCTCTTCAAGCGTGGAACGACCGATAATTAAGCCACAGTAACCGATGAAATCGCCTTCATCTCGTCTACGAATCGTGAGAAGAGAAATACCATTTTCAGCTGCTATCTTGCGCTTCTCAATAAGATCGTTACGTACAGATTCAACGGTTGGCATTTCCACTCCACGTTCACCAACTAGTTCTCTAAGCCAGACTGCATCGGATTCCTCCCACATATTCAGGTCGAGTCGTTCCGTTTTCAGCTGGAACGCCATCTCTTTAAATTCAGATGTCATAGCGATAACCTCCTATTTATATCACTGTACTACTTATAATCGTTTCGTACTGTACCCTATGGGAAACCTGCTAGATTCTCTAGTTTTTTTGCATTAAGATACATTATTGTTATTTTATGCATAAGCAATTCCTTTGCAAAATAGACCTTGTTATGAAACTTCATTTTAAAAATTTAACTAGATTACACTCTTTTAGTTGCTACTTATACAGTATATGAAATTTATATCAACGATTTTCTCGATATATCGACGATTCAACACAACATATCGATTTACCAACAATATTATTTATGAAGCACCCACTCAATTAACTCAATTGCTGCTTTAATACGGTCCTTCGTATCATCTAAAAATAGTTTATTAAGTAACGCATCTAAATGAATTGGCTTATTCGGTAACGTTTGAATATACTTCAAAACAGATCCAGCTGGAGGTACTGGCTTATTATTAATAGCCCATATTCCTTCTACCAATGTCCAAGTTGACGTATGAACTATGTATGAAGCTTTTAACTCATCATTTGCTTTCAAAGCAGATTGAATTTTAATAAGCGAACTATGCAACCAATGAGAAATGCCTTTCACTTTGTCGCTAGAAACACGATAGTTTTCAAATTCATATGTAGCTATTTCCTTTAACTTTTTTAACTCACCGCTTTTATCAAACAAAATTTTCCCTTCTAGAAATGAGTATAGTTCCATCGGATTGTTTTTAAAGTTTACTTGAATTTGATTAAAATCTGCACCCTTATATTCAACCAAAATACCTTCTCGCGTTTCAGAATGAAATTTCTTCTTTTGTCCGTCTTCTAAAAGAATATAGAAGTCTAAATCAGATTCAGGATATGCATCGCCTCTTGCGACAGATCCAATTAGCATCAATCCATTTACTTTATCTCTAAATACATATTCATTTAAAATTGTTTGTACCAATTTTTTATGTTTTTCATTTGTAATGAATGAAAAACTCTCCATCATTTCCATCCCCCATTACTACAAAAAGAGGATACATGTTAGCATCTACAACATGTATCCTCTACTTATATATTACGACTGTTGATAAGCCGCTTTCGATGATTTCACATAATAAACTGCGTGATCCACATTAATAATATGATCTGGTTTTGGTTTACCACGGCTCGCTCTATGTCCAGCTAAATGTTCTTCACTTGTTTCCCAGTTTTTCCATGCTTCTTCAGATTCCCAGCGAATCATAACGACTACTTCTTCGTCGCCTCGTCTTACTTTTTTCACAAGAACACTCAAGTCGATAAAGCCTTCAAACTTTTCAATAATACCTTCTCCAGTAAAACGTTCTACAACTATATTTGATGTACCTTCTTTTACTGTAAATGTTTTCGTTTCGATAAACATATATCCCACTCCTTCATTGTAATACGAATACTACTATTCTTCTATTATAGTTGATTATGATAATTATTTTCAATTATAAAGTTTAGATTTTTCGAATTATGCTGTTTTCTCTTCAACTGCCCCATCTAAAAATTTGAAATATGGGAGTAAGATTCCGATTAAAGAAGTGACACATATAATTGAACCGATAATAAAGTATAGCGCTCTTACTCCCCACATTTCACTCAATATTCCCCCTACTAACACACCTAACGGCATAGCGGATCGTATGAAAAATAATCGCACTGAAAATACTTGTCCTATCATATTGTTCGGAACTGACTGTTGGCATATCGTTGTGTTATGAACATTGAAAAATGCAATACAAATCCCTGCTATTACTTCAACTATTATTGCAATGATAATACTATGATTGAACCCTAGCGAAATGTATGTGAGCCCCCCTATAAACAATCCTCCAAGCATAAGTATACGCCGGCTTTTATATGTTACTTTTCCGACTAGTATAGATCCAACTACATAGCCAAGTGGGAATCCGGCCATAAAATAACCAAATTCCGCATATCCCGCTGATAGCTCATCTTTTATATAAGGAAGGTTTGTGACCATTGTTACTCCTACTCCAAATTGAACAAAAGTTAGAAATATACCGAGCCAAACGATGATTGGTTTTGTGAAAAAATATGTAAAACCGTGAAGAAACTGTTCTAGCCACGTTTTCCGGATAGGTTGCGACGTTCTATTTTCTTTTATATAAAGTAAGAAAGTGCCACTAACAAATAAACAAATGCATACGAAAGATAACGCAAGTTCTGTGCCAATCAAATGAATGACTACTCCACCTAATACTGGCGCAAGAAACATCATAAGACGAGTCATTCCATCAATGTACGCATTTGCATCTTGAAGTTGTTCTTTTCCTACAATGCTCGGTGTAATTGCTTGACTTGCAGGTGTATAAAGTGGTGTAATAAGTCCCACTACAATTTGAACAACATAAATGTGCCAAACTTCTAAACTACCGGAAACTAACATTATCAAAGGTAATAAGAATACGGACGCTCGTATCCATTGTGAAAAAATCATAATCCACTTCCGACTCCATTTATCAATAAATGGGCCACTGATTAATTGCAGTATGAGTGATGGGATGAAATATAATAGCCACATACTACTTAAAGCCATTTCCGATCCTGTTAACTCATATACTAGAATTGAATTACATAACGTTCCGAACCCCCCTCCTAATTCTGAGATTGCACTACCAATCCACATAAAAAAGAACGAACGATTTTTCAATACATTTTTCAATTTCACACACCAACTTTTCTTTTATATTCCTCCCTTTATGTACATTCTTGTTGTATATTATCTATTTAAAAACGCATCTAATTCTTTCGCTAACGATTGTACTGCTTTCTTTCTTAATACATATTTCCCATCATGTATATCCACTAACTTCGCTGCACGTAACAATTTCAAATGGTGGTGTACAGTCGATTTACCAAGTTGCAATCTTTCTGTAATTTCCTGCAATGTTCGTTCTTTTTCGAACAACATTTTTACAATGCGTAACCTCGCTTCATCTCCAAGAGCTTTATGTTTTTGAACTAAAAAATAGTTCGGTTCATATGGATCTTC
Source organism: Bacillus paranthracis (assembly GCF_001883995.1). GTDB lineage: Bacteria > Bacillota > Bacilli > Bacillales > Bacillaceae_G > Bacillus_A > Bacillus_A paranthracis. The sequence goes on along the minus strand of NZ_MACE01000026.1, from coordinate 13,118 downwards.
AGGATGGATACTTTCGTTTGCAACTGGATAATGAAATACTTTCGTATCTTCAACATCCGCCTCAATATTCCACGGTCTGTACGTTATTTGCGGGATAAGAAGCACGTGATGAACACTTGGTTCTGGCATATAATGAACGCCACCTGTAGCCCACTCGACAAACTCTTCTGGTTTCATCTTTTTATTCATTTCACTCTTTGCTTCATAATCTCGTTTTAATATAGAAAGTATTTCTTCTTCCTCTTTCTGAATAACGCTCTCATACCATCCTGTCATAACAGCAATTAAATGGGATTTTAGCACTTGTACATCAACATCGCATATAAAACGAATATAAGTAGAGAAAAACTGATGTTCTTGTGTCAGTTCCATTAGTTCATGTATTACAGTTACGTTTCCACTTGCCGCTAAAATTCTTTTTTCTTGGTACTTCTCTCCTAAAAACGGTAAACATATATACTTCAAATCTTCTTCTGAAAGTGAATCAATTTTAGCGTGAAACTGCGATACATCGTGAAAATCTTCTTCATACAACAACTGAAGCAATGCTTTCCACGTATTATTTTCTTTGACAAATTGTAAATGCTCTCTCATTTCTTCTGTTAATGATTTCTTAATTTCTTCCCATTCATTTTGACTCTTTTCAAGTGTATCAATTAACCTCTTATGAGTAATTGCTGCAATTCCAAGAGCACATTCGAAAAGTATCGAATATTTCACTTGAACGTTATAAGTTTCCCTCTTTCTACTCGTTATGTGATAGACCTCCATTTTTATCCCTCCTTGTTTGCTATATATTAAATTCTATTTTTATCGAATTTTACCTTCTATATTTTTAGAATCAACAAAATTTTAGTTGAAATACATTCATTCTAAATTAAGGAGAATAGGAGCTTTTTTATATACAAATAATAAGCCTCAAGGAGTTGTTGACATGTATTTCATATTGAATATGTTAGGGATTTTCGTTGTCATATTAATTGTTTACTTATGTTCGCCTAATAAAAAACATATAAAATGGAGACCAATTGTAATTCTCATCATATTGGAGCTTTTTATTACGTGGTTTATGTTAGGCACAAAGCTAGGCAGTATTATCATTAATAAAATTGCTTCATTTTTCAGTTGGCTACTGGCATGTGCGAATGAAGGAATTCGATTTGCATTTCCTTCTGCTATGGAAAATCAAACAATTGATTTCTTCTTTAGCGCATTACTTCCTATCATTTTTGTTATCACGTTCTTTGATATTCTGTCTTACTTTGGAATCTTAACTTGGATTATTGATAAAGTAGGTGCAATTATTTCAAAGATTTCTCGTTTACCAAAGTTAGAAAGCTTCTTTTCGATTCAAATGATGTTTTTAGGGAACACCGAAGCGCTTGCGGTTGTTCGGGATCAATTATCTGTTTTAAAAGAAAATCGTCTGCTGACTTTTGGAATTATGAGTATGAGTAGCGTCAGCGGATCCATTCTTGGTGCTTATTTATCAATGGTTCCAGCAACATATATTTTCAGCGCAATCCCATTAAACTGTATTAACGCATTAATTTTAGCCAATGTATTAAATCCTGTGGAAGTTTCGAAAGAAGAAGATGTTGTTTATTCACCTTCCAAACATGAAAAAAAGGATTTCTTTTCTACTATTTCCAACAGTATGTTAGTCGGGATGAATATGGTTATCGTTATTTTAGCTATGGTAATTGGATATGTAGCTTTAACAGCATGTTTAAATGGGATTTTAGGATTTTTTGTAACGGGTTTAACAATTCAAAAAATCTTCTCTATTATCTTTAGTCCTTTCGCTTTTTTACTCGGTTTATCGGGCAGTGATGCCATGTATGTAGCTGAACTAATGGGGATCAAAATAACGACGAATGAATTTGTTGCAATGATGGATTTAAAATCAAACTTAAAGTCTTTACAACCGCATACGGTTGCGGTTGCCACAACATTTCTAGCTTCTTTTGCTAACTTTAGTACAGTAGGTATGATTTATGGAACTTACAATTCATTATTTGGCGGCGAAAAATCATCAGTCATCGGGAAAAATGTTTGGAAGCTTCTTGTGAGCGGAATGGCTGTTTCCTTATTAAGCGCTATGCTTGTTGGGCTTTTTGTATGGTAAATAATTTTTAAAATAAAAGACACCCAAACGAAAATTGAGTGTCTTTTATTTTTATTTTCGAATTTGTCCATTACCACGAATTATATATTTTGTGGAAGTTAATGCAGGAAGTCCCATTGGTCCCCTTACGTGTAGCTTTTGTGTACTGATGCCAATCTCAGCTCCGAATCCGAATTCAGATCCATCAGTAAAACGAGTTGATGCATTGTGATACAGCGCAGCAGCATCAACAGATACGAAAAATTTGCTGACGTTTTCCTCGTTTTCTGAAATAATCGCTTCAGAATGCATAGATCCATACGTATTTATGTGGTGAATCGCTTCTTCTATAGAAGAAACTAATTTAACTGCTAGCGTGAGAGATAAAAATTCTGTCCCCCAGTCTTCTTCTGAAGCAAGTACAATTGAAGAATCAATTGCCAATGCTTTTTGATCACCACGTAGCTCCACGCCTCTATCCTTCAAAGAAGAAAACAACTCGCTACCATATTGCTCTGCCCACTTCTCATGAAGTACAATCGTTTCAATCGCATTACATACAGATGGACGCTGCGTTTTTGCATTTATAATAATATCAAATGCCATTTGTTTATCCGCTGTTTCATCAATGAAAATATGACAATTTCCCGCACCTGTTTCAAGTACTGGAACAGACGCTTCCCTCACAACAGTATCGATTAATTGTTTGCCACCTCTTGGAATAAGAACGTCTAAATAATCATTCATTGTAAATAACTGCTTCGCACTATCTCGCGTTGTATCTTCTATAAGCTGTACACTTTCTTCTGGTAAGCTTGTTTGTTTGAGCGCTCTGTGAATAACGGCAACAATGGCTTTATTAGAATGAATAGCAGAAGAACTACCACGTAATATGACTGCGTTTCCTGTCTTCAAACAAATAGTAGCAGCATCCACTGTTACATTCGGTCTTGCCTCGTAAATCATCCCAACAACACCAAGTGGTACACGCATTTCCTGAATAGATAGTCCATTTGGCCTTTCCCATGCACTTACACATTCTCCTACAGGATCACGTAATTCAATTAGCTGCTTAATCCCCTCTGTCATATCAATAATACGATTTTCAGTTAGCATAAGACGATCAAGGAGTGAATCCGAAAATCCTTTTGCCTTACCTTCTTCTATATCGCGTTTGTTTTCCTCTAAAATATAAGCTGTTTCACTTATTAATTGATTTGCAATTGCAGCAAGTGCTTCGTTTTTTTGATCCGTATTTTTAAGCACAAGTTCTCCAGCGATTTCTTTCGCTTTTTTTCCCTTTACTAACACTTCATTCATTTTTATTTCCTCCTTTTTGATCCCTCTTCTTAAAGTGAAACCCAATGATCTCTATGGATGACTTCATAACTATGCCTTTCGCCTCTTGCTTGAATATGTTGGCTTTGCATACCTTTTATCTCTCTTAATTCCTCTGCGCTATATGTGCATTGTCCTTTTCCAATTACGCGCCCTTGTTGCGTCATGACTTCTACAACATCGCCAACTTTGAAAAATCCTGACACATTTGTAACACCCGCAGGAAGAAGACTCTTGCCATGCTGAATGATAGCTGTAGTTGCTCCAGCGTCTATTTCAATTTGACCGCTAACAACCGAATGCAAGGCAATCCATTGCTTGTTCATCTTCATTTCTTTTTGAGGGGCATTTCCGACATACGTCCCGTCACCTTTCCCCTTTAAAACATCAACAAATTTCTCTTGTCCACGTCCTGTTCCGATAAATACACTTACTCCAAGAGAGAGTGCTGTTTTTGCAGCATCGATTTTTGATTTCATACCACCAGTCCCAAGTTTTGAGCCAGCATCTCCAGCAAGAGAAGCGATTTCTTCTGTAACTTCAGGAAGGAAATAATATTTTTTCGCATCCTCATTTTTTTGAGGATTTTTATCATATAAACCGTTCACATCTGTAAAAATCATCAGCATATCTGCCGAAACAAGTCCGCTTACTAAAGCTGACAGCATATCATTATCACCGAACGTTAACTCCTCTAAAGAGATGGAATCATTTTCATTAATGATTGGAAGAGCAGAACGGTTTAGTAACTCTCCTAACGTAGCGTATGCGTTACTATATTGTTCTTTTCTAGAAAAATCACTTCTCGTCAGCAAAAGTTGCGCAGTAACGATACCATATTTACGGAATTCCTCCGTGTACGCCTGCATTAACAAACTTTGTCCGACTGCCGCTGCAGCCTGTTTCCCTTTAATTGTTACAGGTCTGCTAGGGTATCCTAGAGCAGAAAAACCTGCAGCAACGGCCCCAGATGTAATTAACAACACTTCATGCCCTTCCTCTTTCAATCGAGCTAATGCGGCAACATGATCTGAAAGTTGTTCTTTAGAAATGCCTCCATGACTATCCGCCAAAGAACTGCTCCCAATCTTTACAACTATTCGCTGTTTCTTCACTTTTTTATCCCCCAAGTCTAAAATCAAAGTTTTTTATACATTACATTTCTATTCATACAGCTTGCAGCGATTTCTATTCTTATGAGTGCTGCACGTAGCCTATTTAAGAGCAAAATAAAAATGACCGCTTCGCCCTTCATAAAATAAAAAGGACGAAACGGTCATTGTTCCGCGGTACCACCTTAATTGATATACATAGATATCCACTTGGTGCCTATAACGCAGGCGAACGCCTAAACTTTCATTTAAGACTCAGGGATAGGTTCGATATATTCTATACGAGGAATCTTTCAGCCGGTGAATTCCACTCTCTTTCGCAAGAAGACATATGTACTATTTCCCTTCAACGATTTTCGGTTTAATTTTTTTATATTATGCGATATAGTTCGATTTAGTGTCAAGAGGTATTTTTAAAAATACATAGAGCTGCGAGTTACTTGTATGAAGTTATTGCCCTACTGAATGAAAATACAAATCAATATAAGTTCAACTCATATTTATAAACATAAACCTTACATTATAGTGTATACATTTACAAAATGTCGAATATAATTAATTTTTATCTTTTCATGTTGCAAAAAGGAATATATTCTCTTAGAATGTTTCTTTATATTGCACAGAGATGTTATTGTTATATTAAGATAATACTTTCGAAATGATATAATTTATTAAAAAGGAGCAAGATTGAATTATTATGGATAAACAAATTGGATTCATCGGATGCGGAAATATGGGGATGGCTATAATTGGCGGGATGCTAAACAAAAAGATAGTGTCTTCAAATAAAATCATGTGTTCAGATTTAAACACAACGAATTTAGAAAATGCTAGTACAAAGTACGGAATAACTATAACTACTGACAACAATGAAGTCGCTAAAAATGCTGATATTTTAATTTTATCAATTAAACCAGACTTATACTCATTAGTAATTAACGAAATTAAAGAAGTAATAAAAAACGATGCTATCATCGTTACGATCGCTGCTGGTAAAAGTATTGAAAGTACTGAAAATGCCTTTAATAAAAAAATAAAAGTTGTACGAGTAATGCCTAATACTCCTGCTCTTGTTGGAGAAGGAATGTCAGCATTATGTCCGAATGAAATGGTGACAGAAAAAGATTTAGAAGATGTGCTAAACATTTTCAATAGTTTTGGTCAATCAGAGATTGTAAGTGAAAAGTTAATGGATGTTGTAACATCTGTAAGTGGCTCTTCACCAGCATACGTATATATGATAATAGAAGCGATGGCAGATGCTGCTGTACTAGATGGTATGCCAAGAAATCAAGCATATAAATTCGCAGCTCAAGCTGTATTAGGATCTGCAAAGATGGTACTAGAAACAGGCATACATCCTGGTGAATTGAAAGATATGGTTTGTTCTCCTGGGGGAACAACGATAGAAGCTGTAGCTACATTAGAGGAAAAAGGTTTACGAACAGCTATCATTTCAGCTATGCAACGTTGTACACAAAAGTCTGTTGAACTATCTGGTCAAACGAAAAAGTAAAACTATAAAAGAGATCACATTAGTTATGAATTTAATTAGAAATGCACTACATGATAAACGGCCAAACTCGAATTTACTTGAGTTTGGCCGTTTTAGCTATTAATTATATTAAAATAATTTACCTTTTCCCTTCCCTACTATACTTGTGTAATTTTATTAGAAACAAGTAATTTTTCAATGCAAATCGGTAACATATCTAATAGCGTTTCAAATGCGTAATTTACATCTAGACGTTCTGTCCATTGATGTGCATCTTTTCCTACCGGCCCCATATTTAATACTGGAACGTCAAATTCTTCTAGTTCCTGAAGTGGAATTGAGTAACCTTTATCCCATAATGGCATATTGTCTACAAGTGAACTCATTGAATGTAATGGATTTTGTAAGCCCACGTAGCTTAAATCTGAAATTCCTCCAAAATAGTTTTGGTTTTCAAATGAAATATTATGATTGAAGTGTGCATACTTTTCCATCTCTCCAACTACCTCTTTAATTAACTGGTTGTTGCGTGAACTTACGGCTGGATAATATGGCGGAGCAAAGAAAAGCACAATCATCGGCGCCTTTTCTTTACATAAAATAGCTAGTTTATCTACTAAATCAATCGTTACCGCACGATCATCTTTACCTTCTCTATTTTTAATAATGCTAGATTGAATTTCATTTATTTTCTCTTGCCCATGTTGTTCAATTGCATAAGTGATAAGCTCTTCATACGTTAATACATTCACCTTCATATTAGGCGGTATAAACGGATTATATTTAGAAAAACGATATGCTTGCTTTTCATATTGCTCTTCTATTTTTTCTGCTACTTTCGTTACTTTTTGACGCAGCAATGAAACGACATCTGTCATTGATTTTTCTAGTAAAAACAAATTAAATAATGTGACTGCGCGATGCGGAATTTGTACAGAATACTCCTCCTTTAAGTCCCTTTGAAGTAAGTTAGTTGGCGGAGGACTCGCTTCCCCTTCTACAATATCACAAAGGTCTGTATTCAACTCTAATTCTGCTGTTATTAATGAAGCCATATAACTCCCATTTAAGCCTGCAAAAGGTTCACCTACATGGGTCTCTTTTCCGTAGCAAAGAAAACCAGGTAACACTTTACCAATAGAACCAGTATAAATATATTTCTTTTGATCACCAGGGTGCCTTGAAAACATAGGCTCTGAATTTAGTACCGTTTTATACTCTAAATCATGTTCTCTTGCTAAATCTAGTAATCTTGGGACAGCAGCTCTCATCCCTACAGAGTTTACTTCTTCATCTGGTACAGCCAATAAAAGAACATTCCCATCAAATCTTCCTTCACAAGCTTGCTCAATCATTGCCATTTGTAACGTGAGGCCGCATTTCATATCCATTGTTCCTCTACCAAACAGCCAATCTCCATGTTCTATATCTTCACGTACATGGTCTGGAAGCTCATCTTTATGAGAATAAAACATAGACGTTAACTTTTTAGGATTGAATGCATCTTCTTTCCACACTCCATAATCTTGTACATCTACAACATCAAAGTGACTTACTAAAATTACGGTATTTTTTGTACGATCGCTTTTCTTTACTAGTGCTGTAACAAAATATCGTCCGTCCCCAGTCGGATTTTTTTGCAAATGGTGCGGATTTTCTTTGAAGTACTGTAAATCAGATAATTGTTCCACAACGAAGTCTGGCAATATCACTTCAGCTTCTGTACCTGTAATACTAGGAATTTCAACAAGACTGCTTAATAATTGAATCAATTGTTCTTTTGATTGCCACTTTGACATATAAATCCCCCTATTTTTCCGCATTATGAAAATGAATTCCAGTATATGAATAAAAAATGACGACAGTTATCAAAATTATAGTTCTGATGTACTGCCGATTTTTATTGATATTTCATGTGCTGCTTGTTTTACCTTACTAATAAGAAAAGATAGTCGATCATCATTAATGCGATGACTAATTAACCCAACACTTAATGCTCCTACTACTTTATGATTAAATCCGATAATAGGTGCAGCTACTGAAGCTGTCCCTTCTGTTTTTTCTCCATAACTGACAGCATATCCTTCGTTTCTTATTTGCTTTATTTGATCAAGAAGAATTTGCTTTTGTTCTGGTAAAGCAGAAAGTAGTTGCTCAACAATATATTCCATTTCATTCTGTTTCATATTGGCAAGCATCGTTTTATTTGCAGCACCAATTGAAAGAGGAATCTGTTCCCCTAAGTTATCAATAACTCGAATTTTTAAAGGGCTATCCATTCTTTCAATAATAATAGAATGTGTTCCATTTGGAATGTTCAAATAAACACTTTCTTCCACTTCATAGGCCAATCGTTTCATTACTTCTCTTGCGACTGATCTGTAGTCTACCTTCTCCAATTGTCGTAATCCTATTTCCATCCACATTGGTCCAATTTTGTACTGTTTCGTCTCTGAAATTTGTGTAACTAGCCCATGCTCGATTAGAGAGTTAAGTAATCTATGTACTGTACTAACTGGGAGATGTGTTCTGTCCGCTATATCAGAAATGGCCCAATACTCTTTTTCATTAGTAGAATTTAATAACTTTATAATACTTATCGCTCGATCAATGGACTGTACCATAACTCACCTCTACTTCACTTGTAATATGTTAGCACGCTCAATTACCTATCAATTTAACAAACATTCGAAATGAAATCAATCTATTTATTCAATTTTCTAAAAATAAAAATTTGTTGCGAACAATAATTTGAAAGCGTAAACAAAAAAATATTGACTTTTCTTTTTAATTATCTGAAAATTATAACAAGATTTCACATCACGGAATATATTCCACAATACGGAAAAACATCAAAATTTATGCTATCAACTACGAAAGTGAGGAAAACAATGGCGCAAGTAAATAATACAAACAATGAATTAAAACGTACGATGAAAAGTAGACACTTATTCATGATTGCACTCGGTGGCGTGATTGGAACGGGATTATTTAACGGATCTGGTTTTATTATAAGTCAGGCTGGACCTGGTGGATCCGTACTTGCCTTTATGGCCGGGGGATTATTAATGTATTTCGTTATGCTATGTCTTGGTGAACTCGCTGTAGCCATGCCTGTTTCGGGGTCTTTCCAGGAATATGCCACTAAGTTTATCAATCCTGCAACTGGCTTTACAATCGGATGGTTGTATTGGTTAAGCTGGGCGAATACGACCGGCCTTGAATTTACAACTGCTGGCATTACAATGCAGCGCTGGTTTCCTGATATTCCTGTTTGGGTTTGGTGTTTAATATTTGGAGTTACAATCTTCACGATTAACGCATTATCTGCTCGTAGTTATGCAGAAACAGAATTTTGGTTTTCAAGTATAAAAGTATCTGCCATTATCGCTTTTATTATTCTTGGTGGCGCCGCTATGTTCGGTTTTATTGATTTAAAAGGCGACGAACCAGCACCGCTATTATCAAATTTCGTGAATCATGGTGGTTTATTTCCAAATGGACTTGCAGCTATTCTATTAACAATGGTTACAGTCAATTATTCCTTCCAGGGTACAGAACTTGTCGGAATCGCTGCAGGTGAAAGTGAAGATCCAGCAAAAACTTTACCTCGTTCTATTAGAAATATTATATGGCGTACGATGTTTTTCTTCGTCTTAGCAATCTTTGTTCTTGTTGCTTTAATTCCTTGGGAAGAAGCAGGATTAACAAAAAGCCCGTTCGTTGCCGTTTTTGATAATATCGGTATTCCCTATGCGGCTGATATTATGAACTTTGTTATTCTTACTGCTGTTCTTTCTGTCGCAAACTCAGGACTATACGCGGCAACTCGTATGCTTTGGTCATTATCCAAAAATGAAATGGCTCCAGCCTTTTTAAAGAAATTATCATCACGAGGAATACCTTTGAATGCTTTAATTATGACAATTGCTATTTCTGCTTTTTCTCTTTTAACAAGCGTTGTAGCTGCTGAAACGGTTTACTTATGGCTCATTTCCATTTCTGGAGTTATAACAATCATTGTTTGGATGTCAATTTGTGTCTCTCAATTCTTTTTCCGTAAACATTATGTAGCAGACGGCGGAAAATTAGAAGACTTAAAGTTCAAAACGCCACTTTATCCACTTGTACCAATACTTGGTTTTGGATTGTATGGCATTATATTAATCAGTCTAATCTTTATCCCAGAACAACGTCTAGGAATCTATTGCACTGTACCATTTATCATCTTTTGCTACACGTACTATCACTTTAAAGTGAAGAAAAGAATTTCTACTAACACTAATAGTGAAACTAAAATTAGCGAGACGATGTAATACCCTGCTTATCTAAAAGATCGCACATGGATTCCACTTCATGTGCGGTCTTTTATCATTTTAATTCGCTTTAAAATTATATAATGGCTTAATAATATGCTTTATATCTATTGTCTCTTTCGTATTTTCGATAATTTCATTCATTGGCTTGTATACCATTGGTGCCTCATCAATTGTGCTCTCTGCTACCGATGTAGTCCAAACTTCTGTCATCGTATTATGGAAGTCCTCTAGACTCAATAATTCTTTAGCCTTCTTACGACTCATGATACGTCCTGCCCCATGCGGACCAGAAAAATTCCAGTCTGGATTACCTTTACCAAATGCAATAATTGAACCATCTCTCATGTTAATTGGAATAATGACTCGTTCATCTTTCTGAGCTGAAATAGCACCTTTTCGTAGAATCATATTTTCTATGTCTATATAGTTATGTATTGTAGTAAATTGATCGGTTACTTTCCAGTCCATTTTCGTAACAATTTCATCAATCATTGCTTTACGATTTAACGCAGCATACTTTTGAGCAATATTCATGTCATTCATATAATCTTTGAATCCCTGTCCTTCTAAATAAGCTAATTCTTTTCGAATATTAGGCTTCCTTATTCCACGTAAAGTTTCTTGTATTTCTTTTTCTCTCCCCTCTTTCATTAATCTCTTAATAATCTCATCTTTCATTGATGTAACATCAATGAGTTGTTCATATGCGAAGTTCTGATAATACTCTGCTATTTGCTTTCCTAAATTACGAGAACCACTATGAATGACAATATATACATTCCCTTTATCGTCTTCATTTAGTTCGATGAAATGATTCCCTCCTCCAAGAGTACCTATACTTTTTTGAGCGCGTTGTAATGTAAATGGTGCTCTCACACCATCAAAATCAATCATTTTTGAGAATCGATGTTCTTTATCTCGGATACGAAAACCACTTGGAACGAATTTACGAATTGTTTCGTCTAAATAATCGAAATTAATTTCTTCTTTTTTCTTATCAATTACAACAACTTCCATACCACAACCAATGTCTACCCCTACAAGATTAGGAACGATTTTATCTTGTATTGTCATTGTTGTCCCAATCGTACACCCTGCTCCCGCATGTGTATCTGGCATAATACGAATTTGACTATCCTTTACAAATTCTTGGTTACAAAGATCAATAATCTGCCCTGTCGCAGTCTCATCAACGTTATTCGTAAATACTTTCGCTTCATTGTATTTTCCTTGTAATTTCAACATCTTTCATTTCCCCTTCCTTTTGAAAGAATTATTTTATTACGTTGTTTCTGTTCTCATCATTACTCTCATCCACCTTCTGCTTTCCATTATATATGTATGATATCCTTCACAATAATAAAAAATAATGATGTTTTATCTTGTTTACATAATATGATTATCATATTCTTGAATTTATACCTACATATGAGTATTCCACGTCCTCAATATCCGTTATATATAACAAAAACTCCCCTTACATCGTTAATCATTAAGGGGAGTTTTATAGCCGATGAAATTATAGTTCCGATTTCACCCGAACAGAAACATTATTTTTAATTATATTTTTTACATCTTTAAAGCTAACAAAATTGTTACTTTTCTCATCCCACAGACGGAAACGTAGTGATTGTAAGCTTGTAGCAAGTGTAATTGTTGGTACATTTTTTAACGGAAGCGTATTATTGTGTGCCTCTTCTAGTTTATAGTTAGGTACTCTTGGGCTTAAATGGTGAACATGATGGAATCCAATATTACCAGTTAAGAATTGCAAGATTTTTGGAAGTTTATAAAATGAACTTCCTTCCACTGCGGCTTTCACATATTCCCAATCTTTATCCTCTTCAAAATAAGAATCCTCAAATGTGTGCTGTACGTAAAACAGCCAAATTCCTACTGAACCTGCAATTAAGAATATCGTACCATGTACTAATAGGAACGATTGCCATCCTATTGCCCAGCAAAGTATTGCTACTACAGCAACGATAATAATATTCGTCAAATACGTATTCATACGCTCTTTCTGTCTTGCACCTTTTCGGTTAAATCTATTTTTAAGCAAGAAAACATAAATCGGACCTAATCCAAACATAACGAATGGATTGCGATATAAACGATATGCTAAACGAAGTCTAAATGGTGCAGCTACATATTCATCGACTGTAAGCGTCCAAATATCTCCTGTACCTCGCTTATCTAAATTACCACTTGTAGCGTGATGAATCGCATGCTCATGCCCCCATTGATCAAATGGGAATAACGTTAACACACCCATACATGTACCTACTATTCTATTTGCACGTCGACTTTTAAAGAATGAATAATGGGTACAATCATGAAAAATTATGAAAATTCGCGTCATAAAACCAGCAGCTAACAAAGATGGAACTAATGCTAACAGATAAGAAACAGACAAACTTTTATAAGCGAGATACCATAAAACAACAAATGGCACGACTGTGTTAATAAGTTGCCACACACTTTTTTTAATTGTTGATTTTTCATATGGAGCAACTTGTTTTTTTAAATTTTTAGTATTTTCTAATGTCATTTTACTAATTCCTTTCCTTTTTGTTGCTAATTCATATTATAGCATACTATTAGTATCAGGTGTTAAAAGTAGATGTAATAAATATTATATACTATAAAAATCTCTTTTTTCTTACTCAATACTTACAAATTACTTACGCTCAAAATAGCGCTATAATTGAACAGATTGAGCATTTTATTTATCAAATACATTTCCA
>NZ_MACE01000025.1 GCF_001883995.1 Bacillus paranthracis | reverse complement strand
GAGCTGCCATAAGTCAGTTTCACCGGCTTATGGCAGCTCCTCTTCATTTCATTTCATTTTATCGATGGATCCAAACTGCACCTGCAGACTTGTCTTCAGCTTGACCTACTACTTCAAACTTCAATCCTAGTTTAGGTAACTTACGTCCCGCATCTGGAATAACGCTGTTGATGTATTGCTTAGAATCATCAAATTTTGCAACTCCTGGTAATCCTTTATAGTCAAAGATACCGCGAGTTGGTGAATTTACTTTCCATGCTGGCGTTTGATCAAATGAGAATGCCGCATCGGCAATTTGATAACGTGTACTGCTCTTCACAGTAGGTTGTCCGTTTAATGTTCCTACGAGTGCCTCTGGATGAGAATCTACTACTCCAAGGAACCCTTCACCTGGATGAACGCCTACCCAGTTATCTGTAAAGCTTTGATCCGCATACCATACAACCATTCCTGTATTAAATACTGGACCACGTGCATATTGTAATGCAGTATCAGACCCAGCGTAATTACGCCACTCGATATAGTAGTTATGTTTCTTCTGTTCAAATCCGTTAGACACAGTAAATCCTTTTAACGTCATTGCTGGCTGGCCTTCTGCGTCATCAGAGAAAACAACTTTTCCATCTACAGTTAATGCTGCATTGTCTAACGCAAATCCTTTATATGTTACTGCAATATCTGTTACATACTCAAATTGCAGTTTTACTTTCTTTCCTTTGAATTGATTTAAATCATATGATTTATCAATCCACTTACCATCCGTTGTATCTATACCGCCTTTTACATCTTTTTCGCCCATTCGATCAATGCGTGTCTTCGTTCCATCTTCTGCAATCGCATATACGTCAAGGAAATCATACTTCGCTTCCAGTTCGTAAAATGCCTTATAATCGAACTTGGCATCCGTTGCAGTCGTTAAGTCAAATACTGGTGTCTCAAGTGTTGTATGAATATCATTTCCTTTCGTGCTGTAATAAAACTTCTTACCAAATGCTGACTCAATATTTTTTATATCTTTGTCTGGCAAGTTAACACGAATGATTCCTGGTCGTTTTGATTTTGTCACACTTTGATCTACATACGTTGCAGTACCGATTCCCATGCGAAGTTTATCATAATCTACCTCAACAATATTCGCCCAGTTCCCCTTCATATTTTTTTGGAAAAACTCTTTATTTTGCGGTGAGAAACTTGTTGGCTCTGTACCTGCAATTTTTCCAGCCCAGCTACCGCCGCTCATTAGGGACCATGATTCAACTGGTTCACCTTGCCCTGAATACTTTGTATCATATTCATCTGGCAACCCTAAATCATGACCATACTCATGTGCAAACACACCAACCGCTCCGTCTTCAGGCTCGATTGTATAATCGTATGCTGCCATCTTTCCGCCCCAGTTCGAAACAGAAGATTTTGTCCCATCAATCGCATATGGCTTCGATCCTAGTTTTGAACGATGAGACCAAATCGCATCATCTTTCAATTTACCACCGCCAGCTTCTTGACCCACGCCTGCATGTACTACCATTAAATGATCAATGATTCCATCTGGCTCATTTTTATTTCCATCACCATCTTGATCGTATTGATCAAATTGATCATAATCAGCTAAATTAATGCCTTTTGCTACTGCTGCTTTCAATGCTTCTTTCACAAAATCTTTTGGGCCTAAAGGACCTTTGTTGTCATGACCAGTTCCCGCATCAGCACCATAATCTGACGCTTTTCCTGGAACAGTAAGCCATTCTGTTACAGTTCCATCAACTGTGTAGCTTCCGCCAGATTGTTCTTCATAATATTGTTTAAATGTATTAATCTTCGATCCATCAAATAACGTAAATGGCTCATCACCAAATAACATTTTTTGATAATGTTCACGATTAAAGTCCTTAGAATACATATACCCCGATTCTTGATCAATATTATTATGCTTAAAATCGCTAAATTCTACGAGTAATACAAGTACTTTATCTTTTCGAACAGCCCCATTGTACTCAGCTTGCTTCGCTGGTGTAGTCGGTACTTTTCCATTTAATTTTCCTGGGTTCAATCCTGGACCTTGCCCAGCTACTGGTCCTACTTCGGGCTGCTGCGCTTGTTCATTTTCCTTCATTTTTGCATCTTTTACTTTTTTCATAAAATCTGAAGCTTCTTGCGTAAGATTATCTCCTGTCAAGATTTCTTTTCCAGGGTTTTCCCCTTTCTTTTTCTCAACATATTTTTCGACAGCCTTTGATGTCTCAGCTTGTGATGCAGATTGATCGATTACTCCCCGTTGCTTCAGCGCTTCTGCCAAGCGTTCCTCTGGTATTAAATGCTCATCAATTGGTAGAGATGGTGGCGTATCAGCATACGCTGCATGACTTCCAAAAGCAAACGTACTACTTAGCACTGCTGCTGTTGTTAATACCGCTAAAGGTTTTAATTTCTTTTTCTTTTTCAATGTATTTCCTCCCCAGTGTCTGCAAATTATCGATTTTTGCCGATAGCAATATAATATTCGTTATAATACGAATATTCAATCTTTTTTAAAGTGCTAAAATGTTGAGAAATATTTTTTCTAGGGTGAAAAACATAAAATAGGTAAATTTACAGGAAGTTCACTCTAGAATTTGTGATTCTCTTTCCTCTTTTTTTTCGAGTGAAATCTCATCTACACAAAAAATGCCAATTCCTAAGTAGTAGCTAAGGAATTGGTATTTTTTTAAAGAGAATGCTTTATGAATAAACGGCTTGCTTCTTTTGGTACATAGAACTTACCATTGCTTTCTACAACAACACTTCCTAGTTCATAATCTTTATTCTTAATACGAATTATATTTTTGTTAACAAATAATTGAGCTGTTACATTATTATGTTTTACTATGAGTACAGGGTTCGCTACATCAGTTTTATCTATTGTTACAGTTGCACCATTCTGCTTAAAAGCTAATTCACTCTCTACAAATAATTTGTTTGTTACTTCTTCTAAGTTAAAGCCCATCGCTTTCGCTATTGTCTTTGCAACGTCCGTGTTTTGAATCAAACCAACTGGCTTTTGAGGGCCGTATGAATATAAAAATACATCCTCACCAGTATGACCTCCTGTTGTAAAGCCTATGTTCGCACGGTTAGCCAATAATGTAGTGAAAA
The DNA here is from genome assembly GCF_001883995.1 of Bacillus paranthracis. GTDB lineage: Bacteria > Bacillota > Bacilli > Bacillales > Bacillaceae_G > Bacillus_A > Bacillus_A paranthracis. The sequence goes on along the minus strand of NZ_MACE01000025.1, from coordinate 14,336 downwards.
TTGGACCTACGTCTATTTTCTTTTTAACCACTTTTAACCTTTCTTTTTCATCATAAGTTAAATTGTCCAACCCGTATAATTTAGCTACCTCTTCTACATTGGATAGATCAGATTTCAAATTATTGATAGCCCCTTCAAGTGTCATTTTCGCTTTTTTCAATGGATCAATATATGCAGAGACCGGCGTAGTATTATAACCTTTTGTCGTATTCATATTGCCAATAGAAATACCGCTATTACCATGGTCCGCTACGGCGATTAGCATCGTATTACCATCTTTTTTTGCAAATCTTAATGCTTCTGCAACTGCATGATCAAATGCTAACACATCACTAATCATCCCAATTGGATCATTCACATGTGCTGCCCAGTCTGGCTTGCTTCCCTCCACAAATAAAAAGAATCCGTCTTTATCTTTTGATAACGTTTCAATTGCTTTTTCCGTCATTTGCGAAAGCGTTGGTTGCTTTGGATTTGTTGCTTCTCGGTCCATATCAAACGCTAAGGCATTATGTGAAAAAGAGCCCCAAATTTTATTAGATTTAGATTTCAATAATGCCTCTTTCGTTTCCACAAATTCGTATCCTTTGTTTTGAATTACTTCTATTAAATCTTCACCATCTTTTCGAATTCCACTACTTTTCACAGGGAGAAGTGCCGCTTTTCCCCCGCCTAATACGACATCTATATTTTGATACACTTGCTGCTCCGCGATCACTTCAAAATTTTTACGATTCACATGATGAGCGGAGAATCCAGCAGGAGTAGCATGCTGAATTTCAGCTGTGGCAACAATTCCAGTAGCGCGACCAGTACGTTTGGCACCTTCTAAAACATTGGCAACTGGCCGTAACTTGTCCTCTTCTTTTATTGGTTTTAAGCCAGGTGAACTCACAATAGTAGGTAATACCCCTACATATCCTGAATTCGATTTATTCCCCGTCGCTAAAGCTGTAGCTGCTGGAGCTGAGTCTGTTATAGCTGATTCCGCCGAATATGTACGAACTCCTCCTGTTACAATTTCATCTAATGCAAGTGGTTTCCCTTTATACAAGCGAGCTAATGTGGTTGCTGAAGAACTTGTTCCGTCCATAACCATTATGATTACATTTTTCGGTTGGCGTTCTACTTTTTTCACTTTCGCTTCCACCGTATGATCATCCATCATACTTTCAGTACATAACATACTTAGTGTTATCGTTCCTACTAACAGTAACTTCTTCATCTTTAAACCCAATACAAACATGATTGCGCCTCCATTAGTTTCACATTCATTTACATACAAAATTCTGACTGCCTACATATGTTTTATTAGTTCCCAATTTTTCTAAAGCTAACAATAGTAACTTTCTTATTCATTACATCTCGGTATAGTTCATCTATCTTATAAAGAAGATTTTTCATTATTAACTTGTTAAACAATAAATCCCCAATTAAATTAAATAAAAATTTATTGTTTAACAATAAATTTCGTGGTAAATTAATAAGATATTAAATAAATGAGGTGCTTTTTATGAAACAAGGATCAACACTCTTCCTAAAGACAGCTGTGATTCTAATGGGTATCCCTGTTCTTGCTATGTGCATTTTTTTAGTTCCTAAAATAGGAAACTTCGCCGCAGAATTATATCCTGATATTGCATATATTAAATATCTTGTATTTATCAACTTATACGCAACAGCAATACCTTATTACTTTGCGCTGTATCAAACATTCAAACTTTTAAACTATATTGATAAAAACAACGCATTCTCAGAGTTGTCTGTTAAAGCTTTAAAAAATATTAAGTACAGCGCACTAGCCATTAGTGTATTATATGTATTAGGTATGCCACTTTTCTATCTTGTGGCAGAGAGAGATGACGCCCCTGGTATTATTGTTATTGGAATGATTATAATTTTTGCTTCAATGGTAATCGCGGTCTTTGCTGCCGTTCTCCAAAGACTATTAAAAGATGCGATAGATATAAAATCAGAAAATGATTTAACGGTCTGAGGTGAATAAAATGGCAATTATTATTAATATTGATGTAATGTTAGCGAAAAGAAAAATGAGTGTAACAGAGCTTTCGGAGAAGGTTGGAATTACAATGGCTAACCTTTCGATCTTGAAAAATGGTAAAGCAAAAGCAGTCCGTTTTTCAACTTTAGAAGCCATTTGTAAAGCATTAGAATGCCAACCTGGGGATATTTTAGAATATCAACCAGAAGAAAGCGAATAAAAAGAGTCCTTCATACGAGAAGGACTCTTTTTATTGCACATTACGGCGCAAAACTAATTTGACCAGTAAACAATAAAATAATTGCGATGATCCAAAATATAAAAAATGATGAGGACAGTATTAACGAAAGAATAGCAATCCCCTTCTTCTCTGTTTTTTTCGTCATTGTAATGATAGAAAGTATGATACCTGCAACTGTCAGGGCAACTGTAATATAATCTCCCACTATATTACCTGCATTCGCTATCCTTGTTGGCGTTATAAAAACGAACAGAAAACATAAAATGCCGATGAGTAAACATATGTAGCTTATTATACTGTACTTCTTTTTAGGACCTATTTCAGTTTTCATACTAATCCCCCCTTCTATATAGCTATAAGTTCATAGTAGCACAAATAACCATAATTTGGTTAAAACAAAAAAAGAGATACAGCGGAACTTCCGCTGTATCTCTTTTTTATTTAATAAATAAACCTGCGATTTCTTCTTTGTCATTATAAGTAATAATAAAGGTACGTTGTTCTTTACTGTACTTCGCTACAAGAATAACCGTATATAAACCATCTTTTTCTTCAATCGATTGTTTTTCAATTTTTTCAAATGTACCAGCTTTCTCAATTACAGGTGTAAGATCTTTCATTTTTTCTTCTGGTAATCCAGCTTTCATTTTACTATCAAATTTTTCATGCACTTCTTTATATTTTGCCTCATTTAATAATGATACAATTCCTTCCGCTTTTGAAATAATTTTTTTAGACGTACTTTCATCTACTTTATTACCGGTACATGCTACAAGTGCAAACACCGCGATAGCACTTATAATAATAAGTAACATTTTTCTCATTTGAATACACCCTTTCTTTTTAAAATGAAACTATAACTAAAAGTGAGTAACGCAAAAATTGCTATTGAAACTTCTGACATAATAATCCCGCTTTTCCCTGGCACATATAGCGATATAATGCCAGCTAATGCATTTACAGTCCCATGGATGAGAATTGCATATACAACATAACGAAATTTCTTTTGGACAACAGCTTGCAATACAATGAAAGAAAGCCCAACATGCAATACCATCGCAAAGATGCGTTCAATACCACCGAGATAATAACTGTCACCATTTTGAATGACTGTTTGTGATAATAATAGGGATATTACTGGGATACCGACTATCAACACCGCCTCAATACCACCATGCCCTGCTCCAAATAAAAAACCAGACTGCCAATCTCGTTGCTTCATAAAATAACGCATTGCGATAAAACGAGCTATCTCTTCAAAAATTCCAGCTGATATACTAAGCAAAACTGCAAATAGTATAGGCTGCATAACAGAAAACATTTGAAAATCTGTGCTAGTTCCATTTAAATAATTTAGCATTGGTATGCGAATCAATATTTGTGATACAACAAAAGCCAATATACCTAACATATATGGAATATAGCGTTTCTTCCAAAAAGCATATAAAAGTGCTATAAGCGGTAAACCAAAGCTAATCATTGTTGTAAAAATAAGACCATTCATCTCGCTTCACCTCTTACTTGAAGTGTATAAAATTGAGTGAAGAAAGTATGTAGTTATTTCTTATTCGGTTTCCTTTTCATCATAGATGGTCATTTCATCTCATTTAATATAAATGTTTGTGTGAAATAAGGACTTACATAAGTTGTTTCTAACGTCGCATTATTTGTTTTATTTATGATTCGTTTTAACGAAAATAGCCCGTACCCTCTAGCACCTTCTTTACTTGAATGGTTTTTCTCATAAATTTTTTGTAAATCAATCGCTTCACCCTTTGAACTATTACGCACGATAAAATATTGTCGTGAATCCATTTCAAAGAATGCGATTTGTAATATCTTTTCCTCACTACATACTGCTTCCTCAATTGCATTATCTACTAAAACTGAAATGATACGAATAAATGAAATAATCGTCATCGAAACACTTTCAATGTTCTCTGGTATATCAAGCATTACTTTTATTTGTTGCTGCTGAGCAGTGCTAACTTTTGCTCTTAATACACTTCTTACTTCAGGAATTTGTATGCGAGATAATTTTGCGATATCAAGTTCATGATCATTTATTGTTTTTAATGTGGGAGCAATAACATCGTAGTACACTTGCTCAATTTCTTTCACATTTTTTGTACGTATTCCTTCTTCTAACGATAGTAATACATTCATATAATCATGACGAAAACTAGCAAGCTCATCATGCATATCCTCTAATTTTTCCACATAATCTAATAACTCTTTATCTAAACGTTTTTCATGCTCTTCTCGTAACTTTTCTTTCGATAAATGTGAGCTTATTAGTACGATGATTAGTAATAATAAAAAAATAATAATCGCTGAATTATAACTTACTTCACTGTATTGTTGATTTATTTTTGCTAAAAACTCAGTTGACGGCTGAGTTAAAATTAATTCAATAATAAACCCGATCATTAATAATATATAAGTTACATAGTATAACGGACTACTTACTATATATTGAGCGATTTTTTGAATTCTTTTTCGCGCTACTAAAATACCGATAAAAGTAAGGATTGATACGATAAGATGAATAATACTACCTGTCCATAAATATAAATTGAATGGCGTTAACATAAAGATTTTCATCCCTAAATCTAATAGCAACATTTTCACTAACGTTATAATCACCATACTCACCAGTGCAAAATATACATTATGCTTAAATTTCAATTCATTTTGCATTAATCCTAAACTTATTAAAAATAACACAATCGTACTATTCAATTCTGGATATCTCGTTACTGTTACGACAATAGCAAGTAAAATAATGAATACCGTACTTAAAGCTATTAACATTCTAACTGACAATCTGTTGTATCGGATTAATTGTATATATAAAAACGTATGACACATACTAGTAAGCAGTATTGCAAATAAATCATAAATATACATTACATCTCACCCTTTAACATGTTACGTACTTTACTCACTAAACGCCGTGACACTGGAATGCGTTTCCCGCTTTTTAAAACTATCATTTTTTGTTTCGCATCGTAAGAAGACATTTGCTTCGTATTCACGATATATGACTGATGGCAACGAAATAAACGTTCATCTATTATTTCTATCTCCTTTAATGCTCCATAAAAATAAACGATTCGATCTAACGTCACTAATGCTAACCGGTGCGGTTCATCAGTCATAACATATTCAACTTCATGAAAAGGAACCCGCACAGTGGCATTACTATTTGCAACGATAAAGTCATCCGACGGAATAATATGCTTATTTCTTGCTTCATATTGAAGTAAACATTGTTCAAAAACTTTATATCTCTCCTCGTATGGCAACCCTTTATCAATAAAAGTTAAAGCTGATACCATGTATTGATATGAAATAGGTGCAAATTCAGAATGCGTCGTTACAAACACGATAATTCCTTGCGTATCATACTTTCGTATCTCTTGTGCTACTTGTAACCCTTTACGCTCTTCCCTTTTAATCTCTATATCTAAAAAATAGATTGGGACATACTTCGCCTTCGGAATATTAGTAATAATATTCTCACCTTTACTAGTCACCTCAATAAAATCAAAAGGCAACATATATTTCTCACAAATCTCTTCAACTAACCGCTTCATTTGCTGTGCTTGTATGACATCGTCTTCTAAAATGAAAATACTCATGTAATCACTCGCTTTATTGAAATCTTTTCATCTATAGATTTATCTATAAATATATAATTCAAATTATAATAATATTCTCCTTCTCATTAATTGAAATAATTAATCTGCTATTACATAGAGAAACCTCAACTTTTCAAACAAAAAGTTGAGGTTTTCTTCAAATCAATTTATAACTAAATCCGCCCAATCCTTCGGCAATTCCGTTTCTAAGTAATAATCCTCTGCTTTCCAATACCTATTCTCAAACTTTGAAAGGTTTTTCTGTGTTTTCTTACTCTCGCGTAGAAATCTTGTCTCTCTTGGACAATCCAAGTACACCATATAATGAAAGAAATCTCTCCATTCTTTTCGCTGTAGAAAAACACCTTCAATTACAATTACGCCTACTATGGGAATCTGTACTTTCTTCATTTCACATGAGTCTACCTCATCATTATAGAACGGTAATTTCAGTCTCGTTTCATTTTGTAACTTTTGAAAAAACTTTTGCCGAAGCCACTCAATATCCCATTGCAAATAATAATACTCATACCATTCTTCAAATCCGGTATCATAGCGTTTATTACGCTCCACTATATGATCATCAATATGAAAAATATGAAACGGAATGCTTTCCTGTTTCATATTTTCCTTTAAATTTGCAACAAATGTTGTTTTTCCTGAACGACTTAAACCATCTATACCTAAAATGAACCTATTTTCTTTATGCTTCTTCATAACATTTATCAATTCACTCGTACTCATTATTTCTTCCACTCTTCTTTTAATAAAGAATATAAAATCGTATCATGCGCAACTCTATTTTGAATCATATGTTTTCGAAGTAATCCTTCTTCTTGAAATCCTGCTTTACTTAATAATTTTTGAGAAGCTTTATTCTCTACATATACAACAGCAGCAATTCTTATAAGTTGCAACGTTTCAAACCCGTAAGCTAAAATCGCCTGTAACGCTTCCGAAGCGTATCCTTGTCCCCAATATGTATCGTCTAATTCATAACCAATTTCAGCTCGCTTATGATGATGGTTAATTAAATGAAAACCGCACGTTCCGATTAATTGGCCCGTCCCCTTTTTCTCTATTCCCCAGCGAAATACACTTCCCTCTTCATAACGATTTTTAAACGTTTGAATCGTTGTTTTCGCTTGCTCAATATTTTCGAAAGAATCCATTCCGAAATAACGTATTACAGATTCTTTTGAAAAATAATGGAACATCGTTTCTGCATCTAACAGTGTTAGTTCTCTTAATTGTAAACGTTCTGTTTCTAGTTTCGGAAATCCCATCTCTTTTTCTCCTTCTATTCTAATGAACTGCAAATTTCAATATAATTTCCATCTGGATCAGCAATATATGCAATGGTTTGCCCCCACGGCTTTACAATTGGTTCAACTAAAACCGTAATACCTTGTTCTCTAAGTTGCTCAATCGTTTCTTGTACATTTTTTGACAACGAATCCTAATTCAAAATGAGAAGATTGTAACTCGCCTTCTGTAAGTGGTAATCCTGTTAATTCTTTCACATCTTGCCGCGTATTCATTGCTAATATTGTAGATCCCGTATTAAATTCAATATATGTACCGTGCTCTGATTTTATAGGTAACTGTAAAATATCTTTATAGAATTTTAAACATTCCTCAAACTTTTCTACATATAAAATGATGTACTTCATTTTCAAATTCATTTTACATCCCCCTTTATATCCATCCCTAAAATTTCGACAAAAGTCTCATAAAAACCTTGTTTCCTATAGTAACGAGCACAAAAAAATGAGGCCGATTTCTCGGCCTCCCAGCTTATTGGCATAAAACAGGAGATTTGGTTTGGACATAACCAGTTCGTACTCTTATTATATTTTATTTTTTCTGAATTTTAAATACATTAAACACCTATTTATATTGAGAAAGTTTTTTCGCTTGCATAAAATTAATGAGTTTAAGAAATGCTACAAATGGAGGTGTATACATATGGAACCAATGCTATGTCCAAGTTGTAAAACGAACCGCACTCGCTTTAATATTCTTGAGCAACAAGTAAAACCAGTCAAATTAAATCCACAAACTGGTCAAGTAGAAGAAGAATATACAAATGAAACGATGAATGCTTTTCATATGGCCTATCAAGGACCTACTTACAGAGTCCAATGCGCTGTATGTGGGCTTGTTGAAAATCCTGAACAATTTATTAAACCTGCTCAAAATCAGTCTTTCTAATAAAAACATGATTATCCCTTGTAGAAATAGATTTTTCTATAAGGGATTTTTTCGTTTTATACTTTAATAAAAAACGTGTTTCTTCCTTATTATAAGTTACACCCCACATCTTTTTAGTCATCTTTTATTTTTTGATCCTCAATATGAATCTTTTTTCTTCATTTATTATTTTCAGGGTAAATTATTGCGGCTTTGATATTGTTAATTTTATGCCTTCATATAGATTTTTATTATATAAAAAAGAGTGAGCAAAAATACGATTATATAGAAACAAAAGAAGTTGATTCCCATTAATTACCTCTTTACAAAATCAACTTCTTTTAAACTCCACTTTTTATTATAATATTTCACTTTTTAATTTCTTGATTTTCCAAGAAAGTCTTATAAAGAAGTACATCCACATACCACCTGTAAGACCGGTCATAACTTTCGCCCACATTGGCACTCTTGATTCCATCGGGCTTAAAAACAGATTATACATTGATGGTAATAAACTTGCTGATATAATAACAAGGAATAACAATAATTCATTTAGTTTTTGTATCCTCGTCTCCTTTTCTGAGTAAATATCAGGCAATTCATTTACTTCTTCTACTTCTTTACAAAAATAATTCCATCTTGTGAAACTTGTTACGCGTTTCCAACCTGACATTTCGTATATTTCGAAATATTCTTGTTGTTGTTCTTTCGAATCTCTATAAACCAATCTAAAATCAGCTTTGTACATTACATCTTTTGGCTCCGTTTTCTGAAACGTATACATTAAATTATATTTTTGTAATGCCCAACCTTGCTGATGCATCTTTCGTAAAAAAGCTTCTTCTTTTTCTAAATTCCATGCCATAAAAAATTTGAATACCCTTTTTGTCTCCATCTTCCATTCACTCCCCTAATATACTATTCCCATTCCTTACAGATCGTTGCAACCTGTTATACTCTAGCTCTAATACTTCTTTACCAAGTGGCGTTAACTCATAGCACTTCTTTCTATCTGTTGAGGCAACTTCAACAATTAATTTCTCTTTTAATAACTTCGTCGTATTCCCGTATAAAGTTCCAGGACCGAGCTTTACTTCTCCATTTGTCATCTCTTCTACCATTTGCATAATTCCATAACCGTGCATTGGTTTCACTAGTGATAACAGTATGTAATATGTCGCCTCAGTTAACGGAATATATTTTCTCGCTTTCGTATTCATTATAACCACCTCCGATACATCGCCTCATGATATATCGACTCTCGATACATCGTATACCGATATTATATATTCACACTCCAAAATATGCAAGAGTATAATTTAATAATTGAATATTTATTTCTTTGAATTGAAAAATCATATAAATTTTCTGAATAATTTGTTAAAATATAGAAATATCCGTTTATATTTTGAAAGGAATGATACATATGATAAATAAATTGAAGGAAAATATAGGATCAGTTTTTGTAGGTAAAGAAAATGTTATAGATCTATTAATTGTTTCCTTGCTTGCTGACGGTCATGTACTTCTTGAGGATGTACCTGGTACTGGGAAAACGTTACTTGCGAAAACACTTTCAAAAAGTATTGGTGGTAATTTTTCTCGCGTTCAATTTACACCGGATGTACTTCCGAGTGATGTGACAGGTATTGAATATTTCAATCCGAAAACGAGCGAATTCGAGTTAAGACTCGGACCAGTCGTGGCAAACATTCTACTGGCAGATGAAATTAACCGTGCAATGCCGAGAACACAGTCTAGTTTATTAGAAGCGATGGAAGAACGACAAGTGACGCTTGAAAAGCAGTCAACTCCTCTTCCAAAACCGTTCTTTGTTATTGCGACGCAAAATCCAATTGAATCACAAGGGACGTTCCCTCTTCCAGATGCACAGCTTGATCGCTTTTTAATGACAATTTCTATAGGTTATCCGAATTCTGAAGATGAACTACAAATGATGCGACGTTTTCGTAACGATGCACCACTAGAAAGTGTCACATCTGTTATTACTTTAGATGATATTTTAGAGGCACAGAAACGAGTAAAAGAGATTTTCGTATCAGAACCGTTAGAACATTACATTATTAAACTTGCTCATGCTACAAGAAATCATGATTATATCGCTAACGGTGTAAGTCCGCGTGCCACACTTGCTTTAGTACGTGCAGTTCAAGCGCTAGCCTTTTTACGCGGGAGAGAATATTGCACACCAGAAGATTTACAATTGTTAGTTCCTTCTGTTTGGAATCACCGTATCATCTTATCAATGGAAGGCGCATTACGTACGACAAAAAATGAAATGATGCAAAAGATTTTAAAAGAGGTTGACGTACCAGTGGAGATTGAGCAAACATGAATGGACAGCGCGTTGTAACTGTACCTTTATTTTTTCAACTTCATATTATTCAACTATCTGTTCCAGGCGCGATACTATTTACATTTTTTATGCCGCAACGAATCATTATGTTTTTCTTTTTCTTCTACTATTTATTTGCGATTTTCATTTATAAATATGTCGCATATATAGAGAAACAGTTTCAAGTGCTAAACGAGAAACAAACAACTCGTTTATTTCCTAATGAATCTGGACAGTTTTTTATTCATTTAAAAAATGGAGCAAACATACCACTCGTTAACGGTGTTTGTTATTTTCATTTAGACCCGTCCCTACTACCGAATAAAGATCAAGGAATTGAACAAATATCAAAAACACTATTCTCTTTCCCATTTTCACAACCTGCTCATTCAGCGCAAAAATGGGATTTATCATTAACTGCAACGAAGCGTGGCGTGTTTCAAATTGAACAGTTCGAATGTGTTTTGAAAGATCCTTTTCATTTATTATCTGTACATTTACCTGTATTTGATAAATTAAGAACTGAAATTATTGTGTACCCTTCTCCTAAAGAAGTAGCAGGTTTGCAAGAACTTCAGCAACTTTTAAATGGATCTTATCGAACGAATTTTTCTTTTTACAATGATGAAACATCTATTATTGGTGTGAAACGATATGAACGTGAGTCTTTCCGTTCTATTCATTGGAAAGCATCTGCTAAAATGCAGGAATTACAGGCGAAGCAATATGAACCTGTAAAAAATTATAGTTGGACAATCTGTCTTTCTTTAGCTGCTGATCGCGGGTTTGGTTGGAAAGATAATATAGAAGATCTTATTTCATTTGCAACATACATTTGTCAATATGCTACGAAGCATCAAATACCGTTTGAATTATTTATTAGTATATTAGCTGAAGGTGGTCCTCTGCACTTACCATTAAATGAAGGGCAAACACATTACGCAAAAGCTTTAGAGGAATTGGCACGTATTTCAGACGATAGCACATTAATTCCGAAACAAGGATTTCTCCATTATACAAATAGAAAAGGAGAACGATCGTCTACGATGATTTACATTGGCTTGCAGAAGAATGACCTCTCTCTTCTATCGCAACCTACGTTTCTCATAAATAACGAAGGGATGGTGGAAAAGCTTGAAAATTTGGCTCTATCACGTTAATGACTTTATTCTGCTGCTCCTCCTTTCGTTATTAACAGAAAGGGACGAACTTGTTGCTATTGCTATATTTTTAGCACTAAGCTATATTGGTGTATTTCTAATCCATACATTCACGAAGAAAAAAACAACAGAATTTGTCATACTGTTAATGACTCAAATAATCGGTTGTTCTATCTTTCTCCCGTTCTCTCTATTTGGCACAATTATGTTACCGCTTTTCTTCTTTATCGTACATGTAGTTGGACCAGGATACCCAGTTCAAAAATCGTTAGGTGGTATTGTTTGGTTTGGTGTTTCAGCTATATTTTATGCGCCTTTTCCACCACTCGGGAAACTATTACTATTAGTTATACACATTATGATTACATTTTGGTTAACCGGGGCAAATCGGAATCAACAGTTATTACGTTTCGCTTCTATCATTACGATTGGTGTAATGAGTATAGTACTTATTCAAGTGTTTCCTTTCATTCGGCTTGTTTTTTCATTTATCATAGAAGCAGTTGCATTAGGGTTCGGATACGCTATCAATCCATTATTTTCAGCAGCCGTGTTAAAAGAAACAGATGATTTTTGGTCGAATAAAGGAAATCTAAAAGACCCTACAATTAAGGATGATTTGGAGCCACGTTCTTTTGATCCAACTCTTATAAATAGCATTACCATATTAGTTTGTACACTCATTGCTATTTATGTCGTTTGGAAAATAATAAAAAAACGAAAACAATTCAGTTTACCAAATATACCTGTCTTTGAATCTACTATCATCACTGATAAAGAAGGAATGAGCCAAAAACGTTTGAAACGAAACAAACCGCCACATAACGAAATTCGAAAAGAGATTTTTAAGCTTGAAAGTAAGTTAACTCCCCCTTTAAATAGAAATCGAGGAGAAACTATTGAGGCATGGTTAGATAGAATAAATAGTGAAGAAGATGTAAATATTCAGAGTCATATTATTATTAATGCTTATAATACAGTGCGTTATTCAAATGAGGAAAACATCGTACTTTTGCAGGAATTTAAGGATGAAATTCATAAGCTTTACATGTATCAGAAGGATTTAAAGAAAAGGAAAAAATAATACAACAAAAAGACTCCTATTTTCATAGGAGTCTTTTTATACTTCTACGTTACTTTTTAAATTGAGGCGTTTTTCCCTGCTTCAATCTCTAATGACTCTTCATGCCACCAAAGTGTTTCTTCAGGATCTTCTTTAGCAATTTGGTGTGCTTCTTTTTTCGATTCTACTGTAGGATATGAACCTTTTAGCGCACGTCCTGATGTTGTAACGAATAGTACACTAAATACAACTAATCCAATAATACTTACACCTGTTAAATAAAATGCCGGTGCAAGCGGGTTACCAGTTGCATGAACTAAGTATGAACATACAAGTGGTGTTGTACCACCAAATATCGATACAGAAATATTAAATGAGATTGAAAGTGCTCGGTAACGTACATCAGTGAAAAAGAGTGATGGTAATAATGAAGGTAATGTTCCTTCATATACACTTAGGAAGAAACCTAATACGAAAATACCTGCAAATATAGCTGCAATATGCCCGTTACCTATTAGTAAAAATGCTGGAATTGCAAATACAGTTAAACCAAGTAAACCAATTTGCACGACGCGTTTATTACCAATTTTATCACTTAATTTACCGAAATATAGTGCTAGTGGAATCATAAGTGCCATCGTAATAGAAATAATTAGTAAGCCTGTTGTTTCTTCGACTTTAAGTACTTGAGTTAGATAAGAAGGAATATACGAAAGAATCATATAATTTGTAATATTAAAGAAGGCGACAATTACTGTGCTTAATAAGAAGTCTTTTTTGTGATATTTCATAATATCCATAAATGAAAATTGTTCATTGTCTTCAGATTCCTCTTGTGCTTTTTCCATCTCTTCAAAGATGGGAGATTCATCTAAATGACGGCGTAAGTATAAACCGACCAAACCAATTGGTGCAGCTATTAAGAAAGGAATACGCCAGCCCCAGCTGAGCATTTGTTCATCTGTTAACAATAACGTCAAAATGGTAACAATTACCGATGCAGCAATGTAACCTGAGAGTGTTCCAATTTCAAGACCACTACCGAGTATACCACGCTTTTTATCTGGAGAAGATTCTGCGATATAAACCATTGCTCCTGAATATTCGCCGCCTGTAGAGAAGCCTTGAATCATTCGGGCAACTAAAAGTAGTATTGGTGCCCATACACCAATTTGTTCATAGGTTGGTAGTAATGCGATGAATAATGTAGAAAGTGCCATTAAAATAATAGTAGTACTTAACACGATTTTTCGGCCGTACTTATCTCCTATTCTACCAAAGAATACACCTCCGATTGGTCGAACGAGGAAGGCCGCTGCAAATGTACCGAATGTAAGTACAAGTTGCAATCCACTATTATCAACACCTGAGAAGAATAATTGACTTAAAATTACCGCTAAATACGCGTATAATCCGAAGTCAAACCACTCCATTGCGTTCCCTATACCAGTAGCAACGACTGCTTTCCTGGCTTGTTTAGGATTGACAATATTAACGTCTTGAGGTTCAAAATTTAAATCATTATTTTGTTGCATATAATAAAACAGCTCCTTATTTAATTTAACTTCTTTAAGCACACCTTCTCTTATTGAATAAAATTAATTCGAAGCACTTAAGGAAAATTAACGTCTCCTTATCTGTTATTATTGTTTCACATAATTAATTATTTGTCCAATG
>NZ_MACE01000024.1 GCF_001883995.1 Bacillus paranthracis | reverse complement strand
AAGCCGCTAAAATAGCGGCTTCTTCAGCTTTTTATATTTTTTTATATTTTTTTAAATACTTGCTGTAGCAGCTATGTTATGAACACAAGAAATAAACTCATAAATGAATGCGTCAATTTCCTCTTTCGTAATAATATACGGCGGAAGTAATCGAATAATATTCCCTTGTGTTACATCGACCAACATTCCTTTATTCATTAACTCAATCTGTAATTTCTTCACATTTTCATTCGTGTCATTCACACTTATCCCAAACATCATCCCCGCATGACGCACTTCCTGAATATAATAAGAATTTTCTTTCTGAATGTCTTGCAGTTTGTCATTCAAATATAGTGACGTTTCATATGCTTCTTGCATTAAACCATCGTCAAGTAATGTATTTAATACAGTTAAACCTAAAGCCGTTCCTATTGATGAATGAGCAAATGTGGTGCCGTGATCTCCTGGCGCAAATACATCACATAACTTTTCACCTACAATAATTCCGCCAAGTGGTATCCCGCCTCCTGCTCCTTTACCAATTTGAATAATATGTGGTGTAATATTGAAATTTTGATAAGCAAATAGTTTTCCCGTTCTCCCCATACCACTTTGAACTTCATCAACGATAAGTAGTACATTATATTTCTCACATAAATTTTGAACACCATGTAAATATTCACCCGATAATGGATAAATTCCCCCGCTTCCTAATACAGGTTCTAACATAATTGCAATTGGATTTTCATGAATTATTGTCTCTTCTAATTGCTCTATATTCTCGCGCTCAACTTCATATACTGGGATCGATGTTTTCGGGAAATTTTGATATACACTTTCTTGTCTTGTAAAATGAAGTGCCCCCAACGTACGCCCGTGGAAACTATTCTTCAACACTACAATTCCTTCACGTTCTTCATGCATAATAGCTCTATATTTATCAATTAATTTCAACGTCGTTTCTGTCGCTTCCGTACCTGAGTTTGTAAAAAAGACCTTTCCGTTTTTTAAAGAGCAATCAACTAATTTCTTTGCATATTCAATCGCAACTGGATTTAAAAAATGAAACGGTAAATGCAACGACTTCGTAACTTGATCCATTGTTGTTTGTACGATTTTCGGGTGATTGTATCCTAATACATTTACTCCGACACCAGAAAATAAGTCTATATACTCTTTACCATCCACATCATACAGTTTACACCCTGCTCCTCTTTCTATCGCAAGCTTTGTACGACAGTACGTTGACATCATATACCCTTTATCTAATTGAAACCAATCCGACATGTTACATTCCTCCTAGTTATTTTCCCTGTTTTATTTATGTTCATTTTCTATAAAGTCATGTATAAATTCATTTTTAAGATTGAAATTTTAATAGTAATGTTCTTCCCGATATTCATTTTTCCATAATTTCTTCTATTTCAACAGGTCCACTACATACGCGTTTTTCTCATCTAGCGGTCTGTAACTAGTTTGAACTTAGCGTGTTATACATAATCAAGGCTATAAAATCATATTTAGTAACAATGGACGAAAAAGATTTGGAGGCTATATTGATGAATGAACACTATGATAAACAGAGGCAATCTTTACTAGGGAAAGACTTTAATGAAAATGGAGAACGTAATGAACAAGCAATCCTTCACTCTCAAACAGTTGGTTCACGTGGACCTGTTCTAGAGCAAGATAGTGTGCTTCACGAGGCGTTACAACAATTTATTCACGAAAAAATTTTAGAAAGACCTGTTCATGTAAAAGGATTTGGTGCGTTCGGTTATTTTCAAACAATCTATCCAATGCCCGAACATACTAAACTAAATTTCCTACAAAATGCTAATGAGAAAGTTCCCGTTATGGTGCGATTTTCATTAGCTGTTAGCACGAAAGGAACACCTGATACTTCTAGAAATGTACGCGGTTTTTCTACAAAATTTTATACTAAAGAAGGTATTTTCGATCTATTATGTAATCACATTCCTGTCTTTTCTGTACGCGATCCGATGCGTTTCCCTGAAACCATTCAAGCGTTGTCACCTTCACCTAAAAATAACTTATTAGACTCTAATAGATTTTGGAGCTTTGTCGCTAGAGCACCTGAATCCATACATTTCGTTGTCCGTTTGTACTCTGATAATGGTACGGCCAAAAGCCTTCGCCACATCCCAGGACATAGTGTAAATACATATGTTTGGAGAAATGCAGAAGGCAATCGAAAGTATGTAAAGTATCATTGGTACCCATTTGAAGGTGTACAATTCATTACTAGCGAGGAAGCAAATAAACTGGCTGCCGAAAACCCTGATTATAGCGGCAAAGATTTATATGATGCAATTGCAAACGGTAAACCAGTGGAATATGGTTTATATGTCCAGCTCATGGACCCGAAAGATGAAGCGCATCTTTCTTACGACCCTTTAGATGATACAAAAATATGGGATGAAAAAGCGTATCCTCTTATACCAGTCGGCAAAATGGTATTAAATAAAAACCCTGAAAATTATATGGAACAAGTAGAAAAAGTCGCTTTCTCCCCTTCTAATTTACTTGACGGTGCTGAATTATCAGATGATAAAATGTTGCAAGGGCGAGCTAACATTTATAGTGATTCTCAAAGAAGAAGAATTGGTCCCGAATTTCGGAAATTAACGATTAACCAACAGCAAAATTGGACACCTGCTAATCAAATAACGAGCGGTGACGGAAGATACATTGAAGGTGAACTTGAAAGAACTTCAATAACGAAACAAGATGACTTTACGCAGGCTGGTGAATTTTATGCGAAGTTAAAACCGATAGAAAAAGAACATCTTGCAGAAAACTTAGCTGGTGATTTGAAAGTTATATCTGATGATATTAGAAAGATAGTGTTAGAGTATTTTCATAACGTGTCAGCTGATTTGGTGAAGAGGATTGAAACCAAGATAGAAAAATAATAAGAAGTAAGAACGCATCGACTTTTTTCATAAAAAAGAGCCATTTATCTAACCTTTTTTAGTCAGCTAAATGGCTCTTTTTTATTTTTTCACCACATTATATCTTTTCAGAACTACACTTCCGAATTTATTAAATATCCGATCCATCAAGAAGCCCATCAATCCAAGAATAACAAGACCGACAAAAATCCAATCTGTTTTGAAATATAACCTTGCATTCCAAATCATATAACCAATTCCTTCATTAGCTGCAACCATTTCAGCTCCAACAATGGCCATAAATGAGGATCCCATTGCAAGCTTTGCCCCCGTATAAATATAAGGAAGTGCTGCTGGTATGATGACATGGAACATAATTTGCCATTCTGATGCTCCCATACTTCTCGCTGAGCGAATTTTATCTTCTTCAACAGCTTGCACACCGGTAATTGTGTTAATCGTCACAATAAAGAAAGTTGCATACATAATGAGAAAAATTTTAGATTGCTCTCCAATACCAAACCAAAGCATAAATAATGTTATAAAGGCAAGAGGTGGAATAAAGCGAATAAAATTGATAACTGGATCAAATAGCGCTCTTAACCATGGGATTCGGCCAATTAATAATCCTACCGGAATGGCTACAAGATTCCCTAAAATCCATCCAGCTATTACTCTTAAAAAACTAACTCCTATATATATAAATAAGGAACCATTTTGACTCAGTTCAATTGCTCCATACAAAACTGCTATCGGACTTGGCAAAAATTGCGGATCAGAAAAATTCGCTACAACACTCCATATCGTAAGGATAAGTATCCAAGCGATAATTCCACTTTGTAATAGCTTCTTTTGTAAACCAATCTTGAAATTATTTGTTTCATAAATAGTCTCTTTTCTTGCAATCTCATCTTTCAACACGCTCATATTTGGACCTCCTTTCAATCAAAGTGTGATTGAATCATTTGATAATAGTAATTAAATTCTTTATCTGTAAATGTTCTCGGATACGGTAGTGGAATATCGTAAATCTTTTCAATTTTTGAAGAAGGTCCTTTAGACATTACCCCTATTCTTTGCCCAAGTAATAGAGCTTCTTGAATATCATGAGTGACAAAAATAATCGTTTTGTTTGTTTCTTTCCAAATTCGAATTAACTCTATTTGCATTGTTCTTCTAGTCATTGCATCGAGTGCTCCAAATGGTTCATCCATTAATAAAAATTGCGAGTCATTGGCTAACACACGTGCTAATTGAACTCTTTGTTTCATTCCTCCAGAAAGTTCTCTTGGATATTTTCCTTCATGCCCATCTAGTCCAACAAGTTTTATATAGTGAGAGGATATATCATTTCGGGTCTGCTTTATCATTTTTTTCATTTTTAAACCAAATTCAATATTTTCTTTAATTGTTAGCCACGGAAAAAGCGCTGCGTCTGCTTGTTGAAATACGACGCCACGATTTCTATCAGGCTTAATTACCTCTTCATTATTGACTATTAGTTTCCCTGATGTCTTTTCAACAAATCCAGCAAGCATACTTAATAACGTAGATTTTCCACATCCGCTTGGGCCAAGTAATATAAAAAATTCACCATTCCCAATTGTTAAATTTACATCTTCTAAAACAAATTGTTCGTTATTAAATGATTTAGATAACCCAGAAATAGAAATGGCCACAGGAGATTTCAATACTTCTTTTTCACTTACTGTACTCACCATACTTCACTCCTATTCTATTTATAAGTAACAGATTCAGGGAAAGCTTTTTTAAGTGCTTCAAGATTAATTTTATCTTTCAATTCATATTTATCTTTCAGTTTCCCTTTCTCTTCTAACCATACTTTCATATCTTCTAAATGTTTTGCGTCCTCCTCTGTAAATCCAAGAACATAGTTTTGTCTTTCAATATCTTTTAACGCATCTTTCTCTGGTAGTTTCAATTGCTCAAAAGCAAGCTTAGCGGTTTCTTTTTTATTGTTATCTACATATTTAATACCTTCAGATAAAGCCTTAAGTGTGTTTTCAACAGCTTTTGGATTCTTCTCGACGAATGATCTTTTTGCTAGTAAATAGCTGTCAATTGTAACGCCTGCACTTTCTAAATCACCTAATTTTGTTACACCTTTTATATTTTTAAATTTATCCTTTAATGCACCAGAACTCCAAACAGCATCTATATCACCATTTTTCATTCCTACAATAGCTTCGTCTGGTGTACTATATGGAACGAAGGTAATATCCTTTTCATTAATATGTTTCGCTGCCAAATATTTCGCCCAAACATACTCCGTTACAGTCCCTTTAGGTACGCCTAACTTTTTACCTTTTAAATCATTTTCTGTTTTAATCCCCTCTCTAACTAGAAGCTCATTGTCTTTTGATGATTTTTCATTTCCTCGCGTAAGTGTTGAAATTACGACCATATCTCCTTTTCCTAACGAATTTAAAAGCGCATAATCAGCAGCAAGACCTGTATCAGCTTGTTCCGTTAATACCGCATTAACTGTATCAATTCCATAAGCAAAATTCGATAGTTGAGCTTTAATACTATTTTTCTCAAAATAGCCTTGTTTCTCGGCAGCTCTAAACTGAAAAGATCCGCCAGCAGCTGTATCTATAGCCATTTTCACCGCGGCCGTTTCTTTCCCATTACTTTTTGTCGTTCCCGCACTTTCTTTTGAAAAGTTTGAGCATCCTGCTACAGCTAAACTAGTAACCATTGATAAACTTAAAAATAAAGGCTTTAGTTTCACCATTTATCATTCCTCCATAACAATTTGTTCAAGCTTGAAGTAAGATTTATTTAACCGAAATATTACGTTAAATTATTACAAATAAAGAAATGGAAACGTTTTGTCATATAACAAACCTATCAAGTTCATTTTAATAAGTGGGGGAAATGACTCTCCCCACACTTTAAATTACTAACGTTAATCTCGTATTTTATTTATTTCTTCCAATGTCGCTACACAGAAATCTCCCGTGCCGTAAGATATTGTTCCTTCGACTGTCACAACAGATTCCGTACCAGCTTCTGCAGCATTCGGGACTCTAAATGCTGCTATATCAAGAGGAGTAATTTCTTTCTCCTCTGGTTTTTCTAGTTGAGGTACCCACTCATACGGTACACGATACGCACGGTAAACCATATTGGAGTTTCTGTTATTTTTATAAGGTGAAATATATTCCCATACAAGCTCATGCTCACGAGTAACTTCAAAAATCCGACCATCTGCTCCTTCTGTAATCAATGTATTTCCGTTTGGTAGCCTTTGGGCAGAACTAATATATGGACTGTAAAATCGATACGAATCTAAAGGAGCTTGATATCCAGCTTCAGTTGGCGTATATTGCCACTCAATTTCTAAAGTTACTGGATTAATTTCTAGAATCCTCGAGTGATCACGAACAGCATTTTTGGAACCGTATGGAGATGCAGGGTTTGGAAGACCGTATCCTGCCCAACCACCATTATCAAATACAAGTAAATTCCCTTCTCCAGGCAATCCTTTCGGAATGATATGTGCATGATGTTGTCCAATGATCCATCCTAAATGCTTAACATCTGGGCTAGAATAGTCAGGACCGAGTTTCCAAACTATATTTCCTGTCTTCTTGTCAATAATGGCAATTATATTTGACTCCCTAGCATCCCAAATAATATTTTCAGGATGAAAACGTTCATCTCCTTGGTCATAAAACTTATTCGGACCAATTGTAGACATAGAATTTATATGCATCCAATCTCCATCCGAATTACCACCAAAGGATCTAATATTAGGATTACGGAATAGTACATTTTTAGCACTTTCATCAAATCCAAGTTCTTCAAAATGATCACTGACAGCCCACTCCCATATAATATTCCCTTCCCAATCTACCTCAATAATGACATCATCTAATAACGGCTTATCGGATATATTCGGATTATGTACATTTTTGTGTGCTAAAATTAACGTATTTCCACCATCTGTTTTCGGTTCTAATTCTGGTGCATAGTAACCCACGGGATTTCCCTCACGCTGATAATCATGATGAGCTCTAGCCATCCACTGCGGATCATGGTCTGGGTCTTCAATGTGTTCCAGACGGTTAAATCTCCAGACTATGTTTCCTTCCCAATCTACTTGAACTAAATCTACTTCATCTTGAAAACCGTACTCAGGATCTCTTTGTGCTGTATGACCAAAAACATATCCGCCTGGTAATAACTTATTTGGAAATCCACGCAGTCCTTTCCATAAGTGTACTTCCTTTCCATTCATATCAATTAATAACGCACCATGATCTGCAGCTTGATAAATTGTATAACCACTCCAAGCTTTCCCGGGATTATATACTGTTGCCCCTGTTGGATAAATTGTTGGATGTCCCATTCTTTCCACTCCTATTCATATTATTAATAAGTCACCTTTTAACAGTTTGAATTTTCAGACCCAAATAACTAGAGTAATAGTATTCTTTGTTATTCCTCTGTATTCTCATTGCTTAGTTTCATAATTGTATCCGAAAGGTGTTCTAAATTATGGGCTAAGCGTTTAAAAACTTCGGTCTGCACTTGTAATTCTTCTGTTGAAAATCCATCGAATAAAACAGATATAAAACTTGTTCTTATTTTATTATTTTGCTTTATAAATTTCAGGCCATCTTCAGTAATCTCAAGTAAAATGATTCGTCTATCTTCCTGATGACGTTTCCGAATAGCCAAGCCTCTTTCTTCTAACTTATCGCATAATGCCGTAATCGCTCCTGATGTAAAATCCAGTTCTTCTGCTAAATCAGTTAGACGCTGCTCACCATCTCGAATAATTTTGTTTAATATTAAGATGCCCGGCAACATAATACCTTCAATCTTAATTTTGTCACGTTCCTTTACAAACTTACGGACCATTTTACGAAACAACCAATCTGTTTCTTCGATTAATGTTGGCATCGTTTTATTCATATCTCCTCCGCTCCTTGCTCTATGAATAATACAAAAAGGCACGAACACATTTCAAAATTATGAAATGTATACGTGCCTTTGGTTATCCAATCAGCTATTCAATTTGTTTTAGCATTAAAATAATGAGTGGTAAAATAAGTAATATCCACATATTAATCCATTAATTCCTATGCGTCAAGTATGTTTTAAAAATATATTTTCCTAATTTATCTATTTGTTCTCGTTTAAGGTTATTTTTGAGATTATTTATATGTAACCCTATTTATAACAATACATCTAAAATATAAAACTCCCCCACTTTACATAACTACTGTAGCGGAGGAGTTCTTTCTAATATTACTTTATCAAATTCACCGGCGAAGCAACTACCTTTCCACTTTTCACATCATATAGCCCTATAGGCGTTACCCGTATAAAAGGCAAGTGCGTCGCAGAAAAGAATAAAATTGTAAATGCTGGATCATCATACGCGTAGCCACGCTCTTGTAGTAATTTCACCATCTGTTTCTCTTCCTGTATTAATTCACTCATTTTTAAATTAGACATAATTCCGAGCAATGGTAATGCGATTTCATGTAATACTTCATTCTTCTCAGCTATTACCATTCCCCCGCCAAGCTCTTTTACTCTATGAAAAGCTATAAGCATATCTTCTTTTCTTTTTCCGATAAGAATGATGTCACCTGTACCAGAATAAGAGCTAGCAAGCCCACCTAGTTCTTTCGCAAAACCTTTCACAACTGTATTCACTCGCCAACTGCCATCACGAGCAATCATCATAAGGAAACATTCATCATGATCTGTGGACAATTCATTACATTCTATGTTGATTTTACTAGTATATGGTTTTGTAATAACGTTATTTAATAAGTGTATACCCGTTTTATTAGAGAAAATCATATCCTCTTTTTCTATGGACCAATCTAATGATAATGGAGTTACTTTACATTTACCCCAGTCTATATGTAATGCTTCATGCGTATTTACACCGTCACGCTTCACCCATTTCCCCTTTGCAATAACGCTCGCTGGTACTGGGTTTTCTTTACTTTCTAAAATATTGATATTAGCAATTCTCCCTGTCGCAATCGAACCATGTATATGCTCCATATTATAATAACGAGCAATATTATAACTTGCCATATGATATGCATCTATTACTGGAACACCTTGCTTTATAGCAGTAGTAATCATTACATTCGTCATTCCGTTTTCATAAAAGGACGGATGAGAACCATCTGTTGTGAAAAAGAATCTATCAAATTGCTTCACACCTAATTCCAGTAGTTCTTTTAATAAAACTTCTAAATCTGGTCGGATGGAAGAGTTTCGAAGAGAAACAGTGTAACCTTGCATAAGACGAGTTAACACTTCTTGCCCCGTCATTGCTTCATGATCACAGTCTGTACCTAACAGTTTTAATTTTACTAACGTTGCTTCAGATGCTCCTGGGAAATGTCCTTCTACTTTTTTCTGTAATCGCTTTGTTTCCTGCACCCAAGTTAGCATTTCATCATCGCCATGTAATAATTTTGGCCATGCTGTTAGCTCTCCTCCTTGAAGAACTGCTTCATGCTGTAGCCATTCTATTATTTCTTCACTATTAAATAAAGATTGCCCATTTTGCAATTCAGTTTGTCCATCAAAACGGCACCACCAATACATACTAGCTGGAAGCTTTTTAAATTTATCTAATAAATGAAATGATTCCTCACGCTTTAATGTGAAAAATAGAGTTAAATTATCATTAATAAAAGTTGTTGTCCCAAATTGCATCGCATAATTCGCTAACGTCTCTGGATTATATAATTGATATGGATGTGCATGCGGTTCTATGTAACTAGGAACGACATACTTTCCATCACAATCAATAACTTCACATTCATGTAGTTGCTCTGGTAGTTTTTCTCCTACATATATAATTCTGTCATCATAGATCCAAATATTTGCTTCCATCCATTCACGTATATAGGAATTTAAGTATGTTGCGTTCTTTAATAATTTATGAGGACTTCTTGTACCGTCTATTATTTCAACATGTTCTCGTAATTGCTCGTTACTCCATCTGAACTGATTTTGTCCCAATGTATTTCACTCCAATGCCATATTAGTTAAGACGAAAAATAATTAATTAACTAAACTATTTTCTATTTAAGTCCACTCAATATATATCACTATTATATTTAACAATCATAAAAATTACAATTTTCGGAATATAAATCGTTTTATTGTTCACTTCTTCCTCATTTGAACATGAACATTTCTGTGAAGTTGTTTTACTGGAACCTTTGAAAGAATAATGAATATTTTGTAAGGGCAAAAACGTATTTTTTAACAATGGATGTTCTTTTCAAGATAGAGATGGGATTCAAATAGGAGACAATTGTATAATCGGTATGAATGCTACAATTGCCACACTTAATCACGGGCTAACTTTAGAAACAAGAAACACGACATACGCCTCCCCTGTTACAATTGGTGAAAATGTATGGATCGGGTCTAGTGCAACCATACTTCCTGGTGTGACACTTGGAAACAATTCAGTTATTGCTGCAGGTACAGTTGTTACAAAAGATGCACTTGCAAACATTGTCGTTGCAGGAGTGCCCACAAAAGTTGTGAAAGTAATTCATAGCAATTAAAAACATTCTAGATTTTTCAAATGCAAACAAGCTACTTTTATTGAAATTTGCTTTACTGCTTATATATTTATTTTATCGTTCTTGTTAAGAATTTTATTTCTCTTTGTGAGAAGAGAATGTGCCTATATATTTTTCTATACAGCAATAAAAAGACTTATAGAATGATTCTATAAGTCTTTTACTATAAGGAATTAACCTATACTTATCAATTAACAAATTCAAAAACCAAAAGGTTCGCTATGAATAAAGTTCTAAAAAATAACTATCGACTCTAATTATCAATCATTTCATAATAGTCTATCAATCCCTCTTACTGCCTCATAGCCAAAATATATTCCAAACATAATTAAAACAATTCCTGCTACTATAGAAATCCATTTCATTACTGTATGATTAATAAATCTTCTACCAAAATGAATAGATGTAGCCATAAATATATCCCAAAGCATAATCCCAGCAAAAATAGCTGCACTATACCATAAAGCTTGTTCTTTTCCAATAGTATTCATAGCACTAGTTAGAACTGATCCGTATATCCCTATCCAAAAAATAATATTTAATGGATTAGAAATTGCGATAGCAAACCCCGATAGAAAAGATTTTAAAGGATGTTCTTTTTCACCTGATGAAATATATTGAACTTGTTTAGTAGCTTCTTTCATGCTTTCATAGCCTAAATAAATCATCGTTACAAAACCAAAAATCCAAATGCAGAGCTGGGCAACTGGAGTTGTTAAATAAGTCGAAATACCAAAGTAAATTAAAAACATCATTACAACATCTGCTGACATTGCTCCAACTCCTACTAACCATGCACTCAAAAAACCATTTTTTATTCCTTTATTTATTTGAGCAACATTAATCGGACCGACTGGTGCAGACAATGAAATCCCTAATAATATATAACTGAATATCATGCTAATCATTTTTCTTCAACCCCGTAATAGGACATCTCATTACACTTTCTTCATTTGTTTCTGGTAACATATATTGTTTCCATTCAAAGGTTTCTTTTATTCCGTAATCCCCTATATCTGGATGCATTGGAATATCATCATATGCTAACAAACGTTTTCTAATCACTTTCCGTACTTGTTTCCCTTGTTTTGTATCACCTGTAATATCATCTAGAGTACCTCGAGGTTGTAACGTAATTTCAAGGCCGGTTCCTGTATATCTACTTTTTCTCTCAGAATATATTGGAGCCCTACAAACGACAAATATAGGTTCACCACCAAAACAAAATTCCCATTTAGCGTTATAAGGATCTATTGGTATTTCTGCATTCCATGGCTCCGGATCATTTCTCATTAAAAATTGTAATACATTCCAAAATTGTTTTTTGTATTCTTCAGCCAGTAATTGTTTATTAGATGGTTTAAAAAATATTACTAAAGTAGTTCTCTTTGCAATTTGTTGATATGTTTTAATATATTCATAAATCCCATCTCTTAGTTTGAACAATTCATTTTCATCATAAGCCGATTCAGAAAATATATATCTAGACCAACCATGTTTCTCAGAATCTACTGCAAAATAACACGGAAATGGTTTAGATTGATCTAAAATGCTATCGTGAAAATTATTGAAAGATATAGTTTTCCACTCATCTAAAATCCCTTTATTTTGTTCTTCAATTATTCTCTTTTGATCGTATAAATACATTTTTGTAGTTGGCATTACTAAAATCCCCCCTAATATATTTATGATCTTTTCTCATATATTAAAATATTATTCTCAACAATATTTAAGATTTTATTTATACTTTTTGTAGGTATTTCAATTGTTATCTCAGGTATACCGGGAGATAACAAAAATTTATTATAGTTATAAATTTTTCGATCTATAATAAGTGTGATTTCATCTGAATAGCCAAATGGAGATACACACCCTGGAACACAAGAAGTTTTTTCTATTAACTCCTCGGCTGAACAAATAGAAATCTTTTTTCCAACCAAATCTTTCATAAGTTTTGAATCTAATTTTTCTCCTTCAACAGTTACAAATATGTAATAGTTATTTGATTTATCTTTTAAAAATAAACTTTTACTGGGTACACCTTCTAATTTAAACCTTTCTCTAATTTTTCTATCTGTTTCATAATCTAATATTGGCTCATGTGTATATTGTGTATACGATATAGCCGCTTCTTCTAACAGTTCTACTACTTGTTTATACATATTTATCCTTCCTTTGATTTCATTACAAAATTTGAAAAGATAGCCTTTTCTATTGCTGTTCCCGCTCCCTATTCTTTTTCACAATATATTCAATTATAGTTTACGACACAATTAAATTTGAAATAAAATACAAATTTGTGATATAAATGGAACTAAAATATAAAACTTATATTAATCATTATTTTTCATAATAGTCAATCATTCTTACACAAATCATAATTATCTATTTTTGTATACTTAATTCTATTTGTTATTAATTCATACGATAAAAGTACCTTATTATGTAAATTACGGAAATACATTTAAATATTTTTTAACAAAAATCAGAATTCACTTATTATTAACCCCGAAATCTAGAACTACTTACCTTTGTATGTTGCAATATTTTAAAAATGTAAAAGTCACTATAAATAAGAAATATCAAATAAATATAATAGATTTATAGTAAAATGAAGAAATTTAAATACATCATTACTTTTCTTGTAACAGCACATAAAAAACCCGCATCATGGGAAGTAAATTGCTCATGATTCGGGATTTTTTAAGAGTATATTTTCATAACAATTAAATCACATACAAGTCCTTATATACCTCTATAGTAGAACTCTTTTCATCTATTATTTATTAAATTCAACTTGCATCATTTTATTAAACTGTGTAAGGATTTCAACCGGACCTAAAGAATTAGCATTGACAGCAAATGTATGCTTGCCTCCAATTACTCCACCAGCAAAAGTCATAAACCCAGGAATTGATCCTCCGTGCCCCCAAACTGAGACACCATTTGGAAGTTTCGTCTCATAGATTCCAAGGCCATATCCATCACCAACCCCTTTTCCTTCTATAGGAACTGTAGTAAGCATTTCTTTTAACTCGCGTTCCTTCAGTAACTTACCACCGAGTAAAGATGAAAAGAACTTGTTTAAATCATCCGCATTAGAAATCATATCTCCAGCTGCATTAGCTAAACTCGGATTATAATACGTAATGTCTTTCAACTCGCCTGTTTCGTCCATTTTCACATATCCACGAGCATGATTCTTTCCTGGGATGACGGGTGAATTTCCTGGTAAAAACGTATTTGGCAAGTCCAGAGGTTCAATAATTCGCTTTTCAATTTCTTCCGCATAACTATTACCAGTTATTTTTTCAATTAGCATTCCCAATATTACATATCCTGTGTTTGAATACAACCAGTCTTTGCCCGGCGAGAAATCTGGAGGTAGAGAAAGACCTATTTTCACTATTTCTTCAGCTGTATACGTTTTTTTCGAATTCATTATGTCAGCATCTTTTGACTTTAAGTATTCAGCGATACCACTTGTATGATTCAAAAGTTGGCGTATCGTAATTTGATTGCCATCATACCCATTTCCTTGAACGAGACCCGGTAACCACTTCTCAATTGAATCGTCAAGTTGTACGCGATTTTCTCCAACTAATTGAAGAACCGTCGTGGCGGTAAAAGTTTTCGTCACACTACCAATTCGAAAGCGATAATCTGATTTCACCGGTTTCTTTGTATTTAAATCCGCCACTCCAGCAGTATAACTATTAACTTTCCCTTTATTAGACGTTTTAGCTAATACCCCTGGTGCCCCAATTTGTATTGTTTCCTGCATTACTTGTTTCCATCCATTCCGATTCTTTTGATTAGGTTCTTGTGACGAATTAGAAATATTTTGAGTAGACTCTGCTTTCACAGTAAAACCAGGTGTAAATAGAGTAGTACCCGCTAATAAAACTGTCAAACTCGCTAACTTCATTGAATTACATTTTTTCATAAGGTTTTCTCTCCCCTATTCATATCGTATTGATTCAAGCTATACTTTTATCCTATATGATAAAACTCTCTTTTTTCTTATCCATTCCTTACGAAATACTTACGTTTAAAGTTTGATACAATCTGCTGAGAAAGAATTATGTATGAAAATAAAAAGGGCATAAAAAATAAGGAAAGTCCCTTAACCTCCCCCGTTTTTATTTCACCTTATCTTAATTATTTTAAGATGTTTCATTGTGTTCGTATTAAAATGAATAAAAAAGAACGTGTTTTCATTTTTTATGTAAACACGTTCTCTTTTATTTAAACAACTAATCTATATTCACCTTTACCATCCTGCACTAGCGTTCATACCATTTCCGATAATAGAAAGTAATAGTGGCCATAATACTGGTCCTAACGTAAGAAGTAGATTTAGAAGTATAAGTATTCTATATACACCGGTGAAATTATGATTTTTACGATTAACAAATACGAGACTGACTAATGATAGTATGGTCGTTAAAAATAACACTAACATTACCAACCAATACCACACCATTAAACTGAGACTCCATGGTGTTAATAGCTCGTGTATGATACAAAATGAAATTCCTAACACAGCAAAACTAAAGCTAGTCACCGCTGTTTTTATAAGCCATTTATTTATTTTTTTGTCGTATGTAGTTTTACAATATAAATCTATTAAAGTGAATAAAGATAAATATGCCATTAATACGCCTATCCAAGACAATAACCAGTCTCCGTCCCCTTTGAATAATAAGAACAGCAACCAACACATACCTACTGCAGAAAAAACAAAGGAAATAAGTATGCTTTTTAATACTGATTTCATTACATTTTCACACCCTTAAAAAACTTAAAAATTAATTATAATTTATAAAAATTAAGTATAGGTTAACATGTAATGAAGTATAAGTAAATAAAGTTAATTTACAGTTAATTTCTTTTTCTTATTTGAAGGCAGTTTTATATATGAAAATGATTCATGATAATCAAATTTCTCTACAAAAAAGTAAAGGTGGATATTTACATATCCACCTTCCCATCTCCCTCTACCCACTTCATTATTTTTTCCACATCTAACTCCGTATACGTCTTTTCACCATAACGAACAGACTCATATAACGAAGTAATATTTCTCGTTCTACTAATTCTTTTTAACCACTGTTGCATCGTTTCATAAGATCTTCTCTGTTCATGAAATGGTAATGTTCTTTCCCATTCAACTAACGTTTTTCTTATCGTATCTTTAGGTAATGGCTGTTCAAACTGATGCATCACTTTCTTGTTCTTTTCGGTTCTATCCGTATTTTCTTTTGTTATCGATTGTTTATCCTGTTCTATTTCGGATTTCGTTACCTTTTTCCTCATTAATTTATAAACAGCATATAAAATGACCACTGCAATAATTACATAAAAAATGACACTAATCCATGAATTTGAAAGAACAGAAAACACATCAGTCCATGAATTTTTTCGTACAAAAAGTGGAATTTCCCTATCTATTTTCGTTCTTGTATCTACAACTCCTGTTTCTTCATCTATAATTCTTTCAGATTCATCAAACTGTGCGTCTACACTAGTAAAATCATAATTTCTTTCTGATATTATCTCCGTCTTACTAGAAAAAAGCCCTTTTACTATGTCTTGTACATACACAACACCTTGTGATAACGTTATCGCACTAATCGCAAAGAAAAGTATGATTAAAGTTCTTACACCCCATAACTTCACTTTCATATGTCGCTTTTTATTCGCCATGACATAAGCCCCTTCTTATTCTTTCATTACAATCCATTTATTCGTTCTACTGTATTTCTTTGGTGAAGTACCAATAATTAAAGGAACCGCATCCAGTTCCTTTCGACGAAAGCCTGCTGTATAAAAATAAGAAGAAGATACAGGCGTATCTTGGTCTGATATCGAGGCAAGTACCCTTAATACATTTTGCAAGTGTTTCCGATTATCCCCATTTTTTATATGTAGCAAACCGTTATCTTTTACACTATTGATCCATACTTCAAATGAACAGTTTTGCATGAGCAATTGTTTACATATACCCGCCGTTAATTCGATTAGTTTCTCTGTATCATTTCGCAAAGAAACACCACTTTTATTTTGCAAGTTGAGATAAATCGCGTATTTATCTGATTGCGTTCGCTCATACTTTTTCGCAGTTATCGTCCCCGTTTTCGCCGTTGCACTCCAGTGGATGGAACGAAAATCTTCATTTTCATAAGACTTTACTCCCATTACTTTCGTTTCATCATATAAGGGTGAAGACATCGCTTTTCGAAATCCTCGTGACCATTCTTGTAATTCAGGAACTTGTATTTTCGGAACAGCTGGTAAGACTAAATAAGAGGGCGTATCAACTTGTTTATATGTGATATGGTTCGTTATAAATCCAAAGAGATCGGTAATCACAATTTCAACTTCTTCCCATTTCGCGATGCCTCTTTTTAACGCTACAACTTGCAAATCAAATGAAACTGACTCCCTTCCTTTTAAATTAAAATTCATATAATAATTTGAACCTGTACTATGATTTTTGTTTATTTCATCATGATTCCAAGTTAGCTTATTTTCACATTTAAATCGAAATACAACATTAAAAATAGGAAAAATTGATTTGTTTGAAATTTTTATTTTGCACCTGTTCGTTTCACCGATAAAAACATTCGAATTTCCTTGACTGTATTCCCATTCAACACGAGATACTTTACTTATATAAACATGCATAGCACCTATTAAAATTACATATAAAAATACGAGAGATAATATGAGTAAATTACTTGAAAATACACTTAAAATAACGGCTATAACTGACATAACTCCTATTACGAAAGGCTCCGCTAATGGTGTATACACAAGCTGTTGATTCATCGTATATTCTCCACTGGTACATTAATCGTATGAAGAATTTCTTTCATGATTTGTTCTTTCGTCGTTTTCATCTCCCCTTCAATCGTTAACGTTAAACGATGAGCACAAACGGATGCAGCAAGCGTCTTAATATCATCTGGCGTACAGTAATCTCTTTCATTTAATATAGCCCTTGCTTGAATCGCTCTCATAAATGCCAACGTCCCCCGCGGACTTACACCAATTTCAATTAGCTCATGCTTACGCGTTGCCTCAATAATTTCAAGAAGATAATCTTGCACATCATTTCCTACTAACACTTCTCTTGCACGTTTTTGCATCATAATAATTTCTTCACTTGAAATAATAGAGTGTAACGTTTCTAACGGATCATTCATTTGAAATCGATTCATCATTTCCTTTTCAGCTTCTCTCGTAGGATATCCTTGGCGAATCGTAAGTAAAAATCGATCTAATTGAGCATCAGGTAACGGAAATGTGCCCGCTGATTCGAGTGGATTTTGCGTTGCAATTACTAAAAAAGGTTCTGGTAATGAATGCGTCTGTTTCGAAATCGTAACAGTACGTTCTTCCATCACTTCCAGTAATGAAGATTGCGTTCTCGGTACAGCACGATTTATTTCATCCACTAATACTATATTTGCAAAAATAGGACCTAACCTCGTTTTAAATTCCGATTCCTTTACATCAAAATATTCAAGGCCAATAACATCTCCAGGCAAAGTATCCGCTGTGAATTGAATTCTTTGAAATTTAGCGTCCACACTTTTAGCCAAACTTTTCGCTAATGTTGTTTTTCCTGTCCCCGGTACATCTTCTAATAAAATATGCCCTCTTGCTATAAGAGCTATAGCTGCCAGTTCTATCGATTCATCTTTTCCTATAATAACCTTCGAAATATTGTTAGTAATTTTCTTTAATGTACTCATATAGTAATCTACCACCTTTTAATTATCTAAAAATTAAGAATATAATTTTCCCAAATTATAACATGTAATTCGAAGATGAAATAGAGTGAAAATAAATCTTTTATTTTTTCTTCATTGCACGCAAAAAAGCACCTATTGTCGTATATTGACAATGAGGTGCTTAACTCAATCCAACAGCCTTCTTTCCCTCTAATTTTTAGTAACAATACATCCTTTTTTCTGCCACGCATGCATTGTTTTGAATTAACTAGTAAAATGCATTCTAATATTACATATAATAAAAATCATTTCGATTTGTTCGTTATAGAACTTCCTCTACATCGACACTCTCTATCTTCACTTCATACATATTTGGGATGTTTGCTTCTTTTGGTACCCATGCATAATAATTTTGATCATTCTCTAACATAAATTGAACTAACTTTGTTTCTGAAACATTCCAGAAATTTTTTAGATTATCAATGTAGTCTTCTAAATCTTCTTTATAGTCCAATTGTAATATATACTCTCTTACCGTCAGGGCAAACACAATTAAACTTCCTAATAGATTTTTTTGCTCATTTTCTTCTTCATACTCTTGTGGTAAGAACCACACTTGACCTATTTCTATCGTTTTTTTGTATTTTTCATAAAAACTACTATCATCCATATTCTCATAGTCATGAATCAATTCATTGACCAATGAATGCCATTTTGGCGGAATCATGTTTTCCAGTGCAGGATTATTTTCAATTCCTTCTACTATATCCTCTATTTCTTCTGTCTCATCTTCATAGTGATATTCACTTAGGTCTATATGCTTGAATTTCATTTCATTTTTATAATGTGCCAAATCATATGGATAATGATTATTATCTTTTAAACTTGTATCATCAAGTCCGAGTATCTTTACTATTGCAGCTGTCTCAAAGCTCCAATACCCCACATATCCAGGTTCTTTATGCGCATTTTTCCATTCATAATCATAATGGCCTTTAAACCATTCTTTCTCCATATACACTTGTAATCTTTTAGACGCTTCTTTTTTATCTGTTTGTGCAAGTTCTATAATCTCTTTCGTTTTTGCATATGGATTTTCTTTATAATATCTGTTCGTCATGTTTGTGTATCCGATATCACTAGCGCATAAGAGGAAATCAATTACTGCGTCGTTCATATTTTTTTTATCAACTATCTTTTTTAATCTTTCTATATTCTTTTTATCCGTTTCTAACAAAATTCCTAAAGAAATTATCCAAAGCATATATATATAACCCACTTTGCTAGCTCCTGTATGCTCTAAATCATCTATCGCATTATAAAAATATACTTCCATTTTACTAATGTCTTCTCCTAAAGAATACATTGCCCTAATGTCGTTCATCTCATGTATAAAATTCGACAAATAATTTTCTAATATAATACTTTTGTTATCATTAGGATATCTTTGAATACCATTTTTTTCATCTTCTTCTAAACTTTTAATCTCTTCTCTATTTTCTTCGATAAACTCTTTATGATATTCTATTCCCCTTTTACATTTTTCTTCTATACATAAATGATCTCTCATTCTTTTTAATTCCTCCTCGCTTCTAGATTATGGCCACTCTCCAACGATGTTACCCTTTGCATCTATCTTAAATGTTTTAACCTTTCCACTACTATCAACTTTTGATAATACTCTTTCAACTTTACCTCTTTTCAAGGCTTTCGTAATCTGTTCAGCTAATACTTCATCTCCCTCAACAGCTTTTAATATTCTACTTTTTCCAGTTTCAGAACCTTTCAACCAATCATTTGACATTTGTCGTCCATCTTTAGTTTTTCCTAATTGTGAACTACCAAATTTAGCTTCATCTATAACGTATTTGATCTTTGACTCTGCATTTGTATTTTCGTATAATCCATCAATTCCTTTTACTATTTTATCATTACATTTACTTAAAAAGTCATTCATTACTAAGGTAAAACGTAAATTCACAAAATTATCAGAAACCCAAATTACGGATGAATCATCATTAACCTTCTCTATTCTAAATCTTAAATTATTGTATGTAATCCACTTTATATTACCTTGTATTTTTTCTTCTTTCATAATTATTTTCCTCCCATACTATGACATCCATTGCTGGATTTGTTTTTAAACTGCCATATATCACATTTTCCCATGAACCATACTTTTTATAAAGTTGTTCAGGTGTAGGTCCTTCTGCCTTGCCATATTCAAGAATATTTCTTTCATTGCATTCAATCCATGTTTTTTCACAAAAACGGCATTGAGATTTCTTATTAGATATCCTAAGTACACTCATACTCTCATCCGTCTCTTTTTCTTGTAACCAATTTCGTACCACTGATGAACACCCTTTACAGGTGTAAAAACATAGAAAAAAACCTTGATTGGTATATATGCCAATCAAGGTCTCATTTTAAATACCACCTATTATTTACATATTTCTCTTTCCCATACTCTTTTTCCGTCAGTTAAAAATACTGCACTTGGTGGATCATCATAGAGAGAAATTTCAACCAATGAACTTTTTTCTTGTTTTAACCAATTATATACAGTACCTTCGTTTGTATTAGGTCGAGATAAAATATTATTTACTCTAAATACAGCTGCATCATATTCTGTATAATTTATATCATCCTCATCTAGTCCATTGTCTGTTTCAAAAACTGTATCTAGTTCTCCAATAATCCTCAATCCACTTTTCCATTCTAGTATCATGTCACTATGTTCATAATTTATTAATGTTCCAATTAAAGAATCGTACCCCATTTGCATCCTCTTTTCTTATGATTTTTATGGTCTTGATGGTACTATATGAGCGCCATCTTTTCCATAATGGATCAACCCTTTAGTAGTCTCATGGTATTCACCAGTATTGCGGTCATAATATTTTCCTATTGGCTCACCAAAGTCTACTCTTTCTCTACCGTTTTTTAATAGTTCACCTTTCCCGGCGAACTTATCAAGCAATTCTTGCACTATTTTATTATCACCATAGAAAATACTCTTATTTTTTCCATTTGCTAATTCTTGTTTATAGTTCGGTGTATCAGGAATATGCTTTTCTTGAGCTCCT
>NZ_MACE01000023.1 GCF_001883995.1 Bacillus paranthracis | reverse complement strand
GGGGTGAAGTCGTAACAAGGTAGCCGTATCGGAAGGTGCGGCTGGATCACCTCCTTTCTATGGAGAATTGATAAGCGCTGTTTATCAATATAAGTTTCCGTGTTTCGTTTTCGTTTAGTTTTGAGAGTTCAATAAAAAGTATTGACTCTTAAATGAGGATATGATATAAATAAATCCTGCAATTTGTATGGGCCTATAGCTCAGCTGGTTAGAGCGCACGCCTGATAAGCGTGAGGTCGATGGTTCGAGTCCATTTAGGCCCACCATA
>NZ_MACE01000022.1 GCF_001883995.1 Bacillus paranthracis | reverse complement strand
GGGCCTTAGCTCAGCTGGGAGAGCGCCTGCCTTGCACGCAGGAGGTCAGCGGTTCGATCCCGCTAGGCTCCATCTAATAGAGAAAGCTTACATCATATGATGTAAGCTTTTTTTTGTGTTTGAAAAGACAACTTTCATACTTGTCATTTAAAATGGAGAAAACGTGAAAATAAAGGGTGGGGGATAATTATGAAAGTTGTTATTGCATCTGATTCATATAAAGAAAGCTTAAAAGCTATAGAAGTATGTGAGGCCATTGAAAGAGGTTTTGGAGCAATTTTCCCTAAAGCAGAGTATGTAAAAATACCAATTGGAGATGGAGGGGAAGGAACGGTTGATTCCCTTGTTGATGCCACAAGCGGGAGGATTATATCATTTCATGTGACAGGACCACTTAGAGAGAGTATACAAGCTTTTTACGGTATGTCTAAAGATAAAAAGACAGCGTTTATTGAAATGGCAGCAGCATCAGGCTTACAACATGTTCCGGCTAAAAAACGAAACCCACTTATTACGACGACGAAAGGAACAGGAGAACTTATACTACATGCGCTAGACGAAGGAGCTGAGCATATCATTTTAGGACTTGGAGGAAGTGCTACAAATGATGGAGGAGCGGGTATGTTGTCAGCTTTAGGAGTCAAGTTCATAAATGGAAAAGGAGAAGTAATAGAGCCATCTGGTGGAACGTTACATTCGATTGTCTCTATTGATTTTTCACAAATGGATTCCCGTTTAAAGCATATAAAGATAGAAGCAGCATGTGATGTAGATAATCCGTTAGTTGGAATAAGAGGAGCATCTTTCGTATTTGGACGACAAAAGGGTGCGGATGAAGAGATGATGAAAGAGCTGGATGAGAATTTAAAGCATTATGCGCATATCCTTAAACAATACCTATCTTGCGACGTATCTAAAATACCTGGTGCAGGAGCTGCAGGAGGTATGGGAGCAGCTGTTATTGCAGTGCTAAAGGGAAACTTGCGGAGAGGAATTGAAATTGTATTAGATTATACAAATTTTGATAAGCATATAGAAGGTGCAGATTTAATTATAACTGGCGAAGGGAGAATAGATGAACAAACAGCATATGGAAAGGCCCCAGTAGGTGTTGCGGAGCGTGCAAAGCATTTTCATATTCCTGTCATTGCTATTGGGGGATCGGTATCTCTGAATTATTCGGCTGTTCATGAAAAAGGAATTGATGCAGTATTTAGTATTACAACAAGTCCGATGACATTAGAGGAGGCATATAAAGTAGCAGAAGAGAATATCGAAATGACAGCAAAGAATATTGCAGCAGTGTGGAAAATAGCATCAGAAAAACACTTCTAAATGCGGGAGTGTTTTTTATTATTATCTAATAATAATGATGGTAGTTGTTTCATTATGTTAACTTTATACATAGAATAGTCTTAACATTTTGATTTTGAAGCAAATATAAGTGAATAATTTGTATATCCATACAGAAAAATGTCGAGTTGAGTCAGAGTATATAAAAGATTTAAAATATTTAGTGAAGGCACAAAAGGGGGATACTATCTATGAAAAAAGAAATTTCAGTTATTGGAGTTCCAATGGATTTAGGCCAGATGCGTCGTGGCGTTGATATGGGACCGAGCGCAATCCGTTATGCAGGTGTAATTGAAAGAATTGAAGGAATTGGATATGACGTTAAAGATATGGGAGATATATGTATAGAGAGAGAAAAAGAAGTAGATGTAAATACAAGCTTAAGAAACCTTACACAAGTTGCAACTGTATGTAACGAATTAGCAAGTAAGGTGGATCATATTATAGAAGAAGGGCGTTTTCCACTTGTATTAGGTGGCGATCATAGTATCGCTATTGGTACATTAGCTGGTGTTGCGAAACATTATAAAAACCTAGGTGTTATTTGGTATGATGCACATGGTGATTTAAATACAGAAGAAACTTCACCATCTGGAAATATTCACGGTATGTCACTTGCAGCAAGTTTAGGGTATGGACATCCCACGCTTGTAGATTTATACGGGGCATATCCAAAGGTGAAAAAAGAGAATGTCGTAATTATCGGTGCACGTGCATTAGATGAAGGAGAAAAAGACTTTATTCGAAATGAAGGTATTAAAGTATTTTCAATGCACGAGATTGATCGTATGGGTATGACGGCTGTTATGGAAGAAACAATCGCGTATTTATCTCATACTGATGGTGTGCATTTATCATTAGATTTAGATGGTCTTGATCCTCACGATGCACCAGGAGTTGGAACACCTGTAATTGGTGGCTTATCTTATCGTGAAAGTCATTTAGCAATGGAGATGTTAGCGGAAGCTGATATTGTTACATCTGCCGAGTTTGTTGAGGTAAATACGATTTTAGATGAGCGAAATAGAACGGCAACAACAGCGGTTGCTTTAATGGGTTCTTTATTCGGTGAAAAACTAAAATAAATGTAAGAAAAGCAACTGAGAAGTTGCTTTTTTTATTTGAAAATAGGCGTATAATAATGATTTATATTATACTGTACGATAAGAATGTTTGACATCTTACCAATTTAGACTAAAGGGGGTTGTTTGTAATTGTCGTTTGTTTCATGTATGGTATAATTAACTAGTTGTTGGAAATACATACAGATAGAGCATAAAACAATATTTCAATATATGGATAGAATTGCTCGTAAGTAGGAGGAAGGGTTAGCATGCCTTTTGAAGATACGACCATTTTGAAATATCTTAGTACGGCATTAGATATTGCCGTTGTATGGTTTATTATATATAAGCTAATTCTCATAATCCGAGGGACGAAAGCTGTTCAACTTTTAAAAGGGATTACAGTTATTATTGTCGTTCGGATGATCAGTATTTTTCTTGAATTGCGAACGCTATATTGGCTAACTGAACAAGTATTAACGTGGGGATTTTTAGCCGTTATTATTATTTTCCAGCCAGAATTGCGAAGAGCGCTTGAGCAGCTAGGACGCGGGAGTTTATTTTCGCGTACTGGAACTCATGAGGATGATGAGCCTGAAATGGTTGCAACAGCGATAGCGAAAGCAACGGAATATATGGGGAAACGTAGAATTGGTGCATTAATTACCTTGTCAAAAGAGACCGGTATGGGTGATTATGTAGAAACGGGTATTCCGCTAAATGCAAACGTATCATCGGAATTACTCATTAATATTTTCATTCCAAACACACCTCTTCACGATGGAGCAGTAATTATGCAAGGAAGTACCATTAAAGCAGCAGCTTGCTATCTTCCGTTATCGGAAAGTCCATTTATTTCTAAAGAGTTAGGAACTAGGCATCGCGCTGCAATGGGAGTTAGTGAAGTTACTGATAGTATTACAGTAGTTGTGTCGGAAGAAACAGGCCAAATTTCTTTAACGAAAAATGGTAAGTTGCATCGTGATTTGAAGACAGAACAACTGAAAGATATGTTGTTATCTGAATTTAGTGCGAACGAAAAAACGACTTCTTCGTCTTTATGGAATTGGAGGAGAAAGCGTCATGGATAAGTTAATGGAGAATCATTGGTTTTTAAAGGGGATCTCATTACTATTGGCGTGTATGCTTTTTATGTCAGCGACTTTAACTGAAAAAAATACGACATCGGGGATACTACCTTTTGCAAATGATGCGAAAGAAACATTAACTAATTATGCTATTAACGTTAAGTATGATGAAGAGAAATATATTGTAAGTGGTATTCCGGCAGAGGGCGTTAAGGTGAAGTTAGAGGGTCCAAAAGCAGCAGTTGCTACGGCAAAAGCGAAAAAACAATTTGATATACCAGTTGATTTGAGAGGTAGCGAAAAAGGAACGTATGAAGTTTCTTTGAAAACGAATGGACTTCCAGATGATGTGAAAGGAACAGTTCAGCCATCAACAATTAAAATTACTCTTCATGAAAAAGCGAGAAAATATGTTCATGTAGACTTGAAATTATCAAATGAGGATCAAATGCCAGCTGGTGCTACTCTCGAAAAATCAAACATTAAACCTGATACGGTTGAGGTAGTTGGGACGAAAGAAGAAATTGAAAGTATTTCATCTGCTAAGGCGTATGTTGATTTAAAAGGTGTTAATAAAACTGTTACAAAAACAGCCGAAGTTACATTATACAATAAAGAAGGAAAACGTTTAAATGTAAGAACAAGTCCATCTAAAATTAGTGTAACGTTGAATGTGGCGACGCAAGCTACGGCCAATAATACTGAAAAAACTGTTCCTATAACATATACGAAAAAGGGGAGTTTACCGGAAGGATTGGCCGTTACAAATATTAGCGTTGAGCCGAGAGAAGTAACGATAGCAGGTCCAAAAGATATATTGGATAATATACAATCGATAGAGGGGGTCGAAGTAGATCTTAGTCAATTGACAGAGTCTACAACATTCGATACCTCTGTTTTATTACCAAAGGGTGTAACAAGTGCGAAGCCAAATCAAGTAAAGGTTTCAGTAGGCGTACAAAAAACAAAACAAACGAAAACAAGAACGATTGATGGTATATCAATTCAAAAAAATGGACTTTCTAAAGACGTTACGGCCCAGTTACTTTCGCCGCAAGATGGGAAGATAAGCGTTGATATTTCAGGAGAAACAAGTATAGTAGATAAAATAACAGCTGCTCAAATAACAGCAGTGATTAATCTACAAAATGTGTCTCCTGGGACGAAGGATGTTGCTATTCAAGTGAGTGGCCCTGGTAATATTTCAATAGAGCCAAAACAAAAAAGTGCTAAAGTTACAATTGTGAAGAAAGAAAATCCCGATAAAGAAGTACAGGGTAACGGTGAGCAACCAAATTCAAATAATAATAAAGATAATCAAACTGAAAAACCAAAAAATCCTGAACCTGAACCTAAGCCTGATCCAGAAAAGGAAAAGGAGAAGGAATCGGAACAAAATGAAGATAAAGAAACTAGCCAAGAGCCAACAGTAGATAATCAAAAAGAGCCAGAAAAAGGAGCGAATCATAATGGGTAAATATTTTGGTACAGATGGAGTACGCGGGGTTGCGAATAAGGAGTTAACACCTGAATTAGCGTTCAAAATTGGACGTTTTGGTGGTTATGTATTAACAAAAGATACAGACCGTCCAAAAGTAATTATCGGCCGTGATACACGTATATCAGGACATATGTTAGAAGGAGCTTTAGTAGCAGGTCTATTATCAACTGGAGCAGAAGTAATGCGTCTTGGTGTTATTTCTACACCAGGTGTTGCTTATTTAACGAAAGCGTTAGATGCACAAGCTGGTGTTATGATTTCTGCATCTCATAATCCAGTACAAGATAACGGAATTAAATTCTTCGGTTCAGACGGTTTTAAATTAACAGATGAGCAAGAAGCAGAAATTGAAGCTTTATTAGACAAAGAAGTGGATGAATTACCACGTCCAACAGGTACGAACCTTGGGCAAGTGAGTGATTATTTTGAAGGTGGACAAAAGTATTTACAATACATTAAACAAACTGTAGAGGAAGATTTCTCAGGTTTACATATCGCTTTAGATTGTGCGCATGGTGCTACGTCTTCTTTAGCTCCGTACTTATTTGCTGATTTAGAAGCTGATATTTCAACAATGGGAACTTCACCAAACGGTATGAACATTAACGATGGAGTAGGTTCTACGCATCCAGAAGTATTAGCTGAATTAGTAAAAGAAAAAGGTGCTGATATTGGTCTTGCTTTCGATGGTGATGGTGACCGTTTAATCGCTGTAGATGAAAAAGGAAACATTGTTGATGGCGATCAAATTATGTTTATTTGTGCAAAGTACATGAAAGAAACTGGTCAACTAAAGCATAATACAGTTGTTTCAACAGTTATGAGTAACTTAGGTTTCTACAAAGCACTTGAAGCTAACGGTATTACAAGTGATAAAACAGCAGTTGGTGACCGCTACGTAATGGAAGAAATGAAGCGCGGAGGTTACAACTTAGGTGGAGAACAATCAGGCCATATTATCTTACTTGATTACATTACAACTGGTGATGGAATGTTAAGTGCACTTCAACTTGTAAACATTATGAAAATGACGAAAAAACCATTATCTGAGCTTGCAGGAGAAATGACAAAATTCCCGCAATTGCTAGTAAACGTTCGTGTAACAGATAAAAAACTAGCACTAGAAAACGAAAAAATTAAAGAAATTATTCGTGTTGTAGAGGAAGAAATGAATGGTGATGGCCGCATTCTTGTTCGTCCATCTGGAACAGAACCACTTATTCGTGTAATGGCAGAAGCACCAACACAAGAAGTTTGTGATGCATATGTACATCGCATTGTAGAAGTTGTGAAAGCGGAAGTTGGCGCTGAATAATTTAATAAATTTATTGAAAAGGAGCACAATAAGTGCTCCTTTTTCATATGTTTTATAGATGGTGAAAAAATTTTCATTGACGGTTTATCCATGTTTGTTATAAGATGGTCTTGTTCTTTTTCTCAAAGGAAATATTGTAAATTATAGAAGCGCCAGAACTACAAGTAGTGTAGTTGACGAGGTGGGGTTTATCGAGATTTCGGCGGATGGCTCCCGGTTGTTCATCACAACCGCAAGCTTTTACTTAAATCATTAAGGTGACTTAGTGGACAAAGGTGAAAGTGTGATGAGAGAAAAGGAACGGATACAAACTAGCTGTATAAGTATATACGGACTTAAACCCAATCGAGAGGAAGGTGAAAGCCGTTACAAGCTTACAGGGCTAGCAATATGTAATCCGTTTTTTAGTATAAATAAAAATGGTATCGGACTATGTCGTTACATGTTCGCAGAGCAGTGTAAGCATTTGTAACGGCGACTAAACATGTGTGGAATCGTAGGATTTATTGGAGAGCAAGATGCAAAGGAAATTTTATTAAAAGGTTTAGAAAAGCTAGAATATCGTGGATATGATTCAGCAGGTATTGCAGTACAAGCAGAGAACGGTGTTGTTGTATACAAAGAAAAAGGCCGTATTGCAAAACTTCGCGAAATCGTAGATGAGAACGTAGCAACAAGCGTGGGGATCGGTCACACACGCTGGGCTACACATGGTGTTCCGAGCAAAGTAAACGCGCATCCGCATCAAAGTACATCAAAGCGTTTTACACTAGTTCATAACGGTGTAATTGAAAACTATGAGTTAGTGAAGAAGGAATATTTACAAGATGTCACGTTCGTAAGTGAAACGGATACAGAGGTTATCGTACAGCTTATGGAACAACAAGTGAGCACAGGACTAAGTGTAGAAGAAGCGTTCCGTAATACGCTATCTCTTTTACATGGCTCTTATGCAATCGGATTACTTGATGCTGAAAATCCAAACATGATTTATGTTGCTAAAAACAAAAGCCCGCTATTAGTAGGTGTTGGTGACAACTTTAATGTTGTGGCGAGCGACGCTATGGCGATGTTACAAGTTACAGATCAATTTATTGAATTAATGGATAAAGAAATTGTAATTGTAACGAAAGAAAGTATTACAATTAAAAACTTACAAGGTGAAACGATTGAACGTGCACCGTTTACAGCGGAATTAGACGCAAGTGATATTGAAAAAGGAACATACCCTCATTTCATGCTTAAAGAAATCGATGAGCAACCACTTGTTATCCGTAATATAATTCAAAAGTACCAAGATGAAAATGGCGAGATTGAATTAGATCAAGACATCCGCAATGCGATTTTAGATAGCGATCGTATTTACATCATTGCATGTGGAACAAGTTATCATGCAGGTCTTGTTGGAAAACAATTTATCGAGAAGTTTGCAAAAATGCCAGTTGAAGTGCATGTAGCAAGTGAATTCTCTTATAACATGCCATTATTAACAGAAAGACCATTCTTCATTTACATTTCACAAAGTGGTGAAACAGCTGATAGCCGTGCAGTACTTGTACAAACAAATGAAATGGGTCATAAAGCATTAACAATTACAAACGTACCTGGTTCTACACTTTCTCGTGAAGCGGATTATACACTTCCGTTATACGCGGGACCAGAAATTGCCGTTGCATCAACGAAAGCTTACACAGCACAGCTTGCAGTACTTTCAATTTTAGCTGCAGATATTGCTAAAGCAAAAGGTGAAGTTCTTGGTTTTGACTTAACACACGAACTAGGACTTGTAGCAAATGCAATGGTACAACTTTGTGATCAAAAAGAAGAAATGGACGCATTAGCAAAACAATTTTTAGCAACAACTCGTAACTGTTTCTTCATCGGACGTAGCGTAGACTTCTACGTAGGATTAGAAGGAGCGTTAAAGCTAAAAGAAATCTCTTACATCCAAGCAGAAGGATTTGCTGGAGGAGAATTAAAACACGGTACAATCGCTTTAATCGAAAACGGTACACCAGTTATCGCACTTGCTACACAAGAACACGTAAACCTTGGAATTCGTGGTAACGTGAAAGAAGTAGTAGCACGCGGAGCTAACCCATGTATCATCTCAATGAAAGGCTTAGAAATGGAAGGTGACAGCTTCGTATTACCAGCTGTACACGAAGCACTAGCACCGCTAGTAGCAGTTATTCCATTACAACTTATCTCATACTACGCAGCACTTCACCGCGAGTGTGACGTTGATAAGCCACGTAACTTAGCTAAGTCTGTTACGGTTGAGTAGGAGATTAGTAGGTTAGTAAATATATTGTAGTTTTGAAATAAAGTTAAGACGTTTATAAAAAAGGTGCGATGCTTTATCTCTTTAATCAAAGAATTGTAAATAAGCTATGATCAAACCTTTTTATAAAACATAAACCTGTTGGATAAGAAACCATTTTGATTAGACTCTTTCAAAATGGTTTCTTTTTATTCATCATAGAATACGGTTTAACACAGTATTTTTAATCAAACTTTATTTTAAAGCTACACATTGCTTTTTCTTATGGTGAATTTGTTTCTTAGTTATTTCCTGCATTTTATATCATTCACCAATCATGTAATGTTAAGGGAGATGACAAAAGAAAGGAAGAATGTACAAATGAGTATAGTAAAAAACGGAACATTGCAAGTAATTGGAGCAAGCATCTATTATGAGGTGCGTG
The DNA here is from genome assembly GCF_001883995.1 of Bacillus paranthracis. Lineage (GTDB taxonomy): Bacteria > Bacillota > Bacilli > Bacillales > Bacillaceae_G > Bacillus_A > Bacillus_A paranthracis. The sequence continues at coordinate 95,286 of NZ_MACE01000022.1, read as the reverse complement.
GCTCGGGTCCAATTCTTCTTTTGATTCATGGTGGGGGTGGTGATGCCGACAAGTTCCATAATGTCGCCGACCATCTTGCTAAATGGTATACCGTTGTTACTTACGATCGTCGTGGTCATTCCCGTAGCAATCTCGTCAATAAAAATGAGGATTACCATGTGCACACGCATAGCGAAGATGCTCATCGGTTGCTAGCTAATCTGACCAAAGAACCGGCTTATGTATTCGGAAGTAGTTCTGGTGCTGTTATCGGACTTGATTTGTGCATACGTCATCCTGAGCAGGTACAGTTACTAATTCCACACGAACCGGTTTTATTACAACTTTTATCTGAAAATGAGTTGAAGCAGGCTATAAATTTCATGGAAGACCTTAAAGGGAATCATCAAAGTGAGGTCATGAAGTTATTGTCAAATATTGATGATAGTAATTCCGAACCATCGAAGGATATGCTAACAGAGCGACTACTTGGCAATTCGATGTATTTCACTGAGTATGAAATCCCGGGAATTCTCAGCTATACTTTAAATATCGATGCGTTAAAGTCCCTATTAAAACCTGCATCGATACAGGTACGTCCAGCTGGTGGAAGTATTTCAAGAGAAACTTTTCCTTATCATTGCGCATTCAACTTAGCAGAACACCTCGGAACAGAATTCGCAGAGTTTCCAGGACATCATGTGGGTTATAACACAGTGCATCATAAAGAGTTTGCTGAGAGGTTACATGATGTTATTGAGAATTAATCGGGAAACTATCAATGAGCAGTGTATAAACACAATAGCGCGAATAGATATTCATGGAGTTACAAGACAATACGTAATTTAGGGTTTTGTCTATATGTCTAAATTAATTTCAAAGCATCAGCAGAATATGAACAACTAAAAAAGCAGCTACCTCTCCATTTAAAGGTAGCTGCTTCTTTTTACATAGATTCTATAATTATTTGTCTTTCATACCACTTGTTTAGTTTTCCATTTCCTAAATCTTCTTTATCAACAATAATAGTTTTGGGGTGACTTGATTTGTTAGCTTAATAATTATGTGCTTTCCTCTAATAGAACCAACGCGAACAATAAAAGCGCTTGCATAATTAAAAATCCGAGTTATAATACTTGTATACAAGTATACTTGATTAACACGAGGTGGATTTATGACGAAATCAATGGAATTTCTTTATCCTGAAAAATGGCTTTCAAAAGCTTCTACAGGTGATCGTGTTGCGAGCGAATTGAGAATGCGCATTATTGCAGGTGCGATTGAAAGCGGTACCATCCTGTCAGAAAATAAAATAGCTGCCGATTTTTCTGTAAGTCGGTCACCCGTTCGTGAAGCATTAAAATTACTAGCTTCTGAAAATATTATTCGCTTAGAAAGAATGGGCGCAGTTGTCATTGGTTTAACCGAGAAAGAAATTGAAGAAATATATGATGTTCGTTTACTTATAGAAACGTTTATCTTTGAGCGACTTGGAAAGATGGACACAAATGATTTAGTAAGAGAACTAAATAAAATAATGGAAATGATGAAAATCGCCATTAAGTATCATGATTCTGATGAATTTTCTTATCAAGATCTCTTATTCCATGAAACGATTATTCGAACCATTGAGCATTCCTACATCCTGATGATTTGGAATAATTTAAAGCCCGTTATGGAAAGCTTAATCCTTTTATCAATGCGTACTCGTTTCAAGGAAAAGTACGAAGATTTTGAACGGATTATTAAAAATCATGAGCTTTATATAAAAGCAATCGAATCAAAAGATCGAGCCCTCATGATTAAGGCCTTACATCAAAACTTTGATGATGTTCAAGGGAAAGTCGAAGACCTCTGGATGTCACAACAAATGTTATCTAAAGGAGTTGAGCAAGGACATGAGTAGCTATATGTTAGGTATAGATATCGGTACAACAAGTACGAAAGCAGTTTTATTTACTGAAAAAGGCGAAGTCATTCAAACCGAGAATATTGGTTATCCACTTCGCACACCGGATATATCCACAGCGGAACAAGATCCAGAAGAGATTTTCCAAGCTGTTTTACAAGCGATATCAAATATAACGAAACAGCATTCAGATAAAAAACCATCGTTTATTTCATTTAGCAGTGCTATGCATAGTGTCATTGCTATGGATGAAAATGATCAGCCGCTGACACCTTGTATCACTTGGGCAGATAATCGTAGTGAGGCATGGGCACATAAAATCAAAGATGAATTGAATGGCCATGCAGTTTATAGACGAACAGGAACACCTATTCACCCAATGTCACCATTAAGTAAAATTACATGGATTGTGAATGCCCATCCGGAAATTGCGATTAGAACGAAAAAATATATTGGAATTAAAGAATATATCTTCAAAAAATTCTTTGATCAATATGTTGTTGATCATTCCATCGCCTCGTGCATGGGTATGATGAACTTAAAAACGCTAGATTGGGATGAGGAAGCTTTAAAAATTGCTGGTATAACATCAGCTCAATTATCTAAACTCGTACCAACCACCAAAATATTCAGCAACTGCAATCCAGATTTAGCCCAAAAGATTGGTATCGATTCCCAAACATCGTTTGTCATTGGTGCTAGTGATGGGGTGCTTTCTAATCTAGGTGTGAATGCAATTCGGAAAGGGGAGATTGCTGTCACAATTGGAACAAGTGGTGCTATTCGGACCATCATTGATAAACCACAAACAGATACAAAAGGAAGAATATTTTGTTATGCCTTAACAGAAAAGCATTGGGTAATTGGTGGACCAGTAAACAATGGAGGGATGGTCCTTCGCTGGATTCGTGATGAACTTGCTTCATCAGAAGTAGAAACTGCGAAAAGACTAGGAATTGATCCATACGATGTATTAACTAAAATAGCAGAACGCGTGAGACCTGGTGCAGACGGATTATTATTCCATCCGTACCTCGCAGGGGAACGTGCACCATTATGGAATCCAGATGTACGTGGCTCCTTCTTCGGTTTAACGATGTCACATAAGAAGGAACATATGATTCGTGCAGCTTTAGAAGGTGTTATATATAATTTATACACTGTATTTTTAGCATTAACAGAATGTATGGATGGTCCTGTAACTCGTATTCAAGCAACAGGCGGTTTCGCAAGGTCTGACGTTTGGCGACAGATGATGTCCGATATTTTTGCATCTGAAGTCGTTGTTCCAAAGAGCTACGAAAGCTCTTGTCTAGGTGCATGTATATTAGGTCTCTATGCCACAGGAAAAATTGATTCTTTTGAAATCGTTTCCGAAATGGTTGGTAGTACCTACAAACATACACCGAAAGAAGAAGCAACAAAAGAATACAGACAATTACTGCCTATATTTATTAACCTATCAAGGGCGTTAGAAGATGATTATACACGAATTGCAAATTATCAAAGAAATTTAATAAAGTAAAACTTTCATCAGTAATCTCCCACGCCTCGCTTCTATCTAAATCTCGAGGTGGTGGGGGCCTTACTGCCCACGAATAGCGGGATAAATACAAATACAGCTAAGATTAGGGGGGAACTACGATGCCATTAGTCATTGTAGCAATTGGGATTTTAGCATTACTTTTACTGATTATGCGCTTTAAATTAAATACCTTTATTTCATTAATCATTGTATCCGTCGGGGTTGCGTTAGCACTTGGAATGCCACCAGAAAAGATTTTTAAAACCATTGAAGCGGGATTAGGCGGAACACTTGGGCACTTAGCGCTCGTTTTTGGACTTGGTGCGATGTTAGGTAAGTTGCTTTCAGATTCTGGGGGTGCACAACGCATTGCCATGACCCTTGTGAAAAAATTTGGTGAAAAGAACATTCAATGGGCTGTTGTGACTGCCTCATTTATTATCGGGATTGCATTATTTTTTGAAGTAGGATTAGTATTATTAATTCCGATTGTATTTGCAATTTCAAGAGAATTAAAAGTTTCTATCTTATATCTCGGTATTTCGATGGCAGCTGCTTTATCTGTAACACACGGATTTTTACCACCACACCCAGGACCAACTGCTATCGCTGGTGAATTGCATGCAAACATCGGTGAAGTATTACTTTACGGTTTTATGATAGCGGTTCCAACGGTTGTGTTAGCTGGACCTGTATTTACTAAACTTGCAAAAAAACTAGTACCTGAGGCGTTCACAAAAACCGGTAATATACAATCATTGGGTGAGCAGAAAGTATTTAAACTTGAAGAAACTCCTGGTTTTGGAATCAGTGTTTTTACCGCTTTACTGCCTGTTCTTTTAATGGCAGTCGCTACAATTATTACTTTGTTGCAAAAAACAATGGGATTCAAAGATAATAGTTTACTAGCAACGATCGAGTTTATTGGGAATGCGGATACTGCCATGTTGATATCCTTACTAGTTGCGATCTATACAATGGGATTGGCAAGAAATATTCCAATCAAAAACGTGATGGAATCTTGTACAACAGCGATCTCGAATATTGGGATGATGCTCTTAATTATTGGTGGAGGCGGCGCTTTCAAACAAGTATTAATTGATGGCGGCGTTGGTAACTATGTAGCCGAATTATTCAAAGGAACTTCCTTATCACCGATCTTGCTCGCATGGATTATCGCTGCCATCTTACGTATTTCATTGGGATCTGCTACGGTTGCTGCATTAACAACTGTCGGTTTAGTGATTCCGATGTTAGGCCAATCTGATGTTAACCTTGCTTTAGTTGTCCTTGCAACAGGGGCTGGTAGTTTAATTGCTTCACACGTGAACGATGCTGGTTTCTGGATGTTCAAAGAGTACTTTGGTTTAAGCATGAAAGAAACATTTGCAACATGGACTTTACTTGAGACTATCGTTTCTGTAGCCGGATTAGGGTTTACTTTATTATTAAGTTTATTTGTATAGATCTTTCTAAACAGTAAAAGGGATACGGAAGCTGTTTAATGTGATTTTTCATAATTAACCAGTTATTTTTCATGATTGATTAATAAGGATGAAAATTTCTCTTTATTTTTTAACTTGATAGTGATGTGCCGTGTCCCTTTAACCTTTTGCACGAATACTGGCAGAGCCTATTGAAATGAAAAAGTTGGATTATTTGATTAAAGTGTTATTTTAGGTATATATACTATAATACAGAGTAACATACATGGAAAGGAACGATAGAATATGGAAAAGTTACAAATTGGAGTTGTTGGTGTGGGCGTTATGGGAAAAAGCCTCGCACTTAACTTTGAGAGCAAAGGGTATTCTGTTGCCCTATATGATATTTCAAAGGAAAAAGTTGATGAAACCATTGAGGAAAACCGTGGTAAAAACTTAGTTGGTACTCATATAGTTGAAGAGTTTGTTAACTCACTTGAATCGCCTAGAAAGATTTTATTAATGGTTAATGCGGGGGAAATTACAGATAAAGCGATTGATTCTCTAGTCCCTCACCTCGATAAAGGTGATATTTTAATTGACGGTGGTAATACATACTTTGTCGATACAATTCGCCGAAACAAACGTCTTGCCGAAGAAGGAATCAATTTCATCGGGGCAGGTGTGTCAGGCGGCGAAGAGGGTGCATTGAAGGGACCATCTATTATGCCAGGCGGACAGAAGGATGCATACGAAAAAGTAAAGGATATGCTTGAAAACATCTCTGCAAAAGTGAATAACGAGCCTTGCTGTTCTTATATCGGACCTAATGGGGCAGGACACTATGTAAAGATGGTTCATAATGGTATTGAGTATGGAGATATGCAATTAATTTGTGAAGCATATTTCTTCTTGAAACAAACACTAGATTTGACTGCAGAAGAGTTCCATGAAATATTTGCTGAATGGAATAAAGGTGAACTGAACAGCTATCTAATTGAGATTACAGCCGATATTTTCAAGAAGAAAGATGAAGAAACTGGTAAGCCATTAGTGGATGTTATTCTTGATACTGCAGGACAAAAGGGTACAGGGAAATGGACAAGCCAAAGCGCACTTGATTTAGGTATCTCTCTGCCTATTATCACGGAATCTGTATTTGCACGTTGCATTTCTGCTTTAAAAGAAGAGCGTGTGAACGCAAGCAAAGTTTTATCTGGACCTAAAGATAAAACGGCAATTGGAGTTGAAAAAGCCGAATTAATTGAAGCGGTGCGCCAAGCTTTATATATGAGTAAAATTTGTTCTTATGCACAAGGATTCACGCAATTGAAGGCAGCTTCTGAGGAATATGATTGGAACCTTGATTTTGGCAGCATTTCTATGCTTTGGAGAGGCGGGTGTATTATCCGTGCTGCCTTTTTACAGAACATTAAAGAGGCTTATGAGACTAACACTGACCTACCGAACCTTTTACTTGATCCATACTTTAAAGAAATTGTAGAGTCATATCAAGGTGGATTACGCCAAATTATCTCAATGGCGGTGCAACAGGGCATTCCGATACCTGCATTTTCAGCAGCAATTTCTTATTATGACAGCTATCGTACTGCCAAACTACCTGCAAACTTGTTGCAAGCGCAACGCGATTATTTTGGAGCGCATACGTATAAACGAGTAGATAAAGAAGGTACATTCCATACAAAATGGATATAAAATAAAAAATGGACTAAGATTAAATTCTTAGTCCATTTTTTATTCCACAATTCGTAGGCTATAAGGCTCCCACTGATGGAAGTTCACTTTAAACGAATGTATGAATCAAAATGCGTTTATTTTTCCCATTTAGATGAAAACCACATAATCTTTAATTTGAGTGGATAGAACTCTATAGATTAAAGTTTTACTTTATCAACTTCACTTTTACTTATCTGAATTTTCCGTTACTATTTTAAGTAGCCGTGAACAATTTCCTTTATTATGACAAAAAGGGAAGAGAGATTTATGGACATTGCAAGGGGGCATATGGATGAAAGTGAGTGAAAAAACATATTTAAGTATAGAAGAGGTTATTTCATTACCAACCTTATCAAGTACTAATATAAGCGACGATGGCAAAAATGTAGCATTTGTTAAGAGGACAGCTAATTGGAAAGACAATACATATAGAAATTATGTATGGATATATGAAAAAGGTAAAGGGAAGAGTTATCCACTGACAACTGGAGATATAGATAGTATACATCCATTATGGTCTCCAGATTCTAAGAGCATTGCTTACCTTAGCTCAGGTGGTGACGGGGATATGAAAAATCAGATCTTTGTTAAGTCACTAGACGACTATAGTAAGGTTAAAATTACTGATGAGAAAGAGGGAATCAGTAATTTTAAATGGGATCCTACCGGTAAAGGTTTTTATTATATTACACAGTCAAAAGAATGTGAGGAAATAAAGAAACGTAAGGAGCTATATGGAGATTTTCAACATGTAGGTAAGGAACATCAAAATAATTGTTTATGCTACGTTGAAATAGAAAAAGTGATACAAAATGATAAAGAGGAACGAGAGATTAACGGTGTTTATCAATTAACTGATGGTAAGGATTTTTATATCCATGACTTTGATATTTCAAATGATGGGAAAAAAGTTGTATGTATGGCTACACCAAGCCTAAACGATTATATGAATGGCGATCTATACATATTAGATGTTGAAGCTGAGGAACTACAAAAGATGAATGTAGATAGGTTGTTGGGCGGGAGCGTTTGCTTTTCTCCTGAGGGCAACAAAATATGTTACTCAGCAAGCATAAGAGAGAAGGAGTATTATAGAAACCATATACAAGAGAGTACATTAGAGATATATGATATGAATACTGGAGAGGTACTTCAGCCCTTAACAAACTTTGATAGTACGGTTATGCCATTACAGTGGACAGCTAAAGGGATTTTAATTAGATGGCAGGATAAAACGAATTATCGTATTGGATTACTAGCTGAAGAGGGCACTATGGAAGTATTAAGTGACAACGTAGATGGTTTTATAATGGATGCTTCTATAACAAAGGATGGAAATCATATAACCTATAGTAAAGCTATAACAAATGAGACCTTTGAAATCTATTTGGACGATAAAAAAATAACGAATGAAAATAGCTTTTTCGAAGGGAAGCTTAAAAGCAACAGGGAAATCATCTCATGGCAAAGTAGTGATGGTCTTACAATAGAGGGTGTTTTATCAAGACCAGTAGAGTTTGACTCAAATAAAAAATATCCTTTATTAGTAGTAATTCACGGAGGTCCGGCTTGGGCATCTTTTCCGATATTTTCAGACTGCTTCAATGAGAAATATCCGATTGAACAGTTTGTTGAAAAAGGCTTTATCGTTTTAGAGCCAAACTATAGAGAAAGTTCTGGTTATGGCAATGAATTTTTAAAAGCGAACTACAGAAAACAAGGACTTGCTGATTACGATGATGTTATATCAGGGGTGGATAAGCTAGTTGATCAAGGGATGGTAGATAAAGATAGAGTAGGAGTTATGGGATGGAGTAACGGAGGATATATATCAGCTTTCTGTGCTACATTTAGTAGCAGATTTAAGGCGATTTCAGTTGGGGGCGGAATTACGAACTGGATTACTCATTACGTAAATACAGATATCCCTTACTTCATTAGGATGCATTTAGGAAATACTCCATGGAATGATCCAGATATATATACGAAAACATCACCAATGACGTATATTAAATCAGCTTGTACGCCTACGTTAATTCAACATGGCGAAAAGGATGCAAGAATTCCAGTTACAAATGCATATGAGTTATATGAAGGATTAAGAGATATGGAAGTTGATACAGAACTAATTATATTTAAAGAAATGGCATATAGTTCTGACCAACCAGGAGTTCATGTGGCTATTATGAAGCAGAACTTGATGTGGTTTTCACATTATATTCTTGGAGAAAGTATGGAGGATTTTAGTACTATATAATGGATATCCGCACAGGGATTATTCGTTGTGCAACTGGGCCAGATTGTTGTAAACTGCAAGTAAACCATTATTGAGAAGATTTAAGTGGTTATAAGGAAGCTTAATTCGGAGGACGAATATGACAGAGAATAAAAATGAGTTATCTGTAGAACAACGTGAAGAACTAATAAAAGTATTACAAGCCCGTTTTGAGAAAAACATGAACCGCCATGAAGGTCTTGAATGGGCTAAAGTTGAAGCGAAGATAGAAGCTAATGCTGAAAAATTATGGTCACTTAATGAAATGGAAGTAACAGGCGGTGAGCCGGATGTTGTTGGATATGACAAAGAGAAGGACGAGTATACTTTCTATGATTGTTCAAAGGAGAGTCCTAAAGGTCGTAGAAGCCTTTGTTATGATCTTGAAGCGTTAGAATCAAGAAAGAAGCATAAACCAGAAAATAACGCTATTGATGTGGCAGCCGCTATGGGTATTGAACTATTAACTGAAGAACAATATCGAGAGTTACAACAACTTGGAGATTTTGATATGAAATCATCAAGCTGGGTACAAACACCTTCAGATATTAGAGAACTCGGTGGTGCGTTATTTTGCGATTATCGCTTCGGACATGTTTTCGTGTACCACAATGGAGCAGACTCTTATTATGCTGCCAGAGGTTTTCGTGGCTCGTTAAGAGTTTAAATTTGGAGTAAATAAAAAAGAGCCTATACGCAGGCTCTTTTTCTTATTTATATTTTAAGAGTAAACCGTTACTACGCAGTTTTACTTAATTTATATGTTCCGTGGTTGTTTTTACGGAAAAGTTTTGGGAAAACATAGCCATCTAATCCAATGCGTCCAGCATTCTGTCCTGCAACTAAAATGAACATAGTTAAAATAAGCAGGTTTGGGTTTACACTAACAGTTCCGCTTAATAAAAATGCAAGATTCATTATGATTCCGAAAAATGCAGCTGTTTTTGTTAATCCGCCTAAAATTAAACCTAGACCTACTAAAATTTCTCCCCATTGAACTAAAAAGCTAAATAGGTCTGCATTTGGAAGAACAAAGTGTTGAAGGAAATCTGCCCACCAACTTTGTACGGCAGGGTGGTCACCTGATGCTTGAGCAATAGCGCCCTTTAGAAAACCACTTGCATCAAAAGATTGTCCAAAGACTTTGCCGATTCCAGCAGCGAGCCATGTATATCCTATGTAAAGTCGTAAAAATAATAATATGAAAGCAGCACGTTTATCAGTTCTTAAAAAATTGATAACCATTGAAATCCCTCCAATATTGTATTTACAAGTTTATTATATATCCATTGTGAAAAAAATCACAATAGATATAATGTGAACAAATATATGATTTTTTATTTATAAAATTGCACCTAAAATATTATGAAGTTTATTTTTGAAAATTAAGCAATAAATGAGAGATGGGAGCTATCTATTGTAGCGGATAGCTCCCGTAGTAAACAGGTTTATGTGTGTTCTTTAAGTTCATCTGGGCGTTCCTTATTATTTCTCTGGTTTTATATAAGGAACAATTTGTGCAGTAACCCCTACAGAAGCACCACGAATAAAGTTTTGGTTTTCTAATGCCTTAAAGTTTTCCGTTTTTCCTGTTAGCATAACACCTAAAATCTTCACTTGATCAAATGGTTTGTTTTCATTTGATTTTAAAAACTTTTGAATGTCCTTGTCATACCTATCATTATATTGTTTAAGGGAATCAAAGAACCCTTTGTACGATTCTTCGAGAGGGGTTCCTGGCTCAAATCCATAAACTGGCATACCGGCAGGACCTCCGCTTTCATCTCTAATAGGTGAGACCATATATAGCCATACGATATTTAAGTTGTCTGGTATTTTTGTTTGAATTTCTTTTAATGTATAAGGTTGATCGAAAGAGATAGCGACTTCCGCAACATAGTTTTCCATTTTGGAAACTGCACTTAATTCATTTTTGACTCCATCGTAATATTCCTTGATAGCTGGATTATAAAATGTGGCAACTTTATTTTTCGTTTGTTTATCGTAATTATAAGACTCTGTATTAGACCTCCCCCAATGAGTTGCTGGTATTACCTCATTGTAATCGATGTTAGAGCGAAACCAATCGTAAGGGCTTGTCAGTGTATTCCATTTCACTACGTAACCATTAATATTTTTAGAACGATTTGATGTAATATTGCCGCCAAACATAGAGGAGCTACTCGTTACTTGAGAATCAATTTGTACATTCGGTTCTGCAATTGAATTATATAAAAAGAGTTGTTCGTGAAGCCTCATAGAGCCTTTCGCTGCGAAGTAATTACCCACTTTATAAATGATAGGGATAAGTATGATGACAACGATAATAGAAGTAATGATGATTTTAAGTAACTGTTTCCTTTTAGCTTTTTTTAATGCATCTTTTAAAGAAGTATCCATTAAGGTTTTCCTCCTACTGTAGAATGAATTGTTTTACGTGCGCGATGTAACTTTTGTTTGACGCTGTTTACTCGAATATCTAGTATTAGTGCGATTTCTTCATATGTAAAATCATAATAATACTTTAAAAAGAAGGCTTCTTTGTATTCAAGTTTTATATCTTTTAATAGATAGAAAATCTCATCTTTATTTAAAACAGTATCCAATTCCCGGTCTGTATATTGTAATTTTGAATAAATCTCTTCAGTTAAATAGATGTTCTGTTGCTCTTTTTTTCTCTTTAAGTCAATGTATTCATTTAATGCGACTCTGAAAAACCATGGACGTATGTTATCCTCGGTTAAGCTATCTAGCAATGTGTATACTTTATAGAAGGTATTTTGGATGATGTCTTCCGCATCTTCTTTTATAGCCCCTTTCGCTAATAATAGTTTGAACACTTCCTCTCCTAAATTGATAAGATAGGAGGTTAATATATTTTCTTTTCCCATCATTTTTCCTCCCTACACTTATACAACGAATAGGTAATAGTAAATGTATACACTTAAATGCAAATTTGTTATTAACTACGGTTTATAGTACATGATACTTCATGAATAGGAGTAATTATTTCGTTTTTTGAAATATTAAATCTTTAATGTTAAAATGAAATTTAGAGATATATGGAAAGGAGACAAGGACTCAATATGTGGATGAACTTGTAATGATTCGAAATTAGATAGATGAATTTTTCTCTCATAAGTGAGGGGGTATTTAGCTATCTGTAAATCATGCAAGGACTGCATATTTGGCTTGTGCATCCCCTTTGTAAGGATAGATACGTATGTGGGGAAATTCATATCTCTTATATAAAATATGCGTCCTTTAAAATTGGAGGAGTATATGATGAATCAATTAAAACATAAAGTAGCAGTTGTTACAGGTGTAAGTCGTTTAGATGGTATAGGCGCAGCAATTTGTAAAGAATTAGCTGAAGCAGGATACGATATATTTTTTACGTATTGGACAGAGTATGATAAAGAGATGCCTTGGGGCGTTGATCAAAGTGAACAAATACAATTACAAGAAGAGTTACTAAAAAACGGTGTGAAAGTATCGAGTATGGAGTTAGATTTAACTCAGAATGATGCACCGAAAGAGCTTATAAATAAAGTTACTGAACAACTAGGCTACCCTCATATATTAATTAATAATGCAGCGTATTCTACGAATAATGATTTCTCTAATTTGACTGCTGAAGAATTAGATAAGCACTACATGGTCAATATTCGTGCGACTACATTATTAAGTAGTCAATTTGCCCGAGGGTTTGATAAGAAATCTGGTGGTAGAATTGTGAATATGACTTCGGGACAATTTCAAGGGCCTATGGTTGGAGAACTAGCGTATGCAACAACGAAGGGGGCTATTGATGCTCTTACTAGTTCGTTGTCAGCCGAGGTAGCTCATTTAGGAATAACAGTGAATGCAATTAACCCAGGTCCAACTGATACAGGCTGGATGACTGAAGAGATAAAGCGAGGATTAAAACCGATGTTTCCATTTGGTAGAATTGGTGAACCAAAGGATGCAGCAAGACTTATTAAGTTTTTAGTAAGTGAAGAAGCGGAATGGATTACTGGACAAGTTATTCATTCAGAAGGTGGATTCAAAAGGTAAAAAGAAGGTATCTCACCCTGGTGAGATACCTTCTTTTTTAATCTTTCTTCAATCTTCGCGCAATACCATTCCCTAAAGACTGTAATCCTTGAACGAGGATAATTAAAATAAAGACAGTTGCATACATTACTTCAGGTTCATAGCGTAAATGTCCGAATCGATATGCTAAATCCCCTAGCCCACCAGCGCCTACAAGACCAGCCATTGCTGTTGCGCCGATTAAGCCAATCGTTGCAATTGTTAATCCAAGTACAAGGGAGGGACGAGCTTCTTTCACCATGACGTGCCAAATAATTTTTATAGTAGAAACGCCCATCGCTTGGTAAGCTTCAATCACACCACGATCGACTTCTAATAATGCGGTCTCCATCAATCTTGCGATATAGGGAGCAGTGAAGACGACAAGCGGTACGATAACACCTTGTACACCAATGGATGTTCCCATTAGAAATTTTGTAAAAGGTAGAATGAAGAATAATAGGATGATAAATGGAAGAGAGCGAATGATATTAATAATTGTATTAAGAATTGGATAAATGATTTTGTTTTCTCGCTGTCCACCAGGTCTCGTTAAAACAAGTGTGACACCAAGTGGCAGTGCAATAAGGATCGAGATGAGTAATGAAATAGATGTCATTTGAAAAGTTTGTATGGTCGCCTCCCATATAACTTTACCCCATTCATCCAAAAAGGACTTGTTTTCCATGGTCTGTTCTACCTCCTTCTACGATGATTCCCTGTTCTTGTAAAAATGATAAAGCACGGTTGATTTCATTTTGTTCCCCTTGCATATGGATGATAAGTTTCCCGTATGCTTCATGTTTTAATTGAGTAATATTACCGGATAAAATATTCGGATATACTTGGAATCGTTTTGTAGCGACAGCTAATGCTGGTTCTCCTGAAGAATTTCCTATAAAAGAAAGAGTTACAATTTCACCAGTAGTTTGAAGTTCTTTTTGTACCTCTTCTGGAATTTTCGCTGCAAATGCGCTATTTACAAATTTCTTCGTTGTTACATGTTGTGGGTTTGTAAAAATATCTTTCACAGTCCCGCTTTCAACTACTGCTCCATGTTCCATAACAGCAACTCGGTCGCATATACGCTGGATGACATTCATTTCATGTGTAATTAATAAAATTGTAATCCCGATTTCCTCATTAATCTTTAATAATAGGTCAAGAATAGAATCAGTTGTTTCTGGATCTAAAGCGCTCGTTGCTTCATCACTTAATAACACTTCCGGTTCATGTGATAGTGCACGCGCGATGGCTACACGTTGTTTCTGGCCACCAGAAAGTTCACTTGGATAGGCGTCTTTTCGATTAAAGAGATCGACAATACGTAAATACTTTTCTACCCTTTTTTCAATTTCTACTTTTGGAATGCCAGCAAGGCGTAAAGGTAGTGCGATATTTTCATAGACGGTAACGGTTTTAAGTAAATTGAACCCTTGAAAAATCATCCCGATTTTTTGTCTCGCTTTTGCTAGTTCTTTTGTAGACAGTGTTGTTAAATCTTGCTCGTTTACAATAATATTTCCTGTTGTTGGTTTTTCTAATAAATTTACACAGCGAATTAATGTACTTTTGCCAGCGCCGCTATATCCAATGATTCCAAATACTTCGCCCTTTTTTACTTGGAGGGAAGTAGACTTAAGAGCTTCCACATTCCCCTTTTTTGTTGTAAATACTTTGGATACATTTTTTAATTCAATCATTATCGTCAGCTCCTACCAAGACGGTAAAACAGAACCATCAAATTTTTTATCGATAAATTCTTTTACTTCTTTAGATTGATAAGCTTTCTTTAATTTATTTAAAACAGCATCATCTTTATTTTCAGTACGAACAACGACCCAGTTCACATAGGGTGAATCTTTTCCTTCGCGGAAGATAGAATCTTTCGCAGGGCTTAATTTTGCGCCTAATGCAAAGTTTGTATTAATGGCAGCTGCTTTCACTTCACTTAGTTGTGTTGGTAATTGAGATGCCTCTAATTCAACGATCTTTAAATTTTTTGGATTTTCAATTACATCTTTTGCAGTCGCTTTTTCTGTCGCTTTTGGATCCACTTTTAAAACCCCTGCTTTTTCAAATAGTTTTAAAGCTCGAAGTTCATTCGTTGGATCATTTGGTACAGCAATTGCATCGCCCTCTTTTAATTCTTTTACATCCTTTAAGCTTTTTGAATATACGCCCATAGGGAATGTTACTGTTGAAAATACTTCAGTTAATTTCATATTACGTTCAGCTTTAAATACGTCTAAATATGATTTTGTTTGATAGCTATTTACATCAAGGCTTTTTTCATCGAGGGATACGTTCGGTGCTACATAATCATTAAATACTTTTATATCAATTTCGAGACCGTCTTTCGCTGCTACTTCTTTTACCTTTTCAAAAATTTGTTCATGTGGCCCTCCTGTTACACCGACAGTAATCTTTTTCTCATCTAACGCTTTTACTTCTTTATCTGAACTCCCGCTACATGCGCTTAATAATAATACAGCCCCACTTACAATGCTTAATAGTACTTTCTTCATCTATAATTCCCCCTTAAATATACGTTCCAAAATAAAAGCACCTCTCAAAAATAAGAGAGGTGCCGAATAGACAAAATAGATTCCTCTCTTATCTTCCAAAACGAGAACTCGTTTTGCAGGAATTAGCACCTTAGCTTATACGTTATAAGCTCGGTTGCCGGGCATCATCGGGCCAGTCCCTCCGCCACTCTTGATAAGAGTATGTGTATGTAGTTTTTTTAATATGGTACTAATAGTAAATCTTACAAAAAGAATTGTCAACGTTATTTTCTGAATATATTTTATTTTAAGGTAATCGAAACGTTCCCCTTTTTATGCCCTTTTTCTACATATATATGAGCTTCAGCAATTTCTTCTAATCGGTAAGTTCTATCAATAACAGGCTTTAAATTTTCTGTTTCAGTTAGTTTTTTTAGTAGAAACATATCTTCTTTACTTACCTTTGCCATCATTCCATTAACAGATACATATATTCCATTAGGTGTTAATACTTGTTTACAAAGGGATTTTTTATATTTTCCAACTGCATCAAATATAACATCATAGTATTCCCCCTGCTTAGTAAAATCTTCTTTCGTATAATCGATTACTTTGTCGGCCCCTAAAGATTGCACGAGTTCAAAATTTGAATGACTACAAACAGCTGTAACGGTTGCGCCGAAATATTTAGCAAGTTGTACGGCAGCTGTTCCTACTGATCCAGATGCGCCATATATTAGTACTTGTTGCCCCCTTTTTATACGGGCCTTTCTTAGGAAGTGTAGTGCCGAAGTTGCGCCAAAGGGAATAACTGCTGCTTCCTCATACGTTACATTGGTAGGTTTTAATGCTACTAATCCACTTTCATGTACACATGTATATTCTGCATAACCACCGACATTAAGCTCTGTTAATGCAAAAATTTGATCTCCTTTTTTAAATTGAGTTACATCTGTTCCTATTTCTTCGATTTCGCCGGATAACTCTACACCGAGTATAGGCTTTCTCGGTTTTCTAAAACCTAATATGATTCGCATAGGAATCCAAAATAAGAGAGGGCTATTAAACCCACGTATTCTACAATCTCCAGTCGTTACACTCGTTGCGTGAATCTTGACTAATACTTCGTTCTTTTTAGGTATAGGTTTCTCTATATTTTGAAGCTGAAGAACGTTAGGTGGTCCATACTGTGTGCAAATGATCGCCTTCATAATGACCTCCTGAAATGAGTTGTCGTTATTTACATCATATTTAAACTCTTCATTAAACATGTCGCTATATAGCGAATATAGATTGAAATTTATATAGATTCATAGGAAAAGAGATGATATTATTTTGGGAAAGGGGGGCGGAATTATGAAAAAAATTATTTTTATTTCAAGTTTAGTGCTTGCAATCAGTCTAGGGGTAGGATGTAGTAATGAGAAAACAGCAAAGACGGATGAGCCGAAAAAAGAATCCGTTCAAAAAGAAAAGGAATTAACGGCGAAAGATGTTTTCAAGAAAACGAATGAAGCTTTTAAAAATGAAGAACATGTAACGATGACATATGGTGTAGGGGTAAAAGCTGAGGGAACAGAGATGGATATATTAAAGGCTAAGATGCAATTAGAGCCAAAGACAAAGAATTCTCGTTCTGAAATGAATATTTCCGGTACAGATGTTGTAGTGTATACTGTGGATGGTAAAGTTGCTGGTGAGGTAAAAAACCCTAATACAGGAGAAGTTATAACCGTACCAGAGGAGCAATTAAACGCTGGTGGAATGAAAGCGACTCAAGATATTATAGATAAATTAGAAGTACCGGAAGTAGTTTTAGATAAAATGAAGCTGGAGAAAAGCGGAGATAAATATAAACTGAAATTTACATTAAAAGGGCAAGAAACAGAAAGTATGTTAACTAGCATGGATGAAACGCAGAAGAAAATGTTACAAGCACAAAATGCGAAGATAGAAGAAGTGGATGCAGAATATATCATTACAAAAGATTTTAAATATGAATCAGCAAAGATAGACATGATTATGAGTAGTAATGGAAAGGATAAAGCACACATTATTACGAACGCAAAATATACGTCGTATGAAAAGTTTGACCCAATACAATTGCCAGCAGCAAAGTAACAGTTTTGATGAGGAGGGACCTAAAATAAGGTCCCTCTTTTTTGTATTCTTTCTTCATAGGAAAATAGGTACAATATAAAGAGGCAAAGATGTAGAAGAGGAGAGTGTCATTTGAAAAAAGGAAAGATAGCGGTGGTCATTGTAGCATATACTGTTTTGTTTGCAACATCTGTACATACATATAAAAAACAACTCGATCATCCTATTATGAGTGATGTAGGTAAATTGCTTCCGACAAAAATAAAACGTGTTGAAAGTGCTACTGATGAGCAATCGTTAATAAAATTAGTGCAAGATGCGAATGTTTCTGGAGAGAAGATTTCTATTGCTGGTATGCAACATAGTCAGGGCGGGCAGACGTATTATCCACATGGTACGATGCTTGATATGAAAGGGTATAATAAAATATTAGAATTTGATCCAGAGAAGAAGCGCATTACAGTTCAAAGTGGTGTCACGTGGAATGATATTCAGAAGAAAATAAATCCATATGGTCTTGCTGTTCAGGTGATGCAATCGCAAAATATTTTTACGGTTGGTGGTTCATTAAGTGTAAATGTACATGGTCGTGATATTCGTCATGAGGCATTGATTGATACAGTCGAATCATTTCGATTACTAATGGCAGATGGCACTGTACGTAATGTAAGTAGAGAAGAGAATGCGGATTTATTTCCTTACGTCATTGGCGGTTATGGGTTATTTGGTGTCATTTTAGATGTGACTTTAAAGTTAACAAATGATGAATTATATGAAACGCATACGAAAATGCTAGATTATAAAGAATACACGTCTTATTTCAAAGAAAAAGTGAAAAAAGATGCTAATGTTCGTATGCACTTAGCTCGTATTTCTGTTGCTCCAAATTCATTCTTAAGAGAAATGTATGTGACAGATTATACATTGGCACAAAATCAAAATATGAGGGAAGAGTATAGTGAACTAAAAGAAGAAACTATTATAGCAGCGCCGAAATTTTTACTTGGATTATCACGCTATAGTGATTGGGGAAAGAATACGTTTTGGGATATACAAAGAAGTTATTTCGAACGTACAGATGGAAAGTATGAGACGCGAAATAATGTTATGAGGTCAGATAGTGCCTTTATGGAATATGAAAATCCGAATAGGACAGAGGTGTTACAAGAATATTTTGTGCCTATAGATTCTTTCACGGAATACATAGATAATTTACGTAACGTATTAAATGAAGAAGAGTTTAATTTGCTCAATATTACGATTCGTTACGTGGAAAAGAATGAAAATGCAGTTTTATCCTATGCGAAAGGTGATATGTTTGCACTGGTTCTTTTAATTAATCAAGGGCGTTCTGAAAATGAGATAAAGAAAACAGAGGATGTTATTCAGAAGATGATTGATGTTACGTTAAAGCATAACGGTAGTTATTATTTACCGTATTATTCTTATCCAACGAAAGAGCAGTTAAAGAGAGCATATCCTCGTATAGAAGAATTTCTTCAGAAGAAAAAAGAAGCGGATCCAAAAGAGAGATTTGTGAATTTATTTTATAGGGAGTATACGAAATGACATATAGAAGATTTGTAGCTTCACAAAGCATCATTATGATGGCAGGAAGTATGGTATTTCCTTTTTACATTCTATTGCTTCGGAATGTTGGAAATAGCTTCTCACAGTTTGGCTGGGCATATGGCTTATTTGCCTTAACTTCAGCTCTAGTATATCCGTTAGTTGGAAGAATATCTGATAGAGTAGGTGATAGAAAGTTACTAATTATATACGCCTGGTCTATGGCAATATTAATGCTTTGTTTTCCTATTGCAACAGAAGTATGGCATGTATACATTCTTCAAATTTTAATGGGTATTTTAGGGGCTGTGCAGCGTAATACGGAGAAGACTTCGTTAGCACGAAAAGTTGTACAAGAAAATGCTGGTTATGAGATTGGAAAATATCATGTGTGGACATCGATTGGAGGAGCAGTAGCAATTATTGCAACAGGATATTTAGTAGATTTCTTTACGATCGGCACGATTTTTTATATTGCATCTATCTTATATGTAGTGAGCGGAGTTGTACTAAGTAGTAAAAAAATATAATAATTCCCATTTTTACCTGAATAACCTTTATTTGTTATACTAAAGGGGAAGACAAAAGAAAAGGGGACATTGCCTTTGATGAAATTTTTAATTTTAGCTATTCTCACTTTGTTTTTGATTCCATGGACAAGAAGAAGCGGTAGTAAACTTCGAGCAGTGGATAAGAAAGGGGATGAGAAGGGTGTAAAGGGTAAGAAATCATCTATTTTAGTTATTCCAGTTTTATTTTGGATAGGTATTGCAATCTATGAATATTTTTGGCTAATTGATGATCGAGCAGATTCAATTCTTACTCATTATTCTGTTGCAGTAGCGATTTTAATTGGGCTTGTTTTATTTTCCCAAGATCAAATAGGTAAATTAGAAGGCACGTTAAAAGGACTTCTAATGTTTGTTTTACTTGCAAGTTACGGCTACTTTGGTTATTTGCACGATATAGTAATCTCGCAAAAGAAATATGATTCTGTTGTAAAGGTAGAGAAAGATATTTCAGAGCCATTTACTGAAAATGATCAGCCATTTACAGTGCCGCCAAAGACAGCGGAGAATAAGATGAAAAAAGTATTTGGGGATATTCCGAAAGTAGCTTATTTTGAGCTAGGAGAATTAACGCCACAAATGGTAAATGGCGAGGCTTTATATGTAGCACCGATTGAAGTTTCAGGATTTTTTAAAGCACGTAAAGCTGAGACAATTCCAGGGTACGTCACGATGTCAGGTACGAATCCTGATGCAGAAGCAAAGCTGCACCTTGGTTATAAAATGAAATACGTGCCAAGCATGTTTTTCGGAAATAATTTAGAGCGTGTGGTAAGGAAAGCAGAACCAAATTTAATCTTTAAAGGAAAACCTAAATTTGAAGTGGATGATAAAGGGAAACCGTATTATACAATGACGTACGGTGAATTTATTTCAGGAAGATCTGGATTTGAGGTAGAGGGCGTTGTAGTAGTAGACGCACAAACAGGTGAAGTGAAAAGATACGATAAAGGAAAGGCACCTAAATTTGTTGATGGTGTATTAAATCACGAGACCGCATCTACATTAAATACGTATTTCGGTAAGTACATTCACGGATTTTGGAATACAAAATTCTCGCAAACGGACATGAAGATTCCGACTGAGTGGGGAACGAAAGAAGGAGTTACACCAATCTTCGGTAAGGATGGAACGTTATATTACTTTACTGATTTCACCTCTCCGAAAGAGGGAGTAGATTCTGCACTAGGTTATTCACTTATCGATGCGCGTACAGGTAAGTTGTATTACTATAACGGAAAAGAAGTAAAGGGAATTATGGATGGTTCGGCTGCTTCGGAAGTCGTGGATAATTCCTTTAAGAGAGAGAAATGGCATGGAACGATGCCGGTTATTTATAACGTGTACGGTAAACCTTCTTGGATTGTACCTGTTATTGATGATGGAGGGTTAGTGCGTGCCCATACGGTTATCTATGCTTCTAATGCGAAAATATTTGCAACAGGTTCGACGCAAAAAGAAGCGCTTGAGAATTATAAAAATGCGCTGAGTGGAAGCGGAGATTCATTTAGACCGACTTCAAATGGAAAAGAGGCGCAAAAAGAAGGCGTTGTACAACGTGTATATAAAGAAAAATCAGGTGAAAATACAATTGTTTATGTACTGTTGGAGAACGAACAAAAAGTGTTTATGATACCTGCGAAAAAGTTCCCATATGCTATGTTTACAGAAGTGGGAGATCCAATTCAAATCACATATTTAGATACAGGAGAGGCGATGTCTTCCGTATCTAAATTTACAAATAGTAATTTGAACAAGTAAAGCGATAGAGATTCTATCGCTTTTTTTACAAAATTAAACAGGAAAATGCGCTATACTTGACGTATGTTTATGTTGTAACTATAATTGTTACGATTTAGTATGTATAGGAAAGGGTGAACGAAAAAAGTGAATGAAGTTAATCAGGAAATATATAAGCCTGTAAAGATGAACAGGTTATGGATGATTCTTGTATTAGGAACACTTACGGCGATTGGACCATTATCTATTGATATGTATTTGCCTTCGTTACCGAAATTAACGGATGACTTGCAAACAGGTGCATCTCTAGCACAGCTTACATTAACAGCTTGTTTGCTTGGGCTTTCAGTAGGACAATTATTTGTTGGCTCAATTAGTGATATTTACGGAAGACGCAAACCTCTTATTATTGCTCTTATTATTTATGTTGCTTCTTCTTTACTTTGTGCTGTTGCGCCATCTATTTGGACTTTAGTGTTATTACGCTTTCTACAAGGAGCTTCAGGGTCAGCCGGTATTGTTATATCACGTGCAATGGTACGTGACATGTATTCAGGTTCTGAAATGACGAAATTCTTCTCACTGCTTATGTTAGTAAACGGAGCAGCACCTATTTTGGCACCGATTATTGGGGGACAATTATTACAGTTTACAACGTGGCGCGGTGTCTTTATCGTTCTCGGAGCAATAAGTGTATTCATGTTAATATCAGCTACTTTCGTATTGCGTGAAACATTACCTCCTGAAGAAAGAGAAACAGGCGGTTTGTCAGGGACGTTAGCGACGTACGGAAAATTGTTAAAGGACCGTTTGTTTATGGGATATGCATTGTCACAAGGATTAGTAACGGCGGCAATGTTTGCATACATTTCGGGATCACCATTTGTGTTGCAGAACATATACGGAGCATCACCACAGCAATTTAGTTTATTCTTTGCAATCAACGGTATCGGTATTATTATTGCGAGTCAGGTTACGGGTCGTTTAGCAGGGAAAGTGAATGAGAAGACATTATTTGTCTCTGGTATTGTTATTGCAGCTGTTGGTGGTTTATCTTTACTACTAACAATCTTATTAGGAATAGGGTTAATTGGTGTTTTATGCTCGTTATTCCTTGTCGTATCAAGTGTTGGGGTTGTCTCAACAACTGGGTTCTCATTAGCGATGAGAAATCAAAAACAAGCTGCAGGAACAGCATCAGCTTTATTAGGCTTATTACAGTTCATTTCAGGAGCGCTTGTTGCACCGCTAGTAGGTATTGGTGGAAGTAATACCGCATTACCGATGGGTGTTGTAATAGCTCTTTGTGAAATTGGTGCGGTACTATGCTATTTATTTATGGCTAGAAGAAGTGAAAAGCAGTTTGAACTGCAAGCAAGACAAAATTTAGAGGCTTAACAAAAAAGAACTGATTCAAAGGGAATATTTGAATCAGTTCTTTTTTTCATTTCTTTGAAATACCTCATATAGTTTTATAAGGTGCTGTAGTAAAGCAGTGCAAAAGTTATTTGTATAAAGTGACGATACTGTGACAAACATGTTGGTATATATATTACGATGTCGTCTTAAGTGTAAAAAGTAGGATGTTCTCGGTATAATAACAAGTGGAGATAAAAGAAACTATAATGAGTAGTAGCTGTAGATAAAAGGAGAAGAAGAGATGAAGAAGGTTTTGGGTATTGCTGTAATGGGAAGTATGATCCTTCTAGCAGGATGTAATGGAAATAAGGATACGAAAGAACCGAAAGAAAAGGTAGAGCAATCTACAGAACAAACAGAAGAAATGAAAGAATACCGTGCAGTACATGAAAAATACGATTTGAAAATGAATAAAGAAATTAATAACGCACTGCAGTTATTTGAAGTGGCAAAAGAAAAGGGCGGTAAGGAAATAACGACTGCTACATATAAAGAAGATGTGCAAAAGGTAACAACGAGCATGTTAGAAGATATTGATCATATACGAAAAGAAATTCGTGTTCCGAAGTCGAAAGAGCAAGAACATGAGGTATATGTCGGTTTCTTGAATGAATCGGAACAAGCAATGAAAAAATTACAGAAGTTAGCTAAAGAAGAAGATTCATCGTTGATTCGTGATATAGAAATTAATTTTGCAACAGCATCGACATACTATAAACGTTTTCAAGCAGAAACGAAAAAATAACCTTGCCTGTGCAAGGTTATTTTTTCTTCTTACGATCGCCGTCTTCATCCTCGGATACTAATACCTTCTGTTCTTCGTGAAATTCGGAAATAGTTTGCCCGGTAATATTATCAAAGGGGGTGTAAAAAGAGGTAATGCTTTTCTTTTTAATGAAAAGTTTATAAAATCCAATGATAACAAGTATAACGATTGTTAATGGTAATCCTATAGTTGCTAGAAGTAAGGGATCCATCATATAACTCCTTTCATATCGTTTTTTTTTATTATAGGCGAAAAACTGTAATTTAGATAAACACACTATTAAAAACTGATTTTTCTAAATATATCCAATTTGATTGACTTTTCATTTTTTCAGAATTATAATTCGAAATATACAATTTGAACCAAATAATAAAATAGCAATTTACTTATCCAGAGAGGTAGAGGGACTGGCCCTATGACACCTCAGCAGCGGGTTCTGTAATAGGAACACCGTGCTAATTCCAGCAAGCAAGTCTTGAAAGATAAGTGATAGGCCTTTGTTTATTAAGCCTTGATCTTATTTTTTAAGATCAAGGCTTTTTGTATTCTAAAAAGAGAAAAGGGAGTAATGGAAAAAGTACGTTCATAAAACTAAGTAAATATATGTGTTTAGGGGGTTAATGAAGTGTATGTAATTAAAAAATTATCAGTTATGGTGTTCACGCTATGGGTTATTACGACGGTGACATTTCTAATTATGCATATTATTCCGGGGGATCCATTTTCATCAGATGCAAAAATCTTTCCTGAAGAAGTGATCCAAAACATGAGAGCGAAGTATCACCTTGATGAACCGTTATGGAATCAATATGTTGCTTATTTAGACGGCGTAGTTCATTTTGATTTTGGTGAATCTGTTCAATCAACCGGGCAAGGTGTATCAGAAATTATAACAACTGGTTTTGGTCCATCAGCAATTATTGGTTTACAAGCACTTATTATTTCATTGCTAGTCGGAATTGCTGCAGGTACATTTGCGGCTCTCTATCATGGGAAGGTAATTGATTACGGTGTAAGTTTACTTGCCATCCTCGGTATTTCTATTCCGAGCTTTATTTTAGCACCACTATTTATACAAGTATTCGCTATTCAATTCGAGCTCTTACCAGTAGCCTCTTGGGGTACATTTGAACATACGGTATTGCCATCCTTTGCATTAGCGTTAGGACCAATCGCAGTGATTACAAGATTTGTTCGCTCTAATATGATTGAAGTTTTGCAGAGTGATTATATTAAGTTAGCGAGAGCAAAAGGTATACCGATTAAGAAAATTATTATAAGACATGCTCTTCGAAATGCAATTGTTCCGGTACTTACATTTGTTGGACCGTTAATGGCGGGACTTTTAACAGGTACTTTCGTTATTGAAAAGATTTTTTCAATTCCTGGTCTCGGAAAATATTTTGTAGATAGTATTTTTAATCGAGATTATCCAGTGATTATGGGAACAACCATTTTTTATAGTGCACTTTTAATTGTATGTATTTTTATTACAGATATTATTCATCGTATTGTTGATCCACGTATTCGTTCTATTACGTAAGGAGGGAGATGTTTAGATGGGGGCTTATGAAATTAATGACCAGTTATTAACAAATGAAGAGAAAAAAGAATTAACAATAAATAAAGATCAGCAAAAGATTAGCCGAAAGAAAGAAGTGTTTCGTAAGTTTGTATCGAATCCAATCGCAGTTTTAGGATCAGTGACGTTATTACTCATTATTGTTTTTTCACTTGTTGGTGAAAGTTTAACGCAATTTACTGCGAGTGAACAAGTAAAAGAGGCGACAAACTTACCACCTAGTAGTGAGCATTGGTTCGGAACAGATGATTTGGGAAGAGATATATGGGCACGTACTTGGGCTGGCGGGAAAATTTCATTAACAGTTGGATTAGTGGCAGCTGCTCTTGATATAGGACTTGGTGTGCTAATTGGAGGATTTAGTGGATATGTGAGAGGGCGCAATCGCCTTGGGACATTAATTGATGAGTGGATTATACGAGGAATCGAAGTATTATACGGTATCCCGTATTTATTAATTGTTATTTTACTATTAATTGTTATGAAACCAGGTCTTTTTACCATTATCATCGCCCTTGCATTAACAGGATGGATTGGTATGGCACGTCTCGTTAGGGCGCAAGTCTTATCTTTAAAACAAAGAGAGTTTGTTATTGCAGCGGAGCGATTAGGTACATCACATATGAAAATTATATACGGGCACTTAATTCCGAACTTAACAGGCATTATTATCGTAAATTTATCATTTACAATTCCAGCAGCTATTTTCTCAGAATCATTTTTAAGCTTTATCGGACTAGGAGTGCAATCACCGGCAGCAAGCTGGGGGACGATGACGAATGATGCACTTGGGACATTACTAAGCGGGGAATGGTGGCAGCTATTCTTCCCAGCAATCATGATTGCGCTTATTATGTTCGCATTTAATGCGATTGGTGATGGTTTACAAGATGCAATTGATCCAAAAATCGTAAAACAGAATCGAAAGGAGAAAAAACATGGGACAGCTCTTATCTTTAGAAAACGTAACGTTAGCCGTTGAAAAAGAGAATAGTAAACAAGCAATTGTGAAGCATGTTTCCTTTTCTGTTAGCAAAGGTGAAATAGTTGCACTTGTAGGAGAAAGTGGCTCAGGGAAAAGTGTTACAGCACAATCTATTATCGGCTTAAATCAAGAATCAATTCAAATTGATGATGGAAATATATCTTTTGAATCAAAGGCATTAACGAATCTACAAGAATCAGAATGGAATCAAATTCGTGGGAAAGATATTTCTTTTATCTTTCAAGATCCACTTTCATCTTTAAATCCGACGATGAAGGTGGGAAGGCAAATTACAGAGGTGATTTTGCAGCACGAAAAGAAATCGAAAAAAGAGGCAAAAGAAATTGCAATTAACTTATTAAATGATTTAGGAATACATGAAGCAGAGAAACGCTATGAACAGTACCCACATCAATTAAGCGGAGGCATGAGGCAACGTATTTGTTTAGCGATCGCATTTGCCTGCCACCCAAAACTCGTTATTGCGGATGAACCTACGACAGCATTAGATGTAACAATTCAAAAGCAAATTATGGAGTTATTAAAGGAAAGAAAGGAAAAGCAAAATACGAGTATTTTACTAATTACGCACGATTTAGCACTTGTACGTGAAGTAGCGGATCGAGTAGTTGTGATGTATGGAGGACGTGTTGTTGAAAAAGGAACGATAGAGGAAGTGATAGGTTCTCCTAAACATCCATACACAAAAAGCTTATTACAAGCAATTCCCAATATGGACGATTCCGAAAAAGTATTACGTGCAATAGAAGGGACGACACCTTCCATTGAGACGTTAAATAGCTTTGGTTGTCCTTTTGTAAATCGTTGTCCAGTAGCGATAAAAGAATGTATTCATCGTTTCCCAGAGAGAACAACATATTCTGGGGAGCATAGTTCACATTGCTGGCAACATGTTCTGGAGCATAATAAAGCGAAATCAAAAGAGAAGGTGAATGCCTCATGACGACAGATTTAATTACTGTAAAGCAAGTAACGAAAACGTATGGAAGTAAAAATAAAGAAATCGCAGCGTTAAAAGACATATCACTTGCGATCCCGAAAGGAACAACGCTTGGCATTATTGGAGAAAGTGGTTCAGGAAAAACAACACTTGGTAAGCTCATAGCTGGGATTGAGAGCCCAACGTCTGGTGAAATTGATTATAACGGTCAAGTCGTTCACAAGTTGAAGGCAGCTCATAAACGTGATTTCTTACAGAAAGTACAGTTTATTTTTCAAGATTCCACAGCTGCATTAAATCCGCGCTGGAAAGTACGCGATAGCGTAACGGAAGGCTATATTTCATTTGGTTTAGGTGATAAAGGATTAAAGGATAAAGTAGCAGGTGATGCGCTAGAGCGTGTGGGGTTAGATAGACGATATATTGATCGCTATCCGCACGAATTTAGCGGAGGACAACGTCAACGAATTGCTATTGCAAGAGCGTTATTGTGTGAGCCGGAAGTATTGATTCTTGATGAACCAATTTCGGCATTAGATGTTTCATTGCAAATTCAAATTGTACATCTGCTGCAAAAAATCCAAAAAGAACAAGGTTATACATATTTATTTATCGCGCACGATTTACCGATGGTTCACTATTTATGTGAAAAAGTAGCTGTCTTATACAAAGGAGAACTTGTTGAATTTGGAAATACGGACGAAGTATTCCGTAATCCACAACATTCTTATACAAAAACATTATTAGCATCTACACCAAAAATTTCAGGTTAAAGGAGAATGTAGGATGAAGAAGTTTTTACTGTTTGTCATTATGACCGTATTAGCAATTACTTCTGTTGCTTGCGGTAAGAAAGAAACGCAAAAGGCGAGTGCTGGTAAGGGAGAAGGCGATCGATTAGTAACGAATATTAGTAGTGATCCATATACACTTGATTCTGCTATTGCAACAGATAGCACGTCAGGTTATATAATTGGGCAGTTGTTTTCAAGTTTATATACGCAAGATAGTAATGGGAAATATCAAAATGAATTAGCGGAGAAAGAAGAAGTAAATGCTGATGGAACTGAATATACAATCCATTTGAAGAAAGATATTAAATGGTCAGATGGTTCTCCTATTACAGCAAATGATTTTGAATTTGCATGGAAGCGATTATTAAATCCGAAAACGGGTTCTATGAATGCGACAGAAATGTATTTTATTAAAGGGGCAGAGGCGTATAATACTGGAAAAGGTGAAGAAGGACAAGTTGGTATTCAAGTTGTTGATCCTCAAACATTAAAGGTAACCCTTGAACACCCAGTTGCTTCTATTAAACAAAAACTAGCAAGCTCACTATTTATTCCATTAGCTAAAAAGTCGATTGATGATAATAATAAATTAAAAACAGATCCAAAAGAGTTAATTACGAATGGGCCATTCACGTTAAAAGAGTGGAAGCATAACCAGGCTATTACAGTACAAAAAAATAAAGAATTCTATGATAAAAAGGTAACATTAAAAGAAATTGAGTTTCGTATTATTCCAGACTCTAAAACAGCGTATCAATTATTTAAATCCAAAGAATTAGATTTACTAAGTGGTTTACCACAAGAGATGATCGAAAAAGAAAAAGGAAATAAAGAATATAAGCGTGTTGCAGGGTTCTCTTCTTATATTTATTCGTTTAACGTAGAAAAAGAGCCGTTTACAAATGCAAAGGTACGTAAAGCATTTTCATTAGCGGTTGATCGTAAATTTATCGTTGAAAAATTGTATAAAAATAATGCGCAAGAAGCATATGCATTCGTTCCAGAAGGAGCAAAAACACAAAGTGGCCGTGATTTCCGTAAAGAAAAAGGTGATTACGTTAAATTTGATCCAGCAGAAGCGAAAAAGTTATTAGAAGAAGGCATGAAAGAACAAGGCTGGTCTACATTACCTGAAGTAACATTAAAATTCACTACAGATACACAACATAAAAAAGTAGCAGAAGCAATGCAAGAAATGTTTAAGAAAAATCTTGGCGTAGATATTAAATTAGAAAATAAAGAGTGGAAGAGTTACATCGACACATACAAGCAAAGTGATTTCCAATTAGCTTATATGGGATGGGGCGGCTCTTTATTAGATCCAATTACTAAACTAGATTTATATGCAGGTGATGGTCCAAACAATTATGCAAAATGGCATAATAAAGAATTTGACGCTTTAGTGAAGGAAGCAGAAGTTGAACAAAATGAAGATAAGCGTTTTGACTTATTGCATAAAGCGGAAGATATTATGTTTACAGATTCACCATTAATCCCAATTATTTTCCCAAGTGCTTCCTATTTACAAAAACCATCAGTATCCGGTGTCCAATTCATTATTGGTTCTAGTCCAGAATTAAGATACGCAAAAATTAAAAAATAAAGAAGTAGGCAACTGCCTACTTCTTTATTTTATTTCTCTTTTATATTCTTTTTTCGTTCCATCAGAGAAGACAACTTCTAAATCAAATTTTTGATAGTCTTTATCAAGTTTGAACACGTTCACTACTTGATCGATTACTTCTTGGTCAGCAGTATCTTTATCAAATTTTAATTCTTGTAGAAGTGGGCTTAATTTTGTGATAGCCTCGTCTCCTGTTAATTTTATATCTGCTTTATGATCTTCAATTTTTGCTTCCATTTTCTTATCAGCTGCTACATTTTTATAGTCTGCTTCGTAGTCTTTCTTTGTATCTTGGTAGTCTGCCTTTAAATCGAATTCATTGAAGTTTAGTTTTAAATCTGCAGGAGCCTCGTTTTTTGCTTCTTCAGTCGTCTTTTTATTAGAAGTTGTATCTTCTTTTGCAGGAGCTTTACATCCTGTTAATGCAGGTACTAGCATAAGAGCTAATAAAACTGATAGTAGAGTTCTCATTATAAATTCCTCCTTATGTAAATTCGTTCTATACAAGTTTTTCCCAAAAACATGTAATTATGTATGTGTTGAAAATAAATTATTATTCTGTAGTCATAAGGGCTAATCCGCAATTTAAATCAAAAACGATTTGTATGTATATGGTAAATTGAAGTTGTGAGGGAGGGACTAAAATGCATGAAGAGTATAAAGAGATAATAAAAAAATCAATTGAATATATAGAGAATCACTTACATGAGGAGCTTACAACAGAAAGAGTGGCATCTCACAGTGCAGTATCGATGTACCATTTTCATCGTATCTTTCAAAGATATGTTGGGATGAGTGTAACGGATTATATTCGAAAGAGAAGGTTAACTCATGCTGCGCAGACTTTAGTATCGACTGAAAGAGCAGTTATTGATATTGCAATGCAATATGGTTTTTCCTCACAAGAGGCATTTACGAGAGCTTTTAAAAGAATGTTTCAATTGCCACCAAAGAAATATCGAAAGTACTTCCAGTCATTTTATATAGAAAGAGAGGGTGTTTCAATGCAAAAAGGTATACCGAAAGGATGGATCTTAAGTGGAAGTCATCCTGCTGAATATGAGATGGGTTTAGATTATGAAGTTGTCCATCAAGGGAAAGTATCTGCATACATAAAAGCAAAAGAGAATGTTACGCACGGAGGATTTTCAACATTAATGCAAATGTTCCGAGCAGATAAATATGTAGGGAAGAGATTACGTTTTACAGCATTTGTTAAGAGTGAAAATGTAAGAGATTGGGCAGGATTGTGGATGCGAGTAGATGGAAAAGAGACAGAACCGCTTGCTATGGATAATATGCAAAATCGTCCCATTAAAAATACGAATAATTGGCAATCGTACTCGGTTGTATTAGATATAAAAGAAGGAGCGCTTGGTATTGCATTTGGTGTTTTATTATCAGGAGAAGGTTATGTGTGGCTAGATAGTATTCGATTTGATGAAGTAGATGAAAAAATTCCTACAACAGATTTGGCAGAGAACTTTTATGAAACACTCTTAGAAGAACCAGTGAATCTACAATTTGAAGAATTAGAAAAATAAAAAAAGGAGAAAAGATATGCTCAAATATGTAAAACTAATAAGTATTAGTTTAGTAATATCGTCTTGTATTATGGGAATTAATTATTTAGTTAGCTATCTTTGGTCAGGGCATATACCTTCTTTGACGTGGAGAACATATTTGATGTTTGTGTTTATATTTATGATGAGTTTTGGTTCCGTGCAAAAAGAAGGGAGAAAGGATTATTGACAATTATTAGAAAAGTTATATAATCTAAATGTAAGTGATCACTTGCATGAGGAAGAGAGGGTTTTATGGCGCGTTCAAAGACAGCAGAAAGAATTATTCAAGCAGCGATTGAATTAGTGAAAGAAAAAGGATATACAGCAGCGACAACGAAAGAAATTGCAATGCGTGCTGGTGTTAATGAAGTAACGATATTCCGCAATTTTAAAAGTAAGAAGGGTGTTATTGAAGCTGCGGTTGCTGAATTTTCATATGTACCGCATTTAAAGCAGTTTTTACAAACAGAAATTGTGTGGGAATTAGAAACGGATTTAAAGAACTTAGCAAGGCATTATCATAATTTTTTAGATGGGGTAAAAGATATTATTGCTATTGGTATACGTGAGGCTGGAGAATTTCCTGAATTAGACGGGGAAATTGCTAAAATACCACAAGGACTAAAAGAAGAATTAAGTATCTATTTTGCAAAAATGCAGGAAAAAGGAAACATTATTGATACAAATATTGAAGCGCAAGTAATGAACTTTATCTGGATTAATTTTGGATATTTCTTATCTAAATTACGTTTTGCCGATCGCCTGACAGAAGTTGATGATGAGAAATTTATTGAAAATAATATTGTTTTATATGCTAGGGCATTAAGACCCTAGTATTTATTTAAAATAAAATGCAAGCATGTACTTGCTTGCTGAGTGGGAGAGCGGGAAGATGGATACATTAAAACAGTTTTTGAAAAGACCAGGTACGTATGTAGGAATGATCGTAGCGCTATCATTCCAACTTATTTTCTTTTGCGTGTGGTTAACGGCATATGATGGAGTGAATGAACGAGCAGATCAAATGCGTATTGCTATTGTGAATGAGGATGCAAATATAGGGAATAAAATAGCAGAAGGCTTACAGAGAAATTTACCATTTCAAGTGAAGGCAGAACATTCTGTGGAAAAAGCAAACAAAGAAATGAATGACCATGTGTACGATATGATTATTGAAATTCCTGCTTCTTTTTCAAAAGATATAAATGAAACAGGAAAATCAAATTTAAACTTCCACATTAATCAAGCGAATGCCATGATGGCAAAGCAAATGATGGAAGGAGCTGCAAAACAAATTCGAGATAATGTAAATAAAGAGGTAGCAAGTTATAAGAAACAAGTGATTGTCGGAAAGCTACAAGCTGTAGGACATGAGAATGTAGAAGTGATAAAAGGGTTAACTGAAGATTCAATTGGTTTTACAGTTCATAAAGTAAATGATGCAAAAGGATTTTCAGTGAATATGGTACCGCTAATGATCGTATTAGCTTCATTTGTAGGAGCAATGATAATGAGTATGGAATTATCAAAAGTTGCAAAAGAAGTAAAGGGCAGTTGGAGTAATTTCTTATCAAGACAAATTATAAACGGTACAGTATCGATTTTACTTGCATGTATTACAATTGGTTTGATGAAAGGCTTCCAAATTGAGATGCACGAAACGGTATGGAGTATATGGGTGTTTCAAGCAATAGTCTTCTTCGCATTTCTTTCATTAACACAAATGTTTCTAACTGTGTTTGGAAACGCAGGTATGATTTTTAATATTATCTCACTATCGTTACAACTTGTAAGTTCCGGTGTAATTGTCCCACATGAGATGCTTTCTAAAACATATCAAACAATCGGCGGATTATTTCCTGCAACATATGCAGCGAATGGCTATTATACAATAATATTTGGAGGAGTTAGTTTAGAGAGAAATATTATTTCATTATTAGTTATTGTATTGGTTACACAATCAGTAGCAGTGATGACTTTAGCTATAAAAGGAATGGTAAAGGGAAGAAGAAGCTCTGTAGTTAAAGAAGCATAAAATAAAAAGGTATCCTCGGTGGGATACCTTTTTATTAGCACTTATTATTTTGCAACTTCTGTCCACTTGTAGTTAAACTCACCACCGAAGTCAGTTGTTACAAGTCCTTTAATAAATCCGCGTTGTAAGTAAGAACGACCTTGTTGGTATAAAGGAGCGACAGCACCGTCTTGTAATAGAATTTTTTCAGCTTGCTTCATTGCTTCCCAGCGAGCTTTTTCATCACCAGCTAAATCTGTTTTTACTTTATGAATTAGCTCATCGTACTCTTTGTTAGAGTATTTATCGAAGTTGTAAGCACTATCTGTTGTAAATAAATCTAAGAATGTAATTGGATCAGCGAAGTCAGGGCCCCAGCCATCAATACCGATTTCATAGTCACCACTTAACAGTAGTTTTAACTGTTGTTTACGTGGTTGTGGTTTTAAATTCACTGTTAATCCATCTAAGTTCTTTTCTAGTTCACCTTTTAAATATTCACCAGTCTTTTTAGCTAAAGCATTATCACTTGTTAGGAGTTCAATTGTTACTTTGTCAGTACCAAGTTCTTGCTTCGCTTTTTTCCAGTTTTCTTTCGCTGTTTTGACATTATCTTTCACTAGATTTCCATTTTCTTTACGGAAGTCGTTGCCATCAGGACTTTTTGCGAATTTCGCAGGAACCATTCCTTCAGCTGCAACAGCGCCGTTATTTAAAATTGTTTCTACGTATGCTTTCTTATTCATTGCTCCGTTAATAGCAAGGCGTGCATGTTGATTTTTTAATGTTTCATTTTTTTGATTGAGTCGTAAAAATTGAATGCCAACTTCAGCGCGTTCTTTGAAGTTTGGATCGCCCTTATATTTATCAACAAACTCCGCAGTTAAAGCAACGCGATCAATTTGTCCTGAATCATATAAATTAACTTCTGTAGACTTATCTTTAACGACATTGAAGTTGATTTCTTCTAATTTCACCGTTTTAGCATCCCAATAGTTAGGATTCTTCTTCAGTTGGAAGCTTTGCTCGTGTTTCCAGTTATCTAATGTGAAGGCACCGTTGTAAATTAAATGATTTGTTTCTAAACCGTATTTATCGCCTTGAGACTTTAAGTACTCTTCATTAATTGGTAAGAATGTTGAGAATGTCGTTAAACTTAAGAAGTAGGGAACAGGACGATCTAGTTGTACTTCTAATGTTTTGTCATCAATAGCTTTGACCCCTAGTTGATCAATCGGCAATTGTTTTTGGTTTATTTGTTTCGCATTCTTTATATCGAAGAATAAGAATGCATATTCAGCTGCTGTATCAGGGTTTACGGCACGTTGCCAAGCGAAGACAAAGTCTTTTGCTGTAACAGGAGTCCCGTTTGACCATTTTGAATCACGCAGATGGAATGTATATTTCGTTTTATCGGGACTAACGTCAACCGACTCAGCGACACCAGGAATCGGTTTATTATCTTCTCCCATTGCATATAACCCTTCAAAAACATTACGCATTACGTTCATGGATTCCCCATCCGTTGCTTTTGCAACATCCATTGTTGGAATTTCTGAAGCAAATGATAAGTTAATTGCCTGTTTATCAGGTGCTTTATCATTTGCCTTCGCTCCGCTTGCGTTATCTTTATTTCCCCCGCAAGCAGTTAGTAATAGACTTGCCCCTAAAACAGATGCAACAACAGGTACAACTTTTTTCTTCATTGTTCGTTCCTCCCTAAATGTGTTGTTCGTAACGTCATAATGTCCATGTTTTGAAGTGTATCTATAGAAGAAGAGAAAACCTATTATAAATATGTACATGTAGGTAATCAGGTGTTCTATATGTATATACATGTTGAACTATAATTTATCATTATATGCTTCGACGTAGTAGACGTTATATTATGATGGTGAAATATTTCGTTTCTTTGATTATTTAGAATATTAACACTGGAGAGAACTATATGTCAATAATAAAAAGTTGAGCATTAATTTTTTAAAATAATATATTAAAAAAGCGGATTTCCTCTTATTGAGAATCCGCTTTTAATACATTTTTTCAATAAAATAATTACTGTAGATAGAAAAACATCGATTCAGCTTGCCTTTTATTTTTCAATTTGTGCCCATTTGAAGTTTAATTGACCTGCAAAGTCTACTTGCACAATTCCTTTCACATAAGAACGTTCTAAATAAGATTCGCCTTTTTGGTAAAGGGGAGCGATAACAGAGTCTTTAAATAATATTTTTTCAGATGCTAGTAATGCTTCCCAGCGAGCTTTTTCATCACCAGCTAAAGTCGTTTTAACTTTTTCAATTGTTTCATCGAATTCCTTATTAGAGTAATGATCTAAGTTGTAAGGGTTATTCGTTGTAAACAATTCAAGGAATGTAATTGGGTCAGCAAAGTCAGGGCTCCAGCCATCAATACCGATTTCATAGTCACCTTTTAATAAAAGTGAAACTTGTTGTTTACGTGGTTGTGGTTTCACATTTACTGTTAATCCATCTAAATTCTTTTCTAGTTGTCCTTTTAAGAACTCACCTGTTTTCTTATCAAGGTCAGCATCACTTGTTAATAATTCTAATGTAATCTTTTCAGAACCAAGCTCTTGTTTTGCCTTTTTCCATAACTCTTGTGCAGATTTTGTATCAACTTTAGTTAAATCTCCATTTATAGTACGGAAGTCCTTTCCATCAGGCCCTTTTGCAAAGTTTTTTGGAACGAGACCAAAGGTTGGTGTAGAGCCATCATTTAATAACGTATTTACAAAGGATTTTCGATCAATTGTTTGATCAATTGCTTGGCGTGCAGAAACGTTTTGCAGTACTTTGTTTTGTTGATTCATACGTAAAAATTGTACGCCTACGTTCGGGCGTTCTTTAAAGTTTGCATCCTTTTTATATTTATCAACGAAATCAGATGTTAATTTTATACGGTCTAATTGTTTTGATTCGAATAAGTTTACTTCTGTTGATTTTTCTTTTACAACGTTAAAATTGATTTCTTCTAGTTTGACAGTATCTTTATCCCAATAGGTAGGGTTTTTCTTGAATTTAAAGCTTTGTTCATGCTTCCAATCGCTTAGTGTAAAAGCGCCGTTGTACAAGATTGTGTTGTCTTCTAAAGCGTACTTATCACCTTGTTTTTTAAAGAATTCCTCGTTAATTGGTAGAAATGTTGGGAACGCTGTTAAGCTAATAAAATAAGGAACAGGACGCTCTAATTCTACCTCAAACGTATGGTCATCAACTGCTTTTACACCAAGTTGGTCGGCTGGAAGTTCTTTGTTGTTAATTTTTGTTGCATTTTTAATATCAAAGAATAGAAATGCATATTCAGAGGCTGTTGCTGGATCGACAGCTCTTTGCCAAGCGAAGACAAAATCTTTCGCTGTAACAGGAGTACCGTTTGACCATTTTGAATCTCGCAGGTGGAATGTGTATTTCGTTTTATCGCCACTTACTTCATGAGATTTTGCAACACCAGGGACAGGTTTATTACCTTCACCAAGGTTATACAAACCTTCAAATACGTTTCTCATTACTTGACCAGAATCAGTATCTGTAGCACGAGCTGTATCCATTGTTCGTATTTCAGTAGGTGAAGATAAGTTTAAAACCTGTTTACTAGGTGCCTCGTCTTTTGCATTTGCTCCGCTTGCTTCGTTTTTATAACTACCGCAACCAGTTAATAAAATACTTACTCCTACAACTGATGCAATACCGGGTACAAACTTCTTTTTCATTTGATTTTCCTCCTAAATAATTAAGTTTGGATGATGATGAGGGAAATGAAAAATAAAAAATCCCTCTTTTCGTATTGAGAAAGAGGGATTTTTACGTACAAGTTATGCACCCGTATATAAACGAAGTCCCTCATTCTATCTTTCAAGCTATAAAGCTTGCAGGAAGTGGCACAGTATTCAAAAATGAACCTGCTGCCGAGGTTTCAAAGGGCCAGTCCCTCCACCTCTCTTGATACAATGAGTAAACGAATAAACTTTATTAATTTTTGTGTTTCTTTGATAATTCAAAATCTTACACCTTGGATGATGAAGTGTCAACTGAATGAAATATAGTTTAAATTTTCAGTTTTATTTAACGAAAAACCACTGCATATGGCAGTGGTTTTTCTACTAGAAGTTAAAGTTATCTGGATCTGGACCAACGCGACGATCTTCATTTAAAGCTTGAATTGCTTTCATATCATCAGCACTTAATTCAAAGTCGAAGATGTTTGCATTTTCAATAATACGATGTTCTTTAATTGATTTAGGAATTGTTACAACTTCGTTTTGTAAATCCCAGCGTAAAATAATTTGCGCAGTTGATTTATTATATTTTGTCGCAATTTCTTGCAACGTTGGATTATCTAGTAGTTGTCCTTGCATTAACGGTGACCAAGCTTCAAGCTGGATATTATGTTCTTTACAGAAAGCGTGCAACTCTTCTTGTGCTAGACGTGGGTGGTATTCCACTTGATTGACCATTGGCTTAATTTCAGCAATTTCAAATACGTCTTGTAAGTGGTGAATATGGAAATTACTCACGCCAATTGCACGAACACGGCCGTCTTTATAAAGTTTTTCTAACGCTTTCCATGATTCAGTATATTTCCCTTTTACAGGCCAATGTACTAAATATAAATCTAAATACTCTAGTCCTAATTTTTCTAATGTAGTTTCAAATGCTTGAAGTGTTGTTTCATACCCTTGATCGCTATTCCATACTTTTGATGTAATAAATAATTCTTCACGTGAAACACCTGATTCACGGATTGCTTGGCCAACGCCTTCTTCATTTTGATAAATTGCTGCAGTATCTATACTGCGGTAGCCATTTTTAATTGCTGCTTTCACAGACTCAATTACTTCTGAACCATCTTCTACTTTAAAAACACCTAAGCCGAACCAAGGCATTTTTACACCGTTATGTAATGTTGTATAGTCTTTTAAACTTGTTAAACTCATATTATTTCCCCCTAGCTTTTTTGTTTGTCGCTTCTACTGCTTTTTGAATTGCCTCTGAAAAATTATATTCATATAAAGCTTTGAGACCTTCAGCTGTGGAACCACCTGGCGTTGTTACTTGTTCACGGAGGTTAGCTGGATCTTGTGTTTGTTCAAGCATAGAAGCAGAGCCAGAAATCATTTGAATGACAAGGTGTTTTGCGGTTGCTTCATCGACTCCATAACTTTTTGTTGCTTCAATTAAACTTTCGGCAAAGTAATAAAGGAAGGCTGGTGCACTTCCAGTAACTGCAGTAAGTTGATGAACTTCTTCCTCGGTACAAAGTTGCGAAGTACCAATGCCCCCTAAAAGCAATTGCAGGGTTTCTTGATCAGTCTCGTTTACGAATTGTCCCATCGTGTATAAGGAGATAGACTTACCAATTTCAGCAGCTGTATTTGGCATAATCCAAGCAACAGGCGTTCCTTTAGGAAGTCTTTCTTCTAAATAAGATGGGCCGATGCCGGCAGCTACCGTTACGACAAGTTGATTCGATAGTAAAGGAGATAATTCTGCTAATAATTCTTCATGTGCAGAAGGCGGCATTGCTAAAACAATCGTATCAACAAATGTAACATGCTGCTTCCAATCTGTTGTAGTAGACACGTTATATCGCGCTCGTAATTGATCTAGCTTTTCTACGTTGCTTCGGTTAGAAACGATAATTTCTTCGATGTACTCTTTGCTTGTTTTAAGTAATCCGGAAAATATAGCTTCTGCCATACGACCAGCACCAATAAATAGAATTCGATGTTTAGTTAGCATATCCTCTATTCCTTTCTAGTGGAGATATGTTATAAAAAACGATACCATTTTTAAGAGAATTTTGTAAAAAGAAAAGGCTTATTGTAGATGGAATAGATAATGAAAAGTAGGAAATTAATGGTGAAGGGGAGAGTGATTCCTTATACTGGTGATAGGGAATTTATTACACATCTGGGGAGAGATGATTATGATTAGAAGTCCGCTCTTTTTACTCATTACTAGTATTATTTGTGTATTGGTTGGATTGTATATTCAATCGAGCTATATTGAAATCTTTGCATCGGTCATGGGAATTATTAATGTTTGGCTATTAGCAAGAGAAAAAGTATCCAACTTTTTATTCGGTATGATTACCGTTGCGGTATTTCTGTATATTTTTATTACACAAGGTTTATATGCAATGGCAGTATTGGCAGGTTTTCAATTTATATTTAATGTATATGGTTGGTATCATTGGATTGCACGTAGTGGGGAGGAAGAGGTAAAAGCAACAGTTCGTTTAGATTTGCAAGGTTGGATTTTTTATATAATCTTTATTTTAGTTGCATGGATTGGTTGGGGGTATTATCAAGTCCATTACTTAGAATCAACAAGTCCATATTTAGACGCTTTAAATGCTGTACTAGGTTTAGTAGCTCAATTTATGCTAAGTCGAAAAATCCTAGAAAACTGGCATTTATGGATTTTATATAATGTAGTTAGTATTTCAATTTATATCTCCACTGGGTTATATGTTATACTAATATTAGCTGTTATTAATCTCTTTATATGTGTAGCGGGTTTGCTAGAGTGGAAGAATAATTATAAGGGCCAAAAACATACAAATAATTATATCTAGAAAATAATTAGAATTAAAAAACCCCTGAAGCATATGTGCCTCAGGGGTTTTTTAATAGATTATAAGTTTATGCTTTTGTCATACCAAGTAATACAGCGCCGCCGATAATTAAAACACTACCTAATGCAATAAAGATCAATTGACGTTTCGTTTTCTTTTCGCCTAAGAAGACAATCGCACCAAATGTTGAGATAACGATTCCAGTTTGAGATAATGGGAAGCTTGTTGCTACTCCGACACGTGGTAATGAAAGAAGTAAGAATAAGTTTCCAGTTCCCCATAGTAAACCAGATAAAGCGTTACGGATTGCATATTTGTTAAATGGTTTATGTTTAGATGTCAGTACAACCGCACCAACAAACATACCAACTGCTTGTGGTAAAATAGCAGACCAACCATCGATGTTATACCAACGAATAATAATTACATATACAAGATAGCCAAAAGTAGAAACAATTAAAGTAAGAAGTCCCTTTTTCAATTGTCCTGGTGGCTGAGCATTTTCTTTATCATCTAATGATGTGAATACAACACCAACTACGATTAATAGGATTGCAATCGTTCCCAGAATGATCGTTGTAGTAGTAGTCCACTCACGGAAAGCGATAACCCCAAAGATAGAAGTTGCAACAAGTTGCATACCAGTAGAAATTGTTACAGTAGTTGAAACGCCTAGTTTTTCAACTGTTTTTAATTGGTTTACTTGTCCTAAAGCCCAGAATAAACCTGAAATAAAACCAACAATCAAGATTGTCATTGTTAAAGCTGGTTGAGTAAATACATACATAATTGTTGCGAAGAATAGAGCACCGATTGTCATACCTACCGTTTGGCTATATGCACCACCGCCCATTTTTACGCTTACTAATAAGATGTTTCCCCATGCAATTGCAGGAAGAAGCGCTAATAAAATGTCCATTACAAGACTCCCTTCGTTTTGCTATACCAATATAATTACATATCGTTCTAACGATCGGTAATGCCCCACTACTAGAGTAGAAGATTACCGATCGCTAAAACAGGATGAAGAATTCACGATATAAATGCGTTTTCATTTCTTCAATTTTTGAAACACCTCCATATAATAACAGGAAATTGCCTATTTTAGAAAGTAAATTCAAATAGAATGTATATTTAAATAAAATTTAAAATTCAGTTATTTCCCAGTGGTATATTTTTATTTCCTAAGAAATAAAAAAGCAGCTTCAAAAAGAGCTGCCTTAAGAGTTAGTAATTCTTTTATTAATAAGCTGAATACATAGCAAAAATAGGAGGGACATACTAATAGTGATAACTACTAGTGTCCAGGCGAGCTGCATATTACTTGCATCAATCGCCATGTAAATGGCAGTTGGGATAGTTTGTGTTTTACCAGGAATGTTTCCGGCAAACATGAGCGTAGCACCAAACTCACCAAGCGCACGAACAAAGCTCAAAATCATTCCACTTAGTAAGGCAGGAAATGCAAGCGGAAGTGTGACGTGTAGAAAAACTTGATATTCACTTGCACCAAGGTCACGAGCACTTTCTTCAATTTGTACATTCGCGATAGAAAATCCTGTTTTTGCTGATTGGTACATAAGCGGAAATGCAACAACTGTAGAAGCAATGATAGCAGCAGTAGATGTGAACATAATAGATTGCTGAAATATTGATTCTATCCACGTTCCAATAGGACTGTTATTTCCAAAAATGATAATGAGAAAAAAGCCGATTACAGTTGGCGGAAGTACCATTGGTAGTAAGAAAATAGTTTCTAATATTACTTTATATCTCCATGAGGAGCGTGCTAGCGCTCGTCCGATTATCGTTCCTAAAATGGTAACGATAATGGTGGCACATGCAGCTACTCGTAAAGATAGAAAGATTGGTGATAAAATAGTATCAAAGCTCATGGCAATTATGATAGGACTGTAAATCCGTATTTTTTAAAGATAGATTGTGCATCTTTTGACTGCAAATACTCATAAAATGAAGTCGCCTCTTTCTTGTGTTTAGATTCTTTTATAACACCTAAAGGATAGTGAATTGGCTCATGAGAAGTAGCCGCTGCTGTCTCACCAATTTTTACTTTGTTTGAAATAAGAGCATCTGTTTTGTATACAATACCAGCATCAACATTACCTGTTTCTACATATGTTAACACTTGGCGAACATCTTTTGTAAATACGACTTTATTTTGAATGTCATTCCAAAGATTTTCATGTGTGAGAGAAGCTTTTGCGTATTTTCCCGCAGGTACAGATTCAGGTGTACCAAGTGCGATTTTTTTTATTTTTTCATCTTTTAAATCTTGAATTTTTGTAAGAGAACTATCTTTTGGGACGACTAGAACGAGTTCATTTCCAAGGAGATTTTTCCCCTCTTGTTCATTAATGAATCCTTTTTTAACGAGAGTTTGGAATTTATCTTCGGCTGCTGAGAAGAATAAATCAGCAGGTGCACCTTGTTCGATTTGTTGTTGAAGTGCACCAGAAGCGCCGAAGTTAAAAGAAAGTTTAATATTAGGTTCTTTTTCTTTATATTTTGTTTCAATTTCTTTTAGCGCATCTTGTAAGCTTGCAGCTGCTGATATAGTAAGTTCAACCGTTTTTCCTTCTTTAGCGGTTGATTTCTCTTTCTTCTCTCCGCTTGTACATGCAACACTAAATATAAGAAGAAAAGAAAGGATAAGTGCCCCGATGGATTGTAATGTAAACTTATTCATAAAAAATCCCCTTTCGTTTTGACATAATTAATTATAACTAAATATAACTAAATATAACTAGTTATAATTGAATATAATTTGAACGATGTAGTTATTTTTAAAATATAGGAGAAATATTCTTTTCTTTGTTACAATGAAGAAAGAAAGTGAGGAATCGTCTATGGATCATCATTCCTACACAACGGAAGAAGTAGCGAAGCGATTAAAAGTATCAAAATTAACTGTATACGATTTA
Organism: Bacillus paranthracis; assembly: GCF_001883995.1. GTDB lineage: Bacteria > Bacillota > Bacilli > Bacillales > Bacillaceae_G > Bacillus_A > Bacillus_A paranthracis. The sequence goes on along the minus strand of NZ_MACE01000022.1, from coordinate 52,623 downwards.
ATTAAAAAAGGAGAACTGCCTTCTTATAGAATTGGTAGACAGATGCGCATTGATGCAGCAGATTTAGAACAATATATTAAGCAAATGAAAACAGGTAACGTACAAGTTACTTCTGTAAAGAATGACAGTAATAGTATCTCGAATACATGTATTATTAGTGGACAAGAACTAACGTTAGACATGTTGGCAAAACGTATAGAAAATCGCCTGCCAAGTTCAAATATATTAAGGGCATATCAAGGTAGTTTAACGAGCCTAGTAAAAATGTATCAAGGAGAAGGAAGTATCGTTAGCTTGCATTTGTTTGATGGCGAAACGGGTACATATAATGTTCCTTACGTAAAACGTATTTTAGTAGGACAACCATGTACGCTGATTAATTTATTAGCAAGGAACGTTGGGTTTTATGTGCAAAAGGGAAATCCAAAAAATATAAAAACATGGGCTGATTTATCTCATTCATCTATACGATTTGTAAATCGAGAAAAAGGTTCTGGTATTAGGGTACTAGTGGATGAACAATTGCGCATTCAAAAGTTAAATAAAGAGAATATTAGTGGATATGAATGGGAAGAGTCGAATCATCTTGGTGTTGCCACGCAAGTCGCGAATGGCAAAGCTGATGTGGGAGTAGGATCAGAAAAGTTTTCACAAATTGTAAACGTAGACTTTATTCCAATTATGAAAGAACAGTATGATTTAGTAATTTTGAAGAATAAAGAAAATGAAGAGCTAATCGAAGTTGTGAAAGACATTCTGCAATCGGAAGAATTTCATAATGAATTAAAAGCGATTGGCGGATACGATATGGCGAAAACAGGTCAAACTATATATGAAACAAAATAAAAAGCTGCTTGTCTATAAGACGAGCAGCTTTTTCTATATATAAAGGGGTTTGGGGAAACAAAGTGTTAAACAAGACCTTTAGCAAGTGTGTAAATGAAAGCTGTAAGAAGAGTCGCTCCACTTGCAAGTCCGATAAAGTCTGATTTGTTAAATGTAATGTTGTTCATTATAATCTCTCCTTATTTGTTTAATGTAGTTGCAACGGCTTTTGCATCGACAAGTGCGGATAGCACTATGCCCATTGTATTTAAAAATTTGTTTGATTTCATTTTGTTCATCATGCGTATCCGCTCCTTTTCGAATTGTTGTTGCCCTGCTTTATATCTTAATTATAGGAAATATGATCGCCTGCAACTATCGAATTAGCTTACGGAAGACTTACACTTTTGTAAGAAAAAAAGACATTCGTGTAAGAATGTCTTTTAAAGCATATTAATGTGGCGGTGCTCTTCGATTGTTTTTAAAAAGCTACGCATTGAATTTGTCATATAGCTATCCTTGCGGCGTATGAAAACCGTTGAAATACTGCCGTATTTTTCAGGGATTGCATGACAATGTACTTTCCCTGCTTTAGAAAGGTGGTGGACAGCAGACTGTGGTACGAGCGTAATTCCAAGGCCGAGTGCAACACTGTTTAATATAGTCTCTAATATATTAAATTCCATAATTCTTTTTGGTAGCAAACCTTCATCTTTCAGCCATCGTTCTAGTTTGGAACGGTATCCACATCCTTGGTTAAAAACGAGTAAAGGCGTTGTTGTAAATTCTTCTATATGAAAAGCTTTATTTTGTGTTACAAGCATTAATTTCTCTGTACTAACATCGTATTGCTCAATAAGGGGATGTTTTATTGGCCCTGATATAAAAGCACCGTCTAATTGATGATCGAGTACTTCTCTAATTAATTCTTCTGTTAAACCTGCTTGTAATGATAAATCGACGTTCGGATAGCTTTTGTAGTAAGAAGATAAAATGGTAGGTAATGTACTTACTGTTTCGACAGTACCGATTTTTAATATGCCAGAGGGTGTTTCGCTATCTAAAAATACTTGTTTTAGCTCCTCAACATCTTGCAAAATTTTATTAACATAAACGAGCATTTTTCTTCCTTCAGCTGTTAAAGTCATGCCTCGTTTATGACGATAAAAGAGCGGTGTTTTCAGCTCGTTCTCCAGTTGTTTAATACGCGTTGTTACATTTGATTGTACGTAATTTAATTCCTTTGCTGCGCTACTTACACTACCTTGGTCAGCAACGCTCTGGAAGATTTGTAAATCTCTTAATTCCATAATACGATCCTCCTTGATGTTAACTATCATTATAAATGATAGTTAACATCATTTTGAATCATTTTACGTGATATATTTTTTCTTTTACAATTCTCTTTGTGCAAATAGAAAGAAGTGGGGGATTGCGGTGAGAAAAGGTCAAATGATAATAGGCGCTTTAGCGTGTTTAATTGCAAGTATGTCATGGGGAGCAATGTTTCCAGTTGCTGATCATGCGTTAGAATACATAGATCCATTTTATTTTTCGCTTATTCGCTATGGAGCGGTGGCGATAATGCTAATTGTATTGTTGTTAATGAAAGAAGGAAAACGGGCATTTCGTTTAGAGGGAAGAGGAAAGTTACTCGTCTTTTTTGGAACGATGGCGTTTACTGTATATAATGTACTTGTATTTTTAGGTCAAATGTTAATGGGAAAATCAGGTGTGATGGTAGCTTCCATTATGGAAGCACTTATGCCGATGATTTCTATTTGTATTTTATGGGGATATAAGCATGTAAAACCGAAAAAATATATGATAACGAGCATGATTATCGCTTTTATAGGGGCTGTATTTGTTATTACAAAAGGTGATATGAGTTTCTTTTTAACATTGAAAGATAACATGTTTTCGCTAGCATGTATATTTGTTGGAGTTGTGGGCTGGGTTATTTATACGATGGGTGGTCAAACGTGTAGCGATTGGTCAACATTACGTTATTCTACGTTGACGTGTGTATTCGGTACGACTGTTACAGGAATTATAACGATAATTATAACGGCGTTTGGATATGTTTCAGTTCCGAGTATGGGAACGATTTTTATTGTGAAATACGATTTATTATTTATGATGACATTACCAGGGATAGTAGCGTTACTAGCTTGGAATTACGGCGTGAAAATTTTATCGTCCATTAATGGGATTTTATTTATTAATTTTGTACCAATTACAACCTTAGTTATTATGATGATGCAAGGATATCAAATAACAATGTTTGATATTGTAGGGACTTTACTTGTTATTGCTGCACTTATTCGTAATAATGTTTGTCAGAGGAAAGAAGAAAATATCAACAAGAGAATTTTAGAAGAAGAGCAATTACGTCAAGCTGTTTAATAGGCAATTGGAGGATTTTACATGTTAGAAAGTTTATTGTTTTTCTTTGCCGTCGGAGTTGCTTGTGAGCTTGCAGCAATTAATCGAAATGGTCGTAAGAAGATAAAACAACAAGCTGAAATGATAGAGCTTTTAAAAGAGTTAAAAGAAAGAAACATTTAAAAAGACGACCGGGCATAGACGGTCGTCTTTTTCTATATAAAGGGGAAAGGGGACACAAAGTTATACAAGCGTAGCAGCGTAAATAAAAGCAGTAAGAAGAAGAGAGCCGCTAGCTAATCCTAAAAAATCTAATTTGTTAAAAGTAATGTTATTCATGATGCATTCTCCTTACTTATTTAATGTAGAAGCAACAGCTTTTGCATCGATAAGAGCGGAAAATACCATGCCCATTGTATTTAAAAGATTGTTCGTTTTCAGCTTGTTCATCATATTGATCCGCTCCTTTTCGAATAATGGTTGCCCTGTTTCTGACTTAATTGTATGAAATATCGCAAGAAGTAACTATCGAATTAGCTTACAAGAAAATTACACTTTTGTAAGAATTGAAATTTAACAATTAATACTCATTTTTATTACCAACTCCTATAACTTAGTGTTATAATTGAGGTGAGAAAATGACTATACTTCGGATGTTCAGAAAGGAACGAAACCAATGTATAAACCAATTACATTTTTGTTGAAATATATATTTAAAACAGCTGGGAAAGTAGAAGTGCAAGGAAGAGAAAAGCTACCAGAAGGTGGCCCGTATGTTGTTGCGTGTACACATACAAGTTTTATGGATGTATTAATGTTAGCTACAGGGATGTACCCAACAGAGATTCATTACATGGCCAAAAAAGAATTATTTGAAGGGAAATTCAAAAATTGGTTCTTTAAAAATGTAAATGCATTCCCTGTAGATCGTGCAAATCCAGGACCGAGTACACTTAAAATTCCATCCCGCTTATTAAAAGAAGGAAAAGTGGTAGGGATTTTCCCAAGTGGAACGAGATCGACAGAAGATGTTTCGTTAAAAGCTGGTGCTGTGACAATTGCGATGCGTTCTAACGTTCCATTAATACCAGCAGCTTATGTTGGTCCATCAAGTGTAAAAGAATTAATAAAGGGGAAAAAGGCACAATTGATTTTTGGAGATCCGATTCAAATTGATGCTGAAGAACAAATAGATCGGAAAACAGCTATGAAAATGATGACAGACCAATTAAATGAGAAGTTTGAGGAGCTAAAGGAAGCTTTGGAATCAAATCAAAAGTAAGAAAAGACGACCGGGCATAGACGGTCGTCTTTTCTATTACTATTTATAATAAAGGGGAAAGGGGACACAAAATTTATACAAGTGTAGTGGCGTAAATAAAAGCAGTAAGAAGAATCGAGCCACTAGCCAGTCCTAAAAAATCTAATTTGTTAAAAGTGATGTTATTCATAATATATTCTCCTTACTTGTTTAATGTAGAAGCAACAGCTTTTGCATCGATAAGAGCGGAAAATACCATGCTCATTGTATTTAAAAAATTGTTTGATTTCATTTTGTTCATCATATAAATCCGCTCCTTTTCAAATAATGGTTGCCCTGTTTCTGACTTAATTGTATGAAAAATAGCAGAGAGTAACTATCGAATTAGCTTACAGGGAAATTACACTTTTGTAAGAAAAATGAATGAAGGTGTAATGATGAGAAGGTTTGACATATGTTCATGGAATTTATTAATTTAAAAGTAGAGGTGAATGTATGGCTAATATTAAAGATATTGCAAAGATGGCGGGAGTTTCAGTTACGACTGTTTCGAGAGTATTGAATGATCATCCGTATGTAAGTGAAGAAAAAAGGAAAGCGGTTATAGAGATAGTTGAGAAGTTGAATTACTCACAAAACGCAAATGCTGTTCATTTATCAAAAGGAAAGACGAATATTGTTGGTGTAATTCTCCCTTACATTAATCACCCGAGCTTCGATGCAATGGTAGGGGGAATGATGGAGGGAGCGTTAACTCATAACTACAGGGTGCTACTTTGCCAAACAAACTATAATAAAAAAGAAGAAATGAAAAGTTTACATATGTTAAAAACGAAACAATTAGATGGCCTTATTATTTGTTCACGTGCAAATGATTGGGAAATGATAGAACCGTATGCTTCATACGGCACAATCATTGCTTGTGAAGACAATGATATTTCAAATATCTCAAGTGTATATACAAATCATTCGGCAGCTTTCCAGCTAGGAATGAATCACCTTATTGAAAAAGGTTATAAAAAAATTGGTTATTGCACGGGGAGAAAGCTAGGACCGAGTAGTCAAAAGCGTTTTGATGTGTATAAGCGTCAATTGCAATCTATAGATGAAGAAGTGAATGAAGAATGGATTTTCACAGAATGTTTTACGTTAGAAGATGGTGTGAGAGTGGCTCATAAATTAAAGGAGATGCAGCATCTTCCTGAAGCATTAATAGTAGCAGGAGATGAAGTTGCGATTGGGGTTATGACAGAAGCTGAAAAATTAGGTATTCAAGTTCCTGAGGATTTAGCGATTATTGGCTTTGATAATCAACCTATCTCGCAAGTGTTACAACTTACAACTATTGATCAAAATTTAAAGGAAATAGGTAAAAAAGCCTTTGAAATGTTTTATCGGCAAACAAATGCTGAAAGTTCTAAACAAGAAAAGGTGGAAATTCCATATGAACTTGTGGAGCGATCTACAGTGTAGTTTTAATCCGTTATGTGTATAAGTGCATAACGGATTACTTTTTTGAAATACCTTTGACAGGAAACGCGTTTCATACTTTATAAAGGGGTTAAACCGGTTTGTAACAATCCATGGATTCTTTTCAAAAATAGTATTTGGAGGGAAATGCATGAATGAACTTTTATTAAGTATAAAAAAGTTTTTAGGGAATGACGAAAATGTTTTAGCCTTTGTGGTGGGGGTTTTTGAGAAGGATCATTTCACGTTATGTTATCAACATGGGATTTTTGTTGCGACTACTAGACGTCTCCTGTTTTACGGAAAATTTCCATACTATCCTTCAACATTTAAAGAGTACTCATATTTGCATATAGATAGCATAGTTTTTCGCCTGTATTTCGAATTTATTTGTAATCATGAAACCATCCGAGCTAAGTATATTCAGAAGGGGAATGTGGAGCAATTTGTCCGTATAGTTAGAGCAAATGTGAATAATTAATCACCCCTCTGTTTAAACATAATATCCTGGTCTTTATGAGGAAAAATGCTGAATAAAAACAACTTCTAAACCTCTAGGAGATAGTGATACAATGTCAAATGGGGGGAGGGTATGAACTATGGTTAATCAACGTATAAAGGAAATAACACTAATTACAATTGGTTCATTATTATTCGCAATTGGTATTAATTACTTTGCAATTCCAAACCGTCTATCAGAGGGTGGAATTATTGGTTTAACGGTTGTTACGTACTATTTATTTGATTGGTCGCCGGGGATTGTGAATTTTGCTCTAAATGCAATTTTACTAGCTGTTGGTTATAAATTTTTTGATAAGAAAACGATGGTTTATACAATTTTAGGGATTGTAGAAACATCTTTGTTTTTATATGTTACGGAACATATTGAGTATCATGTAAATAGTGATACGTTATTAGCGGCACTATTTGCTGGTGTATTTGTCGGTATCGGATTAGGCTGTATGTTCAAAGCTGGAGGTACATCAGGGGGATCGGCAATTTTAGCACGGTTAGCAAATCAATATTTAGGTTGGAGCGTCGGTAAAGGTGTACTTATTATTGATATCGTTGTAATTGCTGGTTCCGTATTTATAATAGGGCAAGAAAAAGCGATGTACACACTTGTTGCAGTATTCATCGGAGCGAAAGTAATTGATTTCATTGTAGAAGGAATGGACACAAAAACGGCTGTTACAATTATTTCAAATCAACCAGAGTTAATACGTGAGGCTATTACGAAAAACATGACACGCGGCGTTACTGTATTAGAAGGGCGCGGCGGATATACTGGTAAAAATAAAGAAGTTTTATATGTTGTTATTAATAAACAAGAGCTTGTTAAGTTAAAGCAAGTTATTAGTCGAGTAGATGACGATGCTTTCGTCGTTATCCATGATGTACGTGATGTACTTGGTGGGGGCTTTAAAGCGAGCTAAAAGGTGAACGAGTAAATTCGTTCACCTTTTTTTAATTCTTACAAAAATGTAAGTGTAATGTAATGAGATTCAATAGTAGATTGTATTCCTTCTTTTTAAAATGGATGTATATATATCCTGCAGAGGAGGAATGTTTATTATGAAGAAAAAAATGATCACTACTATAATAGCGATGATAGTCATAGTAATAATGTTACTACCTACGAAACTTGGACCGGTTATCGATAAATATAATCCATTTTATAAGACGAAAGAATACTATACGGTTGTGAATACAATTGGTCAGCATATTGGCGATGAGTGGTATGAATATGAATTTATTGCATTTGACGAACGTGGAAGAGAACAAAAAATAAAGAAGACTGTTAAGCATATGTTAAAGAGAGATGAAACATTAAAAGTGTACGCAAAAGGACGCTACGGCGAGTCAATTGAAGAAATTGAAGCTGTAAATATTCCTATTAATGCAAAGAGTAAACTTTTAGCGATGAGATAGCAAATTATACCCCCACCTATTTTTTGTCGAAAATAAAAATACTAGGTAGGGGTATTTTAGTGTATGTGAAAAAGCCTTAGTCCATATGGACTAAGGCTTTTTTTAATATATAAAGGGGAAGGGGGTACATTGTAGTAGCATGAGTGAAAGGTATAAGAAGAGTAGCTACTAGCAATGTAATTTGGTTATGTGAGTGTTCTTCTTATTTGGCTTACTTGCTAACTTTATTGTACGAGATGTAGGTTAGGGAAACTATCGAATTACATTACACATAGCTTACAAACATGTAAGTCTTCTGTAATGTAATTCGATGGTTAAAAGATAGTGAATTTTATATAGTGTAATTAGAAAGTCTCACTGTATTACTTTCTGTTTGTAATATGAATGAAGAATGAAAAACCAACTACTTTTTAATAGCCTCATCTGTATGGAGATGAGGCCCTTTTTATAAACCTTACAACATTGTAAGGTTTACGTAAGTTAATTCGATAGTAAATTTGTCATATTTTTTGCATAATAGATACAAATAGATAAAAATAATTAGGGATATAGTAAGAAGGGAGAAGAATGGGATGCGTAAAGAAGAAGTAGTGAAGTTTCCAATTAAAGATTTCTGTAGCTACTTTACTGTTGCCGTAGTATGTATTGGGTTATTTGATATCATAACAAACTTAATTGTTAAATAATATAGATGACAAAACAAGAAGGGAGATCCTTTCTTGTTTTTTTTATGGGGGAATAAAGGTGAAGTGGATTGATAGTCATATACATGTTGACCAATATAAGGATGAAGAGAAAAGTAAATTACTTAAAGATGTGGAACATAGTAAAGAGATAAAGGGGCTTATTGCAGTATCTATGAATTATCAATCATGTAAAGAAACTTTATCTTTAGCAAAACTATATCCTTTTGTACATCCAGCAATAGGTTTTCATCCGGAGCAACCGATTCATAAAGAAGAATGTGAGCAAATTTATAAATTAATTGAAGAGCATGTAGATGATATAGTTGCGATTGGTGAAGTTGGCTTACCGTATTATTTAAGAAAAGAAGATGAGCGCATTGCTATCAATTCGTATATATCAGTGTTACAACGGTTTGTTGAACTAGCTAGTAAATATGATTTACCAATTATATTACATGCAGTGTATGAAGACGCTGATATTGTATGTGATTTACTGGAGAAATATAAAGTTTCACGTGCACACTTTCATTGGTTTAAAGGAAGTGAAACAACAATGAAACGGATGATGAGGAATGGTTATTACATTTCTATCACGCCAGATGTTTTACATAAGGAGAAGATTAGAAAAATTGTTTCGTATTATCCTCTTGAATATATGATGGTAGAAACAGATGGACCGTGGGAATTTCAAGAGGGTGTTATGACACATCCGAGAATGATTCGAGAGGTATTAAAGGAAATTAGTGTTATAAAAAACGTAGCTGTTGATAAGGTTGCAGAAACGATATATGAAAATACGATTCAATTTTACCCCGCTATTTTCCAGAAATTAAGACCCTGAATGATTAAGATTTCACTTTATTTGAAGGGATAGGAGAGTTTCTCTTATCTCTTTTTTATGGATATTTTTTCTAATATTTTCTATAATTTGTGATGTATTTAATTTGATGAAGAAAGTAGGGGAGAAAATGGGGAAAGCATATAAAAAAATAGCTATTACAATTATGGTTGGTGCACTTTCACTTGTAGCGTTTGGTTGTGAAACAGAAAAAAAGACTATAAATTCAAATGCCACACAAGAAAATAAAGAAGTACAAATTGATCCAGTAGTTGAAAAACAGATGAAAGAAAATGAGAAAAACGGGAATTTGGTTGGAAACATCTCTAACCAAGGAAAGATGGCAGAGAGTAAAGGTTGGATTTACTATTCTGTAAATGGTGATAAAAATACAGGAGGCATTTATCGTACGAAAGATCAGTTTCAGACTTCGGAACGTGTAGTGGAAGGTGTAAATGCTTCTTACATAAATATAAAAAACAAAGCTTTATATTTTATTCATACGGATGAAGAGAAGAACGCGGGAGTATCTTCTCTAATGAAGTATGATATATCTAATAAAAAGTTAGATACGTTAAAAGCGGATACAAATTATGTTTATATAAAAGATCAAACTTTATTTTATCCGAAAAAATATTCTGAGCATGGTGGTTTTGATATTGTAGGGATCGCAAAAATCAATTTGAAGACGGGACAGGAAGAAGAAGCGGTATTTAAAAATTCTGGTTGGTCTCGAACGATAGATGATAGTATTCTACATTGGAATAAAAATCGTGGAACACAAATGACAAAGGATAATAAAACTTGGTCAAAAGAAAATTATGCAACAATATCTAGTGCTACGTATAATAATGAAAAATTATATGCTGTTGTCGACTTTTCGTTACCTTTTGAAACAAATGAAGCTGAGCATGGCATATATGAAATAGACGTTCAACAAAATAATGAAAAGTTATTGGTAAAGGATGCCTTGCAGATGAATGTGAAAGGGGATACTTTTTATTATTTAAAAAAGGATGGAGTATATAAGAAGAAAATAAATGGTGGAAATGAAAAAGTAATTTATAATAAAGCGTTTGAACCAACTAAATCCTATTTATATTTTGTAGCAGGAGATATGTATCTCTATACGGATAATGGAACTATCATGAATTTGGATACAAAGAAATCAAATGAAGTAAAAGATAAGAAGCTAGCAGATAACGTTATGTTACAGAAAGTATGGAATGCACAGAAGGAACTGACTAATGTTCAAATGGCTGCACTAACAGGAAACCCAAAACGAGTAGGGGATTTTTCATACGGGGAATTAGTGAACCCTATTTATAATAAGAAAGATAATTTAGAGACTACGCTATCTACGTACTTCTCAAAATCATTTATAGCAGAGTATATGAAGAGTAAATATATTAAAGAGTTAAATGGAAAAATGCACTATGCTATTGGAGATCCAGGGTCAAAAGCAGCAACTAAATTTACAAAAATTATTTCTGCTGAGTTAAAGGATGGGAAAATAAAAGCGCAGGTTGAAATGTATAATGACTATGATAATGTAACGGAAACAGTAGAAGTTGAATTTATTTATGAACATAATCAATGGGTTATTAATAATATGCCACGTTTTGGTTTAAGTTAAAAAAACCACCAAGCATTTTGCTTGGTGGTTTTGTATTAGGATTCTAATTTTTTCGCACGTCTTAATAATAAGAGAAAGACAATGACGAGGAAACCGAGTATAAGGAAGAATCCATATTGTTTTATATAATCTATTATGTCACTTGCGCTTGTTGGTTTTTCAACGTGAATGCCGTCTTTATTAGTAGTGATATGAATATCTTTCATTTTCACTTCATTTGTTTCTTTTTGTAAATCAATCCATTCTATATTTGGAATACTTTCTAGATCCTTTAGTACTTCTTTTAATGGTTTTACACCTAAGTAAGGATGATAGAATGCACCAATAACTCCATCGGATAATTTGGCAACAGATACAGCATTTGCTTTCATTTTAGCAATAGCGTGTGGTTTATCTTCTTCGATAAATCCAACTGTTTCAGGCATTAATTTCATGCCATGTAAAAATGATGGTGTACTTCTGTATGCCGGAGAGTGCATAGATTTCCAAGTTGTGTCACTTAACTGTAGTTGTCCTACATAAGTTGAAAAGTATCTTGATAATATTTCATATCCTTTTTGAGACATCGTGTAATGAGGTGCTTCAAATGCGACCGGATATAGTTTGGCATCTACAAGTTCTTGAATGCCTTTTTCAATATGATCAGTCGTATATTTTTCTTCAAATTCTTCCCCTTTTTTTACGTATGTATTATATGCCTCTATATTAGGGAAATCATCTTTTGTTTTTGGTTTTTCATGCTTCGGTTGACGAATTGGTTGGTCTGTTTTTACGTCCCAAAATTCAAAACCTTCACCAGTTTCACTATCATAAAATTGGTGAGTATAACCATGCATAATAATTGCTGCACCATCATCTTGCATAGAGCGTAAAAGATCGACTAGTTCGGGTTTATCTTTTAAATGTAGTGTTTTACCTGTTTCTGGATCCGTATATACAGGAATAACAGTGATCATGTATGGCATCTTTTTCTCTTTTAATAATTCAGCAATTTCTTTTAATTGATTTATATCTGCGGCTGGATGAACGTCTTCAAGACGTAAATAAGCTTCCACTTTATTTTTCGTTGGCTTTTGTTCAAAGTAAGAAAATAGGCTTTCGCCAATATAATAAGATATCCAATCAAAGAGGTTAGAAGTTGCAACATAATAAGAATTATTTTGTTGTACAATTAATGGGTAAGTAGTATTTCCTTTTAAAGCATTGGCAAGAATTGTTCCATTTGTATCAAGGTTTTTAATGGATCGTTCGTCCTCTAATGTATTCTTTAGTTTACGTGTTGGATATTCAATTGTATCAGAGTTTATATCTTCATTTTTAAGTATAATAAATGAAAAACGTTTGGATAATTGTTCTATATTTTGACCTAAAACGAGTAGTGGTCCTGAGAAATTTTCTAGAAATTCTTTTGTTTCAGTGGGAAGTTCTTCTTGTTTTTCACCTATGTAAATAACATGTGTATATGAAGATTTATCAGTTATTCCAGCTAACTGTTTTATGTTTTTTATTGTTATGTTATTAGTAAAATGTCCTACTTGTGTATTAAGTATTTGGGTATCACTTGTAATTTGATCATCGCTCGAACTGTATAAAATAAGGACTTTTGGATTTTCGTTTTTTTGTGCGGAAATAGGGACAGGAATTAATAGTAGTAAACTAAATAAGAGTAGCAACCATTTTTTCATATTATTATTCTCCTAGTTTATATTTAGAATTCAGTTTACAATTATATACAAAAAATATGTTTCAGTCTATGAAAGTTACATTTTTTCACGTATTTACCAGCTGTTTTTTCACAAAATCGGTCTAAAGCATGATGATAATATGTATAGTTATTTGCTATGATAAAAGAGTAAGAGAATGATAGAATGTGGGTAATTGTAAAGGGAAGAAGGCTGAAAGGGGACAAATTTCAGCGGAGAAAGAGGTAGAGGTAGTGAAGAAATTCTTTGTAGGATTTTTAGTTGTTCTTGGAGTGTACTTATACTTCCAAGGAAAGTCTGAAGGAATGGGCAAATTAGTAAATGAGACAAGCTATGTTGACTCAGAAGAAGCAAAACAGATGAAACAAATTATTATAGAGGAAGCAAAGAAAGTCAATCTTCCAGAATGGATACCTCTTACAATTGCCGAACATGAAAGTCGATTAAATCCAAGAAGTGTTGGAGATAACGGAACTTCATTCGGATTGTTTCAATTGCATCGCGGTGGTGGACTTGCACCGGATCATTTAACGGATGACGAGCTGAAAGATCCACGTACAAATGCGCAAATTGCAATGCCGCATTTAATGAAAGGATATAAGCGCGGGGTGCAAAAAGGTTTGACGGATTTTGCATTATTAAAATATATAGCAAATACATCTGGATGGCCAGGGAATTTAGGGCCAGAGTGGACGGATAATAATATGAAGTATAACATCGGATTAGAAGATGTGTACTATCGAAATAAAGGTGTAATTAAAGAGTAGGTTTTTGATACCTACTCTATTTTTTTGTGGATAATCGCGTCGTTTTGTTTTGTGAAATACGCTGCTAGTTGTATTTTTACGTCTTCTAGTTTGGTGGAAACTTGCGGTATTTTATATCCTACATATAACGGTGAAACGACAAATCTAGGAACAACTTTACAAATGATTTTTCCGTTTAAGTAATAGAAGAATAAGTTATAACTACTACATCCTTTATGGAAATCTGTCAGTATGTAACGTACAGTTTGCTGAATATAAGTTGCTAGTTCATCTATGCATCCAATATCTTCAATAATGATATTAAATTCAGTAAAACCGATAATAGGACGATCTGAGATATTGAGTTCAATGTGTTCGTTCTTTTGAACAATTACGCCTTGGAAGTTGTCGTGTTCTACGTTATCGAGGTAGTTTACATATTTCATTCCAATAATCTGCATGTGTGCATGATGCAAACTTCCACCTGAGAATGGACCATGATTTTTGTATAAAATTACAGATGTGAATTCTTCATTCTTCTGTAAATCTAACCAATGTTTAATGGAGAAACGAATTAGCGATTTCATATGTTCTTCTGTATATGTCGCAATATGGTCTTCACAATTATCTGTTTCGATTAGCACCGTTTGAAATGTATCTTTTAATGTAGGAAATTTGTTTTTTAGCCAAATAATTGAGCCCTCAATTGCTAAAATATCCGTTAAATTTTCTCTGTCACAAAAAGGACATGCAGCGCTTCTATTCCGGATGCTTTCTGGTTTTTGTTTGCCAATATCGTTTAAAAAGTATAGTTGTTGTGTATCCATTTGTATATATGCCCCTTTAAAATATGTGTAAAAATCCCGCTTAATACATTCGGGATAAGGAGAAGAAAATCCTTTAAAGGGAATATAAAAAATAAAAGACAAGATATCCTCATTAAGATAGGGTACCTTGTCTTTTATTTTTTCTTTAATAATGTGTATGGATAATATAGATCGTTTTTATTATGCTTCTTTTCTCTATTTTTTATTGTGTATAAGGCAATTGCTGTACTTGCGATTACAAAAATGGCTTTCTTCATATTCACATACCCCTTTTTATTGTTGGTTTAATTCTTGGCTAACTGCTTTTGCATCAACTAGAGCGTGTAAAATCATTTTTACCATGTTCATCATATTCTTTCACTCCTTTTTATAGTTCATTTAGTTCTTTTACAACTGCTTGTCCGTTCACTAATACCTCAAAGATTGCTTTTACGATTTCTTTCATCATGATTGTTTCCTCCTTTTGTTGTCTCTCTTGTTTACATCTTTATTGTATAGGGAGGCATCTTTTCGTACTATCGCTTTCCATTACGTGAACATAACAGTTTTGTAAGATTTGATGTCACTTATTGAAATGTTTAGTCTATCTTCATTATTTTCAGAAAAATGACTATTCAAACATGAAATGGGAAAGTATAATAAAGAAGTAAGTATTAAATTCCGTACGAAAGAGGTGAATGAGATGAAACGTTCTTTAGCTGCACGTGCCAAATTTTTAGATTTTATCTATTTTTGTCGTGCGATTTTTCATGATGTAGTTGTTAACGGGATACGTCTGTCCTTTTTTAACAATTGCATAGTAGCTATAGAACGGTAGAAATCTCTTCACCCATTTTTAATAAACGTGTGAAAAGGGAGCTATTTAGCTTCCTTTTTCTATACCGAAAACCATGGGGAATGTTTCTTTCCCATGGTTTTTTATATTGAAAGGAGTACGGAAAATGACAATTTGTAGTGTAAATAATGTAACGAAATCTTTTGGTGGAAACATCATATTTGAAAATATATCGCTTGAAATAAAGAATGGTGAACGTGTTGGATTAGTTGGTCGTAACGGTAGTGGGAAGACAACAATCTTTCAGCTTTTAACTGGAATGGAAAGTTTGGATGCAGGGGCCATTCATATGAAGAAAGGTACACGTATTGGTCATGTGGCACAAATTCCGAAATTTGATGAGAGTATGACTGTATATGAAGTATTGAGTTCCGCTTTTAAAATAGAAAAGGAATTAGAAAGAGAGATGCGTACTTTAGAAAAAGATATGGCGGAAGAACAGGAATCTTCTGTTTTACAAAAATTAATGGAAAGATACGGAATCATCCAAGAAAAGTTTGCGTTTCTTGGTGGTTATGAAATCGAAGCGAACATTATGAAGGTAGCAAATGGTTTACAGGTGACAGAACTATTCCCACGATCATTTGTGGAGATAAGTGGTGGAGAGCAAACAAAAGTAAGCCTTGCATACATGCTGTTGCAGAAACCAGATTTACTTTTATTAGATGAACCAACCAATCATTTAGATTTATTTGCAGTCGAATGGTTAGAGCAATTTTTAAAAGAATACAACGGAACAGTTATGGTTATTTCACATGATCGCTATTTCCTTGATGAAGTTGTAACGAAGATTTTTGATTTAGAAGATGGAGAGATTCACGTGTATCATACAAACTATTCTCGGTTTGTTGAAGAGAAGGAAGAAAGGTTGCTTCAGGAGTTTCAGGCTTATCAAGAACAGCAAAAGAAAATAAAGAAAATGAAAGAAGCAATTAAGCGACTACGTGAATGGGCAAATCAGGCGAATCCTCCAAATGAAGGATTGCATAAGAGAGCAAGAAACATGGAACGTGCACTGGAACGTATGGAAAAACTAAAGAAACCTATTTTAGAACGAAAACAAATGGGACTTCAGTTTGAAGGGCAAGAGAGAAGTGGAAAAGATGTTGTTGTAATGAAAGAAGTGAGTAAAGGGTTTGCGGAACATCTTTTATTTAACGAAGCAAACTTACATGTTCGTTTTCAAGAGCGTGCAGCTATTGTTGGTCGTAATGGTACAGGAAAGACAACGCTATTAAAGTTATTATTAGAAGAAATAGAACCAGACGCTGGAGAAATTCGAATTGGAAGTAGTGTGAAAATCGGTTATTTATCCCAGCATGCGTACGGAAATATGAAGAGTAACGTATTGGAGGCTTTCAGGGAATGTGTAGCTGTAACAGAGGGGGAAGCGAGACATATATTAGCTAAATTTTTATTTTATGGTCCAGCGGTGTTTAAGAAAGTAACGCAACTGAGCGGTGGAGAAAAAATGAGGTTAAGACTTGCCCAACTTATGTATCAAGATATCAATTTTTTAATTTTAGATGAGCCGACAAATCATCTCGACATTGAATCAAGAGAAGTTTTAGAGGAAGCTCTTGAACAATATAATGGAACGATTTTAGCTGTTTCACATGATCGTTATTTTTTAAATAAGTTATTTGAAAAGACGTATTGGATTGATGAGCGTAAATTATTTGAGTTTGCAGGGAACTATGCATGGGCGCGTCAAAAGTGGGAGGAAAAGCTCGAGACGCAAGTGATAAAGCAGCAACGCCAAGGAAGAAAAAATATTGAAACAGTCCCTGTAAAAAAGAAAGAAGTTAGGAATATTGAGGAGATTGAAACCGAGTTAATGCATGTTGAAGAAGATATATATACGCTTGAGTGTAAGATGGAACAAGTAGTTGATGTTGAAATGCTTGAACAATTGTATGAAGAAAAAACGAAGAAAGAGTTGTTACGAGCGAAGTTATATAATGAGTTAGAGAATATCATGGAGTAAAGAGATTAGAATGAAAGAGCAAGTTGTTTTCTCATGTTTTGAGGGGGGGCTTGCTTTTTTTTTGTGTAAGGAAAGAGAAGTAATTGGTATAATTTTCTTGTTATTATAATGAAGAGATGCACTTTAGGTTATTAAAATGTGAGGAGAATTTTATGTTAGGATACGCGCGAATTGTTACAATCGTCATGATTTGTTTTGTTTATGCAAACCATGTTTCACGTGAAACAGCACATTTGCAATTTTTTGTGGGTACAGCACTTTTTATTTATATTGTGAATCATATTTTGCTAGTAAAAGTGAATGAAGGTAAAAAACTTGTTTTTTATACACTATTAGCAAATGGGATAGTCACAGCTTTATTAGGTTTTTTATTTCCCGAGACATGTTTATATTTAATTATATTTGGAATTGATGCAGTAGGGCTATTTATTCATGAATTTCGTAGAAGTATGATGTACTTTTTTATTACTTTTTTCTTTCTTTGTTGGTTTATAAATATATTACATGCGTATCAACATACAGGTAGTTTAGAATTGGAGAGTAATGCTATTAATTTTATGTTCATCGTTTTTAGTGCTTTAGCTGGAAGTTTAATAAAAAAACTTACAGCTGCTCGGAAAATGGTAGATGAGCAATATGAGGAATTGACATTGTCTCATACAGCTCTAAAAGAAGCGCATGAACAATTACGTCTATATGCCAAAGAGGTAGAAGAATTGACAGCCGTTCGAGAGCGAAATGATATTGCCCGAGAAATTCATGATACTGTCGGTCATAATATGACAGCTTTACTTGTCCAATTACAACTGGCAGAGGCTTTGTGGAAACAAAAGTCGGACGCTACGGAAGAGGTTTTACATACATGTCATGGGCTAGCCAGGAAATCACTTCAAGAGGTGAGAGCGTCTGTACATGCCTTAAAAGAAGAAGGTAAACTAGGGAACATAATAGAGAATATGCGTGAAATGTTACATGGATATTCTAAAGCGACGAAAGTACAAGTATCGTTTCAATTACAAGGAGATCCGGTTGTGATTCCGCTGTCACTACAGCCTACACTGCTCCGGGTTATGCAAGAGTCTTTAACAAATGCAAAGCGGCACGGCAAGGCGAGTTTATGTGAAGTGAGTTTAACTTGTTCGGCGAAAAAAGTTAAACTATGTATTTTGGATAATGGCGTGGGAGTTAACGAGGTAAGCCCAGGTTTTGGTTTACTTAATATGAGAGAACGAGTAGAGGAACATGGTGGAACTATTCAATTTGAGAGTGAGATAGAAAAAGGCTTTCGGTTACAGATTGAATTTTCACTTCAGGAGAAAACGTGGTTAATAGGGGGAACTGTATGATTCGGATTATGATTGTTGATGATCAATCACTCATTCGTGATGGTTTAGCGATGTTATTAAATTTACGTCAGGAACTTGAAGTAGTGGGAACTGCTACAGATGGAGACGAAGTGATACAAAAGGTGAAAGAGTTACATCCTGAAATTATTTTGATGGATATTCGGATGCCCCGTATGAATGGTGTTGAAGGAACACGTTTAGTTAGAGAACAGTTCCCTCATATAAAGGTACTTATGTTGACGACTTTTAGTGATAGTGAGCTTATCTTTGAAGCATTGGAGCAAGGAGCAAGTGGTTATTTATTGAAGGACATGGAGACAGATGCAATCGCTCAAGCAATTTTAACGGTGCATAGTGGAGGGGCTGTGCTTCCTCAGGATATAACAGCGCAAATTATAAAAGAATTAAAAAAGACAAAAGTAGCAGTAGAGTGCACCACACCAGAACAATTAGCACAATTAACTGAGCGAGAAGTAGATGTTTTAAGGGAAATTGGACTTGGGTTAAATAATAAAGAGATTGCGGAAAAGTTATTTATTACAGAGGGAACTGTTAAGAATCATGTTTCTAATTTAATTAGTAAGTTAGAACTGAGAGATCGAACGCAAGCAGCCATATACGCAGTAAGGTATGGCATCACGATGTACACATGACTTTTGGCATATATAAGTGTGAAAAAGCAGCAGAATTTGCTGCTTTTTTATTTTGTATTTCTATCTCAAGGATGATGGAGAGAAGAAGGAATTTTTCTACAATAAAAGTGTAGATGAATGCAAAGGGGCTGAATCAGTATGTTAGTCATAGATCATATTACGAAATCATTTGGTAAGAAGGAAATCATAAAGAATGTTTCTTTTGAGGTGAAGAAAGGGGAAACATTTGGATTGCTTGGTCCAAATGGAGCGGGAAAATCAACGACGATATCAATGATTTGCGGGTTAATTTCATACGACAGTGGTGATATAAAAGTTGGTGGGAAATCAGTAAAAGAATATCCATTAGAGGCGAAAAAGAAAATTGGTATTGTTCCACAAGACATTGCGCTCTATCCAACACTTTCAGCGAAGGAAAATTTGGTTTTTTGGGGAAAAATGTACGGTTTAAATGGAAAAGTTGCAAAAGAGCGAGCGGAGGAAGTATTAGCTTACGTCGGTTTACAGGACCGTGGAAAAGATAAAATTGAAACATTTTCAGGTGGAATGAAAAGGCGTATTAATATTGGTGCAGCACTTATGCATGAGCCAGAGTTGTTAATTATGGATGAACCGACAGTTGGGATTGATCCGCAATCGAGAAACCATATTTTAGAGACTGTTAAAAAGTTAAATGAAAAAGGGATGACAGTTATTTATACGAGTCATTACATGGAAGAAGTAGAGTATTTATGTGAAAGAATTGCAATTGTTGATCATGGAAAGGTAATTGCATTAGGAACGAAAAGGGAGCTATGTAATCGCCTGGCGGATGGGTTTATAGTGAGATTGCAATTAAATCGTTATAGTACGGAACTGCTACAAAAGTTGAAAGCACTATCTGTTGTTGAACGAATTATTTTTGATGAAGATAATAGTACGATTGATATTGGGCTAAATGGTGGCGAGTCCATTGGTACAGTTGTGTCAGTAGTTGTGGAGAACAACGCTCAAATTTTAAAGCTTGAAGTGCAAGAACCGAATTTAGAGGCACTCTTTTTACAATTAACAGGACGTTCACTTCGTGATTAAGGAGGTTAGTGCGAGATGAAAAGTTTTATTATTGCATGGAAAGATTTAAAAATACGTTTAATTGATCGGCGCGGATTTATGATGATGTTAATTATGCCGCTTTTATTAACAGCGATTTTAGGTTCAGCGTTAAGTAATATATTTGATAATGGTGGACTACCCAAAACAGTGATTGGCTATTATCAAGTAGGAAATGATGAGTTTGCAGATGTCTTTCAAAAAGACGTATTGCAATCTAAAGAATTAAAAGATGATGTGAAAGTAAAGATAGTTAATTCTCAGGAAGAGCTTGAAGATATGTTAAAGGAAAAGAAAATCGATGTGGGAATCGTCATCCCGAATAAATGGAGCGAACAAGTACAAGATGGAAAATTAAAAGAACCAAAGGTGTTTATAGACCCATCAAAAGATATACAAGCGAAAATCGCTGAATCAATGGTCCGCTCTTTTTCAGAGCGTGTTCAAACAGTTGCGGTATCTACTAAAAGTGTTGTGACGGAATTAGCAAATTCTCAGCATAGTAATGTGGAACAAGTTGCAAAAGAAGTAAGTGGAGATTTACAAACAGTAGCAACTTCGGGTGCAGATAACATTGAAAAAGGAACGATAGGTAAAAAAACAGTTGCAGCGATGCAATATTATGCCGCAGCGATGTTAGTCATGTTTTTACTATATAACATAACAGTAGGTGCAAAGTCAGTTGTAACAGAGCAACGAACTGAGACGTTGGCGCGTTTGTTCAGTACACCGACGAGTTCATTTTCAATTTTATTCGGGAAGTTTTTAGGTACATTATTATTTGCTTGTATACAATTTGGGATATTTATAGTTGCTACACACTTTATGTTTCATGTGGAATGGGGCGGAGACTTATCTCAAATAGTAGCGGTGGGAATGTCTTATGCAATTTGTGTTTCGGGTTTATCTATGTTAATTGCCGCTTTTATTCGTGAGGAAAAAACGGCAGATGTAATGGGAGGAATCGGTATTCAAATACTCGCTATATTAGGAGGATCGATGTTACCAATTTACGTATTCCCTGATACACTTCAAACCATTGCGAATGTTGCTCCGAATAAATGGGCACTTACAAGCTTTTTAAATATTATGTCGGGAACATCTTGGGATGTGTTACTCCCTGTTATTTTTAGTTTATGTGGTGCAGGAATTGTCTCCGTTATGATAGGGACATTACGTTTACGTACGAGATAGGAGGGAGAAATGATGAAGAAGGTTTGGGCACTTTGTTGGCTAGAGTTAAAACAAATTTTAATAAAACCACAAAGTTATATACTTATGTTTGGAATGCCTATTATTTTTACACTCATTTTCGGCGGACTTTTAGGTGGAAGTGGGAATAAGAAAGTAAATGTTAGCTTAGTAGATGAAGATGGTTCTGTATTATCTAGCAAGTATTACGAGGACATACAGAAAAGTGACTTAATTTCTATAGAGAAGGTAACGTATAAGGAAGGCAAACAGAAGATTGAAAACAAAAAATCATCCGGCATAGTTCTTATTCCGAAAGACTTTCAAAAGAATATGTTAGATGGAAGGGTAGAAAATATTCAGTTTCAAGCTAGTGCTGATTTTACTGGTGGAACTTCTGTAGAGCAAGTATTGGCAAGTGCATTAAAAAAAATGGAGATAGAAGTTAGTGCAGCGAGAGATTTTGAGAAGAAAAGTAACGCTTCGTGGGAACCTATGTATAAAGAAATCTATACAAAAGTAGAACCTGCTTCGATTCAAAAAGAATCAATTTCACATGATGATCAAAAGTTAAATAACGTTACAGGGCGAGCAGCGGGATTTTCAATTCTATTCGTTATGATTGTTATGTTAAGTGCGACGGGGACTATTTTGAAAGCTAGACAACTTGGTGTTTGGTCTCGTTTATTAGAAGCACCAGTTTCAAAAGTTCAAATACTAACGGGATATATCCTTTCATTCTTCTTAATAGGATGGATTCAATTTGGTGTTCTAATGATATTAACGAATTCCTTATTTAATGTGCAGTGGGGAAATTTGTTAGGGGTTATTATACTCGTTTCCGTATTATTATTAGCTGTCATTGGTCTAGCCTTATTATTAGCAAGTATCGTGAAAACAACAGAACAACAGTCTGCATTAGGTAATATCGTTGTGATTTCAACATGCATGATTGGTGGCCTGTATTGGCCAATTGAAATTGAACCAGCATGGATGCAGACAGCAGCAAATTTTGTTCCGCAAACTTGGGCGATGCGTGGCTTTACGGAGTTAATTGTAAGGGGAGGTACATTGGCTGATATAGGAGGATATATTGGTATACTCATTTTATTTGCAGGAGTCTTTTTCATAATTAGTTTAACAAGAATACGTTACGACTGAAAAAAACAGAGTTACAGCTTTACACGCTGAACTCTGTTTTCTTTTTGTGTCGTATCTTCCCTTGTTGAAATGATAATAGCGATCCCGAGCATCATAAAAAAAGCTAAAAAGAGGACGAACTTTGGGAAGAACGGGAATAGTAATAGCGCCCCGACTATCATAATTGTTAATAATACGTAGTGAAGGACGTATTGGAATAGGTTGTCCATGTTTTCGCCCCCTTTTTGGTAATTGGTTATTAGTATTCTATGTTTCATACGGAACGAATAGAAGTGAATTTTTAATTTTTTAATACGAAATAAAAAAGAACGGTTGACATGTTTAAAGGAAAGGAATAATCTTGAAATCAATTCATACTATTTTTATAGGAATAATAAATATAGTTGCAGGAAGGAGTCCTATGTTCCTACATCGTTAAAAATTAGGAAGGTAAAGGTGATAGTGCAATGAAAAATGTTTTTAAAGGAGCAATTGCTACATTTTTGAGTGTATCAGTATTACTAGCCGGATGTGGTCAAGAGGAAGCGAGTACAAACGAGGCCAGGAACGTCCCGAAAGTAAAAGATGAATTTATTCAGGCAAGCGACAAAGCAAAAAGTCCCGTAAAAGCAAAAGAAAGAAAAGATACTTTTGTAGTTGGAATGCCGAGTCCTGGAGGGATATTCCTTCCGCACTTTATGGAGAATGGATGGGATGGTAATATAACGCAAGCTATCTTTGCACCTCTTGTTGGACTCGATAAGGAAGGAAAACCAATTCCAATTTTAGCGAAGAAGTGGGATATTTCGGAGGATCAGCTTACATACACGTTCTATTTGAAAGATGGTTTAAAGTTTAGTGATGGATCACCACTAACTGCAGATGACGTAGCATTTACATTAACGCTATTACACGATCCAACTTATAGTGGAGCGACTGATATAAGTCAAACAGCAATAAAGGGTGGGCAAGCGTATAAAGAAGGAAAGGCAACCTTTATTGAGGGAATTCAAGTCATTGATCCGAAAACAATTACGATTACGACTGAAAAGGTAAATGCTCAAACACTATCATTAATCGGTGGAGAAGTTATATCTAAAGCTTATTACGGGAAAGAGTATAAACAAGGGCACCTAGAGTATTTAAAAGAGTTGTATGGAAAACCGATGGGAGCAGGAGCTTATAAGTTAGATAAATATATTCCTGGTCAAGAGGTTCGATTTGTAGCTAATGAAAATTATTTTGAAGGAAAACCGAAGATTGAGCACTTTATTTATAAAATTTCAAAAGGTGATACAAAGCTACAACAATTTCAAGCCGGGGAAGTAGATTATGATGGTTTTACGACAAACACGGAGACGATTGAACAGTTAAAGGATTTAGGTTTTGCCAATATTAATGTATATACGGGAAGCTCTTATGGTTACATTAAAATGAATTATAAGAAACCATACTTTAAAGATAAGCGTGTCCGCCAAGCATTTATTTACGGATTAGAGCGTCAAAAAGTTATTGATACGTATTTCCAAGGTTATGCTTCACTCGTTAATGTACCGATTACGCCAGTTTCTTGGGCGTATACAGAAGAAGGGATTAATAAATATGAGTATAACTTAGAGAAAGCAAAGAAATTATTGGATGAGGCTGGATGGAAAGCTGGTCCAGATGGAATTCGCGAAAAAGATGGCCAAAAATTGAAGGTAAGTTATTTTGCTTCTTCTGCAAGTAAAATAAATGATGTAATGATCCCGGTGATGAAAGAGGATTATAAAAAGCTTGGTGTAGAGTTTAATCCAGAATATATGGACTTTAATACGATGATTTCAAAAGTGATAAAAGGTGATTATGATTTAGCGATGGTATCTACGCCAATGATTGATGATCCGAGTGGAACGATTGAAGAGTTTGTTTCAACAAGTAAACGAAACTATGATGGGTACCATAATCCGAAAGTAGATGAATTAGCGAAGCAGGCACTAGAAACATTAGATATTGAAAAACGAAAAGAAATTTATAAAAAGTTGTACCAGGAGTTGAGTGAAGATCCGCCTGTAATCTTCTTAAATAATAGTAAAGTTGTGTCTGCACATCATGCACGCATTCAAGGATTACAAGAAGATAACTATAACGGTATTTTGTTAAGTTTACCTAAATTAAAGATAGAATAATAATTTTTGAAAAATTTTAAAAATATTTATTTAGAAAGAATTGACAAAATATAACGGAAGATATAAGCTAATAACCATAAAGTCTACCGGAAAGGTCGGAATAGGATTGTTACCCCTCAAAAACATCTATTTTTTTACGATTAAAACCGACTTTTCCGATTGGCTATAAATGTTGCTGTGGGAGGCATACATAAGGTAATAAGTTCAAAGGGTATCACTATTAAAAAGTTAGGGTGGGGACAATGAAGAAAAAGACAAAAAAATGGGTTGGTGTATTTTCGGTATTACTGAGTAGTTCGCTTGTGTTATCTGCTTGTGGGGGACAGGAAGATACTGCTTCTACGGAACCGGTAAAAAAACAAGACTTAAAAGACGCTAAGATTGAATCAATTCCAGCTACAGATAAAAAGAAAAGTCCAGAGAAAGCAAATCAGCGAAAGGATACTTTTATTACGGCCATTTCTAAGCCAGGGGGAGTTTTCCTTCCATATTTCCAAGAGAATGGTTGGGATGGAAATGTAACGTCTGTAATTTTTGCATCACTAGTAACAACAGACAAACAAAGTAAACCCATTCCGGACCTTGCAGAAAAATGGGATATTTCTGCTGATCAGTTAACATATACATTCCATTTACGTAAAAATCTAAAATTTAGTGATGGTTCGCCTTTAACGGCTGAGGACGTAGCATTTACATTAACACTACTTCATGATAAAGCGTATGAAGGTGGAATGGACATTGCTCAGTATGCTGTTAAAGGTGGAAAAGAATATAAAGAAGGAAAAGCAACTTCTATTGAAGGAATTCAAGTTATTGATCCACAAACAATTAAAATTACAACTGAAAAAGTTAATTCACAGGCGCTAATTAATTTAGGTGGTCCAGTGCTATCAAAAGCTTATTATGGAAAAGATTATAAACAAAATACAAGTTTAGACTATTTAAAAGCATTATATGGGCAACCAATTGCGGCGGGTCCATATAAATTTGAAAAATATGTTCCAGGTCAAGAAGTACGCTTTGTTGCTAACGAACATTATTATGCAGGTAAACCAAAAATCCAAAACTTTATTTACAAAATCACATCAGGTGATACTGGATTCCAATTATTCCAAACCGGTGAACTGGACTATAGTGGATTTAGAGCAAATCCTGAGAATATAGACCAATTAAAAGGATTAGAGTTTGCAAACATTAATCTTGAATCATCAAGTGATATTGCTTATATCTATGTAAATAATAAGAAATCGTATTTGAAAGATAAAAAGGTACGTCAAGCACTTACTTATGGATTAGACCGTAAGAAGTATGTGGATACAGCTTTACAAGGATATGGATCTGTTGCTAACGTACCAATTGCGCCAGTTTCATGGGCATATACAGAAGAAGGTATTAATAAATATCCACACGACGTAGAAAAGGCTAAAAAATTATTAGATGAGGCTGGTTGGAAGGTAGGTTCTGACGGGGTTCGTGAAAAAGATGGTCAAAAATTAAAATTAACATACTACGCATCAAATACAGGTAAAACAAATGATATCTTTATTCCAATTGCAAAAGAAAGTTACAAAGAAATAGGTGTTGAATTAAATCCAGAGTTGATGGACTTTAATACGATGCTTTCAAAAGTAGGGAAAGGTGACTACGATTTAGCGGCAGTTTCAACACCAGGAATTAGTGATCCAAGTGAAGTTGTAAGTGATTACTTATCGACTAATCCAAAAAGTGATACGGGTTATAGTAATCCGAAAGTAGATGACTTGATTGTAAAAGGCATAGGGACGACAGATATTGAAAAACGTAAAGCAATTTATAAAGAACTGTATAAAGAGTTAAGTGATGATCCACCAGTTATTTTATTAAATTATCGTAAACTACTTTATGCTCATAATGCACGTATAAAAGGAATTGATCCAGAAAAGTACGATAGCATCAGTTCCAACTTACCAGTGTTATCTATTGAACAATAAGGGTTGACCTAAATAATAGAAGACGTTTTTTCACACAGCAATGGAATGGTAGCTGTTTTGAAAAAATGTTCTTCTATTTTTAAGTAAATAGGATTGGGGAGACAAAAGGTGAAAACATATATCATTCGTAGGTTCCTTCAAATGATCCCTACATTGTTTGGTACATCTATTATTATTTTTTTCTTATTTGCACTTTTGCCGGGAGATTATATCGATTCAAATCCGAAGTTAACACCAGAGAGAGCCCAAGAATTAAGGGAATTATACGGCTTAAACAAACCAATTATTGAAAGGTATTTTCATTGGTTAGTGAATGCGTTGCATGGTGATTTTGGATTTTCTTTACAGTACCAAGAACCAGTAACTTCATTACTTAATAAATTCATTTGGAATACATTTATTGTTGCTGTTGCAGCTTTATTTTTCACTTGGATTATTGCTCTTATTATTGGGGTTATTTCTGCAACAAAGCAGCACTCTTGGTTTGATAGATTGGTAACAATCGGTGTCTTTGCAGCAATGTCATTTCCATCATTCTTTATCGGACTATTTTTAATAAAATTATTAGCAGTTGATTTAAAGTTATTACCTATTGGTGGCATGATTGATATCGGGAGTAACTCAACAGGGATAGCATACATATTAGAAGTATTACGTCATATGATTCTACCTGTATTTATTTTAACGCTTCTTGGTGTAGGATCGTTAACACGATATTTTAGAACCGGCATGTTGGATGTTATTAGACAAGATTATATTCGTACTGCTCGTGCAAAAGGCTTAAAAGAAAGAAGCGTTATTTATAAACATGCATTGAAAAATGCAATTTTGCCAGCAATTACATTACTCGCTTTTGAATTACCAGGTTTATTTTCAGGAGCTATTATTATTGAACAGATTTTTAACTGGCCAGGAATCGGGAGTATTCAATTAGAAGCATTAAACTTCCGTGATTATACAGTATTAATGGCCTTTACGATGTTTCTTTCGTGTTTAACAATTATGGCTAATTTCTTAGCAGATATTGTATATGCGTTTGTTGATCCAAGAATTAGATTGAAGTAAGGGGGGAAAGATATGGAGACCATTACACCAATAATAGAGAAAAAGAAAGAACGGAAAAAGAGAAACGAATCATCACCATGGCGCCAAGCGTATAAAAAAATTAAGAAAAATAAGATGGCATTGTACGGATTATACGTTTTAATATTTATGTTTTTATTTAGTTTTATCGGTCCAATCTTTTCACCATATGCTGATGGAAAAGTACAAGTAACACAAATTAATAAACCACCCAACCTATCACATTGGCTTGGAACAGACCAGTTGGGACGGGATATTTTAACTAGACTTATGCAAGCAGGTCGTATTTCATTAACAATTGGTTTAGCGTCGATGCTACTATCCGTTATACTAGGAGCTTTATTAGGAGCAATTGCTGGTTTTTATCGAGGGGTTGTGGATCATTTAATTATGCGTGTTGCGGATGTGTTAATGTCCATTCCGGGATTACCGCTACTTATTATAATGGGAGCAATTTTATCAGAATGGAAATTACCATCAGAATACCGTTTATATGTTGTAATGATTATTTTAAGTTTAGTAGGATGGCCAGGACTTGCTCGTCTTGTGAGAGGACAAATTTTAACATTGCGGGAGCAAGCATTTATGCAAGCAGCAGATGTATTAGGATTAAAGGATTCTCGAAAAATTATTCATCATTTAATTCCTAATGTCTTTCCGTTGCTTATTGTTGTAGCAACTTTGGGCGTGGCTGGATCTATTTTAAGTGAGTCCGCACTAAGCTACTTAGGTCTCGGCGTTGTCCCACCTACACCATCATGGGGGAATATGATTAGTGCAGCGAACTCATTAATTGATTTTCAAAAGCGCCCATGGTTATGGATTCCGCCTGGTTTTGCAATCTTTATAACAGT
Source organism: Bacillus paranthracis (assembly GCF_001883995.1). Classification (GTDB taxonomy): domain Bacteria; phylum Bacillota; class Bacilli; order Bacillales; family Bacillaceae_G; genus Bacillus_A; species Bacillus_A paranthracis. The sequence goes on along the minus strand of NZ_MACE01000022.1, from coordinate 23,998 downwards.
TGTATCCATTAATTTACTTGGTGATGCACTTCGTGATGCGTTAGATCCAAAGATGAGACGGTAGGTGAGGGAATATGAGTAAAGCAGTAGTAGAGCTAAAAGATTTACAAACACACTTTCAGACAGAAGAAGGAACAGTAAAAGCTGTGAATCATGTTAGTTTTTCTGTTCGAGAAGGTGAAACTGTTTGTGTTGTAGGTGAATCTGGTTGCGGGAAAAGTGTAACGGCTTTATCTATTATGGGACTTATTGCTGAATCAGGTAGTGTAGTAGGTGGAGATATTTTATATGAAGGAAAAAGTCTTTTAGGAATGAAAGAGAAAGAGCTTCGTAGTTTACGAGGGAATGATATTGCGATGATTTTCCAAGAACCGATGACATCGCTAAATCCAGTCTTTACTGTAGGGGAACAAATTGTAGAGACGTTAAGGGAGCATGAATTACTTAGTAAAAATGAAGCATATAAGAAGGCAATTGAGTTAATTCGTAAAGTCGGTATAGCCCGCGCGGATGAAATCGTCCATTCTTATCCACACGAACTGAGCGGTGGTATGTTACAACGTATTATGATTGCTGTTGCACTTAGTTGTAATCCTAAGTTATTAATTGCTGATGAACCGACAACGGCTCTTGATGTTACGATTCAAGCTCAAATATTAGATTTATTAAGGCAAATAAAAAAGGAATTTAAAACATCCATTTTATTAATTACACATGACTTAGGTGTCGTAGCGGAAATGGCTGATTATGTTGTCGTTATGTATGGTGGGAAAGTTATTGAAGAAGCACCGGTACTAGAAATATTCCAAAATCCGAAACACCCGTATACGAAAGGTTTGTTAAAATCAAAACCAGTGATGGGAAAACGAATAGATAAACTATATTCTATTCCAGGGCAAGTTCCTAATTTAGTTGGTTTGGATGAGTTTTGCTACTTTAGCGGCCGTTGTGAGCATTGTATGGAAATATGTAAAGAAGAAGCGCCAAGTTTGAATGTACATGATGAGAATCATAAAGTTGCTTGCTGGTTATATGAGGAGCGTGCGAAACAATGAGTGAACCATTATTAGAAGTAAAAAACTTAAAAACATATTTTCCAATTAAAGGCGGCATATTTAGTAGAACGGTTGGACATGTAAAAGCAGTTGATGGAGTAAGTTTTACTATTAATAAAGGTGAAGTATTCGGCCTCGTTGGTGAATCGGGAAGCGGAAAAACAACGATAGGAAAAACAATTTTACGTCTCGTCCAAAAAACGGAAGGGGAAGTGAAGTTTAAAGGGCAAGATGTTCACTCTTTATCTAAGGAAGAATTGAGAAAACATCGTCCTAATATGCAACTTGTCTTCCAAGATCCATTTAGCTCATTAAATCCGAGAATGAGAATTGGGGAAGCGCTTGGTGAACCGATGTTAGCTCACGGATTAGCGACGAAAGAAAATGTTCGTGAAAAAGTGACAGAAGTATTAGAGTTATGTGGCTTAGCCCCATATCATATTGATCGGTACCCTCATGAATTTTCGGGTGGACAACGCCAACGTATCGTTATTGCAAGAGCTATGGTATTAAACCCAGAATTTATTGTAGCTGACGAACCTGTGGCAGCATTAGACGTATCTATTCAAGCACAGATCATTAATTTATTTAGTGAGCTACAGGAGAAAAAGGGATTATCTTATTTGTTCATTTCACATGATTTAAGCGTAGTAGAGCACTTATGTACGAAGATTGGAATTATGTATTTAGGAACGATTGTGGAAACAGCGCCGCGTGATGAGTTATTTACGAATCCACTTCATCCGTATACGAAAGCATTGTTATCCGCTGTTCCAATACCAGATCCAACAGTGAAGCGAGAGAGAATCATACTAGAGGGTGACATTCCAAGTCCAGCGAATCCACCTTCGGGGTGTCGTTTTCATACACGTTGCCCGTTTGCAACAGATATTTGTAAACAAACGGTACCTGAATTTCGTAATGTTGGTGAGGAGCATTTTGTTGCTTGTCATCATGTATAAAAGAAAAAGACTCTTTCAAATAGAAAGAGTCCTTTTTTTATTTACTAGATGAAGTTTGTTTCAATACAAATTGTTCGATTGCATGAGCAACACCATGTTCATTGTTTGTTAATGTTACAACATCACATAGTTTTTTTACATCTTTTTCAGCGTTACCCATTGCAACTGATAAACCAGCTGCTTCTAACATGGGTACATCGTTAAAATTGTCACCGATAGCAACTGTATCTTCAATTGGTATATTAAAATGGGCTGCCATTTGTTTCAGTCCATTTCCTTTATGTCCATTCTTGTCCATAATTTCTAAATTAGTAGGAGCAGATGCTGTAACCATAATATCAGTATCTTCTTGTAACATACTTAATAGCTGTGCGCGATGCCCTGCGTTAAATGTCAAAATAAAGAATTTAGATATTTCTAATTCTGGATTATTTACAACATCTTCTATTTTTTGGAAATCAGTAATTAAGTTTGATTTCTTTTGTTTTTCTGTAATTCTTTCAAGTTCCTCAAGCGTAACATCTAGTGCATGCTTATTTTCTTCGAACGCTTGCATAACTTGATCTTGCCATGTATATGGAGAATAAACTCCTTTATTTGTATATAGCTTATAAGGAAAGCCTTCAGATTCTAGTAATTTTGCAAGTTTGTACACTTTGTCGTTTTGTATACAACGCGAGTTAATTACTTCTCCATCCACATAAACAATTGCCCCATTGCTTGCTCCAACTGGAAGAGATAGTTTATACTCTTCCAATAATTTCAAAGCATCCTCTTTTGCACGGCCAGAACAAATCATGACAATATGACCAGCCTCTTTTGCAGTTTGGATAGCTTGTAAGTTCTCTTTGGAGATTTCAAGATTAGATGATAGTAGTGTACCATCCATATCTAATGCGATTAATTTCAAAATGACCACCTCTTTGTTCTTATTATACATAGTTATATAAAGGAAACATATAAACTTATCTTGGAAAGATTGTATTTTATCTCTCATGAACTATCAGTAAGAATTTGATAGATTCCACTTTATTAATGAAAGATTTATCTTACTTTGTAACAAAAGTAGAGGTAGGTATAGGGATGTTTCGTTATATGACTGTAATATTACATGAATGTTACAAATATGGATTTAGTAGAAAATGCATTAAATCAAGGTTTTTGAAGGTGTTTATAAAAAAACGTAAAAAAAGTGTAATAAAATTTACGTAATTATATTGCAACGTAACAATAGTTATGTTACATTAATGTTACAAACGTTACGTTATTAAATTTAATGTAACGTCAACATAAAAACTATGAAATAAACATTTCTTAGAAATTACATATAGATAACTTATTAAAAAGGAGGATACATAATATGAAAGAGCAAGTATTACAAGTAACAAAAGGTGACTTCGTAGGATCAGCAAGTGGAGCAGTAGTATTAACAGCGTTAATCGTATTCCTATCAAGCGTATTAGTATAATAGAAGTTTTGTAACAAAGGAAAAAAGAAGGGAGAATGCAAAATGAAAGAGCAAGTATTACAAGTAACAAAAGGTGACTTCGTAGGATCAGCAAGTGGAGCAGTAGTATTAACAGCATTAATCGTATTCTTATCAAGCGTATTAGTATAATAGAGGTTTTGTAAAAAGAAAAAGAGAGGAGAATGCAAAATGAAAGAGCAAGTATTACAAGTAACAAAAGGTGACTTCGTAGGATCAGCAAGTGGAGCGGTAGTATTAACAGCATTAATCGTATTTCTATCAAGTGTATTAGTATAATAGAAGTTTTACATTATACAAAATGAAAGGAGAATGAGGAATATGAACGGTGAGCAAGTGTTACAAGTAACAAAAACAGATTTATTAGGATCATTAAGTGGAGCGGTAGTATTAACATCATTTATTCTATTCCTTGCAAAAGTATTAGTATGAGACATATAAATACAATCATTCAAAAAAAATAAAGACTCTAGCATATTAGTAAGTAATTAATATGTTGGAGTCTTTTTTATTTTTCTTCTATATATCCCTTCAAGTATAAATAGCCCCCTTTATTTTAAAGAGAAAAAAGTCGAATTTTATATGTAAGAAAAAAAGAGGAATTTGACAGAAAAGATAGAAAATTTTAAAGGTCAGAATTTGTTAGCTTGCTAACTAATTTCTATCAATTGATGTTGGAAGCGTTTTCGGTTGGTTTTAAGTATGAACCATTTAATCTATTTACAGGGGGATGAGGATTTTATGAAACAAAAATCTATGGATACGCTAGCTGCACAAATGGAGGACTTTTTTCCAGTACGTGATGTAGATCATTTGGAGTTTTACGTAGGAAATGCAAAGCAATCAAGTTACTATCTTGCGAGAGCATTCGGATTCAAAATTGTGGCTTACTCTGGATTAGAAACTGGTAATCGTGAAAAAGTATCTTATGTTCTTGTGCAAAAAAATATGCGTTTCGTTGTGTCTGGGGCTTTAAGTAGTGACAATCGTATTGCAGAGTTTGTAAAGACTCATGGTGATGGCGTGAAAGATGTGGCATTACTTGTTGACGATGTTGATAAAGCATACTCAGAAGCGGTGAAACGTGGTGCCGTCGCAATTGCTCCGCCTGTAGAGTTAACAGATGAGAACGGTACATTGAAAAAAGCAGTTATTGGTACGTATGGTGATACAATTCATACGCTTGTAGAGCGTAAAAATTATAAAGGGACATTTATGCCAGGATTCCAAAAGGCTGAGTTTGATATTCCATTTGAAGAGTCAGGTTTAATTGCTGTAGACCATGTAGTTGGTAATGTTGAAAAGATGGAAGAGTGGGTTAGTTATTACGAGAACGTTATGGGCTTTAAACAAATGATCCATTTTGATGATGATGATATTAGTACAGAGTATTCAGCATTAATGTCGAAGGTTATGACAAATGGAAGTCGTATTAAGTTCCCTATTAACGAGCCAGCGGATGGAAAGAGAAAATCACAAATTCAAGAATATCTAGAGTTCTATAATGGAGCAGGTGTACAGCATCTTGCTTTACTAACAAATGACATTGTTAAAACAGTAGAAGCGCTACGTGCAAATGGTGTGGAGTTTTTAGATACACCAGATACTTATTATGATGAGTTAACTGCACGAGTTGGAAAAATTGATGAGGAAATTGATAAGTTGAAAGAATTAAAGATTTTAGTAGATCGCGATGATGAAGGATACTTACTACAAATCTTTACGAAACCAATTGTAGATCGTCCAACTTTATTTATTGAAATCATTCAGCGTAAAGGTTCTCGTGGATTTGGAGAAGGAAACTTTAAAGCGTTATTCGAATCAATTGAAAGAGAACAAGAGCGTCGCGGGAATTTATAAAATTTATATCCACCAGCAATCATTCTTTTGCTGGTGGAAATTTCATTTTCATAAGGAGGAATCATGATGAAATTTGTTACATTTCGTCTTCCTTCAAAAGAAATGCGAGCTGGATGGGTTGAAGGTGACAAAGTAATCGATATGAATCTTGCTAGTGGTGGAAAATTACCTTCTTCTATGTTCGCCTTTTTAGAGAAAGCGGATGAGTATGTAGAAGTGTTGCGTAATATTAATAATCCGGAAAAGGGCATATATTCTTTAGAGGAAGTGCAATTAGCAGCAGCGATTCCTAATCCGAGTAGTATTAGGGATTTTTATGCATTTGAACAGCACGTAAAAACGGCACGTAGCCGAAGAGGGTTAGATGTTGTACCTGAATGGTACGATATCCCGGTTTTTTATTTTACGAACCATCGTGCTGTAATTGGTCCAGATGATGTTGTAATTAGTCCGAAGAAATCTAAAAAACTTGATTATGAGTTAGAGATTGCTTGCGTAATTGGGAAAGAAGGAAGAAATATTTCTCGTGAGCAAGCAGAGGAATACATTTTTGGTTATTGTATTATGAATGATTGGAGTGCAAGGGACTTACAAGCAACAGAAATGAAGGTAGGACTTGGTCCAGCGAAAGGAAAAGATTTTGCAACTTCATTAGGAGCGTACCTTGTTACGAAAGAGGAACTAGATATTTATCGTAATGGTGACCGTTATGAGTTAGAGATGACTGCTCATGTAAATGGAAAGCTATTATCAAAAGGGAACTTCCGAGATATTTACTATACATTTGCTGAAATGATTGAACGTGCTTCGGAAGATGTTACGTTATATCCAGGCGATGTGATTGGTTCTGGAACAGTAGGAACAGGTTGTATTTTAGAACTGGGTACAGAAGAGTGGCTGCAAGATGGTGATGTGGTAGAGCTTACGATTACTGGTTTAGGTACATTACGTAATACGGTCAAAAAAGAAAAGGAAGCAGGTGATGAGCATGTTTTATCGTCACATGGGGGAGCTACCTCATAAACGACATGTACAATTCCGTAAAAAAGATGGATCACTTTATCGTGAACAGGTAATGGGAACAAAAGGTTTTTCTGGTACGCAATCTATTTTGTATCATCATTATATGCCAACGGAAGTAGGGCATGCGGCATTATCTCATTCTTGTCAGTTGCAGTATGAAGAAGATGTTGCTCTTTCTCATCGTCACTTTCGCACGAAAGAAAATAAAAAAAGTGGTGATGCAGTAAGCGGAAGAAACTTTATACTTGGGAATGAGGATTTATTAATCGGAGTAGTGAGCCCAACAGAAAAAATGGACTATTTCTACCGTAATGGTGATGGCGATGAAATGTTGTTTGTCCATTACGGAACAGGAAAAATTGAAACGATGTTTGGAACGATTCATTATCGAAAAGGCGATTATGTAACAATTCCAATTGGAACGATTTATCGTGTTATTCCGGATGAAGGAGAGACTAAGTTTCTTGTTGTAGAGGCAAATAGTCAAATTACAACACCGCGTCGCTATCGTAATGAATATGGACAATTGCTAGAGCATAGTCCGTTTTGTGAGAGAGATATTCGTGGTCCTGAAAAATTAGAGACGTATGATGAAAAAGGTGAGTTTGTCGTAATGACAAAGTCGAGGGGATATATGCATAAACATGTTTTAGGACATCATCCGTTAGATGTTGTTGGTTGGGATGGCTATTTATATCCGTGGGTCTTTAATGTAGAGGACTTTGAACCAATTACGGGTCGTATTCATCAGCCACCTCCAGTACATCAAACGTTCGAGGGTCACAATTTCGTTATTTGTTCTTTCGTACCACGTTTATATGACTATCATCCAGAATCTATTCCGGCACCGTATTATCATAGTAACGTGAATAGTGATGAAGTACTGTACTATGTAGAAGGTAACTTTATGAGCCGAAAAGGTGTGGAGGAAGGGTCTATTACACTTCATCCGAGCGGCATTCCTCACGGGCCACATCCTGGGAAAACAGAGGCGAGTATAGGGAAAAAAGAAACGCTTGAATTAGCTGTTATGATAGATACATTCCGTCCGCTTCGTATTGTAAAACAAGCACATGAAACAGAAGATGAAAAATATATGTATAGCTGGATTGAAGAGGGATCATATACTGTGAAATAAGTAAAAAAAGGCATGCTCAATAACAGAGCATGCCTTTTTCATGGAATCGACATGTATAATAATACCAAAAAAAGTTATAGAAAGATATATAGAAAGAATGATAAAAATCGTGCATATTCATAAGAGTTTCTACTTATTTCGACAAAAGTATTGACTAGAAAAAGTACTATGAGTAAAATGAAAAAGCGAATTAAAAATTTTCAGAAAATTTAAAACTTGGAGGAGCATGCTATGAAGCAAATTTTTCAAAAGAAGCCTATTGCAAAGTTAATGCAAGAGAGTAAACAAAAGACGTTAGCAAGAACATTGGGCGCACTAGATTTAACGATGCTTGGAATCGGGGCAATTGTTGGAACGGGTATTTTTGTTCTAACGGGCGTGGTAGCAGCGAAACATTCTGGACCAGCTATTATATTATCATTTGCGATAGCCGCGTTAGCATGTGCCTTTGCTGCATTTTGTTATGCTGAATTTGCTTCTTCAGTTCCTGTCTCAGGCAGTGTGTATACGTACACATATGCGACGATGGGAGAAGTATTCGCATTTTTAATTGGATGGGACTTAATGCTTGAGTATTTACTTGCAACCTCTGCTGTGGCAAATGGTTGGTCCGCGTACTTCCAATCTTTATTAAAGGGATTTGGAATTCATATTCCTACCATTCTTTCCTCAGCCCCTGGTACAGGAAAGGGTGGAATAATTGATTTGCCAGCAGTTCTAATTATTTTAGTGATGACGGTTCTTTTATCTAGAGGTGTTCGTGAAAGTGCACGTGTAAATAATATTATGGTATTTATTAAACTAGCGGTTGTTCTTATTTTTATCTTTGCTGGTTTTAATTATGTGAAACCTGAAAACTGGACGCCTTTTATGCCATTTGGCTTAGATGGTGTAATGGCTGGAGCTGCTACAGTGTTCTTTGCATTTATAGGGTTTGATGCAGTTTCAACGGCAGCAGAAGAAGTGAAACGTCCACAACGTGATTTACCAATTGGTATTATTGCATCTTTATTAATTTGTACGGCTCTTTATATTATCGTTTCGCTTATTTTGACAGGAATTGTTCCATACGGGCAGTTGAATATATCAGATCCAGTCGCTTTTGCACTTCAATTTATTGGACAAGATAGTTTAGCGGGAGTAATTTCAGTAGGCGCAATTACAGGAATCACAACAGTAATGTTAGTTATGATGTATGGGCAAGTACGAGTTTCATATGCAATGAGTAGAGATGGATTGTTGCCGAAACGTCTTGCTAAAGTTCACCCGAAATTTAAAACACCGTTTTTAAATACGTGGACAACGGGAATTATTGCAGCACTTATTTCAGGATTAATAGATTTAAATGTGTTAGCGCATCTTGTAAATATGGGGACATTGTCAGCCTTTGCACTTGTAGCTGTTGCTGTTATTGTAATGAGAAGAACGCATCCTGATTTACCAAGAGCATTTAAGGCGCCGCTTGTACCATTTTTACCAGCGTTAACGGTAATTTTTTGTTTATACTTAATGCTTCAATTATCCGGGACGGCTTGGATTAGTTTTGGTGTATGGATGATTATCGGTATTGCGGTTTACTTCTTATATAGCCGAAAACATAGTGCTTTAAATAATAGTAAAGAAGAAGACGACGCAGCCAATTTGTAAGTAGAAAAATCCATTCTAATTCTGTTAGAATGGATTTTTAATTTTGAAAATTTACATTCTTCTGAACTTGTTATAAGATAATTATTGTTGAACAAAAGGGGTGAAATAATGAAAAATACGTGGCGTGAGTTAAGGGAGATGGACCGTAACGTATGGATTCGGTTTATTGGTGAGACGTTAAATGGAATTGCAATGATGATGTTGATGCCTTTTTTTGCATTATATTTAAAAGATAAGGTAGATTCATTATTACAGGTCGGAGTGATTATGGCACTGTCTCCAATTGCTGCAAGCTTTGGATCAATTATAGGGGGAAGAATTGCTGATATATATGGAAGAAAACCGATTATGATATTTTCGATGGCGAGCAATGCAGTATTCATGCTCGGTTTTTTATTTATAGAAGGATTTATTCCATATGCGATTTTATCTGTTTTTTTAGGATTAAGTAATTCGTTATTTCATCCAGCTGCATCAGCGATGGTTGCGGATGTAACGGCGCCAGAAAAAAGAACAGAAGCATATGGTTTATTGCGAATGGGGCACAATATAGGTGCTGCAATTGGTCCGATAATGGGGGCTTCAGTAGTTATGTTATCGAAGAACCTTGTGTTTATTATTGCCGCATCTACGATGTTATTTTATGCATTGCTTGTATTCGTCCTTATTCAAGAGACAATGCCAAAGAGTACGAATAAAGAAGGTGATACAGAAAAAGAATCAGGAGCAGTGTGGAAAATTGTATTGCGAGATAAGGCACTCATGATTTATTTATTAGCAGGTATCATTATTTCGATGGGATTTTCTCAAACAGAAGGCATGTTGCCACTGCACTTTGACAATGAAATGAAAGGTATTTTTGGAACTAACAATCCATATCCATATTTAATGGCTTTAAATGGACTATTAGTTGTGTTGTTCCAATTTCAAATTTCAAAATGGGTCACAGATAAACCTGTTGGAAAGACGATGTTATATGGTGCATGTTTGTTTGGGATTGGGTTATTTTTTATAGGGTGGTTACCGAAGTGGTTTGGAGGACTTGATACAAATGCTACGATTATTTTAATAACGTTACTGTTTGTATATGCCATATATACGTTAGGTGAGATGATTATGTCGCCTGTACAGATGACGTTTGTAGCGAATTTGGCTCCTGAGCATTTGAGGGGGACTTATATGGGAGCTGCAAGTTTGCAGTGGATTACAGGAAGTGCATTCGGCCCACTTCTTGGAGGTTTTTTATTAGACCGATTACTTGGCCACTTTTTATTTACAATTTTAGCTGTCGGTTGTGTAGTTGCAGGTATTGTATATATTTCTTTAGACCGTCTCGTTGAACAAAGGCAAAAAAGCACACTAACCAAACAATCTTCTTAATAATTAGATGACATACACAAAAAGGGGATTTCTACATATTTTAGGTACATAACTAGGTTGGATTGCAATTTTATCCCACTTTAATGGGCAGTAAGACCCCCCACCTCAAAATTCAGCGAAAGCAAGGAATTTAGGTGGGGGTCGGGCTGCCCATAAAAGTCCGATTGGTTCAACTAATAATCAGTAGGGGATGAAGCCCCCCACTGATTAAAGTTTCACTTTATATATTTATCAAGAAAGTTAAGTGGAAAAAGTATAGAAAACCAATAAGTGGTGTCATTTAATTATTTGTGGAAGTTGCATTTTATTTCAAATAGGAACTACCTATTTTTATAAAAAGTGCTAAAATAGAAAAATGAAAACAATTGGTTAGGGTGATTTCAGTGACAAAAATTAAATTAGGTTTATTATATGGTGGAAAATCAGCTGAGCATCAAGTTTCGCTACAAACGGCTCTTGCTGCTATTAAAGCATTAAATCAAGATAAATTCGAGATTCATCCAATTTATATTACAGAACAAGGTCAATGGGTACGCGGTGAGCGTATTGAAGGTGAAGTAACAGATGTTGAAGTTCTAAAAATGAGCGGTGCAGAAAATGCAATTTCTCCGCTATCATTAAGCACAGAAATCATTCCATCTGCAAATGCTGAGGAAAATGCTATCGACGTTATTTTCCCATTACTACATGGACCAAATGGTGAAGATGGAACGGTACAAGGATTATTAGAATTAATGAATATTCCTTATGTAGGAAATGGTGTTCTAGCATCTGCTGCTGGTATGGATAAAGTTGTTATGAAAAACATTTTCGCAGAAGCTGGATTAAAACAAGCGAAATATGCATCATTCATTCGTAGCGGATGGGAAAAAGATCGTGAAACAGCATATGAAAAAGTAGAAGAAGTATTAGGATACCCTTGCTTCGTAAAACCAGCAAACCTTGGTTCAAGTGTTGGGATTAATAAGTGTAAAAATCGTGAAGAACTTGAGAATGCATTTGAAGAGGCATTCCAATTTGACCGTAAAATTATTGTGGAAGAAAATATCGTTGGACGTGAAGTAGAAGTTGGTGTACTAGGTAATGATGAACCGAAATGTTCAGTTGTAGGTGAAATCGTACCTAAAAAAGACTTCTATGATTATAAGTCGAAATACATCGATGGTGATACAGCGTTAATTATTCCAGCTGAAATGACAGAAGAAGAGTCTAATGTTATTAAGCGAGATGCGATTGTTGCATTCCAATCGTTAGATGGTGCTGGCTTAACGCGAGCTGATTTCTTCTTAACGAAAGATGGAGAAGTATACATTAACGAAGTGAATACGATGCCAGGATTTACGCCGTTTAGTATGTTCCCTCTACTATGGCAACATACTGGATTACCGTATCCGGAATTAATTGAAGAGCTAATTCGTTTAGCAATGGAGCGTCACGAAGAAAAACAAAAAATTAAATATACAATCTAACAAAAAAAGGAGGAGGCACTATTCGAAGGAATAGTGCTTCCTCTATGTAAGGAGTGTTTTTATGATAAATCGAACGTTAAAACAAGTAGAACAAATGACAAATGGTACGGGATTAGCAGAGCAGTATGAGGGAATTACTATACAAGGAGTGTCTATTGATACGAGAAAAATCGAAAAAGGAAACTTATATGTTCCGATTCAAGGTGAACGTTTCGATGGACATGCTTTTGTAGATAAAGCTGTTGAAAATGGAGCTGTGGCGACATTATGGATGAAAGATGTAGCAAATCCACCTGAGAATCTTCCGGTTATTTTTGTAGAAGACACGCTATCAGCATTACAAAAGTTAGCAAAAAACTATCGCGACCAATTGGATGTTAAAGTGATTGGTGTGACAGGTAGTAACGGTAAAACATCTACAAAAGATATTGTAACAAGTCTTCTTGCGACTAAATTCAAAGTTCAAAAAACAGAAGGAAACTTCAATAATCATATCGGGCTACCTCTTACTATTTTAAACTTAGAAGAAAATACAGAAGTAGCTGTATTAGAAATGGGAATGTCAAGCCGTGGGGAAATTGAATTCTTATCTAAGTTAGCTCGTCCAAATGCAGCTATCATTACGAACATTGGTGAAGCGCATTTAATGGACTTAGGCTCTCGCGAGGCAATTGCTGAAGCGAAATTAGAAATTGTGACAGGATTACAAGAAGGTGGAGTGTTCGTATATAACGGAGATGAGCCATTATTAACGAATCGTGTTCCTGAAATGAATTTAATAGCTGAAACAGTTACGTTTGGTGATGCTAGAGCAAATGATTACTATCCAACGACTGTAACGTTACAAGCAACTGGGACACACTTTAAAATGAATAGAGAAGAAAACATTTCATTCTATCTACCGGTATTAGGGAAACACAATGTGTATAATACGCTTGCTTCTATGGCAATTGCGAAACATTTTGGTGTAACGTGGGAAGAGATGAAAGAAGGTTTAGTAACACTTCAAATGACAGGCATGCGTATGGAAATTGTAAAAACAAATAGTGGATTAACAATTATCAACGATGCTTATAATGCAAGTCCAACAGCTATGGAAGCAGCATTCCACCTAATGAATGGTTTAGATGGATTCTCTAAAAAAATTGTTGTTCTCGGCGATATGTTAGAGCTTGGAGATCAAGAAGTACAGTTTCATTATGAGGTAGGTAAATTAATCGATCCAGCAAAAATCTCCTATGTGTTCACATATGGTAAATTAGGAGCTCAAATTGCTGAAGGAGCGAAAATTAATTTCCCTAACGAACGTGTAAAGGCTTATGATAATAAAGAAGAGTTAGTAAAAGAGTTGCAAGCAGTAGTCGATGCAAAAGATGTTGTATTAGTCAAAGCATCTCGCGGTATGAAATTGGAAGAAGTAATTACGATGTTGAAATAATTGGTGTATATAAATAGGGATGATAGCAACGAAAAAAGAAGAAACTTATAATAAGCGCTTACAGTAAATATAAAAAAATAAAAGTGAAGAAAAAAACTCTTAATATGAAAATAAGGTAACAGTTGGGTTTGCTTTTTACACATACAAAACTTATAATTGATAAAGTGTAATAACGTTTAGAAGTATTTTCGTGAAGAATATACGCCCGTTTATATACGTGAGCATTCAGGAAAAGGGCTTTTCCGCAAATTCGGAAAACGCCTTTTTTTAAATGATAAGTATAGGATAGAAAAGGAGAAGTAACATTGACAACATTTCGAGAATTAGGATTAAGTGATTCTTTACTGCAATCTGTTGAAAGTATGGGCTTTGAAGAGGCTACGCCAATTCAAGCTGAAACAATTCCACATGCATTGCAAGGTAAGGATATTATTGGGCAAGCACAAACAGGTACAGGGAAAACAGCAGCATTCGGATTACCACTATTAGATAAAGTGGATACACATAAAGAATCGGTTCAAGGTATTGTTATCGCGCCAACGCGTGAATTAGCAATTCAAGTTGGAGAAGAGTTATACAAAATTGGTAAACATAAACGCGTTCGTATCTTACCAATTTACGGTGGTCAAGATATTAACCGCCAAATTCGTGCTCTAAAAAAACACCCACACATTATTGTTGGTACGCCGGGTCGTATTTTAGATCATATTAACCGTAAAACACTTCGCTTACAAAACGTAGAGACAGTTGTTCTTGACGAAGCGGATGAAATGTTAAACATGGGCTTCATTGAAGATATTGAAGCAATTTTAACAGATGTGCCAGAAACACACCAAACATTACTATTCTCAGCGACAATGCCGGATCCAATCCGTCGTATTGCTGAGCGTTTCATGACTGAGCCTCAACACATTAAAGTAAAAGCAAAAGAAGTAACAATGCCAAACATTCAGCAGTTCTATTTAGAAGTGCAAGAAAAGAAAAAGTTTGATGTATTGACACGCTTATTAGACATTCAATCTCCAGAGCTTGCGATTGTATTCGGTCGTACAAAGCGTCGTGTTGATGAATTATCAGAAGCATTAAATTTACGTGGTTATGCTGCGGAAGGTATCCATGGTGATTTAACTCAGGCGAAACGTATGTCTGTATTACGTAAGTTCAAAGAAGGTTCTATTGAAGTTCTTGTTGCAACAGACGTTGCTGCACGTGGTCTTGATATTTCGGGTGTAACACACGTATACAACTTCGATATTCCACAAGATCCAGAATCATACGTTCACCGTATTGGCCGTACTGGTCGTGCAGGTAAAAAAGGTATTGCAATGCTATTTGTAACACCACGTGAATCTGGACAATTAAAAAATATCGAGCGTACAACAAAACGTAAAATGGACCGCATGGATGCACCAACACTTGACGAGGCACTAGAAGGTCAACAACGTTTAATCGCTGAAAAACTTCAAAACACAATTGAAAATGAAAACTTAGCATACTACAAGCGTATTGCGGAAGAAATGTTAGAAGAGAACGACTCTGTAACAGTAGTAGCTGCTGCTTTAAAAATGATGACAAAAGAGCCAGATACAACTCCAATCGCTTTAACATCAGAACCACCAGTTGTTGCAAGAGGTGGCGGTTCTAAAAAACGCGGCGGTAACGGAGGCGGATACCGTGATGGTAACCGTAATCGTAGTCGTGATGGACGCGGTGGCGATGGTCGTAACCGTGACCGCAATCGCGATGGTCGTAATCGTGACGGTAACCGTGATCGCAATCGTGATGGCGGCAACCGTGGTCGTCGTGGCGAAGGTCAAGGACGCCCAGGATCTTCAAACGGACGCGGCGAAAGAAAACATCATAGCCGTAAGCCACAAGCTTAATAATGAAAAAAGAGAATGCCCTTTGCCGGCATTCTCTTTTTTTATTTTTGTAATTGTACATACTACATAATAACTTATGTAGAAATGAGGTGCCGCATGCTTGTAAGGCTTGGCTATGTCGCGATGAGTGTACATTTGAAAAATGCATCTCCATCTCAAACGATGACGTACGCGCAGTTTCAAAAAATAGATGATCGGGAAGCGGCGATTCGTAAACTTGAAAGAATTGCTAATTCGAATTTGGAAAACTGTTTACGATTATTAAAACATAATAAAGGACATGACATATCGTTCTTTCGACTTAGTTCCAAGCTGATTCCTTTAGCGAATCATGAGGAGTTGTTAGATTGGAATTATATTCGCCCTTTAAAAGAAAATTTAAAAGTGCTAGGTGATTACGCTATTCGAATGAATATGCGTATTGATTTTCATCCAGATCATTTTGTTGTACTTAATTCACCCGAGGAGAATATTTTTAAACAATCTGTAAAGACGTTACAGATGCATAGAAAATTATTAAAAGGTATGGGGATTGAACATAAGCAACGATGTGTAATGCATGTTGGTGGCGGATATAAAGATAAAGAGCTTGCATTAGAGCGTTTTATAGAGAATTGGTCTAATGTCCCAAGAGGTATTCAGGAAATGATTATGTTAGAAAATGATGATACAACTTTTACGCTCGAGGACACATTATATTTAGGAGAAAAATTGGACATTCCCGTTGTATTTGATTTACATCACCATATGATGAATCATGATCGAGAAGATTGGCATGAAGATTGGGCGCGTGTCGTACATACGTGGGAATCGTCTTTGTTACCAGTGAAAATGCACATTTCTAGTCCTAGAGAGGGAAAAGACCCGAGAGCACATGCGGACTTTATTGATGTAGATACTTTTTTATCTTTTTTAAAAAAGATAAAGGGAAGTGTTCCACAAATTGATTGTATGATTGAAGCGAAGATGAAGGATGAGTCTTTATTTCAACTCATGAGGGATTTAAGTGAACAAACAGATGTGGAAATTATTGATGGTGCGAGCTTTTATATTAAATGAGCTCTGCACCATCGAGTTTTTTTATTAATAAAGGGGTGCAAATACCACCAATGATCAATCCTGTTAAATGGCTGATAGGGTTGGCAGAGGGATTGAAGAAAGTGAATAGTAGTAATATACATATCATGATTGAAAAAATAGCGATGTCTCTTGGATTGGAAGAACGATAGCGGCTATACATTAGAAATAACTGTGCACCTAGCAATCCGAAGATACCACCAGATGCCCCGGTATGAATATATTCATGGGGCATAATAAGATAAGAGAAAATATTTCCGAGAATGCCAGAAAGGAAAAAAATAATGATGAAAGAAAAGTGGCCTAGTTGTTTTTCAATAGAAGAGCCAAGGACGAATAAACAAATACTATTAGAAAGAAAATGTGGTAAGTCTACATGTACGAGTAGGGAAGTTATGAGACGCCACCATTCTCCTTTAGCGATATATTCATTAGAAGCTGCCATAGGAAAGAGGAAAAAATCGCCTAATATAATCATGATTAATTGTACGAGAAGTAAAGCGATGACGATTGGTTGTAAGGAAATGCGGGCGGATGGTATTAGCATATTGTGAGTATCACTCCTTTTGCATCAGAAAGATTCTCTGTTATTCTTACAATATGAAAAAAGAAAGCTAAATAGAAGAAGGGGATTTTGAAATGATTGTAGGGATTGGAATCGATATTATTGAATTGAATCGAATTGAAAAAATGATAGATGGAAAGCTTAAATTTATGGAACGTATTTTAACTGAAAGTGAACGTAATGTTGCTAAGGGGCTGAAGGGAAGCCGCCTTACAGAGTTTGTAGCTGGAAGATTTGCAGCGAAAGAGGCGTATTCAAAAGCGGTAGGAACTGGTATTGGGAAAGAAGTGAGTTTTTTAGATGTTGAAGTAAGAAATGATGATAGAGGGAAGCCGATTCTTATTACAAGTACAGAGCATATTGTTCATTTATCAATTAGTCATAGTAAGGAATTTGCTGTTGCTCAAGTTGTTTTAGAAAGCTCGTCACGCTAGTCTGCATATTTTATATCTTTGTCTCATATATTTGTGGTAGCGATAAGGAAGGTACATCTTCCATTCATTTATAGGGGCAAAGGGGCTGAAGTGATGAAAAGGCGTCTGTTTTTAGTTCTTGTCGGTTTATTAACCGTTTTTGTGTTGGCCGGTTGTATGGAAAAGAAACAAGATGATGTTGTGAGAGATTTAGAAGCGAAAGTAAAAGGGTTGAAAAGCTATCAAGCTGAAGCGAAATTATCTATTAAAACAGGGAATGAGCCTCAGGAGTATAAGGTAGAAATATGGCATAAGGAACCTTCTTTTTATCGTGTGAATTTGCAGAATGCGAAAAAAGACCAAAGTCAAATTATTTTAAGGAATGAAGAAGGTGTATTTGTATTAACGCCAGCGCTTAATAAGAGTTTCCGTTTCCAAAGTGATTGGCCGCAAAATAGTAGCCAGGCTTATTTATACGAATCTCTTGTGAGGGATATTTTGCAGGATAAGAAAAACCTTACTTTTGAAAAAACAGATAAGTATTATATCTTTAAAACAAAAACAAACTATCAGCATCAAAACATGTTGCCGAGACAAGAGATTACATTGAAGAAAAGTGATTTAACACCAGTTTCGGTGAAGTTAATGGATAATGATCAAAATGTTCTTGTGAAAGTAGATTTCTCTAAAGTGAAATTTGATGCGAAATTTGATAAAGGTGCATTTGATACGAAACAAAATATGTCTAGAGCGCAAGTAGATGTTCAAACGACAGCGAAAGAAGACAAACCATTTGCTATTTTGTATCCGCGTGATACGCCGCAAGGTATGACTTTAAAAGATGAAAAAGAGTTGAAGACAGACAGTGGCAAGCGTGCGATACTCACATACACTGGAAGTAAGAAATCCTTTACTTTAATACAAGAAAAGGCAAAAGTTGCAGAGGCTTCGTCAGCGATAAGTGTGAGCGGGGAATTGGTTGATCTTGGCTTTACAATTGGAGCATTGACGAAAGACTCTTTAACGTGGTCGCATAACGGAGTAGAATATATGCTCGTGTCTAAAGGTTTAGAGCCGAAGGAGCTGTTAATGGTTGCTCGTTCAGTTACAGAGAAGCAAGTGAAGTAAACTTCTTAGACGTGGTGATATATGTGCACCACGTCTTTTCTTAGTTTGAAGGGTGGATTTCATAAAAGAAGCATATAAAAGAATAAGCTTCGCATATCGTGTATAAGGAAGTGTGTTTATGGAAGAAGCGCCATTTTACCGTGACACTTGGGTGGAAGTGGATTTAGATGCCATTTATAACAACGTTACACATATTAAAGAATTTATCCCGAGTGATGTAGAAATTTTTGCCGTTGTTAAAGGGAATGCATATGGGCACGATTATGTACCGGTGGCTAAAACAGCATTAGAAGCGGGGGCGACAAGGTTAGCAGTTGCGTTCTTAGATGAAGCTTTAGTGCTTCGAAGAGCTGGTATTACTGCGCCGATTTTAGTGTTAGGTCCTTCTCCTCCTCGTGATATAAATGTAGCTGCTGAAAATGATGTAGCATTAACTGTTTTTCAAAAGGAATGGGTAGATGAAGCAATCAAACTTTGGGATGGTTCGTCTACGATGAAATACCATATTAATTTCGATAGTGGTATGGGGAGAATTGGAATACGTGAACGTAAAGAATTAAAAGGATTTTTAAAAAGCTTAGAAGGTGCACCATTCTTAGAATTGGAAGGAGTTTATACGCATTTTGCAACGGCAGATGAGGTGGAGACTTCTTACTTTGATAAGCAATATAACACATTTTTGGAGCAGTTAAGTTGGTTGAAAGAATTCGGAGTGGATCCTAAGTTTGTTCATACAGCTAATAGTGCTGCAACGCTACGTTTTCAAGGGATTACATTTAATGCAGTACGAATTGGTATTGCGATGTATGGGTTATCTCCATCTGTAGAAATACGCCCTTTTTTACCGTTTAAATTAGAACCAGCGCTATCATTGCATACGAAAGTTGCTCATATTAAAGAGGTGATTAAAGGGGATGGAATTAGTTATAACGTCACTTATCGAACGAAGACGGAAGAATGGATTGCGACCGTTGCAATTGGTTATGCAGATGGCTGGCTTAGAAGATTACAAGGATTTGAAGTGCTTGTAAATGGTAAAAGGGTACCGATTGTAGGGCGAGTAACAATGGATCAATTCATGATTCACCTTCCTTGTAAAGTGCCTCTTGGTACGAAAGTTACACTCATTGGAAGGCAAGGAGATGAATATATTAGCGCTACAGAGGTTGCGGAATATTCAGGTACTATTAATTATGAAATTATTACAACGATTAGTTTCCGTGTGCCGAGAATATTTATACGGAACGGTAAAGTTGTGGAAGTAATCAATTATTTGAATGATATATAGAAGGTAGTATGATTTGCTTCTTGTCATGTGAGAGGACTTTTCGTTGGCTAAGAATAAGTTCGTTTTTTGACGAGAAGCTTTTTACTTATCATTACTTTTAACATAATTTAACGTGGAAACTCTTCCGTTTCTTGTTGTAATGAGATAAAAAATAAAAGAATATGAATGTTTTGTTTGTGAATTGGAAAACATAAGCAAGGAATAAGGAAGTCTTTGCAACAGGCTCCATACAATGGTATTATTACAATAGGTGTCATATATATATTTGGGTGTGTAGTTGACGGTGGAGGTGTATTTTTGTGTCCGAATCAAGTGTAACTACTGAAATCGTGGTTCGGTTGCCAAAGCAAATGGTAACGGAATTGGACGGAATTGGAAAACAAGAGAATAAGAATCGCCATGAACTAATTTGCCAGGCAACACAACTGTTATTGCGTCAACATAAGACGAAGAAACGCTACCAACATGAATCAATGCGACGTGGGTACATTGAAATGGGAAAAATTAATCTTGGTATTGCATCTGAAGCTTTCTTAGCAGAGTATGAAGCAGCTCATACAGTAGAACGCTTAGTTAGCGGGGGGTAATATTTTGATTGTAAAACGCGGCGACGTGTATTTTGCAGACCTTTCCCCAGTTGTTGGTTCTGAGCAAGGAGGCGTTCGTCCGGTTCTTGTCATTCAAAATGACATCGGAAATCGTTTTAGTCCAACGGTGATTGTAGCGGCTATTACTGCACAGATTCAAAAAGCGAAATTACCCACTCATGTGGAAATTGATGCGAAAAAGTACGGTTTTGAGAGAGATTCTGTTATTTTACTTGAGCAGATTCGAACAATCGATAAGCAGCGCTTAACGGACAAAATCACTCACTTAGATGAAGTGATGATGATTCGTGTAGATGAAGCGCTACAAATTAGTTTAGGACTAATAGATTTTTAAATCGGCAGTTTAAGTTGCTCTCTTTGAAGGGCAACTTTTTTTATTATAGAGGAGGTTACGGTTGTATATGGAAATGGTAGATAATCGACAAGCGTTAATGAAAATGTTAGTGAAGGAATTAGGCTTTACCGAAAAGCAAGTTCGTCATGTTATTCAATTAACAGAAGAAGGTAACACAGTTCCATTTATTGCTCGTTACCGAAAAGAATGGACAGGCTCTTTAGATGAAGTGCAAATTCGTACAATTTTAGAGAGATGGCAATATATAATGCAGCTTGAAGATAGAAAAGAAGAGGTTCTTCGTCTTATTGATGAGAAGGGGAAACTGACAGGAGAATTACGTCAGCAAATTGTGAAAGCTACAAAGTTGCAAGAAGTAGAAGATTTATATCGTCCATATAAAGAGAAGAGAAGAACGAAAGCAACGATTGCAAAAGAAAAAGGACTAGAGCCATTAGCTGAATGGTTATTGTTATATACAAAAGAAGATCCGAATCAGAAGGCAATGGAGTTTATAAATGCCGAGAAAGAAGTGCAATCTGCAGAAGAGGCATTACAAGGTGCTCAAGACATTATTGCAGAAATCGTTTCAGATGAAGCAGCATATCGTAGTTGGATTCGGAATGTTACTTTTAGAAAAGGTGTTATGTCTTCGGCTGTAAAAGATGAAGAGAAAGATGAAAAAAATATATATGAAATGTATTACGATTATGAAGAACCGTTGCAGAAAGTCGTGCCGCATCGTGTATTAGCGATGAATCGCGGTGAGAAAGAAGATATATTGAGAGTTTCTGTTGTTCCGCCAGTAGATGAGATAGTTACTTTCTTATATAAGAAAGTAATTCGTGATAACGATTCAAAAAGTGCACAGTATGTAAAGTTAGCAATTGAGGATGGTTATAAACGATTAATTCAATCCTCTATTGAAAGGGAGATTCGAAAAGAATTAACAGAAACAGCTGAGGAACAAGCAATACATATTTTTTCTGAGAACTTACGTAATTTGTTATTACAACCTCCAATGAAAGGAAAGGTTGTGTTAGCTGTAGACCCTGCATATAGAACGGGTTGTAAATTAGCTATCGTAGACGATACGGGGAAAGTTCTATATATTGATGTTATTTATCCGCATCCACCAGTGCGTAAATATGAAGATGCAAAAGCGAAAGTTCTTTCTATTATAGATAAATATCAGGTTGAAATGATTGCGATTGGGAATGGTACAGCTTCTAGAGAATCAGAAGAATTTATAGTTGATGTATTACAACATGTGAAACGAGAAGTCTTCTATATTATTGTGAACGAAGCTGGTGCGAGTGTGTATTCGGCTTCTGATTTAGCCCGTGAGGAATTCCCAGATTTACAGGTTGAAGAAAGAAGTGCGGTTTCTATCGGTAGACGTCTGCAAGATCCACTTGCTGAACTTGTAAAGATTGATCCGAAATCAGTTGGGGTTGGACAATATCAACATGATGTGTCTCAAAAAAGATTAAATGAATCATTAACGTTTGTAGTAGAGACAGCAGTTAACCAAGTCGGTGTGAATGTAAATACAGCTTCAGTTGCGTTGTTGCAATATGTTTCGGGTTTATCAAAAACTGTTGCGAAAAATATTGTAGCAAAGCGTGAAGAAGAAGGGAAATTTACAAAACGAACAGACTTAAAGAAAATACCACGTTTAGGTGCGAAGACATATGAACAATGTATAGGTTTCTTACGTATATTAGAAGGGGCAAATCCGTTAGACCGTACAGGTATTCATCCAGAACAATATAAAAATGTTGAATTGTTATTGAAGAGTCTAGGATTATCGAAAGATGACGTAGGGCAACCGCAATTACAAAAGAGTTTAGAAGAAGTGGAGATTTCTAAGTTGTCCCAAGAAACGGGAGTAGGAGAGCCGACATTAGTCGATATTATAGATGCTCTCATTAGTCCAGAGCGAGACATGAGGGATGAGTTGCCTAAACCACTTCTGAAAAAAGGGATTTTGAAATTAGAAGATTTAAAACGTGGTATGGAACTGGAAGGAACAGTTCGTAACGTTGTTGATTTTGGTGCTTTTGTTGATGTAGGTGTGAAACAAGATGGTTTAGTACATATTTCTAAACTAAGCAAACAATACGTGAAGCATCCGTTAGATGTTGTATCTGTCGGACAAATCGTCAAAGTATGGGTAGATGATATTGATACGAAAAAAGGTCGCGTTGCATTATCTATGTTGCCGATTGAATAGTAAGAGAAGAGAGCAGATGAAACTGCTCTTTTTTTATAGGATAAAACGTGTAATGGATTAGGAACTTTGATGTATTTTGCTATAATAAAACCAGCATTCATTTAGTAATTTAATTTGATACCGGTTTTTTTCAAAATATGCGCGTTGCATTTGTTTTTTGAGCCATGTAGGCATAGGAATCCCTCCTTGTTTAATCCTACTCTCATAAATGTAAAGTACTATTGATGAGAGGTTGGTGAGTGGATTTCTATTTTTGCTATGTTTTTAGAAACCACGCTTCTTGAATGAGGATGGGTATATGTACTATTTAATATATGTATAAGAGAGGAGAAAAGTGTAAAAATATTTTTTTGTTTAGGAGGAATGAAAATGGATGAGCAAGAAATACAGCGGCTAGTGGAAAAAGTATCGCTACAATATTTCGGGATGCCGTTTTTACATAAGGCAATGTTTAATAGTAGGTTGCGTACAACTGGTGGACGTTATCTATTGAATACACACAATATTGAACTGAATTATCGATATTACGAAATGTATGGGAAAGAAGAATTAGTTGGGATCGTTAAACATGAACTTTGTCATTATCATTTACATATTACAGGGAGAGGGTATAAGCATCGGGATAAGGATTTTCGAGAATTATTAAAGGCAGTTGATGCACCGCGCTTTTGTAAACAAATGATGAATGGAGAGAAGGAAAAAAAGACTTATATGTATGAATGTATGGAATGTTTGCTTCAATATGTAAGAAGACGTCAAATTAATACAAAAAGATATGTCTGCGGAAAGTGTAAAGGGAAACTAATTCTAATAAAGAAAACATCTTGACAGTGAAACCGCAATCCAGTATATTATAAACATGTCACGTTTGTACAAGATGTTGTGAAAAAACTTCTTGACTTGTGATGAGAATTTTTATAAGATACAAATTGTCTTTATTATTCCGCAGTAGCTCAGTGGTAGAGCTATCGGCTGTTAACCGATCGGTCGTAGGTTCGAGTCCTACCT
>NZ_MACE01000021.1 GCF_001883995.1 Bacillus paranthracis | reverse complement strand
ATTGAATTTGCATACTTAGTATGCGAATTCAGGAGGTGTTTTTTTCATGTGCCACTATTCGGGTTCACTTCAAACCAATAACTCATACTAGGTGTTTTTATCATGCTATTTGCGGACTACACAGCTATTCATCGACGCAGAGTGTCCGACTCACTTTATAATGTCGGAATTTTTTTTTCGTAATATTCCTCTGCAATCTCTTCATAAAAAGCTGCTGACGTCGTATAAAAATATGGAATTAGCCATAAGAATCCAATCCCGAGTGTAATACAACTTAATATAAACCAACCAATAAAACTCAAACATAAAATGAAATACTCCATCTTATGTCCATCCATCATACGACGGCTTTCTGTAATCGCTTGATTTATAGAATACTCCGGGTGATCATTTATAATAAAGTACGTCATCGCATAAGAAAATGATTTAATAATGCCTGGGATAATGAACAGTAACGTCCATAAGAAAAGATAAAAATTTACTAATAAATATAATAAAAATGACTTTAAAAATCTCTTTCCCTCTGAAAACCAAATGAACACATTACCGATACTAGCTTGCTTTTCACGAAGGATATTTAAAGCAAGATAATATCCACCTAAAGTTAAAGGCCCAGTAACAAAAAATGTAAGGATATTTATTGAAATTGAATTTTTCGTTTCTTTCCAATCAAAAATTGAAGAAAATCCCCACTCAATACTAAAACTAAAAATCATGATTAGAATTGAAATAAGTAATGTCGCCCCGACAGCTAATCCCCATTTCCCTTCTAATGAATCTAATGCTTCTCCTTTTAAATCACCAATCATACGTAACCTCCTATACACAATAACTCTATTAGTATAGCATGTTCCTACTACAATTCATCTTTTGAAATATAGCGGTAAAAATGCGCTGTTGTTGTACTCACGTACGGACTAAGCCATAGAAAACCTATCCCAAGTGTAAAAATCGCTAAAATAGCCCACCCTATAAAGCTTAGCCATAAAAGAAATAGATCTAATTTATGCCCCTTCATCAGATTCTTACTTTCTTTCATTGCTTGCGAAACACTGTATTCCGGTTTTTCAACCATCACATAATATGTCATCGAATATGAAAAATACAAAATAGCCATTACAATAAACGAAATAGCTAATAAAATAAAGAAAACAATTATAAATGATGGATTTGCATTCTCATCAAGAAAACCTAATAGCCCAAATACAATCGTTCCTAACATCGGAACCCATGTACCTGTATATAACAAAATTGCAAGCATAGCCCACATTGTTTTCATCATTCTTTTAAAGCCACGAAATCCTTCAAATAAATAATCCACTCTAGCATCTTCTCGTTTGCTTATTTGTAGAAACAAATTCGTATGACCATATGTGGTAATGCCATAAGCCGCATAACTTAAAATTATCATAAGGCAGTAAAAAACCCCAAACGTAATAGCAGCTCCAATTGCCATTGTTTCTTCTTCAATTGAACCAGTTAAAATAGATGCTAAAATAAATATTATAACTCCCGGAATTAATACTATAAGCATTACAGCCATTGAAACGACGTAACTTACAATATGATATAAAATCGTTGATCCAACACCTAGTCCCCATTTTCCTTTTAAAGAGTGCAATGCTTCTCGCTTCATTTCACCGATCATTTATTCATCCCCTTTATAAATTGTTGTACATTCTCTACTTATACGAGCACCAATATAATTATACCATTTTTGTAAAATTATCCATTAACTACATAAAAAAAATCCGTAAAGGCTTTGCCTTTACGGATTTTTTTATTTCATATCGGAAACGTTTAAACGGTTCACAGCGCGTTGTAATGCCATTTCTGCACGTTTAAAGTCAACATGTGCTTGTTTATCTTGCAGACGTTGCTCAGCACGACGCTTCGCTTCATTTGCACGATGGATATCGATATGGTTTGCTTCTTCAGCAGATGATGATAATACAGTTACTTTATCTGGACGAACTTCGATAAAGCCACCACTTACCGCTACATAATCAGTGTGTCCACCATTTTTCAGACGAACTGCACTAATTTTTAATGGTGCAACAGTTGGAATGTGACCTGGTAAAATCCCCATTTCCCCACTCTCTGCTTTTACACTTACCATTTCTACTTCTTTTTCGTAAACCGGTCCATCAGGAGTTACAATACTGACTGGAAATGTCTTCATACTTCGTCCCTCCTAAGGCCTTACGCCATCATTTTCTTCGCGTTTTCAATAACTTCTTCAATGCCACCAACTAAGCGGAATGCATCTTCTGGAAGGTCATCATATTTTCCTTCTAGAATTTCTTTGAAACCACGAACTGTGTCTTTTACAGGTACGTAAGAACCTTTTTGACCTGTAAACTGCTCCGCTACGTGGAAGTTTTGAGATAAGAAGAATTGAATACGACGAGCACGATGTACAACTAACTTATCTTCTTCAGATAACTCATCCATACCTAAGATAGCAATGATATCTTGAAGCTCTTTGTAACGTTGTAAAGTTTGCTGTACTTGACGAGCCACTTCATAATGCTCTTCTCCTACGATTTCTGGAGAAAGTGCACGAGATGTAGATGCTAATGGATCTACGGCTGGGTAAATACCCATTTGTGTTAAACGACGCTCTAAGTTTGTTGTTGCATCTAAGTGAGCGAACGTTGTAGCTGGTGCTGGGTCAGTATAGTCATCGGCTGGTACATATACCGCTTGGATAGACGTGATAGACCCTTTATTTGTAGATGTAATACGCTCTTGTAATTGCCCCATTTCTGTTGCAAGTGTTGGTTGGTAACCTACCGCAGATGGCATACGGCCAAGAAGGGCAGATACTTCAGAACCTGCTTGCGTGAAACGGAAGATATTATCGATGAACAGAAGTACGTCTTGTCCTTGCTCATCACGGAAATATTCAGCCATTGTTAAGCCTGTTAATGCAACACGTTGACGTGCTCCAGGTGGCTCGTTCATTTGTCCGAATACCATCGCAGTTTTCTTAATTACGCCAGAATCGCTCATTTCGTGGTATAAGTCATTACCCTCACGAGTACGCTCACCTACACCAGCGAATACAGAGATACCACCGTGCTCTTGTGCGATGTTGTTGATTAACTCCTGAATTAATACTGTTTTACCTACACCGGCACCACCGAATAGGCCGATCTTACCACCCTTAATGTAAGGAGCAAGTAAGTCTACTACTTTAATACCAGTTTCAAGAATTTCTACTTTAGTAGATAATTCTTCGAATGCAGGTGCTTGACGGTGAATTGGATCACGGCGTACATCCGCAGGAACCTCACCATCTAAGTCAATAGCATCACCTAATACGTTAAATACGCGACCAAGTGTTGCATCACCAACTGGTACAGAGATTGCTTTACCAGTATCTTCTACTTCTGTGCCACGAACAAGTCCATCTGTGGAAGACATCGCAACTGTACGAACTGTATCATCACCTAAATGAAGTGCAACTTCAAATGTTAAGTTAAGTTCACCGTTTTCGTTGCTCTGTTTTACCGTAAGGGCGTTGTAGATTTCTGGTAGCTTTCCGCCATCAAACTTAACGTCTACAACCGGACCCATGATTTGCGTAACGCGCCCTTTATTCATCGGGTTCCCTCCTAGCTTTCTTTTAATTAGCTAACTTTCTACGAGCAGCTAGCTTTTCATTTTTTATTAGTTTATAGCTTACGCGACTCTTTTGACAGAGCCGCCTACGCTTTTTATTACTATTCTAACGCTGCTGCTCCACCAACGATTTCCGTAATTTCTTGCGTAATCGCTGCCTGACGCGCACGGTTGAATGAAAGTGTAAGTGAATCGATAACTTCCATTGCGTTGTCTGTAGCACTCTTCATTGCTGTCATACGCGCTGCGTGCTCACTTGCTTTACCGTCTAGTAATGCACCGTACACTAAGCTTTCTGCGTATTGTGGCAATAGTACTTTTAAAATTTCTTCTTCAGAAGGTTCGAATTCATAAGCTGTCGTCGGTTTATCAGACGCCACATCAGTAAGCGGTAAAATTTTATTTTCCGTTACTTCTTGTGAAATTTTACTTACGTAATGGTTGTAGTAAATATACAGCTCATCATAAGCACCATCTGCGAACATCGCAATTGCTCGAGAAGCAAGGTCTTTAATATCAGTAAATGATGGGTGATCAGATAATCCAACTACTTCATCAATGATGTTAAAGCCGCGACGTTTTAAATAATCACGTCCTAGTCGTCCAAGCACAATAATTGAATATTGGTTTGAATCCATATTATGACGTTCACGAATTACGTTACTTACTGTACGTAATACGTTACTGTTATAACCACCTGCTAGTCCGCGATCAGATGTAATAACGATGTATCCTGTACGCTTTACAGGACGCGCATTTAGCATTGGATGATTAATTCCTTTACTTCCTTGCGCAATGCTCGCTACTACTTCTTGAATCTTTTCCATATACGGAACGAAAGATTTAGCATTTTGCTCTGCACGGTTTAACTTAGATGCAGATACCATCTCCATCGCTTTCGTAATTTGACTCGTTTTCTTTGTCGAGTTAATCTTCGCTTTTATATCGCGTAAAGATGCCACAGGTTTTCACCACCTTTTTTCCGGAAGTTGGCACGATTAGTAAGAATCCTCTTCCTAATCTACGTTGCAAGATATTCTTGCTCATGATTGAAGGAAAAGAATAGGTGCACCTACTCTTTTCCTTTACATAACCGTCAGCAATCTCAGAAATTGAGATGCCTTTATATATTATCTAGCTCCAGCGGCTTCCGCTTTTATTAATCTAGTTCCGCCTCTTAGCCGATGGGGCTAAACAGTCGGCTTCACTTTTTATTATTCAGAAGCTACGAATACTTTTTTAAATCCGTTAATTGCTGCTGCAAATTTGTCGTCATCCGCAAGTTTCTTAGTTGTGCGGATTTCTTCTAATAAGTCAGTCGCATTAGAATCTAACCAAGCATGGAATTCTTCTTCGAAACGAGTGATATCTACTACTGGGATATCATCTAGGAATCCACGTGTTAAAGCGTAAAGAATGATAACTTGTTTCTCTACACGTAACGGTTTGTGTAATCCTTGTTTTAATACCTCAACAGTACGAGCACCACGGTTTAGTTTCGCTTGAGTTGCTTTATCTAGGTCAGAACCGAACTGAGCGAACGCTTCTAACTCACGGTAAGATGCAAGGTCAAGACGAAGTGTACCTGATACTTTACTCATTGCTTTAATCTGAGCAGATCCACCTACACGAGATACAGAAGTACCCGCATCGATCGCTGGACGTACGCCAGAGAAGAATAGGTCAGATTGTAAGAAGATTTGTCCATCCGTAATTGAAATTACGTTTGTTGGGATGTAAGCTGATACGTCCCCTGCTTGTGTTTCGATGAAAGGTAGTGCAGTTAAAGAACCGCCGCCTTTTGCATCACTTAATTTTGCTGCACGCTCTAATAAGCGAGAATGTAAGTAGAATACATCCCCTGGGTAAGCTTCACGACCTGGAGGACGACGTAATAGTAATGACAGCTCACGGTAAGCTGCTGCTTGTTTTGATAAGTCATCATATACTACTAATACGTGTTTACCATTGTACATGAACTCTTCACCCATTGTTACACCAGCGTAAGGAGCTAGGTATAATAATGGAGCTGGTTGAGAAGCAGATGCAGTTACAACGATTGTGTACTCTAATGCACCATGCTTACGTAGTGTTTCTACTACGTTACGTACAGTTGATTCTTTTTGTCCGATAGCTACGTAAATACAAATCATATCTTCATCTTTTTGGTTAATGATTGTATCTAGTGCAACTGCTGTTTTACCTGTTTGACGGTCACCGATGATTAACTCACGTTGACCACGGCCAATTGGTACAAGAGCGTCAATCGCTTTAATACCTGTTTGAAGTGGCTCATGAACAGATTTACGATCCATTACACCTGGTGCTGGACTTTCGATTGGACGAGTGTTTGTTGTATTGATTGGGCCTAAACCATCAACTGGTTGACCTAATGGGTTTACAACACGACCAATTAGTTCTTTTCCTACTGGTACTTGCATGATGCGACCAGTACGACGAACTTCGTCACCTTCACGGATTTCTGTGTAAGGTCCTAAAATGATAATACCTACGTTGTTTTCCTCTAAATTTTGTGCTAGTCCCATAACGCCGTTAGAGAACTCTACAAGTTCACCAGCCATAACGTTATCAAGACCATGAGCACGCGCGATACCGTCACCAACTTGGATAACTGTACCAACATCACTAACTTCGATTTCAGACTGATAGTTCTCGATTTGTTGCTTTATCAGTGCGCTAATTTCTTCAGCTCTGATGCTCATGTGCTTCACCCCTATCTATTCTTCATTAATTCACGCTGAATACGTGCTAATTTTCCTTGTAAACTTCCGTCATAAATGCGATTTCCAATACGTACTTTAATGCCGCCTAGTAAATCTTCATCTACAACATTTTTTACGCGAATTGCATCTTTTCCTGTTCTCTTTGCAAATGCTTCTGCAATGTTAAGCTTCTCTTCTTCTGATAGAAGACGAGTAGAATATACAGTTGCGTCCGCTACGTTACGTTCTTCATTAGCAAGAACAACATATTCATCTGCAATTTCAGGTAAGATATCAATGCGCTTGTTATCAATTAAAATATATAACGTATTTAAAATAGATTCAGAAACAGACCCGAATACGTTTGCAAGAAACGTTTTCTTTTGTTCCTTTGAAATGTTCGGTTGCGTTAAAAAGCTATGTAGTTCTCCGTTCTTTATATAAACGTTTTGTACAAGGCGTAATTCCTCTTCAAACATTTCTAATACGTGTTTTTCTTTAGCAATTTTAAAAAGAGCGACAGCATAACGTTTTGCTACAATCCCATTGCTCATCGCGCTTCTCCTACTTCTTTAATATAATCGCGAATTAACTTCACTTGATCTTCTTCTTTTAATTCTTTTTCAATTACTTTAGAAGCAATTTGAACAGATAAAGAAGCAACTTGTTCTTGTAAAGCAGCAATCGCTTGCTCTTTTTCGCGTTGAATTTCTTGTACAGCAGATGCTTTAATTGATTCTGCTTCTTCTTTCGCAGCAGCAACAATAGCATCTTTTTGATCTACAGCTTGTTTTTTCGCTCTTTCGATTAACTCTTGTGCTTCAACACGTGATTGTTTTAACATTTCACGTTGTTCTTCTACTAACTTCTTCGCTTCAGCGTTACTTCTTTCTGCAGCGTCGATTTCATTAGTAACATGCTCTTCACGTTCTTTCATAATCCCCATTAAAGGACCCCACGCGAATTTGCGTAGCATTACTAATAGAAGTAAGAAAATGAACAATGTATAAGCAATCGTTCCAAATGGAATGGCAGCCCCTAATAATAAAGTTGGCACAAGGATTCACTCCCTTCAAAATATCTAAATTGATCATATGAAAAAAAAAGACATACGTTTCGTTCATAAAGCAATGGCGAAGAAAGTTCGGAAAAACACTCTTCGCCATCTATGTAAGGGGAGTCTCCCTTATTTGTTCATTACGATGAATGCAATAACTACACCGATGATTGGAAGTGCCTCAACTAAAGCAACCCCGATGAACATAATTGTTTGAAGTGCGCCTTTTAATTCTGGTTGACGAGCAACACCTTCGATTGTACGTGATACGATAAGACCGTTACCAATACCTGCACCTAATGCTGATAAACCAATTGCAATTGCAGCTGCGATTACACCTAAACTCATTTAATTTGTCCTCCTTTGTATTATAAAAAAATAAATTTTTTCTTACTTAAATTATATTAATGGTCATGACTTACTTTATGAGCCATATAAACCATCGTTAACATAACGAAAATAAATGCTTGGATTGATCCAACGAATACACTGAATCCCATCCATGCTAACATCGGCACAAGTGCACCTAATGCTCCAAGGAATGATGCTCCGCCCAGCTTAGCAAGTAATCCTAATAAGATCTCACCTGCATAAATGTTACCAAATAAACGAAGACCTAACGTTAATGTGTTAGCAAACTCCTCAATAACCTTTAATGGGAATAAGAATTTCATAGGTTGGAAATAACCTTTTACGTATTCTTTCGTACCCTTCATCTTAATTCCATAATAATGGGTGAGGGTAACTACCATCACGGCTAATGTTAATGTAACTGCTGGATCAGACGTTGGTGATCTCCACCATGCAATATGTTCGCCAGCTTCAGTTGCTGAATACATGAATGGTAAACCAAGGAAGTTCGATACGATGATAAACATGATAAGCGTAACGCCAAGCGTTAAGAAACGTCCACCTGTTTTCCAGTCCATCGTACTATTGATAATCCCTTTCACGAAGTCAAACACCCATTCCATGAAGTTTTGCATTCCTGTTGGGCGAAGAGCTAAGCTGCGAGTTCCGATAACAGCGATTAAGAAAACAATAACTGCTGCTACAGTAACCATCATAACTGATGACAAATCGAACGTTAAACCTAGAAATTCAACTAATTTACCGTGTTCCACTAGTAATTCACCTCTCTTCCCTGCTCTTATACTCTAAATAAAGAAAATCTATGATCATGACAAGGTATCCTGTCAGCAATCCTACACCTAAGCCCCACATCGCAATTAACTCTTGATATTTGGCTGCAAATAAAATTAATAACCCAATCGTGGCGAATCTTGAATATGTACTTACCGCTGTCGCCTTAAACTTCACGTTTTCTCCATTTGTCACGCGATCCAACAGCTTGTCTGTCCTACGTGCAATGATGCGCAAACTAAGAAAACTGAAAATCGTTCCGATAATCAGTCCAAGAAATACATCCTTGTAAGAGGTGAATCCCCATCCTAGCACTAGAAGCGCAAGCAAGTAGTACATATATTTCTTTTGTCTTTGGACAAGTCCATGTACGTCTATCATCATTGCTCTCCCGAATAGTAATGTCGAATGAGTCGAATCATTGCGTATACCCCTGTTCCTAATCCGAGTAATAACCCTATAATAAGAAACAATGGAAACGTTCCAACCTTATTATCAATCCACTGCCCACCAAAGATCCCAACAAGAATAGAACCGACTAACTGAGCAAGAATACCTGACATTAAAGCATAAGCTTTTATATGGCTGCGATCGTTTTTTTGCAAGGATTCATCCCTCCAATATGTAGCCCTCATTCACGATGTGTTAATAATAACTCATTTTTTTGCATAAATCCTATACAAAATAAAAAGTTTACATTTTCGTCACGGAATAGATGTATTTTTGTCACTGAAAGCCCTACCATCTATCCCCGTTGTTAGCATACAATAGGGTATTAACAGTGTCAACGAGAAATCGTAAAAAATCAAAAAATTTGAGTATTAGTCATTTCCTCCCAAAAATGAAAACGTTCCCCTTCTAAATACTGGTTAGAGATATGCAATTTCTAACAGTTTTCTCTTTATAATAGAAGGAAATGTTCACAAGTTTGTCACTATTATATTTTTACGATATAACGCTTTCCTTCCATAATATAGTGCTCTTTAGACGTAAGACTTCTATATTATATGTGATGTGTATACAACTTATGTTGTATATACTATGTATATTTATCCTCTCCCCTCCCCTACTTGCTTACATCAAAAAAAGACGAGCTGAGGAATCCCCCTGCTCGTCAGTTGTCTTACTTCGTTCCGAATAAACGGTCACCAGCATCACCAAGACCTGGTACTACATATCCGTGGTCATTTAATTTCTCATCTAATGCTGCTACATAAATATCAACATCAGGATGTTCTTCTTGTACTACTTTTACTCCTTCTGGAGCTGCAACGATACACATTAATTTAATTTGTTTTGCGCCGCGCTTTTTCAGAGAGTTAATTGCTTCAGCTGCAGAACCACCTGTTGCTAGCATCGGATCTAGTACGATAAAGTCACGCTCTTCTACATCCGTTGGAAGTTTCACATAGTATTCTACCGGTTGCAATGTTTTAGGGTCGCGGTATAAGCCAACGTGTCCTACTTTTGCTGCTGGAATTAATTTCAGAATTCCATCAACCATTCCTAAACCTGCACGTAAAATCGGAATTAAACCAAGTTTTTTACCAGCGATCACTTTTGTTGTCGCTTTGCTTACAGGAGTCTCAATTTCAATGTCTTTAAGTGGAAGGTCGCGAGTAATTTCAAAAGCCATTAAGCTTGCTACTTCGTCCACTAATTCACGAAAATCTTTCGTACCTGTATTCTTGTCGCGAATATATGTAATCTTATGTTGAATTAACGGGTGATCAAATACATACAGTTTTCCCATGTGAATCTCTCCTTTAGATGATATTCATGCGTTTGCACGCTTTTTTACACTATTTACGATTGTAAAGAAAACGCTACTAATATTCAAGGGCAAATTTGGAAAAGTCATGATTTCCGATGAATCTATCTAGTATCTTTACCAATTATGGGAGCTGTATCCTTCATTATATCGCCAAAATTTATTCATCATTTGTATACATACTTAAAGAACAATATATGTCCACAAAAAAAACTGCCAAAACAATTATGTCTCAGCAGTCTTCTTCAATCTATTATAGATTTGGATACATTGGGAATTTGCTCGTTAACGCTTCTACACGCTTACGTGCTTCTTCTAATGCAGCTTCATTTTCATGATTTTTTAATGTGTAAGCAATAAGTGACGCAATTTCATCCATTTCTTCTAAACCGAAACCACGAGATGTTACAGCTGCTGTACCGATACGTACACCACTTGTTACAAATGGGCTTGCTGTTTCAAATGGAATTGTATTTTTGTTCACTGTAATACCAACTTCGTCTAATACGTGCTCTGCTACTTTACCTGTGATTTCTAGGTTACGAACATCAATTAGGATTAAGTGATTGTCTGTTCCACCAGAAACAAGTGTAAGTCCTTCTTTTTGAAGACCTTCAGCTAAGCGGTTCGCATTGTTAATTATATTTTGTGCATATGTTTTGAAATCATCTTGAAGTGCCTCACCAAACGCAACAGCTTTTGCAGCGATTACGTGCATAAGTGGACCACCTTGAATACCAGGGAAGATTGATTTATCAATTTGTTTTGCAAATTGCTCTTCACATAAAATCATACCACCACGTGGACCACGTAATGTTTTATGTGTTGTTGTTGTAACGAAATGTGCATGTGGCACTGGATTTGGATGTAAACCAGCCGCTACTAAACCTGCGATATGTGCCATATCAACCATTAAGTATGCGCCCACTTCATCTGCAATCTCACGGAATCGTTTGAAATCGATAACACGAGGGTATGCACTTGCACCTGCAACGATTAATTTTGGTTTATGTTCTTTCGCTTTTGCTAATACATCATCGTAATTAATACGGTGAGATTCAGCATCCACGCCATATTCTACGAAATTATATTGTACTCCACTGAAGTTAACAGGGCTTCCGTGTGTTAAGTGACCACCATGAGATAAATTCATACCAAGTACTGTATCGCCTTGCTCTAAAATCGTGAAGTATACTGCCATGTTCGCTTGTGCACCAGAATGCGGTTGAACATTTACGTGCTCTGCGCCGAAAATTTCTTTTACGCGATCACGTGCGATATCTTCTACTACGTCTACATGTTCACAACCACCATAGTAACGTTTCCCAGGATATCCTTCAGCATACTTATTCGTTAAAACAGAACCTTGCGCCTCCATTACTGCTTCACTTACGAAGTTTTCCGAAGCAATTAACTCAATCTTCGAACGCTGTCTTCCTAGTTCTGCCTCAATTGCAGCAAATACCTTTTCATCTTGACGTTTTAAATGATCCACCAAAATCCCCCTTTTCTGAACGAATTACATCGATTCCCAACAGTTTTTTCTTATTTATTCAGAAAAAACGAAAATTCAGGTTGTAATTCTTTCGAACCTTCATGTTTTCAACTACATTCTAACATGACTTTCTATATCATAAAAGAAAAAAAAGACCGAAAATCGGTCTTTTCTTTCTTCTATAATAAAGTCAGACAACATACCTTATTCATAACTTTAACGGCAAGTGATAGTCTCTTCCTTCGCCGCATAAACAGCACGTGCTCCACCAATTAGCTTTCCACGTGTTGTTGCCATCGTTACATGTGCACTTCCAATTTCCTTCACACTAGTACGAACCGGAACAGCTACGTGCTTTAAATGCATACCGATAAATGTATCACCAATATCCATTCCCGCATCTGCTTTAATAAACTCAATTACTACCGGATCTTTCAAATTGTGATAAGCATATGTTGCTAATGCACCACCTGCTGATCTAACAGGCGTAACTGTTACAATTTCAAATTGATATTTCATCGCCAACTCTTTCTCAACTACTAAAGCACGGTTTAAATGCTCACAACATTGAAACGCCAACTCAATACCTGTTTGTTCTTGAAATTGTTTTAACTCAGAAAAAATCGCCTCTGCTACTTCCATCGTTCCTGATGTCCCAATTCTTTCTCCTAGCACTTCGCTCGTACTACACCCCACTACAAAAATTTGACCACTTTGTAATGAAGCTTGTTCTTGGAAATCAGAAAGCGAAATTTGTAGCTGTTCTCTTACCTTTACGATTTCTGTCATTACGCCTCTTCCTTTCACAGGTTGGTTCACCAAATTATATTTCCTACTGCTTCTAGTTAGAATCTATTACTTTGCTTCGTATGTTTTAATTTTTCCTACGCGGTTTTCGTGACGGCCGCCTTCAAATTCAGTTGTTAACCAAATTTTTGCGATGTCGCGTGCTAGACCAGCACCAATTACACGCTCGCCCATTGCTAACATGTTTGTATCGTTATGCTCTCTCGTTGCTCTCGCACTGAAAGTATCATGAACTAACGCACAACGAATACCATTTACTTTGTTTGCAGCAATTGACATACCGATGCCTGTCCCACAAACTAAAATACCACGATCTACTTCGCCATTTGCTACCATTTCCGCTGCTGGAAACGCAAAATCAGGGTAATCAACAGAACCAGCTTCACATTCACAACCTAAATCAATATATTCAATATTTAACTCTTCTAATAAACTTACAAGTTCTTTACGGATATTCATACCGCCGTGATCAGATGCTACTACTACTTTCATTTTTACCCCTCCAAAGTTTCAATCCATTATCTTCATTCTCACTTAATCCTTTAATGGGACGAAGTGATCTCCAATATCGTATTATACACGAAACATCAACCTTCTGAATGTTTTTTCAGTAAAGTTTGTACAAGTTTTTCCATCTCTGCTAATGTTTCTTTATAAATAGAGAGAGATCCGCCGAACGGATCTGAAATATCCTTACTCATCCCCTCAGTTACTCCATATAATGTATCTACTTTCCCTTCAACACTTGGATAATGCCCAAGGATAATTTCCTTATGGTTTTCCGTCATTGTTACTACAATATCTGCCCAATCAATTAAGGCTTCGTTTACCTGCTGCGAAGCATGATCGATTGCAATTCCCTTTTCAGCTAAAGCTTCCTTTGCATGTACCGACGCATCACTTCCAGGATAGGCGAAAACACCAGCAGATTGCACTTCAAACTTACCTTCTCCATAATGGCGCAGTAACGCCTCAGCCATCGGACTACGGCATGTATTTCCAGTGCAAACAAATAATACTCGTTTCATCTAAACCCACCCCTTTTCTCTATTTCCTTCCTTTTATCATAGCGTACATTACAATAGAACAAAAGAAATGTGAATATACGAAAGGCGCATTTCTCTTATATTTTTTCTAAGAAAAATGCGCCTTATCCACATATATGTGAAACCCTATTTCCAAGTGCCCAAAGTATTTTACCATATATAAGGAACAGACTACAAAACAAAATAAGGAATCCATTTCATACGAAACGGATTCCTTTCATGTGATAATTATTTCATTGTAACTTTCATTACTTCTGTTGAACCTTTTGTAGCAGTTACACCTACAGTTGTCTTAATAGACTCAGCTGCATCTGTGTTTGTAATAACGATTGGAGTAATTGTGCTTTTCGCTTTTTCACGAATTAATTCTAAGTCGAATGAGATTAATTTATCTCCAGCTTTTACAGCTTGTCCTTCAGAAACGTGAGCTTCAAAACCTTCGCCTTCCATTTTTACAGTTTCTAATCCAACGTGGATTAAAATTTCTGTACCGTTTTTCGCTTTAATTCCAATTGCATGTTTCGTGTGGAATAATTGTACGATTTCGCCATCAACTGGAGATACAACTACACCTTCAGTAGGATCGATTGCAACACCGTCACCCATCATACGACCAGCGAATACTGGATCTGGTACTTCTTCAATATTTTTCACCGCTCCAGTTAATGGAGCTACAATTGTTTCTTCATTTGTTTTTGAACCAAGACCGAATAATTTTTTAAACATAGGATAGTCCTCCTTATAATTTACCTAAAAGTTTATAGGGCAATCTCTATTAAAGATCAGAATAAACGTAAGACTTCATACTTCGAATATTATACTGTAAAAACGCTTTCGAAATAAATTACGTCATTACTACTAGACTCTTATTGTAGCGTCTCACAAAATTCCAGTCAATTCTGATTGTCTGAATAACAATAAGAAGTTAACTTCTACTTATATTTTCTCTTTTTTTACCTAACTTGTCTAGAGGTCTTTACTACATTTTATTTTTTGTTGTTAATTTGTAAAATTTTTTTCAAACTTTTTTCGAAATCCACTTGACTAAAGTAAGTAACTATTTTATTATTACTTACGTAAGGTAAGTTAATAACTTTTAGGAGGTTTTCAAAAATGATGGATTTCGGTCTTCTTATTATTCGTCTTATTATAGGTATTACATTCATGGGTCATGGTGCTCAAAAATTATTTGGTTGGTTCGGCGGTTACGGTTTAAAAGGAACAGGTGGCTGGATGGAATCAATCGGTTTACGCCCTGGTGTATTTATGGCATTTATGGCTGGCGCAACTGAACTATTAGGTGGTTTCTTATTCGCATCAGGTATTTTCACTGCAATCGGTTCATTATTTATCGTTGGAACAATGTTAATGGCGATCTTCACTGTTCATGGAAAAAACGGTTACTGGGTAACTCAAAATGGATATGAATATAACTTAATGTTAATCGCTGTTGCTATCGGTGTAGCTTTAATCGGTCCTGGCGCATACGTTTTACTATAATTTTTATCTTGAATTCGAGATTATTTAGGTGGAACTTACTTCATTGTGGTTGAAGTAAGTTCTTTTTATGTAATAAAAATATTATTTTCAGCAGGAGTTTTCCACTAACATCTTGTAAACAAACAATAAGTCGTCATATTTAGAAAGGGGATTTCAATCATGTTATCCATTAATCCAAATGAACAATCGGAAAAAGAGAATTACAAATTACTTACAGGAAGTATTATTCCACGCCCTGTCGCATTCGTTACTTCTGTAACAAAAGACGACGTATTAAATGGAGCACCATATAGTTATTTCAATATTGTTGCTGCTAATCCGCCACTTATCTCAGTTTCTGTACAACGAAAAGCTGGAGAAAGAAAAGACACTTCCCGAAACGCAATTGAAAAAGGAGAATTTGTCGTACATATCTCTGATGAATCATATGTAGCGGCAATTAACGAAACAGCAGCAAATCTCCCTCCAAATGAAAGTGAAATTGAATTAGCAAAATTAACACCAATTGAAAGTGATGTCATCTCCGTTCCAGGTGTAAAAGAAGCAAATATTCGAATGGAATGCGTACTAGAACGCGCAATCCCCCTTGGCGGAACAGAAGACTCACCAGCTTGCGATCTACTAATTGGACGCGTCGTTCGCTTCCACGTCGCAGAACACCTATACGAAAAAGGACGCATTCATGCCGAAGGACTAAAACCAGTAAGCCGCCTAGCAGGACACAACTACGCAAAACTAGGAGAACAATTTGAATTAGTGAGGCCAATCTAAAAGCGGAAGCGGCTCGTTC
>NZ_MACE01000020.1 GCF_001883995.1 Bacillus paranthracis | reverse complement strand
GGAGCTGGATAACAACTAAAAGCGGAAGCGGCTCGTTCAGAATGGGAGGAGGATGGAGCTTCTGACGTAGAGGCGCCTTTTGCCTCGCAGGAAGACGCGAAGCCACCGACCATTCTAGCCGCTGGAGCTGGATATGTTTAAAAGTGGAAGCGGCCGTTTAGCTCTGACCAGCTAAGGTTCTCTCGCACAAAAGGTGCTTTTTACCTTTCTTGCGGGAGGTTCTTAGATGCGAAGAGCTGGCCACTGGAACTGGATAATATCTAAAAGTGGAGGCAAATTAATTACTTCCACCACTCAAACATAAAATCCCCTGCTAAATAGCAGGGGATTTTTATCATTGTAATTCTTCCTTCTTTTCTTCTAAAGCCGGTATCTTCTCTTTTTTCGGTTTCCCAAGCTTAATTACGAAGAAGTAAAGGGAAAGCAATGTAATAAGAAAAACAATTAAAAACGGGTATGGAGAATAAAAAGTACGCGCTGCCTCCGTTTTCCCCGCAACAAACTTCAATGACTCAATATCTAAAAACTCAGCAAACATTTGTACACCGAGCATACTAAACCAAAAAACAAAAAAACTAATAATAATACCAAAAACTTGCTTCAATCTCGTCATCCATCTCATCCTTTCTATATGTTTAATTTTTTAGCGCAATCAGTATAGTACAAACAAAACTATGCACAGAAAGGAACTATCTTACCATTCGCGAATTAATTTAATCCAACCTAAAATTGAAATTTGTAAAATAATACCCCAAATAACAAGTAGTCGTAACCATCTCGGAAAAAAAGTTACAAATCGAATATACCATTCCAATAATTTGTTCATAACGCCCTCCCCCTAAAATTATATAGGAAAAAGGAGATATAATCCAAATCCAACCAAAATGATACCACCTACTATCTCACCATATGTACCGAGCATACCTTTCGCATGCCTACCAATGAATAAACCAGTCCACGCTAATAACATACTAATAAATCCAAAGAGTAATATCGTAATAACTGTCTGTGCTCCGTAAATACCAAGACTAAGCCCTACTGAAAAACTATCTATACTAACACCAAATGCAAATACGAATAAACTAATTCCAATAGGGGCTGTTCTAGTCTCTTCATTCTCTAAAATAGAGGAATACACAATATAAAATCCTAGTCCTATTAATAAAATAGCACCTGCAAAATGTGCAATGTCTCCATACTGCTCTGATAAAAAACGACCTAATACCATCCCAATAAATGGCATGATAATATGAAATATCCCTATCGTCACACCGATATACAGGATCTGTCTTATCTTTAAGGCCATCATTCCCATACC
Source organism: Bacillus paranthracis (assembly GCF_001883995.1). Taxonomy (GTDB): domain Bacteria; phylum Bacillota; class Bacilli; order Bacillales; family Bacillaceae_G; genus Bacillus_A; species Bacillus_A paranthracis. Next base: position 4,821 of record NZ_MACE01000020.1, on the reverse strand, counting down.
AAGACTCACCGAAAATGCATCCATCCCTAAGGCGAATGCCATAATTATTAAAGGTATTAGCTGTTCAAACGTCATTCATGTCCCTCCTCGGACGTGCTACTTCACAATATGCTTATCCGAGGAGAAATATTCTGTTTGCTAATCGTACCTTATCATTCAGTAATAATTTGATGTCCTGCCGCTTTTGTTAAACGATTCATAATGGCGTTGCCTATTCCTTCATTCGGGAACGATTCACTAAAAATAACATCCACTTCACTTGCATCAAACGTTCTAAGTACATCATATAATTTAGTCGCAACGCTAGCTAAATCACTTCGAACACCACATGATAATACAACATCCGCATTATATATATGGTGATACTCTTCTGTCGTTAATACACCGACTTTGAATCCTTCTTCCTTCTTCTCATCCACAAGGCGCTGGATAAACTCACGTGATCCTTCAACGATACTGAGCGGCGCTTTCGGTGCATAATGTGTATACTTCATTCCAGGTGATTTCGGTTTTTCCTTCTCATCCTTTAGAGCCGGATCTAAAGAAACCGTGCCAATCACCGCTTCCAATTGTTCTTTCGTAATCCCACCCGGGCGTAAAATCGTTGGAACAGCGCTCGTACAATCAATTACAGTCGATTCAACACCAACTCCTGTTGCACCACCATCTACAATACCTGCGATTTTCTCATTTAAATCTTCATATACGTGAGATGCTAACGTCGGGCTTGGACGACCTGAACGATTCGCACTCGGTGCTGCAACAGGTACATTTGCCTCTTCAATAAGAGCAAGAGCTACCGGATGATCAGGCATTCTCACTCCAACTGTATGAAGTCCTGCCGTCACCTTCTCTGAAATTCCTTCTTTTCTAGGTAAAATAATTGTTAACGGACCTGGCCAAAAATGCTCCATCAACTTCTCTGCAACTGGCGGAATTTCCTTCACAATACCATCTAACTGCGATTTTGTCCCGATGTGGACAATAAGTGGATTATCACTCGGTCTTCCTTTCGCCTCAAAAATTTTCGCAATCGCTTCATCATTCATCGCGTTTGCACCTAGTCCATATACCGTTTCTGTAGGGAAGGCAATCGCCTCATTTTCCCTTAATAATTTTGCTGCTTCTTGTAACTGTGGATAATATTTTTTTCTTTCCACAACATTATCCACAACCCACATATTTGTATGCATTTTTTCCCACGTCCTTTTCTACCCTGAAATACTTGTCTATTTTTAGTTTACTATGAGATTTATCCAAAAGACAAACAAGGTTTATCCACAAAATGTGGATAAACCTAATTAATCCGTGGATAACTTTGTGAATAGCTGACAATTTAGTATTATTGCATTTGGCTCTTTTATATTTTTACAAAAGTGTTCTAACTGTCGAATTCCCTCTGGTACGTTCTCTTTCTCTATCGTAACAAAGTCAAAAAACTGAAAGATCGTTATAGATTGTGGATGATTTGTTAGTAAGTACAATTGTCGAATATTTTTTTCTTTCATATACTGCAAAAACATTTCAAAAAAATATAAGAAAGTCTGTTTATCCACATTAGGTGTGAATAAACAAGAACGAATAAGTGCGTTTTCTTCACTTTGTTCATATCCAATGACTGCCCGTATTTCTTCCGCCTCTTCCAAAATCATAAACTGTGCGTACAACTCATTTATTTTATCATCTTTTTTATTAGCTTGTCCGAAAAAAGAATGCAATCTTTCCACATCTGCTTTCGTCGCAAAATATACCTTCTTCATAATAAATCCCTCCTCTTTTTTATATATGAGAAGGGATTTACGAATAGTACTATTTAGAGAATAAAGATGTAAAAGCTTCTACAATAAATAACTTAACTTCCGGCTTTTCTTCTTCCTCTTCTACTTTTACATACTCATTTCGCTTTTCTTGTTTTTGTTCCACAGGTTTCTCCACTTTTTCCACAGTTTTTGTTTCCTCTTTACTTGCAGGTTGTTCTTCTACTTTCGTTTCATTTTTTACTACTTTTTTTTCAGAAGCTGTTACTTTTTTTGCGACTTCCTGCTTTACAACTTTCTTTTCTTTCACCTCATCCTCTTTTTTCTCTTCTGCATTTACTACTTCTTCATCATCTATTTGTTTCACTTGCTCCTCTTCAGGAGATTCAGCCTTCACAACATGTTCTTCTTTCCTTACAGCTGTACCACTTGAAAAATCTAAGAAACACATCGGTGGAAATAGTACACACCACCAGTTTGCCCCTTCACCTTCCCCAATTGTAATTAAGACTGCTTCATATTCCCCTGCCGGATAAATAAAATTCCCATATACCTTTGTAGGAAACTTTACATTTTTACTGAAATTCACTTGAAATGAATCTTTACTTCCTTCTTTTTTCAACGTATTTGCTACTGTTTTTTCGATTTCTGGAATATGACTTTGAATGACCTTGCGTGCCTCTTCAAATGAAGTTAAATCAGCTACCCATCCATCAATTTGTGCTTTTACTTCATCACGCACTTTGCGCTTTAACGCCTGGTCTTTATCTGAATCACTATTTGCTAAAATCCGTAATCGAACGGCCTCTTTCGGAATAACTGAAGGCCCTTTCGCATCAGCTTTCATATATCCAAACTGCACAAGTAACTGTGCACCAATTAATAATAGAAGAAGATAAGCAATAACTTGTTTTTTCATTTCCTCCACCGTCCCTTCTACAAACAGTGTGGACAGACTTTCATCTTTCTAAACTATTAAATTCAAAATCTATATGAATTTTTCCACAAAAAAATAGAGTAAGGTGTAAACCTTACTCCATCTCCGCAAATACCATACGATCTTTTCCATTAATATCAAAAACAACCTCAACATGAGCATGTGGAAATGCTTGTTGTAACAGCCCTTTCACGTCCTCACCTTGCCCTACTCCAATTTCAAATGCGACAATTGCTTTCTTCTGCAACACATTCGGCAACTCTTCCATAAAGCGGCGATAGAAATCTAATCCGTCTTCACCACCAACAAGCGCTCTCTTTGGCTCATGCTCTTTCACCACGGGAGAAAGACCACGCCAATCTTCTTCCGGTATATATGGAGGATTTGAAACAACAACATCTAACTTTTGACCCGTTTCATAAAATGGTGATAATAAATCACCATGATAGAACGTTACTTCTGCGCCCAAAGTTTTCGCATTTTCTTTTGCAACTTCAATCGACTCCTGCGCAATATCTACCGTATACACATGAAGATTTTTATTTTCCAAAGCAAGCGTAAGCGAAATCGCTCCGCTACCTGTACCAATATCTGCTACATGTATTTTCTCATCACCAAAATGACGCTCGATTCTTTCTAACACTCCTACTATAAGCTCTTCTGTTTCTGGTCTTGGTATTAATACTTCTTCATTCACAAAGAACGATCTTCCATAAAACATTTCATGACCAATCATATATTGAATAGGAATACCTTCTACATGCTTGTGGATAAACTCTGTAAAACTTTTTTCTTGTTCCGCAGTTATTTCTTCACGCATGTTCATCAATAATCCTGTTCTATTCGTCTTTAATACATGACAAAGGACAATTTCTCCCGCATTTTCATCTCGTCCATTCTCCTGTAAAAAAGAAGAAGCCCATTTCAGGGCTTCATAGACACGCATTACTCAGCTGCCTCCATCCTTTGAGCCTGATCTTCCATTACTAAGGCATTGATGAAATCATCTAACTTACCTTGTAAGATTTGATCTAACTTTTGAATCGTTAAACCGATTCGATGGTCTGTAACACGGTTTTGCGGGAAGTTATACGTACGAATACGCTCTGAACGATCACCCGTACCAACAGCTTGTTTACGGTTTTGATCATACTCAGCTTGCGCTTCTTGTCTAAACTTATCATAAACACGTGCGCGTAATACTTTCATCGCTTTTTCTTTATTCTTAATTTGTGATTTCTCATCCTGACATGATACAACTACACCAGTCGGTAAATGCGTTAAACGTACCGCTGACATCGTTGTATTAACGCTCTGTCCACCAGGTCCACTAGAAGCGAATGTATCAACACGAACATCTTTCTCATGAATATCAATTTCTACTTCTTCTGCCTCTGGTAATACAGCTACAGTTGCTGTAGATGTATGGATACGTCCACCAGATTCCGTTTCAGGAACACGTTGTACACGGTGAGCGCCATTCTCGAATTTCAGCTTCGCGAAAGCACCTTTACCGTTAATCATAAAGATAATCTCTTTATATCCACCTAACTCTGTATAGCTAGCCTCGATAATCTCCGTTTTCCAACCTTGCACCTCAGCATAACGGCTATACATACGATATAAGTCACCAGCAAATAAAGCGGCCTCGTCGCCACCAGCAGCTCCACGAACCTCAACGATAACGTTCTTATCATCGTTAGGGTCTTTTGGTACAAGTAAAATTTTCAGACGCTCTGATAATGTTTTTTCTTGTGATTCTAACTCAGAAACCTCTTCTTTTACCATTTCACGCATTTCTGCGTCTAACTTATCTTCTAACATTGCTTTCGCATCTTTTAATTGCTCACGAACATCCTTATACTCACGATACACCTCTACCGTTTCCTGTATATCAGACTGTTCCTTTGAATATTCACGAAGCTTATTTGAATCACTAATAATTGCTGGGTCGCTTAGCAATTCATTTAACTTCTCATAACGATTTTCTACAGCTTGCAAACGATCTAACACATCATTCACCTCTACATCCTAGTATCTAATACAAATAGTATATGGTACTTACTCAAAAAAACGCAAATTATATTTAAAAGCGTAAGCGGCTTGCTCAGAATCGCAGGCCATTGG
>NZ_MACE01000019.1 GCF_001883995.1 Bacillus paranthracis | reverse complement strand
GCGAGAGAGTGAAATGGCCTGCGATTCTAGCCGCTGGAGCTAGATATCACAACTTAAAGCGCAAGTGGCTCACACCACTCACACTCTCTATTCTGAAAAAAACCCGCCTTGTGCAGCGAGTTTTACTTATCTTTGTTTGTAGGAACTGCATGACAATGACGACAGCGTGGTTCATACGATTCTGAAGCACCAACTAAAATAATCGGATCATCAAATGCCGCTGGTTCTCCATCAATTAATCGTTGTGTACGACTTGCCGGAGATCCACATGCAGAACATACTGCTTGTAGTTTTGTTACATGTTCAGCAATCGCCATCAGCTGAGGAACTTGTCCAAATGGTAGACCACGGAAATCTTGGTCTAAACCAGCTACAATGACACGATAGCCACGATTTGCCAATACTTGCACCACTTCCACAATGTCCCCATCAAAGAATTGCACCTCATCGATTGCAATTACATCCATTTCTTCAGTGATATGTTCAAATATATCTTTTGAAGCTGAAACAGGAACTGCTTTTACCTTTAATCCGTTATGTGATACAACGTCTTCTTCACTATAGCGATTATCAATACATGGTTTAAATACAATTGCATGTTGTTTCGCAAATTGCGTACGACGCACACGGCGGATAAGCTCTTCTGATTTACCAGAAAACATACTACCGCAAATCACTTCAATCCAACCGTTCTGATTTATTAAGTACATGAAGCTCTCCTTTCATCTACTTTTTAATTAAAAGTAGGGTAAAGGTATAATATTTTCGCAAAAAAAACAGACAAGCGAATAGATACACTTGCCTGTTTTATGTTTTTATTACTTAAGACCGTATTTCTTATTGAAGCGGTCAACGCGTCCGTCTGCAGTAGCAAACTTCTGACGTCCAGTGTAGAATGGGTGAGAATCAGAACTGATCTCAACTTTTAGTAATGGATAAGTGTTACCATCTTCCCACTCAACAGTTTCGTTAGATCCTCTAGTAGATCCGCTTAAGAATTTGAAGCCTGTGTTTGTGTCCATGAATACAACTTTCTTGTAATCTGGGTGAATTCCTGCTTTCATTCTTTTCATCTCCTTCCGCCCTGAATCATTTTCGAAACAGAGTTTTTCATCTTCAGCTGCATACACAACTATATTGATGAAACACATATGATGAAATTATAACAAGGCTAACTTCATTTTGCAACTACCTGTTTTTGTCTTTTTAATTTTAAAAGCGCAAGCGGCTCGTTCAGAATGGGAGGGGGATGGAGCTTCTGACGTAGAGGCGCTTTTTGCCTCGTAGGAAGACGCGAAGCCACCGACCATTCTAGCCGCTGAAGCTGGATATTATCTTAAAAGTGGAGGGGGCTCGCTCAGCTCTGACCAGCTAAGGTTCTTTCGACCTAAAGGTGCTTTTTACCTTTCGGGCGGAAGGTTCTTAGATGCGAAGAGCTAGCCACCGGAACTGGATATCATTTAAAAGCAGAAGCGGCTCTCTCAGAATCGCAGGCTATTTAGAACTCTCGACCTTGAAGCGCTTTTTGCTTCGAGCGAGAGAGTGAAATGACCGGAGATTCTAGCCGCTGGAGCTGGATATTATCTTAAAATGGAGGCCGCTCATCCAACTAGAACCAACTAATGCCCTTCCACTCATCTCTCTTTAAGATCACCTAAAAAACATAAAAAACTCGCTTACCATAAAATAAGCGAGTCCCAATCTTTTCCCTTTACTTCGTTGTTACATATCTTTTCGAATCTGCAACAATGTTTTGTAAAAATTCTTCATTTGTCTTTGTTTGACGAAGTTTACGTAAGAAACCTTCAACAAAGTCTGGTGTATCACGCATTGTTTTACGAATACCCCATAGCTTGTCTAAATGTTCTTTCGGAATTAATAGATCCTCTTTACGTGTACCAGAACGGCGAATATCAATTGCCGGGAAGATACGACGCTCAGCTAATGAACGATCTAAATGAAGTTCCATATTTCCAGTTCCTTTAAATTCTTCGTAAATTACATCGTCCATACGAGATCCTGTATCAACAAGAGCTGTTGCTAAAATTGTTAAGCTACCGCCTTCTTCGATATTACGTGCAGCCCCAAAGAAACGCTTCGGTCTATGGAAGGCAGCTGGGTCGATACCACCCGATAATGTTCTACCACTTGGCGGAATAACAAGGTTGTAAGCTCGCGCTAAACGGGTAATACTATCCATTAAAATGATAACATCTTTTTTGTGCTCTACAAGACGCATTGCACGTTCTAACACAAGTTCTGCTACTTTAATATGATTTTCTGGTACTTCATCAAAAGTAGAGCTTACAACATCTCCTTTAACAGAACGTTCAATATCTGTTACTTCCTCTGGACGCTCATCAATTAAAAGGACAATTAATTCAGCTTCCGGATGATTTGTTGTAACACTGTGTGCGATTTCTTTTAATAGACTAGTTTTACCAGCCTTTGGAGGCGCGACAATTAAACCACGTTGTCCAAATCCAACTGGTGCAATTAAATCCATGATGCGTGTCGGTAACTTTTTCGGTTCCGTTTCCAATTTCATTTGGCGATCTGGGTATAATGGTGTTAATGCAGGGAAATGCACACGCTCTTTTGCTGACTCTGGATCATCTCCGTTTACAGCTTCAACTTGTAATAATCCAAAGTAGCGTTCATTTTCTTTCGGAGGTCGTACTTTACCAGAAACCTTATCTCCATTACGTAAATCGAAACGACGAATTTGCGAAGCTGAGATATAAATATCTTCTGAGCTTGGAGAGTAGTTGATAGGACGTAGGAATCCAAATCCTTCTGATTGAATAATTTCTAATACGCCTTCCATGAAGAAGAAACCTTCTTTTTCTGCTCGAGCTTTTAAAATGGCGAAGATTAACTCTTTTTTCGTTAATTTGCTATAATACGAAATTTTAAATTCTTTCGCAAGCTCGTATAACTCTTTTAATTTCATGTTTTCTAATGCTGCAATTGACAAATTCATTCAGACACCACACTTTAACGTTATTCTCTTTTCACATGGGTAAAGGGAAAAAATACGGAAGGCAAATAATTAATAATGAAAGGCAATAAGTTCAAGTAGGGTAATATTCACTATTGTAACCCTTTTATCTAGTTTTAATCAATACGTTGAAACACAAATACAAGAAGCGAAGACAAGAAAATTTGTCTTCGCTTTTTATTTAATCCAGCTTCAGCAGCTAGAATGGTCGGTGGCTTCACTTCTTCCTACGAGGCACAAAACGCCTCTTCGTCAGGAGTTCCAATGCCTTCCCCTTCTGAGCAAGCCACCTCCGCTTTTTACTTAATAACCAAGTTCGGTTTTTTATTTAAGCTGTGACGTCCGTCTACGAAGCGTACTGTGCCTGATTTTGCGCGCATAACAAGGGATTGTGTTGTTCCTACGCTACCTTTAAATTGAACGCCGCGTAGTAGTTCTCCGTCTGTTACGCCTGTTGCTGCGAAGATTGCATCGTCACCTTTTACTAAGTCCTCCATGCGAAGGATGCGGTTGATGTCTTCTATGCCCATCTTTTTGCAACGCGCCAATTCAGCTTCGTTTTGTGGTAATAATTTCCCGTGAATTTCTCCACCTAAACATTTTAATGCAACTGCTGCTAACACACCCTCAGGCGCGCCACCAGAGCCGAATAAAATATCTACACCTGTACGATCAAATGCGGTGTTGATTGCACCAGCTACGTCTCCATCATTAATCAATTTAATGCGAGCACCAGCTTTACGAATTTCTTCAATAATTGCTTGATGACGTGGACGGTTTAAAACTGTCGCTACAACATCTTCAATATCTTTGTTTTTCGCTTTCGCAACTGCACGTAAGTTATCGATAATAGGCGCATCAATATCGACCGCCCCAACTGCTTCTGGGCCAACCGCGATTTTATCCATGTACATGTCAGGAGCATGTAACAAATTACCATGATCTGCAATTGCAATAACAGCAAGAGCATTCCATCCACCAGCTGCTACAATGTTTGTCCCTTCTAAAGGATCAACTGCAACGTCTACACGCGGACCATATCCTGTACCTAATTTTTCTCCGATATATAGCATTGGTGCTTCATCCATTTCACCTTCACCAATTACAACTGTACCTTTCATCGGAATTGTATCAAATACATCACGCATAGCTGATGTTGCTGCACCGTCTGCCTCATCCTTTTTCCCGCGTCCCATCCAACGCGCTGATGATAAAGCTGCAGCCTCTGTTACACGTACTAACTCCATAGATAAACTTCTTTCCACGATAATCCCTCTCCTTTAAGTCTTTATATTTCTGCCGTATTTTGTGAACCGTGTTTTTCTATAAAGTGTACTTCCGCAAGTAGTGATGCTTCGCTTCCCCCCTCGCGGAAGTATCACTTATGCGTTCTTCATTTCTTCAATTTCTTGCTTTGTCATTTGTTCTCGCCAAATGTTTGCACCAAGCCCTTTAAGCTTGTCTACTATATTTTCATAGCCACGATCAATATGCTCAAGTCCGGTTACTTCTGTAATTCCATCCGCCATCAATCCTGCAATAACAAGGGCTGCTCCAGCTCGCAAATCACTCGCTTTCACTTTTGCACCTTGTAATAAAACAGGACCAGTTACGATAGCTGACCGACCTTCTACTTTAATTTGCGCATTCATACGACGTAATTCATCAATATGTTTAAAACGTGCGCCATAAATCGTATCCGTTACAACACCCGTTCCATGCGCCTTTGTTAAAAGTGTTGTAAATGGCTGTTGTAAATCTGTTGGGAAACCTGGATATACAAGCGTTTTTATATCAACTATTTTTAATCTTCTATCACCGTTCACTGTAATCTGGTCATCATTCGTTTCAACTTGGACACCAGCTTCTCTTAATTTTGCAGTAACTGACTCCAAATGCTGAGGAATAACATTATCAACTGTTACTTCTCCTCCTGACGCAGCACCTAAAATCATATACGTACCCGCTTCAATACGATCTGGAATGATCGTATGATGACAACCGTGCAATGAATCCACACCATCAATTCGGATTACATCTGTACCAGCACCTTTAATGCGTGCTCCCATGCTAGTTAACAGTGTAGCTACATCAATAATCTCTGGTTCTTTCGCTGCGTTTTCAATAACAGTTCTACCTTTCGCTCGTACAGCTGCTAGCATAATATTAATCGTAGCTCCTACACTAACAACATCTAAATAAATACGTGCCCCTCGTAGTTCATCTGCTCTTAAATAGATAGCACCTTGTTCATTCGTAACATGTGCACCTAACGCTTCAAATCCTTTAATGTGCTGATCAATCGGCCTCGGTCCTAAGTGACATCCACCTGGAAGCCCAATAACAGCTTTTTTAAAACGGCCAAGCATCGCACCCATTAAATAATAAGAAGCACGCAATTTTTTCACTTTTCCATTTGGTAAAGGCATTGCAACCATGTTAGAAGGATCGACTACCATCTCTTCCTCCTGTCCATACGTTACTCTTCCTCCAATTTCCTCTAGTAAGTCTCCTAACATTTTCACGTCCGAAATATTAGGGACACCACCAATAGTTACTGGAGTATCTGCTAAAATTGTCGCTGGAATTAATGCAACAGCGCTGTTCTTTGCACCACTCACACGAATTGTTCCATTTAAAGCTCTTCCGCCTTCAATTAGCAATTTTTCCATATTGAGCTCCCTTCTTGTGAATGTATTTACTTTCTATATTTTTATAGAAAGCTCCCCCTTAAGAATCTCAATCACTCTTTCCACCCTAACACTCAATAAATAGGAAACCATCATCTTCATTTCTCCTGTCATACAAAAAGATAAAGATTAACTATTTATCGAATTTACTTTATCAATTTAGATACATTATCACATTTATTAATAGGACTATGCACATTATTTTCTATTTCAAAAACAAAATGATAAAATCTTTAGACTTGTTCACGCTTTCATTATACAACGAAAGGAAACCGTCTAAAAGAGTAGACGGTTTCCAAAACGGAATTTTATTCTTACGCTTTACCGTTAGAACCGAATTCGCGAATTTTACCAATAACAGTTGCTTTGATAGCGTCGCGGCCAGGTCCGATAAATTTACGAGGATCGTAAACTTCTTGGTCTTTGTTTAATACTTCACGAACAGCTTTTGTAAACTCAATTTGGTTCTCAGTGTTTACGTTGATTTTTGAAGTACCTAAAGAGATAGCTTTTTCGATATCAGCAGTTGGGATACCAGTACCACCGTGTAATACTAAAGGTACGCCAGTGAAGTCACGAACTTGTTCCATTTCAGCGAATCCTAAGTTAGGCTCACCTTTGTAAGGACCGTGTACAGAACCTAAAGCTGGAGCTAGGCAATCGATACCTGTTGCTTCAACAAGGTGCTTACACTCAGCTGGGTCAGCGTAAATTACGCCTTCAGCGATTACGTCGTCTTCTTGTCCGCCAACTGTTCCAAGCTCAGCTTCAACAGATACGTTACGAGCGTGTGCGTATTCTACTACTTTTTTAGTAGTTTCTACGTTTTCTTCGAATGGGTGGTGAGAAGCGTCGATCATTACAGATGTGAAACCTGCATCGATTGCTTCTTTACATTTTTCGAAGCTTGAACCATGGTCAAGGTGAATCGCTACAGGAACAGTGATGTTCATTTCTTCGATTAAAGCTTTAACCATAGCTACAACTGTTTTGAAACCAGTCATATGACGAGCTGCACCCTCAGATACACCTAGGATTACAGGAGATTTTTCTTCTTCCGCAGCAGCTAAGATAGCTTGAGTCCACTCTAAGTTGTTCATGTTGAATTGACCAACTGCGTATTTTCCTTCTAGTGCTTTGTTTAGCATTTCTTTCATAGAAACTAAAGGCATGGTGAATCCTCCTAAAAAACGTTTTTTGTATCCGATAAGTTCTTATCGCTGGTAGTATGACCAGAATAAGGTAAAATATGTATATCTACATACCGGACTTTTTTCTACACTCAATAGGATAACAACTTGTACTCAAAAACTCAACCGTATTCACCTGCACAATAGTCCATGTAAACGCTTTTTTCCATATTTTTTATAAAAAATTCATTTTTAAGCCTCTACAGCGAGTTCATTTCTCACCGCTTGACGAATTTCATCAATATCAAATGGTTTAGCAAAATGCATTAAAGCACCTAAATCTTTTGCTTCTTGGATCATATCAAGCTCTCCATAAGCAGTCATTAAAATCACTTTAATACTCTCATCAATTTCTTTTACATGCTTTAAAATCTCTATACCATCCATACCTGGAATTTTCATATCTAACACAACTAAATCTGGATTATCTTTTTTCACGATATCTAAAGCTTGAAATCCATTCGCTGCTTGGAATGTCTGATAACCTTCTTTTTGGAACACTTCATGTAATAACACACGAATGCCATATTGATCATCAACGATTAAAATTTTCCCTTCCATAACTCCCAACCTTTCTGTGTAAGTACAAGATTTAAAGCTTCTTATATCTTAACGATTAATTTTCGCTATTCTTTACCAAATTCCTTCCTATTTCTTTCTTATTTTACCGTTTCCTATTTTGTTATGCCACCTTCGATTTCACCTTTCTAAAAAAATAAACTATAATGAAAGCCGGTAAACACGTACGAAGGGAGTAACATTATGTTAAAAATTTTTTCAACCCAATTAAGCGGTTATTTCTCCAGAGTTTCTCAAAAAGAGGAAATGAATATAGAAGATAGCGCCCGTCTACTTGCTCAAGCATTAGTTGGCGAAGGTTTCATTTATTTACATGGTACAAATGAAATGGAGGGCGTTGTTGCTGAAGCACTATTCGGTGCTGAACCAATGAAGCAAGCAAAACGATTTTTTGAAAATGGTAAAGAAGTAGAAGTAACTTCTGCAGATCGTGTGCTTCTTATTAGCCGTTTTTCAACAGATGAAGAAGTTGTAGCAATAGCAAAAAAACTGCAAGCAGATGGACACTCTATTGTCGGCATCTCTGCTATTCAAGAAGGCAATGAATCACTAGAACAATATACAGATGTACATATTGATACAAAACTGTTAAAAGGGCTTATTCCAGACGATGAAGGTAATCGCTACGGATTCCCAAGCTTAATGATAGCTTTATTTGCATATCACGGAATCAAATTTACAATCGATGAAATGTTAAATGAATATTAAAAAAAGCGCCCTATTTCAGGCGCTTTTTTATTACTTGCTCTCTTTATTCGTAATAGAAGCTTTTACGAAGTCATGGAACAATGGCTGTGGACGGTTTGGACGAGAAACAAGTTCTGGGTGGAACTGTGCTGCCACGAACCAAGGGTGATCTTTTAATTCAATGATTTCAACTAGACGGCCATCTGGGCTTGTACCAGAGAATACAAATCCTTCTTTTTCCATATCCGGACGGAATTGATTGTTGAACTCATAACGATGACGATGACGCTCATATACAACCGGCTCATTGTAAGCGTTGTAAGCATTTGTTTCTTCAGCAAGCTTACATGGATATAGACCAAGACGAAGTGTACCACCTAAGTCTTCTACATCTTTTTGTTCTGGTAATAAGTCGATGATTGCGTAAGGTGTGTCAGGATTGATTTCAGAAGAGTTAGCTCCTTCTAATCCTAATACGTTACGTGCGAATTCGATTGATGCAAGTTGCATACCTAAGCAAATTCCTAGGAATGGAACTTTGTTTTCACGAGCATATTGAATTGCAACGATTTTACCTTCTACACCACGATCACCGAAGCCACCTGGTACAAGGATACCATCTGTGTCTCCTACTAATTCTTGTACGTTCTCTGCTGTTACGTGCTCAGCATTTACCCATTTCACTTCTACATCTGTGTCGAAAGAGTAACCCGCATGACGAAGTGCTTCTACAACAGAAATGTATGCATCTTGAAGCTCTACGTATTTACCAACAAGAGCGATTTTTGTTTTCTTAGAAAGGTTACGCACTTTTTCAACTAGCGCAGTCCACTCTGTCATATCTGCAGCTGGATTGTCTAATTTTAAGTGATCGCAAACGATTTGGTCCATATTTTGCTCTTGAAGAGATAATGGAACTGCATATAAAGTATCTGCATCGCGTGCTTCAATAACTGCTTTTGTATCAATGTCACAGAATAATGCAAGCTTGTCTTTCATATCTTGAGAAACAGGCATTTCTGTACGAACAACGATAATATTTGGTTGAATACCTAAACTGCGAAGCTCTTTAACGCTATGTTGCGTTGGTTTTGTTTTCATTTCACCCGCTGCTTTTAAGTACGGGATTAACGTACAGTGAATGTACATTACATTGTCACGACCGATGTCGCTCTTAATTTGACGGATTGCTTCTAAGAATGGTAGAGACTCGATGTCACCAACAGTTCCACCGATTTCTGTAATAACAACGTCCGCGTTTGTTTCGCGACCAGAACGGTATACGCGCTCTTTAATTTCGTTAGTAATGTGAGGAATAACTTGAACTGTTCCTCCTAGGTATTCACCACGACGCTCTTTTTGAAGAACTGAAGAGTAAATTTTACCTGTTGTTACGTTGCTGTATTTGTTTAAGTTGATGTCGATGAAACGCTCATAGTGACCAAGGTCTAAGTCAGTTTCTGCACCATCATCTGTTACGAATACCTCACCGTGTTGGTATGGGCTCATAGTCCCTGGGTCTACGTTAATGTATGGATCAAACTTTTGAATTGTTACGTTTAAACCACGATTTTTTAAAAGTCTTCCAAGAGATGCTGCTGTAATACCTTTACCTAAAGACGATACTACACCGCCTGTTACAAAAATATACTTAGTCATGAAAAAGCTCCCTTCTATTTTGCTGTTATATAATCACCGTTGCAAAGCGCAACGTATGTAGATAACACTGTATCCATCTTATTGTTAGACTCTTTTTATTTTCTAAACAAAAAACAAAAAAGAAAATTGCTCCCCTCATCACATAAAGTAATAAGTAGGGAGCAATTTTCTTTTATATTTACACTTTAAAAGTATTATCGTCCTTTTTTAAAGAGCCCAAAAATGATTCTACATGGACGATAATGAAAAGTCAAGAACTACAGTTCTTCCTCTTCTTCTTCTTCAGTTTCATCATACTCAAGTTCTTCTTCAGCGAAGTCATCTTCATCGTCCTCTAAATCATCAAGATCATCGTCGTCTCCGTCTTCGTCTTCAAGAACCTTGTCCAAATCTTCTACATCATCATCTTCGTCTTCATTTCCGTCTACATCATCAAAGTCATCTTCATCTTCTTCAATGTAGTCGTCAAAACCGTCTTCTTCAACTTTACGTTTCTTCTTCGGTTTTGGTTGAGGCAAGATTTCTTCATCAATTTGCTCATATGGGTACCAGCTACGTAATCCCCAACGATTTTCTCCTAAATTAATGAAACGTCCATCGATGTTTAAGTCTGTATAAAATTGTGCGATCTTCGCATTAACTTGCTCTTGAGATAGTCCCAGCACTTGAGCGATTTCTTGAACCAACTCGTTGAATGTCGTTGCTTGTTTTTTATCCCCTAAAACGCTATGTACAACTTCAATCATTGAACATTCTTTTAGCTCTTCTGGTGAATATTGCTTAAAATCCACTTATGCGGCACTTCCTTTCATCAAATATAACCTTATATATAACGGCCTGCTTAAAAAAATCCATACTATTCATTATAAACAAAAGTCGCACAAATATGCTACAAAAAAAACGGGAAACTTTTATAGGGTAGTAAAATTATAATTTGTGCATTCCTTATTTCGGAAGCATATGGGCCCCTTGTAATACATACCTAATTTGCATGTCTGTATATTCCTCGAGCGTATATAGCTTTTGCAACGCCCAACGTCGAAATCCCCACATCTGTCCTTGTATAAAAATATTATGCGCAAGAAGCTGTATTTCTTTTTTATTTAATGTAAATGTTCCGTTTTCCGTACACTGTTCTAAAATATTCTCAAACATTCCTACCATTTGAAACTCCTTTTCTAATACGTACGGGAGTGATTCTTTCGGTAAAAAGCGTACCTCTTGATACATTATTAATACTTCTTCCTGCAATTCGTCCATCACTTTAAAATAATTCGTTATTGCTATCTTTAAACTTTCTACACTTCCTTTTTCCGTACAAACTACTTCCTCTAACCTTTCTTTTACATGTTCATAAATACTATCACAAACTAAATACAAAACATCATCTTTTGTACGAATGTATTCATAAAGCGTTCCAATACTAAATCCAGCTGCCTTTGCAATCTCTCTCGTTGTTGTACGCGGAAATCCTTTTTGTTTAAACAGTTGTACTGCACCTTTAATCATTTGTTCACGCCTTAACGCAACTAATTTTTCATCTTTCACTGATGCATGCACATTATGTTTAACCATCCCCTTCACCTCTCTATTATTTTTTGGAAGGAAAAAGCGTAGGAAAATACCTACGCCTTTGATCCTACTTCGTTAACATACGAGAAATTACGAGCCTTTGAATCTCTTGTGTTCCTTCATATATCTGTGTAATCTTTGCATCTCGCATGTATCGCTCTACTGGATAATCTTTCGTATAACCGTAACCACCAAATACTTGTACCGCTTCCGTCGTCACCTTCATCGCTGCATCACCTGCAAATACTTTTGACATCGCTGACTCTTTCCCATACGGAAGCCCTTCCGATTCCAGCCAAGCTGCTTGATATGTTAGAAGACGCGCCGCCTCCACATCCGTTGCCATATCTGCAAGTTTAAAGCCAATCCCTTGTTGCGCCGCAATCGGCTTCCCAAACTGATGACGCTCTCTTGCATATTCTACGGAAGCATCTAAAGCCCCTTGTGCAATACCGACCGCTTGCGCCGCAATACCGTTACGGCCACCATCTAATGTTTGCATCGCTATCTTAAACCCTTGTCCTTCTTCACCAAGTAAATTCTCTACAGGAATACGGCAATCTTCGAACATAATTTCAGTTGTTGGTGAAGAGCGAATCCCTAATTTACTCTCCTTCTTCCCAACTGAAAATCCTGGTGTATCACTTTCCACTATAAATGCACTCGTGCCACGCTGCTTCGATTCAGGATCAGTTAATGCGAAAACAACATAAATATCAGCAATACCACCATTAGTGATAAATATTTTTGATCCATTTAATACATAATGGTCTCCATCTCTTTTGGCGATCGTCTTCATTCCACCAGCATCCGATCCAGACCCTGGCTCCGTTAAGCCGTACGCACCAATTTTCTTTCCTTCAGCCATCGGTCGTAAAAATGTTTGCTTTTGCTCTTCTGTTCCAAATTTAAAAATTGGCCAACCAGCAAGCGAAGTATGTGCAGACAATGTTACACCTGTAGAAGCACATACACGCGATAATTCTTCAATAGCAATTACATACGCTAAGTAATCGCTTCCAATTCCGCCGTATTCTTCAGGCCACGGAATACCAGTTAAACCAAGCTCGGCCATTTGATCAAATATTGCACGATCAAACCTCTCTTCTTCATCACGCTCAGCTGCCGTCGGTGCTACTTCATTCTTAGCAAAGTCTCGAACCATTTTTCTTATCATTTCATGTTCTTCTGATAGTTTAAAATGCATGCCCGTCTCCCCCTTATGCTTTTATAAAGCCCGGCTAATAACAAGTTTCTGTATTTCGCTCGTTCCTTCATATATTTGCGTGATTTTCGCATCACGGAAAAATCTTTCTACTGGATAGTCCTTCGTATAACCGTATCCCCCAAATACTTGCACCGCTTCAATCGCAACTTCAACAGCTGTTTTAGAAGCGAATAATTTCGCAATAGATGCTTCCTTACCACATGGTAATCCTTGCGCTCTTAGCGATGCCGCCCTATATACGAGTAATCGCGCCGCTTCTACACTAGTTGCCATATCTGCAAGTTTGAAGCCAATCCCTTGCTGCGCCGCAATTGGCTTTCCGAATTGCTCACGTTCTTTCGCATAATCAATCGCACATGCAAGCGCCGCTTCAGCAATCCCTAATGCTTGCGCCCCAATCCCAATTCTTCCAACATCTAAATTCGCCATTGCTACCTTAAATCCTTGTCCTTCTTCACCAAGTAAATTCTCAGCCGGTACCTTCATATCCTCGAACGTAAGTTGTACAGTGCGAGAACCGAGCAGTCCCATTTTATGCTCATCTTTACCGATAATTAAGCCTGGTGTATCTTTCTCTACTATGAATGCAGAAATCCCACTCTTTCCTGCCTCTGGATTTGTAGAAGCGAATACAATATATGTACTTGCTTCACCACCATTTGTAATGAACACCTTCGATCCATTAATAATGTAATGATCGCCTTTCTTCACAGCTCTTGATTTCAAACTTCCTGCATCCGATCCTGCATTTGGTTCTGTTAATGCAAATGCACCTAAATATTCACCAGTCGCAAGTTTAGAAACGTATTTCTCTTTCTGTTCTTCTGTTCCGAAATATAAAATCGGGTTCATTCCAACTGACGTATGTACAGCTAAAATTACACCAACCGTTGCGCTTACCTTTGAAATTTCTTCAATTGCTAAAATGTAAGAAATAAAATCCATTTCTGCCCCGCCGTATTTTGCAGGCGCTGGAATTCCCATTAATCCAAGCTCACCCATCTTCTGCAAAATCTCTTTTGGAAACACCCCTTGTTCCATACTAGGAACAAAGGGAGCAATTTCCTTCTGTGCAAAATCTCGAACCATTTTTCTCATCATTTGTTGCTCTTCATTAAAACGAAAGTTCATATACTCCGCCTCCATTTGCTATAAATCCTTTTAATAATTTGGTAAGACCACTATTTTGTAACAAAGGGGGATTTATTCGTAAACGTAGAAACCACGACCTGTTTTACGTCCTAACCATCCTGCATTTACGTACTTACGCAGTAATGGACATGGGCGGTATTTACTATCACCTAAACCTTCATGCAACACTTCCATAATATATAAACACGTGTCTAAACCGATAAAATCAGCGAGCGTTAAAGGACCCATCGGGTGATTCATACCAAGTTTCATTACTTCATCAATCGCTTCTTTCGTCGCTACACCTTCATATAACGTATAAATTGCTTCGTTAATCATCGGCAATAAAATACGATTCGATACAAATCCTGGGAAATCATTTACTTCAACTGGTACTTTGCCAATTTTCTTCGTAATATCTTCAATTGTTTTGTATACCGCATCATCTGTAGCCAAACCACGAATAATTTCAACAAGTTTCATAACCGGAACCGGATTCATAAAGTGCATACCGATTACTTTTTCCGGACGTTTCGTTACCGCGGCAATTTCTGTAATTGGCAAAGATGACGTATTTGTCGCTAAAATTGCGTGTTCTGGAGCAATTTCATCTAAATTCGCAAAGATTTTCTTTTTAATATCCATTTTCTCGACAGCTGCTTCGATAATAAGATCCGCTTCCTTCACACAATCTAAATCAAGCGTTACTGCAAGACGGTTTAATGTCGCTTCCTTTTCTTCTTCCTTCATGCGCCCCTTTTCTACTTGGCGTGCTAAGTTTTTCGTAATAATAGCCAATCCTCTATCTAATTGCTCCTGTTTTAAATCTTGTACCTTCACATCGTATCCTGCCATTGCACATACTTGCGCAATTCCTGATCCCATTTGTCCTGCACCAATTACAACAATTTTTTGTACACCCATTTCTTCTTCCCCCTTAATTTTTAATAAACTATATATCTTCTAATCTTAATTAGTGAACTTCAATCATCACTGCATCGCCTTGACCGCCACCACTACAAATCGAAGCAATTCCAATTCCACCGCCGCGTTGCTTAAGTGCATGGATTAGTGTAACGATAATGCGCGCTCCGCTTGCTCCAATCGGATGTCCCATCGCTACTGCGCCGCCATTTACATTCAATTTTTCTGGGTCAATTCCTGCGATTTCTGTACTTGCAATTGCTACTGCTGCAAATGCTTCATTAATCTCGAATAAATCGATGTCTTCAATTGTCTTGCCTGTTTTTTCAAGCAATGCGTTAATTGCATAACCTGGCGTTCTCGGGAAATCTTTAGACTCCACTGCAATTGCTGTATGTGCCAAAATTGTCGCTAACGGCTTTCTTCCTTCTTGCTTCGCTCTTTCTTCGCTCATTAATACAAGTGCAGCACCACCATCGTTTAAGCCTGGTGCATTACCAGCTGTCACTGTCGCTGTTTTATCAAATACAGGTTTTAATTTTGCTAACTTTTCAATTGTTGTATCCGCGCGTGGCGCCTCATCCTTTGCAACGACAATAGGATCGCCTTTTCTTTGCGGAATCGTTACTGGCACGATTTCCTCTTCAAAACGTCCTTCATTATGTGCTGAAACCGCACGCTGGTGGCTACGATATGCCCATTCATCTTGCGCTTCGCGAGAAATTCCATCTTCCTTCGCAACTTCTCCGCCATAAACACCCATGTGTATACCTGAAAATGCGCATGTTAAACCGTCAGCAACGTTTAAATCAACGACTTCGTTGTTGCCCATTCTATATCCCCATCTTGCTCCTCGTAAAATGTAAGGACTGTTACTCATCGACTCCATACCACCAGCTACAATCAATGATTGATCGCCAGTACGAATAATTTGATCCGCTAACGTAACCGCACGAAGCCCCGATGCACAAACTTTATTCACTGTTTCCGTCTGCACTTCCCAAGGGATTCCAGCAGCCCTCGCCGCTTGGCGCGACGGAATTTGCCCCTGCCCACCTTGAATAACCGTTCCGAATATAACTTCCTCAACATCACTAGCAGAAACATTTGCTCTTTCAAGCGCCGCTTTAATTGCAATCCCTCCAAGTTCTGTTGCTTTTACATCTTTTAAAGATCCTCCAAATTTTCCAACTGGTGTTCTTGCAGCACTTAAAATAACTGTTTTACTCATGTTTCTTTCCCCCATTTCATTTTTTAACACTGAGCGCTCGCTCGGTATCCCTACGTTGAGAAGAGGTGCAATCATTGCACCTCTTTCTAAAGTTGTATGCATTCCTACAAACTAGATTGCTTCTTTCTTCTGTCCAATCACTGAGCGTTCTAAAATCTCTGTTACATCGAGAGTTTGAACTTTCTCTTCAACTTCTTTCGCTTTCGTCCCATCACTAATCATCGTTAAGCAATACGGACATCCTGTACCGATAATGGATGGCTGTACAGCTAATGCTTGTTCTGTACGAGCAACGTTAATGCGTGAACCTGTTGTTTCCTCCATCCACATTAAGCCACCACCTGCTCCACAGCACATTCCCGTTTCACGGTTACGTGCCATTTCTACAAGATTCACACCAGGAATCGCTTTCAAAATGTCACGCGGGGCTTCGTATACTTCGTTGTATCTTCCTAAGTAGCAGGAATCATGGTACGTAACTGTTTCCTCAATAGCGTGAACCGGTTTTAAGCGTCCTTCTTTCACCCACTGAGCTAACAGTTCTGTATGATGATAGACTTCTGCTTGCAAGCCAAAGTCCGGATACTCATTTTTAAATGTGTTATAAGCATGAGGGTCAATCGTAACGATTTTCTTCACTCCTGCTTTTTCAAATTCCTCGATATTTTTTGTCGCCATCTCTTGGAAGACAAATTCATTTCCAAGACGGCGCGGTGTATCTCCAGAGTTCTTTTCCTTATTACCGAGTATCGCAAATGAAATGCCTGCTTCGTTCATCAACTTCGCAAACGATATCGCAATCTTCTGACTACGATTATCATATGATCCCATTGAACCAACCCAGAATAAATATTCGAACTCCTCGCCAGCTTTCGATTTTTCTTTTACAGTTGGAACCGTTACTTCATCATCACCTTGGCGCCAAGTTTCACGCTCTTTACGGTTTAGACCCCACGGATTCCCTTGACGCTCGATGTTTGTCATCGCACGCTGTGCTTCCGCATCCATCTTTCCTTCTGTTAAAACGAGATAGCGGCGTAAATCAATAATTTTATCAACGTGCTCATTCATAACTGGACACTGATCCTCACAGTTACGACACGTTGTACAAGCCCAAATCTCTTCTTCTGTAATAACATCTCCAATTAAACTTGGATCGTAAGCGAGTGTTGCAGCCGCTGATTCTTGTTGCCCTTTCCCAGCTGCCATCATCGCTAACTGATTTCCTTGTGTATTATTAAAAGCAACTACTGGAACCCAAGGCGCTTTTGATGTTACTGCCGCTCCTTTATCAGTTAAATGATCGCGAAGTTTTAAAATTAAATCCATCGGCGATAACATTTTACCTGTTCCTGTTGCCGGACACATATTTGTACAACGACCACACTCTACGCAAGCGTATAAGTCAATAAGCTGATTTTGTCTAAAATCTTCGATTTTACCAACACCAAATGTTTCTTGTGTTTCATCTTCAAAGTCAATCTTTTCAAGTTTCCCTGGATTTGAAAGACGGCCGAAGAAAACGTTAGCTGGGCCCGCAATTAAATGCGCGTGTTTCGATTGTGGAACATAAACTAAAAATGTTAACAAAATTAGTAAATGCACCCACCAAGAGAAATAGAACACAGAAATGGCTACGGTTTCATTTATCCCTGAGAAAACGTAAGCGATTGCAGAAGCGATTGGCTCACTCCATGAAAGCTCCTCGCCATGCCATATAATTCCCATCCCATTACCGAGTAGCACAGAAATCATTAAGCCACCGATAAAGATAAGAACAAGGCCTGATTTGAAATTACGTTTTAAACGAACTAGCTTCTCAACATAGCGTCGATGAAAAGCCCAAAAGACTGCAATTAAAATAACAAGTGTGACAATTTCCTGGAAGAATGTAAATGCAGGGTATAGTGGTCCAAGTGGAAGATGTGATCCTGGTGCGAGTCCTTTCCAAACGAAGTCAATTGCTCCAAATTGGACAAGAATAAATCCGTAAAAGAACATAACGTGAATAATGCCGCTCTTTTTATCTTTCAGCAGCTTTTTCTGACCGAAAACATTGACCTTAAGGAGATCCCAACGCTCTTTAAAACGACGGTCAAATTCAATCTTTTTTCCTAACTGTATGTAGGCCATCCTCGTTCGTATAAGATACACAAACAAATATCCCGCATAAGCAATAACAGCAATGGCAGCCAGCCAATTCATGATCAGTAAGCTATTCATTTTTATGCTACCCCTCTCTTTGTAAGCCCTCTTTCTTTTTTAGAATCTTCAAAAACATATAATTTTCTGAATTTTATCCCCTACCTTCATTATATAATGAGTGAGCATTCAGTCAACAGTTTTTTGTTATACAACAACATATTTTTTAATAAAGCTGTTTATTTCGGTGAAACTATAAAGTGAAACTTTAATCATTAGAAGTTATTTACTCCCTACTAATTATCAGCCCACAAATAACCGAATAAAATGAATGTTTGATTTATAAAAAACAAATGGTGAAAAGACCGTGAAGGAGGGAATTTACTCATGTTCTTCTTATCTCTCTTATTAATAGGTATTGCTCTCTGGATTGTAATTGATCTTTCTTATGGGAGAATTGTTCATTTAAAGCGTGTACGTTCTCGTTCTTTCCCTTTACGTCAAAGTGATTTTCACCTTTATACATACGGAAAAGATTTGTATGACACTCTATTTACTGATATAAAACAGGCGAAACACCATGTGCATGTTTTGTTTTTCATTGTAAAAAACGATACAATCAGCCGAGAATTTTTAAAGTTACTTATTGATAAGGCAAAGGAAGGAATTGAAGTAAGACTTTTACTCGATAGATTGGGAAGCCATCATTTATCAAACGAGGCCGTTCGCTCCCTACAAAAACATGGTGTCTCTTTTTCATTTTGTCACAAAGTAAAGTTTCCTTTTCCTTTCTTTTCTGCAAATCAAAGAAACCATAGAAAAATTACAGTTATCGACGGGAAAATTGGTTACATTGGGGGATTTAATATTGGTGAAGAGTATTTGGGACATAATGAGCGGTTAGGATTATGGAGGGACTATCATTTACGTCTTACAGGCGAAGGAGTACAAGATTTACAAAAGCAATTTTTACATGACTGGTTTGATGATACAAACCAAAATTTATTGGACGCTTCTCTTTATTTTCCGAAACAGCAACCCGGTACTATCGAACATCAATTTATTCCAACTGATGGTGCCTATTTACAACATACTTTTTTACATTTACTTGAAGGTGCAAAAAAGGAACTCTTTATCGGTACACCCTATTTCATTCCTGGAAGAAAAATTATGAACGCATTATTAGAAGCACGAAAACGCGGGGTTCAAATCACGATTCTCGTTCCAGAAAAAGCGGATCACCCCCTTGTTCGAGAAGCAAAATTCCCATATTGCCGAAAGTTAATACAAGCTGGCTGTAATATTTACGCATTTCAACAAGGTTTTTTTCACGCTAAAGTTATTATAGTTGATGACTATATCTGTGATATCGGAACTGCAAACTTTGATATGAGAAGTTTATATATTAACCATGAAATCAACTGCCTTTTATATGATGAACATTTTATACAAACAGTAAAAAATAAATTCCACGAAGATCTAGAAAATGCGTCATTACTTTCCTTGAAAGATGTTAGTCCGAATTCTCTCATTAATAGAGGCAAAGAATGCATAGGAACAATACTTGCTTTCTTCCTATAGGAAAGATAATGCATAAAGGAGATGTATTCATTATGATTATGCGTTTCGGATATGTCTCACATGCAATGGCACTCTGGGACTGTTCTCCGGCTAAAACGATGACATTTACAAGCTTTCAAAAGCTTAGT
Source organism: Bacillus paranthracis (assembly GCF_001883995.1). Classification (GTDB taxonomy): domain Bacteria; phylum Bacillota; class Bacilli; order Bacillales; family Bacillaceae_G; genus Bacillus_A; species Bacillus_A paranthracis. Next base: position 19,452 of record NZ_MACE01000019.1, on the reverse strand, counting down.
AAACAAGAACGAGAAGATAAATTATACGATGTTACGCGGCAGAATCTTGAGCATACAATACGTATTCTTCATTACAATATAGCGCATGAAATTCCATTATATCGCTTATCTTCTTCCATCGTCCCACTTGCAACACATCCCGAAGTCGAGTTTGATTACATCGGATTGTTCACACCGCTTTGGCGTACAATTGGGGCATTAATTAAAGAACATAATTTACGAGTAAGTTTTCATCCGAATCAATTTACACTATTTACAAGCGACAAACCACACATTACGACTAACGCTATTACAGATATGACCTATCATTATAAAGTATTAGATGCAATAGGCATTGCAGATTCTTCTTATATTAACATCCATGTAGGTGGTGCCTACGGAAATAAAGAAAAAGCGGTTGAACGTTTCCATGACAACATAAAAAAACTTCCTGCACATATAAAGAGGCAAATGACACTTGAAAATGATGATAAAACATATACAACTGCTGAAACTTTATCTATTTGCCAAAAAGAAAAGATCCCATTCGTATTTGATTATCACCATCACATGGCAAATCTTTGCGAAGAACCGTTAGAAGAGTTACTTCCTGCAATTTTTGAAACTTGGTCACATACAAATATCGTTCCTAAAGTTCACATTTCCTCTCCTAAATCAAAAAAAGAATTTAGGGCTCACGCGGAATATATTGATTTAGAGTTTATTAAACCTTTCTTACACATTGCAAAAAAAATCAATCATAATTTCGATATTATGATTGAAAGTAAACAGAAAGATTTAGCGATGCTGCAATTCATACATGAATTATCCTCTATAAGAGGGGTAAAAAGAATAAGTAGCTCAACATTACAATGGTAAATTGTAATGTTGAGCTATTTTTTTCAAAAAAAGTAATTTTTTTAGTAAAAAACATCCTATTTTATATGCTATGATTGGAATTAGCATTTTCCACCTGTGATTCAACTTTATTGAAACGGAGTCATAATATGATTAATCAAAAAAAATACGTACACTTTGTCACGATGTACATAATTATATTTTCTCTTTGGATATTTCTTATCCCTAAGGACTTAAATATAAAAGAAATTGGAATTCTCTTCTTATTTTTTTTCGCTACACTCTTTTCTTGCTATTGCCTATATAAAGCAATTAAGAAAATGAAGCGCGGTGACAAATTATTTTGGGTTTTAGTACTATGCACTTGCCTATGTGGATTGACAATGGAGATAACTCTATTTCTTCATTCACTTTCTATATATGACCAAGTCATATTCTCATATAAGGCATTGCCCTTTTTTATCGTACAATATATTTTGCTCTTTTCTGGCTTTGCTATAAAGTTCATAAAACATTACTCTATTAGAGGACTAGCTCAATTTTCATTCGATAGCATCTTTATCGTTATTATGAATATTTATTTTACCTTAACTTTTATTTTGGACATTTCAAGCTTTCGTATGTTAACAACAGATACCTGGGTTTTAATTGGATATTTTATTGCACAATCATTAGTAATCTACGCCGTAATTAGTCTATATAGAAGAGAAGAATATTCTTCTAGCAGAATTTCATTAATTATCGGCTTTACTATTATACTCGTGTACGGATATATACACCTGTTTCAATTAAACGCAGGGATAAAACCTTCTTCTGAAGTCTCTTACTTAATACATACTGCTTCGATTTTATTAATTGGTTTGTCATCCATACTATATATTTTAGATAAACCAATACAGCATGAAACGAAAACAAAATATTATCGGTTTGATTATGTGCGCTTTATATTACCTTATTTTAGTATAATCATTACTTTTTCTTTTATTATCTTTCAACCTTGGGATGATAAGTTCATGTTGATCGGTCTAGTATTATCTCTTATCTTATTATTCTTACGACAACTTTATATGTGGAAAGATAATCAGGCACTAATCGATACATACGAGCAGTTGACTACACAACTAGAAGATAAAGTAGAAGAAGGTGCATCTGCTTTATCAAAAAGTGAACAACGTTATAAATCTTTATTCGAAGATCACCCGGATGCTGTTTTCTCTTTAAATATGTATGGTATTTTCCAGCAGTCTAATACAGCTTGCGAAAGCTTATTTACTGCCTACTATTGTGAAGTAGAAAGCTATTCCCTTTTACACTTTATTGACTCAAAAGACCATGATTTACTAAAGAAAGCTTTACAACTAACGAAAGAAGGTAGACCACAAACTTTAGAAGTTCGTACAAAGGAAAAAGAAGGTTACTACTATTACCTTCACATTACACTCATCCCTACTTTCATAAACAAGGAAGTTGTCGGGATGTTTGGCATAGCACGTGATATTACAACTTTATATGAAAAACAAAAACAAGTAGAACATTTAGCCTTTCATGATGCACTTACCGGATTACCAAATCGCCGTAAGTTTGAAAAAGATTTAAAAAACATTTTAAATACCGCTCAGGCTAGCGCAAATGATGTTGCCGTCATGTTTCTTGATTTAGATCGATTCAAAAAAATTAACGATAGACTCGGTCATGACGTCGGAGACTTGTTATTAATTGAAGTAGCAAAACGATTACGCAGTTGCCTACGTTCAAAAGATGTCGTTGCTCGCCAAGGTGGAGATGAGTTTACAATTCTATTACCAGATATGTACTCAGAAAAAAGTGCGGCCTTTATAGCTGAACAAATTTTAAATATTTTAAACAAACCATTCTTCATTAAAGATGAAGAACTGTCTATTACACCAAGTATCGGAATTGCAATGTACCCTGATTGTGGAACTGATGTAACAGCATTAATGAAAAATGCTGATATGGCTATGTATCGCGCGAAAGCAAATGGAAAAAACCGATTTGTTTTCTTCTCAAAAGAAATGAGTATCGCTCAAAATGAGAGTAACTTCTTAGAAGGAGAACTTTCAAAAGCATTACAACAAAATGAATTTTTCCTTGAATACCAGCCACAAGTAAGCACAAAAACAAAACAAGTTATTGGTTTTGAAGCATTAATTCGTTGGAAACATCCAAAGCTCGGTATCGTATCCCCAGCCCAATTTATCCCTCTAGCAGAGGAAACTGGATTCATTATTGAACTTGGAAATTGGATTTTACGTACTGCTTGCTTAGAAGCGAAAAGATGGCATAATCAAGGTTTCTCTCACTTAAAAGTCGGTGTAAATTTATCTGTAGTTCAATTTAATCATGCAGATTTAATCCCAACTATTTCAAAAGTTTTAGAAGAAACAGAGTTAAAACCAGAAGCACTAGATATCGAAATTACAGAAAGTATCGCCATTAACCAAAATCAATCTGTAGTTGCAAAACTAGAACAACTTCAAAATCTCGGTATTCAAATTTCAATTGATGACTTTGGAACTGGTTATAGTTCTTTAGCTTATTTAACAAAATATCCAATTAATACATTAAAAATTGCTCGAGAATTTATTTGCGGAATTACAACTAGTCCTTTAGAGGAAGCGATTATTTCTTCCATTATTACACTATCAAAAGAACTAAATTTAGAAGTTATCGCAGAAGGTGTAGAAACTGAAGAACAATGGAAGTTTTTATATGAGCAAAACTGTGACCACATTCAAGGATTCTTTATTAGCAAGCCCGTTTCTAGTAAAGACGTTTGGAGGTTACTCCACAAAAAAACAACCGTCTAAGTAAGACGGTTGTTTTTTTTAATATTCAAAAGGTACATCTGAAGCTAATTGTACTTCTTGATCATTATGAGAAATTACTTGGTTTTTCTCTAAAGCTGTATCTCCTAATGAAATACCCCATGCCATTGCTAACGTTAACAGACTACCAATAAGTAGTTTTTTCATATTCCATCACCCACATTTTTTCTTTAAATATATCATGAAAATTTATCCACATCTTATGCAATTATGCATATTTTCTTTTTAAATCTTTTTTATTTCTTCATCCTTTTTATAATTGATTCTTTTAATGTATGGTTTCCTAATATATCGAAAAAGAAGTAAGCTTTTTCGTAAGCATCTTCAATTTCTGCTCTATCACACTCTAGCTTTTCTAGGCACTCAACTTTTCGATAGTATAACTGTCCAATCAATGTCATACTATTAATTTGACACGATAGTTCAATGGCTTTATTTGCGTGACAAAGTGCTTCTTCGTATTGATTGTCTAAGTATAATGCCTTTGCATAATTATGTCTCACCTTCACATCAAACTCTTTATTATCATGCAATACTTCTAATTGCTTTAATATATTTTCATATAACTCAATACTCTTCTTAAAATGGCCATTTTCAGCGTAAATGTTTGCAATTGCGTTTTCAATATACAGGTTCTGGTATACATCTATACCTACCAATTGTTGATTGAGCAATTTCTTTAATTCTAAAATACAATATTCGTAATCAATTTTTTTCAATACGTAAGCAGCCACATGATATTGCCATTGAAGAAACTGCTGAAGCTCAGGATGATATTCTTCCTTTTTCAACTCATTCCATACTTTATTATAAATTTCCTTATATTTCTTTTGCTTACAAAGCGTAATAATTCGGTCTTTTAGCTGCTTATTCCTTTCAATGTCAGAATAGATAAGTACCTCATAAAAATGGATAATGGGAACTTGTAACTTTGCTGCAATACCTTGTAATATGTCCATACTTGGGTATACCGCGCCCGATTCAATTCGGCTCACTTCCGATTGGTGACATATATTCTCGGATAACTGTTTTTGTGTTAATCCTCTCATCACCCTAATTTTCTTAATTTCACTTCCTAATTTTTCTGCGTGCATACTTACTCACCATCCCACTATAACAATCTAATTTTTCGAGTTGTCATACCACTACAATAAAGTGAATTCGACAATTTTTGATATGAAATAATGCATAATATATATATATAAAATTCGGCAAATTTTTCATACAATCCATCCCATATACAATAATAGATTAGGAGTATTATAGATAAATTATAGAAAACTTGCCCATGCTTTTATTACACTCGGTCTTTTTTATCCTTTATCAGCAAAAGCGATCCACACCCAAGAATTAGACAAAATGAATTAAAAGTTGAAATTGCTCAGCCTAGTTTAACAATTTAGAAATTAACACAACCCCAAAATGATACGAAAGAAAATATTGCGAAAAACTATTTAAAAGGTGAGGTAAATGGGGCTAAGGCTCAACAAGAGCAAGTAAAAACTGAAAAAAATGGAGAATTTCAACCTACCGATAAAGAAAATCAAACCGAATTTCATCTTGAACAATCTTTCAAAAACTATAAAGTATATGGTCAAGATTTCATTGTAAAAGTAGATAAAAATGGAGTAATTACAACTATTAGTGGCAAATTGGTCCAAAATTTAGACCAACAACTTAATCTAACTATAACAAATTTTTTGTCGAAAAATGAAGTAAAATCTTCATTATGTACTACACTTCAACTTCCAAGCAATTCAACTAAGACGTAATTCTCTAGTGAAACCGTTGTTTATAAGAAAAAAAGAAGTTTACCATTCATAGGTAAACTTCTTTTCATATCCATCCCTTTTCTTCCGCAATTGTAATTGCCTCAATTCTATTTTTCGCATCAAGCTTCGTTAATACTTCAGAAATATAATTACGTACTGTACCTGGCGAAAGATAAAGTGCCTTGGCGATTTCATTTGCCGTCTTTCCCTCTTTCGCAAGTAGCAATACTTCTTTTTCACGATCTGATAACGGATTTTGCTCCTGCCATAAGCCGAACATTAAATCTTGAGAAATCTCTCGTTTACCTTTCATTACGTTGCGAATTGATGCAGCTAAATCCTCGCTTGGGCTATCTTTTAATAAGTATCCGTGCACACCAGCTTTCATTGCTCGTTCAAAATATCCAGGGCGCGCAAATGTTGTTAAAATCATCACTTTACATGCCGATTTTTCTTTCTTCAACGTTTCTGCAACATCTAATCCGCTTTGAATTGGCATTTCAATATCCATAATACTTATGTCGGGTTTTAATGATTCAATTAGTTTTAGTGCCTCTTCTCCGTTCGCTGCTTGCCCAATTACTTCAATATCATCTTCTAGATCGAGTAGGGCTCCTAACGCACCACGAAGCATTCGCTGATCTTCTGCAATAATAATTCGAATCATGCCTTCACCTCATCTTTTCCTGTTCGAATAACAACTGGAACTTTTACTGTTAATAGTGTTCCTGGATTAATCGTACCCAGTTCAACAAATCCATCAATAAGAGCGATTCGCTCCTTCATACCACGAATACCATTCCCATCGTGATTTTGATCCGCTAAACCAATTCCGTTATCTTCTACTGTCAAAATCAACTCACCTTGTAATTCTCGTACAAAAACTATGCACCGCGTCGCCTTACTATGCTTTACAACATTCGTAACAGCTTCACGTAAACACATTCCTAAAATATTTTGTTCAATGGGTGATAGCGAACTTGCACTCGTTTCTTGTTTGATCTCTAATTCAATATTAGCAGCTTGTAAGATCGCTTTTATTTGCTCAAGCTCTTCTTCTACTGTAATCATACGCATATCAGAAATTAATTCCCTTAGCTGCTTTAAAGCAGTGCGAGATGTTTGTGTAATTTCCTTCGCTTCCGTACTTGCACGCTCCGGATTTTTTACAATTAACTTCTCCACGAGCTGACTTTTTAACGTAATAAGAGATAGTGTATGCCCGAGCGTATCATGAAGATCTCTTGCAATACGCTGCCTCTCTTCACGTTTTACTAAGTCCTTAATTTGCTCATTCGCTTCATTTAATTGATTTCTTAACATCTTTTTCTGATTAAAGTTGCGCATTCCAAATGGTGTAAGAAGCATTAAAATAAACATCGGAACAATATTTACTAAACTTGTCGGTGTTAGTTGATTCATATTTATAAATACAAATACTCCAAGCATTACAACTAACAAACATAGTAATATCCGAAATATTTTCTTACTTGGTGCAAACCCCATTGCACTTGCTGTGAAAAAGCCAAAGAATATCATGAAGGGATTATAAAATAAAGCAAATAAAAGCGTAAGTATCATTTGAGTACAAGCCCATAAAATAAACGTCTTCTGAACAAAATAAAGTTGACGGTATGTGATCATGAAAACTATCAACATACCGCTTCCTATTACAAGCTTCCATCCCGATACTTGTGTTAAATTATAAATTGGAAATAACAAGTAAACGAGCCACATATACGGAAAGAATCCCATATGTTTCGGAAAAATTTCAATCCTCTTCTTCTCTGTCATTTATACCGCTTCCTGTCTTTTTCTTATATATATTGATACTACAACAAATATAAGGAAATAACCTCCTAATACCGCGATATTTTCCCAACCAATTGATTTTCCAGCTACAATATCCCATGCACCACTTCCGAAGTGATATGTTGGTGTCCATTCACCGATAGATCTTAATATTTTCGGGAATACTTCGATTGGCATCCATAGACCGCCAATTACAGCTAAACTCATATTTAAAATATTCGCTAAACCCGCTGCTGCATCCGCCTTCTTAATAGAACCTATTACTGTTCCAAGTGCTAAAAATGGTGTTACACCTAACAACAACCATAATCCAGCACCAATCCATTGCCCTACCGTTAACTCCACATGATTAATTAATATTCCTGCAATAAAGATAACTAATATTGAAAAAGCATTTACTACTGTTTGAGCGATGATCTTTGCTGTTATATACGCTCCCTCTGGAAGTGGTGTAATTTTCAACAAATGTGTCCACCCTTGCCCTTTTTCCTGAGAAATCCTTACACCGAAACTAAAAAGTGCTGTCCCTACAATACTAAACGTCGCCATTGAGATTAAATAATGCGCTTTCCACGCATCTCCGTTTTGTGGCACTTGAATAACATTAGTGAAAATGTAGTAAAACATAACTGGCATTAATAATGAGAAAAAGATAAATAATTTATTGCGGAACGTACGTAAAATTTCTATTTTGCATTGCATCCATAAAGCTTTCATGCGATTTCCCCCTTCTGATTTGCGACAAACTGTTCAAATGCTTCATCAAGACTTCCACGTTCAACTGAAATATTTGTTACAGGTAAGTTCTTTTCATAAATTGCTTTTAAGGTTGCATCCGTATCTTCAGTTATTAAAGTGAAGTGACCTTCGTTTGATTGTACTTCTGTTACGCTTGGTAACCCTTTTAATAATTTTACAGGAATACTTTCCTTCGAATAAAATGTAATTGTTTTTCGTGAAATCGTCGCTTTCATCTCATCTGGTGTACCGTCTGCGATAATCTTTCCATTTGCAAACAATAAAATACGATTCGCCAATGCATCCGCTTCTTCTAAATAGTGCGTCGTTAAAATAATTGTTTTCCCTTCACTTGCTAACTTTCGAATCGTTTCCCAAAACGTTCTTCGAGACGTAATATCCATTCCAACTGTCGGTTCATCTAAAAATAGCAAATCTGGATTTCCTGCAAGTGCGAGTGCAAAATTTAACCTTCTCTTTTGACCACCTGATAATTTCTCACATCTTTGCTTTCGTTCCGATTTTAAATTCGATAACTGTAGCAACGTTTCTTTCGCTATCGGATTCGTATAATAGCTGCGGAATAACTCAATTGCCTCTTCCACCGTAATGCTATCAATAACACTTACTTCTTGTAACATCGCGCCGAGTCTATTACGAACATCTCTATGCTTTGGACTCTTTCCAAATGTAGAAACCATTCCTTCCGTCGGATCCTTTAATCCAAGCATCATCGACATCGTCGTCGTTTTCCCTGCACCATTCGGTCCAAGCAGTGCTACGATTTCTCCTTTACTCACATGAAATGAAACGTTATTTACTGCTTTTTTATGTTTAAATGTTTTAGAAACACTATTTACTTCAATAATCTTTTCCATCTCTCCACCCCCGCTGTTTCTTATATTTACATTGTATTCCTTGGAAAACTTAGGAAACAGTATGATGCGTCATGACATCGATATGACAATTGTCATGTATTCTTTATGAGAGGAATCAGCCTGCATACCGCAAGCGAGTAGCAGGACGAAAATAAACATGATACAATCGGATAAGATATATATTCGAGGAAGGACAGTGGTTTTCATGATTATTCGTAATGAACAAGATTTAGAAGGCTTACGAAAAATCGGCCGCATCGTTGCGCTTGCACGTGAAGAAATGAAAAAAGAAGCGAAGCCAGGTATGACAACGAAAGAGCTTGATTTGATTGGCAAAAAAGTATTAGATGAGCATGGTGCTATTTCTGCGCCTGAAAAAGAATATGATTTCCCTGGCGTAACTTGCATCAGTGTAAATGAAGAAGTTGCTCACGGTATTCCAGGTGATCGTGTATTAAAAGAAGGCGACCTTGTAAATGTCGACGTATCTGCAGCACTTGATGGTTATTATGCAGATACAGGTATTTCATTTGTACTTGGAGAAGATGAAGCAAAAGAAAAGCTTTGCCAAGCAGCTGTTGATGCCTTTTGGGCAGCAATGAAAAAGGTGAAAGCTGGTTCAAAACAAAACCAAATTGGTCGTGCCGTTTCAAACTTTGCACATAAGAATGGATACAATGTTATTCAAAACTTAACTGGCCACGGTATTGGTCTTAGCTTACATGAAGCACCAAACCACATTTTAAGCTATTTTGATCCAATGGATAATGCGCTTCTAAAAGACGGTCTTGTTATCGCTGTAGAGCCATTCATTTCTATGAAAGCTGATCACATTATCGAACGTGGCGATGATGGTTGGACATTCGTTACACCTGATAAAAGCCTTGTTGCACAATGTGAACATACAGTTGTCGTAACACGCGGCGAACCGATTATTTTAACAGAAATATAAAATTAAAAATGACCGTTTTTTAGAATTTTTCTACTAAAACGGTCATTTTTAATTTTTGGAAAATATTTGTTAAACCGCTGTTGAACTCTTTATCATTTAAGTATATAATCTTTAGCGAAGGTTATTCATAATCATCTTTAAGAGAAGATAACACTATTATCAAAAGGGATACCTTCTTTTTTCTTATGTAAAACAGCTTCAAAAATGACCGCAGTAATGATTTAGCCGAATATTATAAATAACTTATATTCCACTAAATCCGAAAAGGAACTGTACCATCTTAACTTCGGTCCACAAATTGTACAACTCTCTCTAGGCAGAAAGTTAATTTTCATAAATGTAATAAGTGACATTCTTAAGATACAATTATCTCAATTTCAGATTACATAAATGAATATTTTCAAAGTGCATATTGTCTTCACCCTAACCAAAATCAACCCTATTCAGATTTTTTCCACATAATTTTAAAGCAAAAAACAAACTTTTAACTTGGGATACATTACTTTGGTTAGCATGTATCGTAAAACCTACCTTTATGACTATCCAGTTCATAACACATTCACAAGAAAATGCTCTTGTATATAAAGGTCTGATATCGTTCCTTTTATCAGCATAATTTCGACATTTTTTGTCGAAATATGTATATTCCAGATTTTTACGTTACTTTATATATGCCTTTAATTAAACATCTATTCTGTCAGAGAACGTACATAGAAACGGAGGGATAGTAGCAACAAAGACTTTATAACAATTAACTTTTTTTATATTCCATTTGTTCATGTGGAATATATTCCTCAGTGAACAAATGAATGTTCAAAGGAGGCAAAATGAAAAAACTTTTCAATATATGTTCAATTGTATTTGTACTATTTTCACAGTTTATTAGTTTCCCGTACAATCAGGCAAAAGCTGAGACTTTAAAGGAAACTTCATTATTTGACACTGTTGAGATGAAAGATGCAACGGATCATATTATTGACGAAGCAAAAAATCCTAACAACTTAATAAAGATAGGATCAACCATTCAAGTAGAATATGCTTGGTCAATAAAAGATCAACAAGTTGTACATGCAAACGATACAGCAGTAATTCAAATACCACTTGCATTAAAAGTATCTAAAGATTTACAAGGAGATTTAGTAACAGATCAAAAAAATATTGGTCAATATTTTATAACAGCTAAAGATAATAAATTAAAACTAATATTTAATGATCAAGTAGAAAATTCGAAAGATGCTAAAGGAAAAATTAAAATTGATACTGTGTTTAACCCAACTTTAAAAGCTGAAGAGAAATCAGTTCAAATCGATTTTCCTTTAGGAACACTGGTTCAGCCTATAACAGTTCCTATTCAAGTAGAAGATTCTAAAGAAGATGGCACCAAACAGGATACTAATAAACAAGTGCCAGATCAAGTAGCTAAACCTGCTACTGATAATCCGGAGCAAGATTCAGCAACTAAACCTGCTACTGACAATCCGGAACAAAATCCAGCAACTAAACCTGCTGCTGACAATCCGGAACAAAACCCAGCAACTAAACCTGCTACTGACAATCCGGAACAAAATCCAGCAACTAAACCTGCTACTGACAATCCGGAACAAAATCCAGCAACTAAACCTGCTGCTGATAACCAAGAACAAAATCTAGCAAGCGATCCTGCTGAGAGTACAAATTCAGGTCCAAAGCAAATAACAACAAACATTTTAACGGGTGTAAAGTTGACGGATAAAGACGGAAAACCATTTACAGAGGATAACCGTCCAAGTACAGATTCCCCTGCCAATATTGAGTTTACATGGGAACTTTTAAAATCGATGAATGTTAAAAATGGAGATTACTATATTTTTGATCTTCCTAAACACTTTAAGATTTACAATACAATTAACAGTCCTTTATACGATAGTGAAAATAATCCAATTGGTAACTTTACTGTTACAAAAGATGGAAAAGTCACGATGACATTTAATGATTATGTTGAAGAACATCCAGATGTTGTTGGTAACCTACAATTAAAGACAGAATTTAATAAAGCTGAAATTAAAGGTACAACAACACAAGAAATTCCTTTCCCAATTAAAGATAACGATGTTTCTATTACAGTTGACTTTAAGCCTAATGTAAAAACAGCCACGAATAAAAAGGGGTTACCTGATAGACCAATTAATACAAATGAGATTAATTGGACAGTAGAGATGAATAAAACGAAAGACACCCTTAAAAACGCCGTTTTTAAAGATAACATCCCACAAGGTACAAGCTTAAATAAAGATTCTATTAAAGTTTATTATTTAGAAGTTGATGTTAACGGGAACGCAACACGTGGTAAAGAAGCCGATCCAGAAGATTACAAAATTATTTCATCAGATGGTTCAAAATTGGAGATTGCTTTTAAGGAGAATATCAGTAAAGCATACCAAATCGAATATGCCACAAAAATTACTGATGAAAATGTAAAAGACTTCCGAAATAACGTTACGATAACGAGTGATAATCAAAAACAACAAAACGCAAGCTCCACTGTAACGGTTTCTCGTGGTACACATTTAAACAAAACAAGTAAATATGATCCAAAGACGCAAACGATTGAATGGACAATTACTTACAACGGTGATCAAAAAAATATCAAAAAAACTGATGCACTTTTAAAAGATATTTTTGACGATACACATGAACTAGATGCAAATTCTATCGTTGTGAAAAACGCTTCCTACGATGATAATGGAAGGCTTGTAACAGGAGATACTGTTAATAATTACACTGTAACTAACAAGAAGAATGGATTCGACTTACAGTTTAATGAGGATATTAATAGTGCTTATGTAATTTCCTATAAAACAAAGCCAACTAGTAATGTCATAAAAGATGGAAAAATAAAAAATACAGTTACAGCTGATAATGGTTCAAGTAAAGAAAATGAAGTTGGCTTCAAGCAGCAAAATATTATTAAATCTAATAATAAAGCTGAAACAAACTATAAAGACAAAACAACAACCTGGACAATTACGGTAAATAATAACAACTATCCATTAAACAACGCGATCATTACGGATACCTTTGACCATGGTGGATTACAATTAAAAGATAAAAAACTAGAAATTAAAGACGGAGATTATACCCTTCAAGCTGGGACTGATTATGTTTTAGATGTAACAGATAAAGGTTTCAAAATTACCCTTATAGGTACATATCAGTCTAATATGACAAAGACATTAGTCGTAAAATATACGACAGACTTTGACTATACAAAATTAGAAAGTGGTAAAACTTCATTTAAAAATACAGGTAACCTATCTTGGATAGACGCAGGGTCCAATCCACAATCAAATAAAGTTGAAGCGGACTTTGATCCTGATACTTTCACAAAGGCGAATGGATATAAATACGGTTCTTATAACGCCCAAACGAAAGAAATCACTTGGATAATAGGTTTTAATTATAATAATGTTGAGATTAAAGACCCATATGTTATAGACGTAATACAAGATAAACAAAAGTTAGTACCAGGATCCATTGAAGTGCGCGATATGATTTTAAATGGAAGTCCTGACAATGCACAACCTGGTAATGCTGTACCAACTGAGAAATATGAACTTGAAGAACCTACAGAGAAAAATAAAAACACCCTAAAGGTTCATTTCAAACAATCAATTAATTCACCTTACTATATTATCTTTAAAACAAGCCTCGATGGTGAACTTATCCAAGGCATCTACAAAAACGAGGCAGAGTTAAAAGATGGCTCTAAAATTGTAAACACGCTTAAAGGTGATGCTCAAGTAAATAAAGGTGGCAGCTTCGTTACTAAAAAAGCTGTGCAAGATGACAACTATATTAATTGGAGTATTGCAATTAATGAAAGCCAATCGACCATTGCAGACGCAGTTGTAACAGACGATCCAACAGACAATCAAGTACTTGTGGAAGATTCATTCCACTTATATCCTACAACTGTCGATTACTATGGAAATGTAACAAAAGATACAGCAAATGAATTAAAACAAGGAACAGACTATAAACTCAAAATAACAACAGACAATAATACCGGAAAGCAACATTTTGAAATTGCTTTCTTGAAGAAAATTGATCGAGCTTATATTTTAGAATATCGTTCATTTATTAATGCAGACGATAAAGAAAAAGTAAGTAATAAAGCAAAAATCACAGGCAATAAGTTAACAGTAACAAATACAGAAACTACCGAAACGATTGAAGTACGAATGTCTTCCGGTTCCGGCGGAGGATCTGCTACTAAAGGTCGTGGAAACCTTGAAATTATAAAGGTAGATAACGACAATAAGAACACTCCATTAGCTGGAGCAGAATTCACTTTATACGATCGTACAGGTAAAACTGTTATCCGTAAAATTACAACAGACAAAGATGGTATCGCTAAATTTAATAACTTAAAACGCGATAAATATTTATTAAAAGAAACAAAGGCTCCTGAAGGCTATGTAATTAGCTGGGAGTTAAAACAAGGGAAAATTGTTGAACTTGGTACACAAGAGACTACAACATATAAACTTGTAAATAAGAAGTTTGTCGGGAAAGTAGTTTTAACAAAGTCTGATGACCTGAACAAAAACGTAACACTGCAAGGTGCCGTTTTCACACTACTTGATAAAGACAAAAAAATAATTTCAGAACACGAAAAATTAACAACAAATGATCAAGGACAAATTACTGTAGATAATTTAAAGCCAGGAACTTACTACTTACAAGAAACAAAAGCTCCTGAACATTATAAATTAGATGATCGACTAATTGAGGTTAAAATCGCGGAAGATCAAACAACAGTAATAAACCGAACTGCAACAAATAGTTTAATTCCAGGATCGGCCATTTTAACAAAAGTCGATAAAGATGGAAAAACTTTAGCTGGTGCAGAGTTCAGTGTACGCGATCGACATAACAATGTAATTCGTGGATATGAAAAATTAACGACAAATGATCAAGGACAAATCGAAGCAAAAGATTTACGCCCTGGAGACTATCAATTTGTCGAAGAAAAAGCACCGAAAGATTACGACATAGATAAAAAACCGATTGAGTTTACGATTGTAAAAAGTCAAAAGAAAGCAGTTACTGTTACTGCGACGAATCACCTCATTAAAGGTGGCGTCACTTTAACAAAAACTGATGATATCGATGGTACAGCTCTTGCAGGTGCGGTATTTAAAATTGTCGATGCTAATGATGAAAAGAAAGTCATTCGCGAAAATGTAAAAACTGGTGCAGACGGTAAAGTAACTGTTACAGACTTAGAGCCTGGTACGTATAAATTTGTTGAAACAGAAGCTCCTAAGGATTATACGTTAAATACAAACCCTATCGAGTTTACAATTGACAAAAGCCAACAGTCTTTTGCTACCGTTACGGCAACAAACAGTTTAAAAACAGGAGAAGTTGAATTATTAAAAGTTGATGAATTCGGTGATAAAAAGCCTCTAAAAGGTGCCGTATTTAAAATTGTTGATGTAAATAATAATGATGTTCGTACTGACCTAACTACAGATGCTGATGGAAAAACAAAAGCTGATAAGCTACGTCCTGGTACGTATAAATTTATTGAAACAGCTGCTCCTGAACATTATGTTTTGCAAGCAGAACCTATTGAATTTACAATCAATAGAAGTCAGAAAGAAACTCTACTTGTGAAAGCTGAAAATGCTTTAAAACCAGGAGATGTTGAATTAACGAAAGTTGATGATATCGATGGTACAGCTCTTGAAGGTGCGGTATTTAAAATTGTCGATGCTAATGATGAAAAGAAAGTCATTCGCGAAAATATAAAAACTGGTGCGGATGGTAAAGCCATCGCTACTGGCTTACGCCCTGGCGACTATAAATTTATCGAAGTAACAGCACCGAAGTATTACGATAAAAATACAAATCCAATCAAGTTCACAATTACAGAAAGTCAAACAACGTCGGCTACTGTTACTGCTAAAAACAGCTTAACAAAAGGCGGTATTGAATTAACAAAAGTGAATGCTGCAGATGAAAAGGAAACACTTGAAGGTGCGGTATTTAAAATCGTTAATAGAGATACAAATGAAGATGTTCGTACGGAACTTGTTACGAATAGTAAAGGAATGCTAGTTGTTGACGACTTACGTCCTGGTAACTATAAACTTATCGAAACAAAGGCTCCAACTTATTACGATGTAAATGTAGAACCTATTGAATTTACAATCGAAAAAGGACAACAAAAACTTCTTCCACTTACATTTAAAAATAGTTTAACGAAAGGAAAAGTTAAACTTATTAAAGAAGATGATGTGGAGAGTAGTATCGCTCTTGCCGGCGCAGTGTTCACATTACAAGACGCAACAGGCAAAGAAATTGCGAAAGATTTAAAAACAGATGATTACGGAGTAATAGTTATTCCTGATTTAGCACCAGGAGATTATCAATTTATTGAAATCTCAGCTCCTGAACATTATAAATTAGATCAAACGCCTATTAAGTTCACGATTAAAAAAGGTAGCAAGGATGACCTTCCAGTCCCTGTCACTGTAACAAATAGTTTACTTACAGGTGGCGTTACTTTAACAAAAGTTGATGACATTGATGGCGTTACTCTTGAAGGCGCAGAATTTATAATTGTTGATGCTCATGATACAACAAAGGTAGTTCGTAAAGGATTAACTACCGATGAACATGGTAAAGTTTCTGCTTCTGACTTACGTCCAGGTGACTATCAATTTATTGAAGTAAAAGCTCCAAAAGACTATGACTTAAGGAAAGATCCTATTCCGTTCACTATCGGAAAAAGTCAAAAAGAAAATATTAACGTTACCGCTACTAACAGCTTAAAGAAAGGTGCAGTCACATTAACGAAAATTGATGACATCGATCGTACAATGTTGAAAGGTGCAATCTTTAAAGTTGTTGATATGAATGGTAACGAAGTTCGCACAAACCTTGTTACAGACGACAATGGTGACATCTCGGTTTCTGATTTACGTCCAGGAAACTATCAATTTATTGAAACAACGGCACCTGAGCATTATGTATTAGACGAAACACCGATTCCATTTACAATTGAAAGAAGTCAAACGAAAGAGATCAATGTTACAGGGAAAAATACTTTAAAAAAAGGTAGCGTTGAATTAATAAAAATTGACGATATTGATACTGATACGAAGCTCGCTAATGCTGTATTTAATTTATTAGATGCAGACGGAGAAGTAGTTGAAGAAGGCTTAAAAACAAATGATGAGGGAAAAATCATTGTTGAAAACCTACGTCCTGGTACGTATCAATTCGTTGAGACAATCGCTCCTGAACATTACGATTTAAATAAAAAACCGATCGAATTTACAATTAAGAAAAGCCAAACTGAAACTCTTCATATTACGGCTAAAAACGCTCTAACAAAAGGTGCAGTGGAACTTTCTAAAGTAGATGACATCGATGGCACTAAACTTGAAGGTGCAGTATTTAACATTGTTGATATGAAGGGTACTGTAATCCATAAAGATCTTGTTACAAATAATAAAGGAAAAATCGAAATCGATGACCTACGTCCAGGTAATTATCAATTCATCGAAACGAAAGCTCCTAAGCATTACGTTTTAGATGAAACACCGATCCCTTTCACTATTGAAAAAGGACAAAAGAAAGCTATTTCTTTAACTGCTAAAAATAGCTTACAACAAGGTAGTATTGAACTACTTAAAGTAGATGATCTAAACGATCAAATGAAACTTTCTGATGCGGTATTTAATTTACTAGACCAAAACGGGAAAGTGCTTAAAACAGATTTAAAAACAAATAATGAAGGAAAAATCGTTGTTGAAAATTTACGTCCTGGTACGTATAAATTTGTCGAAACAACAGCTCCGAAACATTATGATTTAGACAAAAAACCAATTGTAGTTACAGTTGAAAAAAGCCAAAAAGGTATTGCTACTGTTACTATGAAAAATAGTTTAACAAAAGGCGGCGTTGAACTTTCTAAAGTGGATGACGTCGACGGGGCTACTCTTGAAGGCGCAGTATTTAACATTGTTGATATGAAGGGTACTGTAATTCGCGAGAATCTTACTACAAATTCACAAGGTAAAATTAGAGTTCCTGACCTACGTCCAGGTGATTATCAATTCATCGAGACAAAGGCTCCGAAACATTACGATTTAAATAAAGAACCGATTCCTTTCACTATTGAAAAAGGACAAACCGAACCGATTTCTGTTACTGCTAAAAATAGTTTAACAAAAGGTGCGGTAGAACTTTCTAAAATGGATGATATCGACGGTACTGCTCTTGAAGGTGCAGTATTTAAAATTGTTGATATGAACGGCAATGACGTTCGCACTGGCATTACGACAGATGCGAAAGGTAAAGTTTCTATTCCCGATTTACATCCTGGAGACTATCAATTTATTGAAACAACGGCTCCTAAGCACTATAAACTAGATGCTACACCAATTAAATTTACAATTGAGAAAAGCCAAGCAGAGAAGTTACAAGTCACTGCTAAGAACAGCTTAATTGAAGGTGCGGTAGAGTTAATTAAAGTGGATGATATAAATCCAGATACAAAACTTTCTGATGCAGTATTTAACATCATTGATGCGAAAGGGAAAATTGTTCGCACAAATTTAACTACTGATAAAGACGGGAAAGTTTCTGCTTCTAATTTAAGACCAGGAGATTATCAATTCGTAGAAACGAAAGCTCCGAAAGATTATGATTTAAATAATACACCGATTCCTTTCACTATCGAAAAAAGCCAAACAACTCACGTTTCTGTTACTGCTAAAAACGGCTTGACTAAGGGTGGCGTTGAATTAACGAAAGTTGACTCTTTAGATGCGAAAGAAACGCTAGAAGGTGCGGTATTTAAAATTACTGATATGAACGGTAATGATATTCGTACGAATTTAGTTACCAATAAAGACGGAAAAATCATCGCTAAAGACTTACAACCTGGAGACTATCAATTTATTGAAACGAAAGCTCCAAAACATTATGACTTAAATGAAGATCCTATTAAGTTCACAATTGAAAGAAGTCAAACAAAGCATGTCTTCGTTACAGCTACTAACAGCTTAACGAAAGGTAGTGTGGAGTTAATTAAAGTCGATGATGTTGAAAAAAACACAACACTCGAGGGTGCGGTATTTAAAATTGTTAATAAGGATGGACACGACGTCCGTACTGATTTAACTACTGATAAAAACGGCCGTTTAGTTGTGGATGAATTACCGCCAGGAGACTATGAGTTTATCGAAACAAAAGCTCCTAACCATTATGACTTAAACGAAACACCTATTAAGTTCACAGTTAAAAAAGGACAAGAAAAAATAGCTTCCATTACTGCTAAGAATAGCTTAACAAAAGGCGCTGTGGAATTAACGAAAGTCGATGACATCGACGGCTCTACTCTTGAAGGAGCTATCTTTAAAATTGTTGATATGAACGGCAATGACGTTCGTTCTGATTTAACTACTGATAAAGATGGCAAGATTTCTGTTTCTGATTTACGTCCGGGAGACTATCAATTCATTGAAACAAAGGCTCCTACTCATTACGACTTAAATCAAACTCCTATCAACTTTACTGTTGAAAAGAGTCAAACCGCTACAGCTTCTGTTATCGCTAAA
>NZ_MACE01000018.1 GCF_001883995.1 Bacillus paranthracis | reverse complement strand
AACGGGAGCAACAGGTCCAACGGGCTCAACGGGGGCAACCGGAGCTACAGGTACAAGTATCACGGCGACGTATGCATTTGCAAATAATACGTCGGGAACAGCGATATCGGTACTTCTTGGTGGAACGAATGTCCCGCTTCCGAGTAATCAAAATATCGGTCCTGGTATTACGGTTTCCGGGGGAAATACAGTATTTACGGTTGCAAATGCTGGGAATTATTATATTTCATATACGATTAATATAACGGCTTCATTATTAGTCAGTTCTCGTATTACAATTAATGGAGCACCACTTGCTGGAACGATCAATTCTCCTGCGTTAGCAACTACATCATTTAGCGCAACAATTATTACAACTCTTGCAGCAGGAGATGCTATTAGTTTGCAACTATTTGGTTTGTTAGCTGTTGCAACATTATCAACAACTACACCAGGAGCTGTGTTAACGATAATAAGATTAAGCTAAATAATAACTCTCTTATTTTTTTATAGATTAGGAGAGTTTGTACATATAATAAGAAGTTAATGGAGTGAAGCATAGTTATATAAAAGTCGGAATATTATGATTGTAACGTTATGGTGACTATAATATAATGAAAACAACCTCATGAATGAACATTCATTTATGTATTTGAAGGGGGAATGAAGGTGGAAAAACCATGGTTGAAAAATTATCCAGAGGAAATTCCAATTACAATTTCTTATGATATTCAGCCGCTTCATAAATATGTAGAACAGATGGCTTCTCGCTACCCAGAAAAGAAAGCGCTTCACTTTTTAGGGAAGGATATTACATTTTCAGACTTTCATGATAAGGTGAAGAGATTTGCAAATTATCTTCAAAAGCTCGGTGTGGAAAAGGGTGATCGAGTTGCCATTATGTTGCCGAATTGTCCGCAAGCTGTAATCGGTTATTACGGTACATTACTTGCGGGAGGTATCGTAGTCCAAACAAATCCATTATATACAGAAAGAGAATTAGAATATCAACTTCATGACTCGGGAGCAAAAGTCATTCTTTGCCTCGATTTAGTGTTCCCAAGAGTAACGAATGTTCAATCTGCTACAAAAATTGAGCATATTATCGTAACTCGTATTGCGGACTTTTTGCCCTTCCCTAAAAATCTATTGTATCCATTTGTGCAGAAAAAACAGTCAAATTTAGTTGTGAAAGTATCAGAGAGTGAAACGATTCACCTTTGGAACTCAGTAGAAAAAGAAGTGAATACGGATGTTGAGGTGCCTTGTGATCCTGAAAATGATTTAGCTCTTTTACAGTACACAGGAGGAACAACTGGATTTCCGAAAGGCGTTATGTTAACGCATAAAAACCTCGTTTCTAACACTTTGATGGGAGTTCAATGGTTATATAATTGCAAAGAAGGAGAAGAAGTCGTTCTTGGGGTTCTTCCATTTTTCCACGTGTATGGCATGACGGCTGTCATGAATTTAAGTATTATGCAAGGATACAAAATGGTTCTTATTCCAAAATTTGATATGAAAATGGTTTTTGAAGCGATTAAGAAGCATAAAGTGACATTGTTCCCAGGGGCACCAACTATTTATATCGCTCTTTTAAATAGCCCGCTTTTAAAAGAATACGATATTTCGTCTATTCGTGCTTGTATTAGTGGATCAGCACCACTGCCAGTAGAAGTACAGGAAAAGTTCGAAACAGTTACAGGGGGTAAACTAGTAGAGGGATATGGTTTAACAGAATCATCTCCAGTTACACATAGTAATTTTTTATGGGAAAAGCGAGTGCCAGGTAGCATTGGAGTTCCGTGGCCAGATACAGAAGCAATGATTATGTCGCATGAAACTGGTGAGGCATTACCACCGGGAGAAATCGGTGAAATTGTAGTAAAAGGCCCTCAAATTATGAAAGGATATTGGAATAAGCCAGAAGAAACAGCAGCTGTACTGCAAGATGGGTGGCTCCATACAGGGGACGTTGGCTACATGGATGAAGATGGCTTTTTCTATGTGAAAGATCGTAAGAAAGATATGATTGTTGCGAGTGGATTTAATGTGTATCCTCGTGAAGTAGAAGAAGTATTATATGAGCATGAAAAAGTGCAAGAAGTAGTGACGATTGGAGTTCCCGATCCGTATAGGGGAGAGACAGTTAAAGCGTTTGTTGTGTTAAAAGAAGGTACAGAGTGTTCTGAGGAAGAATTAAATCAGTTTGCTCGTAAATATTTAGCGGCCTATAAAGTTCCGAAAGTATATGAGTTTAGAGATGAACTGCCGAAAACGACAGTTGGGAAAATTTTGCGCCGTGTCCTAATTGAGGAAGAGAAAAGAAAGAATGAGGATGAGCAAACGGGCTAAGGCCCTTTCTTTTTGAAAAAATGGGATTGACACTTTTCTAAATAGTCAGTATTATAAGAATATGAATGACTATTCATTCAGTCATCTTCTTGAAGGGGACAGTAAAGTGAAGAAAAATAGACCGAAATACAATCAAATTATTGATGCGGCAGTCATTGTGATTGCGGAGAATGGGTACCACCAAGCGCAAGTTTCTAAAATAGCAAAGCAAGCTGGGGTAGCTGATGGCACGATTTATTTATATTTTAAAAATAAAGAAGATATATTAATATCCTTATTCCAAGAGAAGATGGGAGAATTTGTCGAAACAATTCGTCAAAAAACAGCAGGAATTGAAAGCGCTGTATCGAAGTTATTCATGTTGGTAGAAACGCACTTCTTGCTGTTGTCGCAAAATGATCCTCTTGCTATCGTTACGCAATTAGAGCTAAGACAGTCCAATCAAGACTTACGCCTGAAAATAAATGAAGTATTAAAAGGCTACTTACAAGTTATTGATGAGATTTTAGAGACTGGTATAAAGCAAGGTGAATTCCAAGCGGATTTAAATGTTCGCGTGGCAAGACAAATGATCTTTGGAACAGTAGATGAAGTTGTGACCAATTGGGTAATGAGCGATCATAAGTATGATCTGGTCGCACTTTCAAAAACGGTACATGGGCTACTTATTGCAGCTTGTGGTTATCGTCAATAATGGGAGGGATCATGTTGAAATTCCTATCTGTAAGAGTTGAAGATCATATCGCGGTGGCTACGTTAAATCATGCGCCAGCTAACGCGATGTCTTCACAAGTTATGCATGACGTTACTGAATTAATTGATCAAGTGGAGAAGGATGATAACATTCGTGTTGTTGTTATTCACGGTGAAGGGCGCTTCTTCTCGGCGGGAGCAGATATTAAAGAATTTACATCTGTTACTGAAGCGAAGCAAGCGACTGAATTAGCGCAGCTTGGACAAGTTACGTTTGAGCGCGTTGAAAAATGTTCAAAACCAGTTATCGCGGCAATTCATGGAGCGGCACTTGGCGGCGGCCTTGAGTTTGCTATGTCTTGCCACATGCGCTTTGCAACTGAAAGTGCAAAACTTGGTTTACCTGAATTAACACTTGGATTAATTCCTGGATTTGCAGGTACACAGCGATTACCACGTTATGTTGGGAAAGCGAAAGCTTGTGAAATGATGTTAACAAGTACACCGATTACTGGTGCAGAAGCATTAAAATGGGGACTAGTTAACGGAGTTTTTGCTGAAGAAACATTTTTAGATGATACGCTTAAAGTTGCAAAACAGATTGCTGGAAAAAGCCCAGCGACGACTCGTGCTGTACTAGAGTTATTGCAAACGACGAAATCGTCTCATTATTATGAAGGTGTACAACGCGAAGCTCAAATCTTTGGTGAAGTATTTACGAGTGAAGATGGAAGAGAAGGTGTAGCGGCGTTTTTAGAAAAACGTAAGCCTTCATTTAGCGGCAGGTAGTTCAATTATTTTTTTAATATAAATTAACAGAAAATTAAAATTGATAGAATCTTTCTGAAAAACAAGGGGGTAAATGGAATGAACATCTACGTACTCATGAAACGAACATTTGATACAGAAGAAAAAATCGTAATTAAAAACGGTGCAATTTACGATGGCGAAGCGGAATTCATCATCAACCCTTACGATGAATATGCAATTGAAGAAGCAATTCAAGTAAGAGACGCACAAGGTGGAGAAGTTACTGTCGTAACAGTTGGTGGCGAAGATAGTGAGAAAGAACTTCGTACGGCGTTAGCGATGGGCTGCGATAAAGCGGTATTAATTAATATTGAAGATGATGTAGAAAATGGTGACCAGTTCACGACAGCAAAAGTGCTTGCTGAATATTTAAAAGATAAAGATGCAGATTTAATTTTAGGCGGAAACGTTGCAATTGATGGTGCATCTGGACAAGTTGGTCCGCGTGTAGCTGAAGCGTTAAATATTCCGTACGTAACGACAATTACAAAACTTGAAATTGACGGTACAAACGTGAAGATTGAGCGCGATGTTGAAGGTGATACAGAAGTGATTGAAACTTCATTACCAGTTTTAGTAACAGCACAGCAAGGTTTAAATGAACCTCGTTATCCATCGCTTCCAGGTATTATGAAAGCGAAGAAAAAGCCACTAGAAGAATTAGAATTAGATGATTTAGATTTAGAAGAAGATGATGTGGAAGCAAAGACAAAAACAATTGAAATCTATTTGCCTCCTAAGAAAGATGCAGGAAAAGTGTTACAAGGCGAGCTGCAAGATCAAGTAAAAGAACTTGTATCGTTGCTCCATACAGAAGCGAAAGTAATCTAATAAAATACGAAATTATATATGCAGGAGGGAAAATCTATGGCTCGTAAAGTATTAATAATGGGTGAAGTTCGTGATGGATCGCTACGTAACGTTTCGTTTGAAGCGGTAGCAGCAGCAAAAACAATTGCAGAAGGCGGTGAAGTAGTAGGTCTTCTAGTTGGAGACAGCGTTGCTTCTTTTGCAAATGAATTGATTCATTACGGTGCAGATCGCGTTGTGACAGTTGAAAATGATAAATTAAAATCATATACATCTGATGGCTATGCACAAGCATTTTTAGCTGTATATGCTGAAGAAAATCCAGAAGGTATTGTATTTGGACATACAGCACTTGGGAAAGATTTATCACCAAAATTAGCAGCGAAGCTTGAGGCTGGTCTAGTTTCTGACGTAACTGCTTTAGAAGTTGAAGGTGGAAATGTTATCTTTACTCGTCCAATTTACTCTGGTAAAGCGTTTGAGAAGAAGATTGTAACAGACGGCATCTTATTTGCGACAGTGCGTCCAAATAACATCGCAACGCTTGAAAAAGATGAGTCTCGCAGTGGTGACGTGTCTTCTATTACAGTAGATGTGAAAGACTTACGTACAATCATTCAAGATGTCGTCCGTAAGACGGCAGAAGGCGTTGATCTTTCTGAAGCAAAAGTGATTATCGCTGGCGGACGCGGTGTGAAGAGTGAAGAAGGGTTCAAGCCATTAAAAGAGTTAGCTGACGTATTAGGCGGCGCTGTTGGAGCATCTCGTGGTGCTTGTGACGCTGAGTATTGCGATTACTCATTACAAATTGGTCAAACTGGTAAAGTTGTTACGCCAGACCTATACATTGCATGCGGTATTTCTGGAGCGATTCAGCATTTAGCTGGTATGTCTAACTCAAAAATAATCGTTGCGATTAATAAAGACCCAGAAGCAAGTATCTTCAAAGTAGCTGACTACGGTATTGTTGGCGATCTATTTGAAGTGGTACCTCTTTTAACAGAAGAGTTTAAAAAGTTAAAAGTACATTCATGATTTGAGTACCCTTGAGTTCCAAGTGAAGTACCCCTATATATAGAAAAAGGTGAGAGATCCCCTGTCTCTCATCTTTTTAGTATTTAATCCGTATTTTTATATAGTATAAAGGAACACTTTTTTGTTACAATACATAACGATACATATTATTCGCCACGTATATAAGTTAATGATATACTCTTGGTAGAATATACTTGAAGGAGGAAATAAAATGGCAATTGTAAACGCAAATGACCAAAGCTTCGCAGCAGAAACTAGCGAAGGTGTTGTATTATTAGATTTCTGGGCACCTTGGTGTGGACCTTGTAAAATGATCGCTCCTGTATTAGAGGAAATTGATGCAGAACTAGGCGAAAAAGTAAAAGTAGTAAAAGTAGACGTGGATGAAAATCAAGAAACTGCTCGTCAATTCGAAGTAATGAGCATTCCAGCTCTTTTCGTATTAAAAGACGGTAAAGTAGTTGATCAAGCGTTAGGTTACAAACCGAAAGAAGCGTTAGTAGAATTAGTTTCTAAACACTTCTAAAATAAAAAGGCTACCATTTGGTAGCCTTTTTTATTTTCCTTTTTTACACCTTTCCGTTACAATGAAAGAACGTATGTTGGGTGTTTTGGCATAGTATGTTTTCATGTGAAAATAAAAATGCTAAGCATGTAGAAATGGAGGGTAACGAGTGCACGAACATTTAAAAGAGAAGTTGGCTATTTTACCAGATCAACCTGGTTGTTATTTAATGAAAGATAAGCAAGGAACGGTTATATATGTCGGAAAGGCAAAAGTGCTTAAAAATCGTGTGCGCTCGTACTTTACTGGTTCGCATGATGGAAAAACACTTCGGCTAGTAGGGGAAATTGTAGATTTTGAATATATTGTAACCTCCTCAAATCTAGAGGCGCTCATTTTGGAGTTAAACTTAATAAAAAAACATGACCCAAAATATAATATTCAATTAAAAGATGATAAAACATATCCTTTTATTAAAATTACAGCTGAGAAACAACCGCGATTACTTATTACGCGAAATGTAAAAAAGGATAAGGGAAAGTATTTTGGTCCTTATCCGAATGCACAATCAGCTCATGAAACGAAAAAACTGCTAGATCGTATGTACCCGCTTCGTAAGTGCTCAAATATGCCCGATAAAGTTTGTTTATATTATCATATGGGTCAATGTTTAGCACCTTGTGTGAAAGAAGTTACGGAAGAACAAAATAAAGAAATTGTAGATGAAATTATTAAGTTTTTAAATGGTGGACATAAAGAAGTTCGTTCGGAATTAGAAACAAAAATGTATGAAGCTTCAGAGAAACTAGAGTTTGAACGTGCAAAAGAGTTACGTGATCAAATCGCTCATATCGATGCGATTATGGAAAAACAAAAGATGATTATGAGTGATTTAGTGGACCGTGATGTGTTTGGCTATGCAGTTGATAAAGGGTGGATGTGTGTTCAAGTTTTCTTCGTTCGAAAAGGAAAGCTAATCGAACGTGATGTTTCTATGTTTCCAATCTACGATGAACCAGAAGAGGGGTTCTTAACGTTTATCGGTCAATTTTATGAAAACAGCAGTCATTTTAAGCCGAAGGAAATTGTCGTTCCAGGAAGTATAGACTCAGAATTAGTAGAACGCTTTTTAGAAGTGGAAGCGACACAGCCGAAACGCGGTAAGAAAAAAGATCTTGTAGAACTGGCAAATAAAAATGCGAAGATTGCCTTGGAAGAGAAATTCTATTTAATTGAACGTGATGAAGAGCGAACGATTAAAGCGGTAGAGAATTTAGGGAAGCAGCTCGGAATTGAAACGCCTTATCGTATTGAAGCGTTTGATAACTCAAATATTCAAGGGACAAATCCTGTTTCGGCAATGATTGCTTTTATTGATGGGAAACCAGCTAAGAAAGAATACAGGAAATATAAAATTAAAACAGTTCAAGGACCAGATGATTATGAGTCTATGAGAGAAGTTGTGAGACGCCGTTATACAAGGGCGCTGAAAGAGGGGTTACCTTTACCAGATTTAATCATTATTGATGGCGGAAAAGGTCATCTGGCGGCTGCAAGTGATGTTTTAGAAAATGAGCTCGGTTTATATATTCCGATGGCAGGTCTTGTAAAAGATGACAAACATAAAACATCTCATTTAATTATTGGAGATCCACCTGAACCTGTGATGCTTGAGAGAAATAGCCAAGAATTTTATTTATTGCAGCGCATTCAAGATGAAGTGCATCGATTTGCAATTACATTCCATCGTCAATTACACGGGAAATCTGTCATTCAATCGGCACTCGATGATATTCCTGGAATTGGAGATAAACGAAAAAAGATATTGTTAAAACATTTCGGATCGCTAAAAAAGATGAAAGAGGCTTCTGTAACAGAATTTGTCGAAGCGGGTATGCCGAAAAATGTCGCAGAGACGATTTATAGTTATTTAGCGGATAAGAAGACGTTGTAGTTTACAACGTCTTCTATTTTTTGGTATAATTTCTGAAGATTTAAAATAAATTCAAATGAATGAAAATGCAAAAAGTCAACTAAACTGATATGTCTAGTTGACTGTGGGTAATGCTACACTTCAATGAGATCTTTTATATCCCATTTTACGAGAAATGTAATAGAGTCTGAACGTTTTTTCTTTTCTTCGTAGGACTCTGCAACGACGTTTCGTTGCTTTTGAATTTGTTCAGCGATGAACCCAGCTTCTAATTGATAAGAAGAATGTCTTTTTTGTTTTTGACGTTCAGCGATGAGTGTGCCTTTAAGTTGGAACTGCATTTCACGACGCTTATGTTCAATAATGCTTAAAGTGCCCCAGCCAGCTTTTTCAAAGAACTGAATGACTTCTTCAATTGTGTCTAGTGGATATTTTCTTGCAAGGTTTCTACCGGACCAGTATAAAATACCATCTAGATCGTTACCGATTAAATCAGGTAGTAATTCTTCACGTAGCAATTCGTAAGCGAAGGCGTTCAATGAAACATCTTCTAAAGATGTTGTATCGATTGTATTTTTACTCACAATATTCCCCTCTTTCTATAGGGATTATTATATAACATTTCTCATTTATAAAAACAGATTTTTCTTTGGGAAAATCTGAATATATAAGAAGAAAAAAAGAATTGGCAAATTATATGCAAATTATGTATACGTTTTCTTGACGCTTCGACAAAAATAGGAGTAAAATGAACTTGGTATCAAATTATGCTGAAATATTTCGAATAATTTTTTCAGTTTTTCTTATGCCAATAGTGAAAAAACATTATTGCCATAAACTAATCTGAAAACAGCAGTCAATCATTCAAGGGGGGTAATGGGGACATGAAAGGCCGCGAGTATACGTTTCGTAAGTGGCACTCATTAATGGGGGTCATCCCGGTTGGTGTCTTTTTGACGCAACATTTAATTGTAAACAACTTTGCAACACGAGGAGCAGAGGCTTTTAACAAAGCTGCAGGCTTTATGGAGCTCCTTCCATTCCGGTATGCGCTAGAAATTTTCATTATCTTTTTACCAATACTGTACCATGCTATATATGGCTTATATATTGCATTTACAGCTAAGAACAATGCGGTTTCTTACGGTTATTTCCGTAACTGGATGTTCGTCTTCCAAAGAATTTCAGGTATCGTTACACTGATTTTCATTTCTTGGCACGTCTGGGAAACTCGTATTCAAGCAGCGTTAGGTAAAGAGGTAAACTATGACATGATGGCAGATATTTTAAACAATCCAGCTATGTTTGCATTCTACTTAGTTGGTGTTGTTTCAACAATTTTCCACTTTGCAAATGGACTATGGACATTCTGCATCAGCTGGGGAATTACAGTATCTCCACGTTCACAAAGAATCTCTACTTATGTAACATTAGCTATTTTCTTAGGTCTATCTTATGTAGGTGTGAGTGCATTATTAGCGTTCATCGATCCACAGCTAGCAAACCAGTAAGGAGTGGGAGAGCATGAAAGGGAAACTTATAGTAGTCGGCGGTGGCTTGGCTGGCTTAATGGCAACGATTAAAGCGGCGGAAGCAGGAGTAAATGTTGAACTGTTCTCTTTAGTACCAGTAAAACGTTCGCATTCTGTATGTGCCCAAGGTGGAATTAACGGTGCCGTAAATACGAAAGGTGAAGGGGATTCTCCATGGATCCACTTTGACGATACAATTTATGGTGGGGACTTCTTAGCGAACCAACCACCAGTTAAAGCAATGTGTGAAGCAGCACCTGGTATCATTCATTTAATGGACCGTATGGGTGTTATGTTCAACCGTACGGAAGAAGGACTTCTTGATTTCCGTCGTTTTGGTGGAACTCAACATCACCGTACAGCATTTGCTGGTGCAACAACTGGACAGCAATTACTATACGCATTAGATGAGCAAGTACGTCGTCACGAAGTAGCAGGACTTGTAACGAAATATGAAGGTTGGGATTTCTTACGAGCTGTTATTGATGATGAAGGTGTGTGCCGAGGAATCGTTGCACAAGACTTACAAACTATGGAGATTAGAAGTTTCCGAGCTGATGCCGTGATTATGGCAACAGGGGGCCCTGGTATCATCTTCGGAAAATCAACAAACTCTATTATCAATACAGGTACAGCAGCTTCTGCTGTATATCAACAAGGCGCATATTATGCAAACGGTGAGTTCATTCAAATTCACCCAACGGCAATTCCTGGAGACGATAAATTACGTCTGATGAGTGAATCTGCACGTGGTGAAGGTGGACGTGTTTGGACATATAAAGATGGTAAACCATGGTATTTCTTAGAAGAAAAATATCCGGCTTACGGAAACCTTGTACCTCGTGATATCGCAACGCGTGAAATCTTTGATGTTTGCGTAGAGCAAAAACTAGGTATTAACGGTGAAAACATGGTGTACTTAGATCTTTCTCATAAAGATCCGAAAGAACTAGATATTAAACTTGGTGGAATTATTGAAATCTATGAGAAATTTACAGGTGATGATCCTCGTAAACTACCAATGAAAATCTTCCCAGCTGTTCACTATTCAATGGGCGGGCTATGGGTTGATTATAAGCAGATGACAAGCATTCCAGGTTTATTTGCAGCAGGTGAGTGTGATTATTCTATGCACGGTGGTAACCGTCTTGGCGCGAACTCACTATTATCAGCAATTTACGGTGGTATGGTAGCAGGACCAAATGCAATTGAATATATGAAAGGTCTTTCTAAATCATCAGATGCTGTTCCATCTACTGTGTATGAACAAAATGAATTAATCGAAACAGAGAAATTTAACAATATTTTAACGCTCGATGGTAACGAAAATGCGTATGTTCTTCATAAAGAGCTTGGAGAATGGATGACAGATAACGTTACAGTAGTTCGTGAAAATAAAAAATTATTAGAAACAGATGCAAAAATTGAAGAGTTAATGGCTCGCTACAAACGTATTAACATTAACGATACAGCGAGATGGAGCAACCAAGGTGCTTCATTTACACGCCAACTTGCAAATATGTTTGAATTAGCACGTGTTATTACAATTGGTGCATATAACCGTAATGAGAGCCGTGGGGCGCATTACAAACCTGAATTCCCAAATCGTGATGATGCAAACTTCTTAAAAACTACGATGGCGAAATTTGAAGGAGAAGGAAATGCACCGGCATTCCATTACGAAGACGTGGATATTTCATTAATTAAACCACGTAAACGTGATTATTCTTCAAAACACGATGTAGCTGCTAAGAGTGAAGAGAAGGGGGATAAACAACATGTCTGAGAAAACAATCCGCCTCATCATTACGAGACAAGACGGACCAGATGCGCAAGCGTTTGACCAAGAGTTTGAAATTCCGTATCGTCCGAATATGAATATTATTTCGGCGCTTATGGAAATTCGTCGTAATCCTGTTGATTCAAAAGGAAACAAAACAACTCCGATTGCATGGGATATGAACTGTTTAGAGGAAGTATGTGGTGCATGTTCGATGGTGATTAACGGAAAACCACGTCAATCATGTACAGCGCTTATCGATCAATTAGAACAACCAATTCGCTTAAAACCGATGAAGACATTCCCGGTTGTTCGTGACTTACAAGTTGACCGTAGTCGCATGTTTAATGCTCTAAAACGTGTTAAAGCTTGGATTCCAATTGATGGTACGTATGACTTAGGACCAGGACCAAGGATGCCAGAGAAGAAACGTCAATGGGCTTATGAGCTTTCAAAATGTATGACATGTGGTGTTTGCTTAGAATCATGTCCAAACGTAAATAGTAAATCGGACTTTATTGGACCAGCACCGTTATCACAAGCTCGTTTATTTAACTCACATCCAACGGGTGAAATGCATAAAGCAGATCGCTTACGTGCAATTATGGGTGATGGAGGACTTGCAAACTGTGGTAACTCTCAAAACTGTGTGCAATCATGTCCAAAGGGTATTCCATTAACAACTTCAATTGCGGCGTTAAACCGTGATACAACAATTCAATCGTTCAAAGATTTCTTTGGTAGCGACAATAACTATTAAAAAATATTGCCTCTTCATTTCGAAGGGGCAATATTTATAACTATATTTTTCTGTTTATTCTGTTTATTTTAAAACGAAAAGGAGAGGGAACAATGAAGAGGATTTCTTATATTGAAGACTTTGAGCAATGGGAAAGTGGTTTTTCGTTTTACAATCCTGTAAAGGTTCGTTTTGGTGAAGTAGATATGTTTGGACATGTAAATAATGTCGTTGCCTTCACCTATTTTGAAGAAGCGCGTATCGCATTGTTTAAAGAACTTGGATTTATGCAAGAATGGACGCATGAATCTTCAGAAACGATGATTGTTGTTGCGGATTTACAATGTAATTTTATTAAACAAATATATTTTGATGAACAGTTGAAGGTGTATGTAAAAGCGGGATCAGTTGGAAATTCTTCATTAGATTTGCATTATATGGTGAAGAATGCAGAAGGAGAGGTTTGTTTAGTTGGTCGTGGAATGATGGTCCAAGCGTCGAAAAAAACGGGAAGAGGTGAACCGTGGCCTGAAGAGTGGAAGGAAAAATTAATACAATGATAGAGTGAAAGAAAAATAAGAGAGCAAATTGCTCTCTTATTTTTTGTCTTCCAGCGCCTCTTCTAATGTTAAATGATGTTTATATATGTATGTAGCGTATGGATTTCCAACGTAGCGCAAATGCCACGGTTCATATGAGTATTCTGTTGTTTCTGTTTTATCTTCTAAATAACGAATGACAAAGCCAAATTCATGAGCATGTTTTGCAACCCATTTACCTTCGTTTGTCTCTCCAAAAATAGGCTCTAATTGGAATTTAGCAGATTTTGAACTAATATCCATTGCTAAACCAGTTTGATGTTCACTCGTACCGGGAATGGCACTTACTGAATCCGCCTCAGCTTTTCCTTGGCGTCTAACGTATGTATCATGTAATGATTTTTGGCGTTTGTATGAACGATAACCAGATACAGCTGTAAGTTCAAGTCCTTCTTTCTTTGCCACTTCAAACATACTTTCAAGCGCATTTGCAGCATCTTTGCGCAGCAATGTTTTTTCTTTATCTTTTGGACTAGTAAATGGTACGTTTGGTCTCGTTAAGTCTTCAGGTGTGTATCCGTCTGGTAGTTTTCGATGTTTATTAACTAATACAAGATTAGACTCTGGATTTGTTACAACGGAAAAATCATTGTCTAGCTTCTTTGCATTATGATCAGCTTTTGGAAAAGCAGGAATCTCTTCTTTTTGGTGGTTACTATGCTGTTGACTTTCGACAGCTTTCGCATTATTTTGTAATGGTGATTTAGAACTAAAGTAAGCGAAAGAAGTGATACCGATTACAATAGTAGTGGCAGAAATAATAATTATCTTTTTCATGATGCCTTGTAATCACAGTCCTTTCTTAATAAAATGTGTATCGTTTCTTATTATAAGTCTAGTTTAATGAAAAAGAAATATAAGAGTCGTAACGTAATAGAAATGCAAAGAAAATGTCAGAAAATGTGTGAAATTGTAGTATTTTTTCATTTAATTCATTTCTTATCTTTCATGAAATGAATTTTTTATGTAATATATATACATAAGAAGATGTAGCGATTATCGAGAATAAAGAACTTCTTGTATAGACTAGGAGTGAATGGGAATGGATTTTGCAACAATTATTGGACTTATTTTAGGATTTGTAGCAGTGGTAGTAGGGATGGTCGTCAAGGGCGCTGACGTAACAGCCTTATTGAATCCTGCCGCAGCATTAATTATTTTTATCGGTACATTTGCTGCAGTATGTATAGCCTTTCCGATGAATCAACTAAAAAGAGTTCCAAAATTATTTAAAGTTCTTTTTGGTTCAAATAAAAAGGATTTAAGTTATGAACAGTTGCTAGAATTATTTGTTCATTGGACATCAGAAAGTAGAAAATACGGTATTTTGTCTTTAGAGCAACAATTAGACAAAATTCAAGATGAATTTCTTTTACGTGGTATGAAATTTGTAATTGATGGCGTATCTGCAGAAGATTTAGAACAGATTTTAGAAGCTGAATTAGAAGCAATTGAGGAAAGGCATGCAAAGGGAGCTGCAATTTTTTCTCAAGCTGGTACATATGCACCAACATTAGGGGTTTTAGGTGCTGTTATCGGTCTTGTAGCTGCACTTGGTAATTTAACTGATATTGAAAAGTTAGGACATGCTATTTCAGGTGCGTTTATTGCGACGATTTTTGGTATTTTTTCAGGTTATGTATTATGGCATCCATTTGCTAATAAGTTAAAACAAAAATCTGCAGCTGAAATCGAAAAAAAGCGTTTAATTATTGATTGTTTATTAATGTTACAAGAAGGTACATATCCGTTTATTATGAAGAACCGCATTTTAGGTTCACTATCTGCGACTGAGCGTAAAAAGCTAGAAAAAGGAGCAGAGAAAAATGCGGAGTAAGAAAAATAGAAGAGGCAAAAAGAAAAAACATGAGGAACATATCGATGAAACGTGGTTAATTCCATATTCTGATATGTTAACGTTGTTATTTGCACTGTTTATCGTTTTATTCGCAATGAGTAGTATAGATGCAGCGAAGTTTAAACAGATGGCAGTAGCGTTTCGAAGCGAACTAGCAGGTGGAACAGGTAACAAAGAATTTTTAAGTGATCAGAAGCCAAATGATGAAAAGGAATTATCAGCAAGTAGCCTTGAGGCAGAACAAGCAAAAAAACAAGAAGAAGCTAGAGAAAAAGAAAAAAAAGAAATGGATGAATTGAAAGCATTACAAAAAAAGATTGATCAATATATTAATGAGAAACAATTATCCTCTTCTTTTCAAACTAAATTAACTGAAAAGGGATTAATGGTGACAATATTAGAGAATGTACTGTTTGATTCCGGAAAAGCAGATGTGAAGTTAGAATCACTAGGGATTGCGAAAGAAATGTCTAGCTTACTTGTTTCAGCGTCACCTCGTGAAATTACAGTATCTGGTCATACAGATAATGTCCCTATTGCAAATTCCCAATTTGCATCAAATTGGGAATTAAGTACGCAGCGGGCAGTTAATTTTATGCAAGTATTGCTCCAAAATAAAGAATTACAACCAGAAAAATTTAGTGCAATTGGTTACGGAGAATACCGTTCAATTGCTCCAAATGATACACAAGAAGGAAAGGCGAAAAATAGGCGTGTAGAAGTGTTTATCTTGCCTTTAACAGAGAAAGTAAAATAAAGAGGATGGCGAATGCCATCCTCTTTATTTTGCATCAAATGATTTTAAGTTGTCACGACGGATTTTATCTTTTTCTGCATCTGATTTTTTGAAATCATAATCATATAAAGCGCCTTCCCAATCGCCATACATTGGATTTGGGAAAATAATAAATTTCTCCCCAAATTGTGCTTTTGAATCTGAGACTGCTTGGTTTCGGTCCTTTACAGACTTTCCATCAAAACCAGTGAAGTCAGATAAGTTATCACCGAAGAATAAGACGATATCATGTGTTTGAGAAACGAGTTCACGTCGTTTTTCTTTTCCTTTTTCTTTCGGATCTTGTAGTAATATATGTTCTTTCGTTGCTTGAGGAGCGCCTACACGCTCAAGATTTTTAATTGTTGCATCTAGTTGGTTCGTTTTACGATTTGAGATGTAGTAAATATCTACACCTTTAGACTCTGTATATTTTAAGAAATCAATTGCACCTGGAAGGGCCTCAGCTTCAGCTTTATTAATCCAGTCATCCCATTTATATGGATAGCCTTTGCCTGTTTTTACGCTCATTGCTTGATGAGGACTGTTGTCTAAAACAGTTTCATCTAAATCAAGTACGATAGCAGGTTTTTTCTCTGTCCCTTTTGCAAGAGCTGCATCAAGTTTCAATTGACCGATATTGTATCCTTGGTAGTACAGTGCTTTCGTTTCACCGGCTGTTTGATACCATAAATCAGCCATTAATTGCTGGTCTGTTAATTTTACTTTCTCTTCTTTCGCCACTGTTTTCTCTTGTGTTCCTGAACATGCTACAAGTGATGTAGATAGAACCGCTACAGATAATAAAGTGGTAATGCCCCTTTTCATCTTCATATGTACCCTCCTTGATGTTAGAAAACCAGTTAATATTATATATCGAAAAATAATATTTTTTGTATGAACATTTGCATATTGTCTTTTGTATATATAGTAGTATGTCCTATATTAGAAAGATGAGAAAAAATGATGGGAATTATTTTGACAAGTTTAATTGTCGAAATGACAATAATAATTGACAAACTATGTAATTTTATTTACAATTTTAACTAAATGAAACAAATGATGGATTAGAGAGATGCTACATAATAAGAGGATGGAGTGTAGTGCTATATTTTATCCTGAATAAACATAGTCTTTGAAAGAGAGTATGAATGATACTAAAGGGGAGGCTTTATACTTTGAGTTTACAAATTCAAAACTTAACGAAACAATTTGGGGAATCAAAAGCAGTTAACGGCTTGCAAATTTCGTTACCAAAAGGTGAAGTGTTAGGATTACTTGGACGAAATGGTGCAGGAAAAACAACGACAATCAAAATGCTTCTCGGATTATTAACGCCTAATGAAGGCTCTATTACATGGGATGGAAAACCATTTGGGACTAGTGGGGTAACGATAGGATACTTACCAGAAGAAAGAGGTTTATATACTAAAAGTAGAGTAATAGACCAGTTGCGATATTTTGGTAGATTAGAAGGAATGACGAAAAAAGAAGTAGATCTTGCTATTGATCATTGGTTAGATCGATTAGCAATACCAGAATATAAATTTAAAACAGCAGGAGAGCTTTCAAAAGGGAACCAGCAAAAAATTCAATTAATTGCTGCTCTTCTTCATAATCCAGAACTTCTCATTTTAGATGAGCCATTTAGCGGACTGGATCCAGTGAATGCTGGAATGTTAGCTAGCATTATTGAAGAACAAGTACAGAGCGGAAAGACAATTATTTTATCTAGTCATCGTATGGAACAAGTAGAGGCTTTTTGCCAACATGTATGTATTTTGAAAAAAGGCGAAGCAGTCGTAAAAGGCCAGTTAAGTGATATTAAAAAACAATATGGTTTTCGTAATTTAACGATTGAAGATACAGAAGTGAATGAGAAGGGATTAGAATCTATACATGTATCGTATGAAAAACAACAAGGCCTTCTTTATGTGCGAGTACAAGATGATGCAGAAGCTCTAAACATTTTACAACAATTACAAGAACAAGGTGTTACCTTACGACAATTTAAGATGTTAGAGCCGACGTTAAACGAAATCTTTGTAGAGAGGGCGAAATAACGATGCGTAAATTTTCTCACGTATTTTCATTTTATTTTAGAGAAGCATTTTTATCTAAAAAATCATTAATTATGAGCGCAATTTTATTTTTAATTGTTTTTGGAATTTTTGCGTTCAATCATCTTACTTCAAATAATGATAAAAATAAGGATAAAGATAAAATTGCAGTTGTGTCAGAGAGTTCTACATATAAAATCCAAAAAGAAGAGTTAACTAAGTTATTACCATCAGCTAAATTAACAATTGGTTCAAAAGAAGATTTCAATAAACTACATAAACAAGTAGAAGAAGGCGAGTTAGACGGCTTGTTTCGTGTAACTGAAAAGAATGGAGTTCCAGAAATTACGTATATGTTTAATGGGTTCGCTAGTGAAACAACTTCTACAATTATAGGTAGTTATTTAAAGGGACAATATATGGCGGTAACTGTTGCTAAGCATAATGTTTCACCAGAAATTGCACAACAATTACAAACGGACATTTCCGTGAAACAAGAAGCAATAAAAGATCGTTCTGCCTCTGCCGGAATTGCATATTTCTTCATATTCGCTTTATATATGTTTATTGTTGCGTTCGGAAGCACAATTGCGATGAATATTGCTTCTGAAAAAGCTTCTCGCGTTATGGAAGTTATGATTCCGAAAGTAAAACCTCTTACGATGATGTATGCAAAAATTTTAGCGGTTGTTTCAACGGCGTTATTGCAACTTATCATATTAGCATGTGGTTATTTAGTTCCTTATTTACTAGGGTGGATAGATTTAGAAAATGGTTCATTATTTGGCGTAATTGATGTTACAAAGTTAGATGCAAAAATAATCGGTATGTTCTTAATTTATTTTGTTACAGGATATTTCCTGTATGCGATGATGTATGCAGCTGCTGGTGCGGTTGTTTCTAAGACTGAGGATTTGCAAGGTGTAATGCTACCGATTTCAATTTTAATAATTGCAGCATTCTTTATAAGTCTTAAATCATTAGGTGACCCAAATAGTACTATCGTTGTTATAAGCTCTTATGTTCCATTCTTTACCCCGATGGTTACATTCTCACGCTTTGTAGCTGGCGAAACTGGTATGTTAGAAATTATGATAACATTGGCAGGGCTTTTAGCGACAATCGGTATATTAAGTGCTGTTACAAGCCGCATTTACGTAAATGGTGTAATGAATTACTCAGACAAAGTGAAATTTAAAGACTTAGCGAAATTTATAAAGCGTCAATAATGAGAGAAAAGCATGATTTCCTAATGAAATCATGCTTTTTCTTTATGTATAAATTAAAAATAGTATATAATAATAAGAGTCGTCTTTTAATAGAATGAATAAAAAGGAGGGTGTGCAGATGGGAATTAGTAGTCGTTTTACAGTAGGTGTTCATATGCTGACATTACTTGCGATAGATCGAAACTCTCGCTGTACCTCTGAATGGATTGCCGGTAGTGTGAATACAAATCCAGTTGTGATTCGTCGCATTACAGGAATGTTGAAGAGAGCAGGACTTGTTGATGTACAAGCTGGTAAAGGTGGTACGACACTTGCTCGTGATTTAGAAGAAATTACATTACTTGATGTATATAAAGCAGTGGAAGTTGTAGAAGAAGGACAGCTATTTTCCTTCCATGAAAATCCCAACATTGAATGTCCAGTAGGAGCTAATATTCAATCAGTATTAGAAATTATTTTAATGCAAGCACAAGAAGCGATGGAAAATGTACTTGCAAATGTAACGGTAGATCAACTAGTTACAAATTTAAAGTCTAAAATGAAAGAGTAAAAAAGCGAGCATCCTCATAATGAGGGCTCGCCTTTTTTTATTCAGAAATATTGAAAATTCTATTTTTCAGTATTTAAAATGAATTTACCTACGATAGCTGCTACGATACCACCAAGAATTGGTGCGATGATGAATACCCATAGTTGAGAAAGGGCTTCTCCGCCAGCGAATAAAGCTGGGGCGATACTACGAGCTGGGTTAACAGAAGTTCCAGTTAACGGAATACCTAATAAGTGAACTAAAACTAATGTGAAACCAATTACTAATCCTGCTAGAGAAGAACTTCCTTTTTTACCTGTTACAGCAACGATCACTAAAATGAATACGAAAGTTAAAATAAATTCAACTAGAAATGCTCCAGATAAACCAAGAGTTCCAAAACCGTTTTGTCCTAAATTATCTAAAGGTGTTTTAGCAGATTTTAAAATTGTTACTAACGTTGCAGTTCCTAATAAACCACCTAAAATTTGAGCTAATACATAATAACAAAGTTCCATAGCGTTCATTCTTTTATTGATGAACATAGCTACTGATACTGCTGGGTTAATGTGACATCCAGAAATTGTTCCGATGCTATATGCCATAGCCACAATAGATAGACCGAAAGCCATAGCGATTCCTAATGTTCCAATTCCTTCAATTCCGCCGCCAATGACAGCTACTCCAGTTCCGAATAATACTAGTACAAACGTACCAATAAATTCAGCGATTGCTTTTTTTAACATAATTTACCTCCTATTGTTGCGCATGAACCGTATTATAACATAGGTTTTAGTATAAACCGTTAATGAAATACTATTCTGATAAGGCGCAATAGGGAGACAATAAAAAAGAGTATAGTTCTTTGTTACAGAACCATACTCTTTTTTTATGCTGTTTTTTTCTGTTTAACGACTGGAACAGAACGGTTTAAAATGCTATTTGCAACCATTCCTAACATAATAATAATCATTCCAAGTAGGGAAAGCCCGCCAGGAAATGAACCATTTAAGAAAACAATTTCGCCAAGCACGGTAAAGACCATCGTTCCAGCTTGCGTTGCTTCAACAGCTCCAAGTAGAGCGAGATTATCTTTGGCTAAGTCAGTAGCAAAGAAAAATGTCATTGTCGCTATAACGCCAGAACATAATGCTAACAAAAATCCTTGTAGCATTTGGCTTGATGTTGGAATACCAGTAGTAGAAAATCCGTATATACCAAGTAAAATTGTTATAGGAAGACTGCCTATTGCCATTCCTAATACACGTTGGAATGTATCAAGGCGCCCACCAACAAGTTCCATCATTTTTCGGTTACCGAACGGATATAAGAAAGCAGCTAACACGACAGGTAAAAACCCTGAAATGAACTGAGTTATTGTAATGTGACCTGCAGCAGTTGTTTGCATACAAATTACACCAAGTAAAATAAATAATGCAACGTATAAACTACGAAGTGGAATTTTTCCGCGTACAAGTTTCGTACCTGATTTCGTTTCTATTTTAACGAAAAATAATGGCGAGAGTAGTAAACCTGCTAATATAGTAACTTGCCAAGTTCCAGCAACGAGCCAAGCTGGAGAAAAGACAGCTGCAAAACTTAATAAAGAATAGAAACCAATCCCAGCAACAGAACCCCACCCGATCCAAGCCAATGGATGTTTCTTTAATTCTTCCCATAACTCCCTTAAGTTTTTGCGAAATAAAACGATAAGGAATAAAATAGGGAGAGCAAATAAAAAACGGAAGGAAGCTGTCCAAGCCCAGCTCGTTCCAGATACATTCATCGCTCGATTTATAATAAAAGTTGCGGAAAAAAAGGCTGATGATAAAAGGCCTAATAAAATTGCGCGCATGAAGTATAGCACTCCTTTCGGAATTTAATGATTATGTATAGTATACTATACTTTATCTAGATAAAAGTAAACTATTTTATATTTTAAGGTGGTTTTATAGATGAAAGAACATGAAGATATGCAAACGAAAGAAGTCATTCAGCAAGTAGGTCAGTTATTAAGGCAAATTCGAAATGAACAAAAATTAAGTTTAGAAGAATTAGCTCAAAAAACAGGGGTTAGTAAATTAACATTAGGAAAGATTGAAAGAGGCGAAACGAATCCGACGTTAGCTGTCATTTGGAAAATAACGAAAGGGTTATCGATTCCTTTATCGAGATTGATGGTTGTTGGAGAACCTGTAGCGGTTGCGCGCTGCGGAGAAGGATTTGCAGTAGACGTAGGACAAGCATGGCATTTAGAAACAATGTTCCGTTATACGAAAGAAACGGGTATGGAAATGCACCGTGCTTGTTTAAGGTCGAATAGTATATATGAACCAGAAGCTCATCATGAAGGTGCTATTGAGCTTGTAACGGTAATGAAAGGGAAAGTATCGATTCAAGTAGAAAGCGATGTTTACGAATTAAATGAGTTTGACTCTATTCAATTTGAAGCGAATAAGAAACATAGTTATAAGAATGAAGAAGATGAAGTAGCGGTATTACATTTAACGATGAAATATTCTTCATGAAAAAATCCCCTATAGAAAAATCTATAGGGGATTTTGTATACACTATGCTCAAATATACGAAAGAATGTTATTAGTAAGAGCGTGGCATAAG
Organism: Bacillus paranthracis; assembly: GCF_001883995.1. Lineage (GTDB taxonomy): Bacteria > Bacillota > Bacilli > Bacillales > Bacillaceae_G > Bacillus_A > Bacillus_A paranthracis. Next base: position 771,780 of record NZ_MACE01000018.1, on the reverse strand, counting down.
TAATAAACAAATAAAATAAACTAAAAACCCCGTCCCAAAACATAAAACTGCAATGACCCAAAGTATGCGAATGAGAGTAGAGCTAATATCAAAATATTCTCCTAAACCACCGCATATACCAAATAGCATTTTATCAGTTTCGGATTTATATAATTTTTTTGACATATTACGATCAACTCCTTTTTATAGCAAACTATATACTTCTATTCTATATGGAAATCTATGAGGAGACTATGAGGTTGTATGACATTTTTTTATAAAGTGAACCGTATTTTACAATTTAGATGTGAGGTCATATAAACAATAAATCTAATTTATAGCGCAGTATAATAGTTTGCGATAAAAATAAAAAGGCCTTAGGTAGCAAAATTTAAGCTACCAAAAAGGCCTCATATTATTGTTTCATTTTATAGTTGAATTGTTGATGTATCCAATGTGAAAACAGAAAACAAATACTTAGTGAAAGAGTAACCGCTATACTAACCCAAATGCTCGTTAAAGGACCGATTAAGAAGTAAACTACATAACCGGTAAGAGCACCAATAATCGAGATGAGCGGTATAATGATGCTGATTTTTTGCTTGCTGAAAATAACGAATAATATTGTGATGATAAGAGATGTATAAAGAATACCAAAGAAAAAAATAATTTCTAAAATCGTATAGTTTGTAGTAATTGTAATGAAAAAAGCTAAAAATCCGATAGTGATAGAAATAAAATGAGTTGTATATAATTTGAAATTTATTTTTGTAGGTATCATCGGTATAAAATCTCGAATGAGTTTAGTAAATCCATGTATCCAAGAAATAAAACTAGAAGTTATTGCGCTTAACGAACCGATAACGAGCAGATAAAATAAAATGGTAAATTCTATTTTTTTTGGAAGCTGGACTAGAAGATCGTATAAATGATCTAAGCTCCCACTAAAGATAACTATCATAATTAGAGAAGCGAATGCCAAAGGGATAGTAATCCATATAAATCCTGATAGTAAAAAAGTTGGAATAATTTTTTTAGGATGAATACGGAAAGCTTTATCCCAAGATGCAGGGCTTATTAATACTCTTCCTGTTTCAATGAGAATACCGGCAGTAAGAAAATATATTCCATTTCTATTTTCATAAAATAGCAAGTACGGGTGATATAAGCGGATTCCATCGTATACATGGGTAATGCCATCTTGCACAAAAAAATAAATTGGAATAATGATCATAGTAGAAAACATTAATACAGTTTGCATAATAGCCATTTTAGTAAATAGCTTAGCGTTACTTAATATTACGAATATTGTACAAAGGGTAATGAAAAGGAAAGAATCCAATGTATATGGAATATGGAAAAAAACATTAAGTAAAATACTAGCAACTTTCGTTTGAATGAACATACTTTCTATACTTAATAGAACAAGGAAAGAGCATACAATTATATATCCTTTGCGAGAAAGTTTATAAGATAAGTAATCGTGAATGGATTCTCCTTCTGGGAATGTAGAACGTATTTTTTTTATTAAAATCCCCAATAAAATAAGAGTAAAAGGGCCAATCATCGCATAAAGAATACCAGCGATTAGCCCATAATTAATAATCGATTCAGGTAAAGCGAGCGTCGATATACTTGCGACCCATTTAGATAATAAAAGAACAGTACCAGTTCCAATGCCTAATTGTAAAGGTGTGAAAGCTGAGTTGTTTTTCTTCACAATTTATCCCTCGCCTCTATATTCTTTCGGAGTCATTCCGGTCATCTTACGAAAAACAGTGCTGAAATAATGCTGACTATTAAAACCAGATCTTTCAGAGATTTGAGAGATACACCAATGTGGGTGTTCCATTAAATATTTCTGTGACATTTCAATCCGATATTGCATGATATATCCGGAAAATGAAACCCCTACTTCTTCATGGAATTTTCGGCTTAAATAAGTCGGATTTGTATGTACTTTAGTTGCGATGTCTGCTAAGTGTAGTTTGTCATGAAAAGTTTCATGGATGATGTCTAATGTATCTTGAATAATACGTGAGTAGGAAGGGGTATTAGCATCTCCTTTGTACTTTTGTAATATATCGATGAGTTCTTTCTCTATAATTGGCTTTGTTATGTAGTCAATAACGCCTAGACGAATAGATTGTTTTGCATAATCGAAATTTTGATATGCGGTTACAATAATGATATCGAGGTTAGAGTTATTATTTTTTAATTTCTCACCTAGTTGTAGGCCGGATATGCCCGGAAGGTGAATATCTAAAAGTGCCAAATGAATTGAGAATTTTTCATTTATACGTAAAGCTTCAGCCGCATCTAAAGCTAGATGTAATGTCCAATTAGGGAACTGACGGTGGATAAGAAATTCTAATTGTTCCAGTTCCAGTGGTTCGTCATCTACTAATAGCACGTTCATTTTTGTATTACCTCCTCTGTGTTTTTTTCTGTGATGAAAGGCCATGTGATTTCTACTTTCGTGCCATTCTCTTTTGTAGAGAGGAAAGAGAATGTAGTTTGTTCTTGAAAGAATAACTGAAATCGTTGTATTATATTTTCAAGTCCGTATCCGCTTTCTTCCGTATGGGAAGTAAATGGTTCGTTTTGAGTACCGTTGTCGGATACTAGAAGTGTAATTCGGTTATTTGTATTGTGTAGATGAATATTTAAAATAGCTTGACCAGCTTTTTTTTCAAGACCGTGTTTAAAAGAATTCTCAACTAACGTTTGAATAACGAAAGGTGGAATATAAGCATTCTGTAAATCTTCAGAAGAAGTAATATTTATTGAAAGTCTCGAGCGAAACCGCATTTTTTGAATCTCAATATAATAATTCGTATAAGCCAGTTCTTCAGAGATTGGAATTAACAAATCTGTTGTTTTATATTTTCCTTTCAAAAATAGAGAAAAGATCTCGAGTGATTTGACAACTTCATCTGTTCTCTGTAGACGAGCTAAGCTCAAAATTGTATTTAATGTATTGAATAAAAAATGAGGCTGAATTTGTTGCGTAAGTTGATGATATAAAGACTGTTGCAACTCTCGTTCCAGTGCTATTTTTTTCTTTTCACTTTCTAGTAAATCGATTCGTTTTTCAAAAATAAATAAACATAATAAAATAATAGCTCCAAAAATTGGAGCTAAGACAAGTATAGTTATTAATACAGCAAATGCTTCATAAGTTAACATACATACCTCAATCTTGTTTTTTATTATTATACTAAAGTGTTGTAAATGTTTCTATTATTCAGACTCGGATCAAATGATATGACAGGCTACTTTATGACCTTCGCTTATAGATTGAAAACTTGGTTGCTGCGTAGCGCATTTTTCAATGGCATACGGACAACGAGTATGAAAACGACAGCCTTTTGGCGGGTTTAGAGGAGAGGGGAGGTCTCCTTTAAGTTCAATGCGTTCTTTTTTCGTTCCTGCACTAATGGTAGGAATTGCTGAGAGAAGCGCTTTTGTGTAAGGGTGTTGCGGATTGTTAAAAAGAGAATGTTTGTCGGCAATCTCCACAATGGTACCAAGGTACATTACAATGATGCGATCTGATATGTGACGAACGACAGCTAAGTCGTGAGAGATGAATAAATATGTTAACCCGTATTGTTGTTGCAACTGCTTTAATAAATTTAAAACTTGTGCTTGCACTGAAACATCTAAGGCGGAGACAGCCTCGTCACAAATAATGAGTTTTGGATTAACAGCTAAGGCGCGTGCGATTCCGATTCTTTGCCGTTGACCACCGCTAAATTCATGTGGATAGCGCTTCACTGCATCAGGTGGAAGACCAACTTTCCCGAGCAGCTCAATAACTTTCGCCATTCTTTCACCTTTTGGGCATACGTTTTGAATGGCTATAGCTTCTTCTAAAATGCTCCCTACAGTTTGCCTAGGGTTTAAAGAAGCAAAGGGATCTTGAAAAATAACTTGTAAATCTTTTCGAACCTTTCGCATTGCTGAGTTATTTAATTCTAGTAAATCCTTGTCTTGAAAAATAATTTTTCCACTTGTTGCTTCATCAAGGCGTAATATTGCACGCCCAGTGGTGGATTTTCCGCAACCAGATTCACCAACAATACTAACAGTTTCCTTTTCGTAAATTGTAAAGCTAATATCGTCAACCGCTTTAATATAGTTAATAGAGCGTCCTAGAATTCCTTTTTTTATAGGGAAGTATTGTTTTAAGTTTTGTACTTGTAATAACTCTTTTTTATTTATTTGCGTAGCAGTAGACATATTATAATACCTCCAATTTTTCTGAAGATGATTTATCCCAAAGGTCTGTAAACATCCAGCATCGAACTTTACTTCCATCTTGTGTGAGTTGAAGTTCTGGAAGAGTATTGTGACATAGTTCTTTTGCATGTGTGCATCTATCAGCAAAGCGACATCCGCTCGGCATATGGTATGGACTCGGTACGGATCCAGGAATAGTTTGTAACTCTTCTTGGTCTGTATCGAGTCTTGGAAGAGATTGAAGAAGTCCGATTGTATAAGGATGTTTTGGACTAGTAAATATATGCTCGATATCTGCATATTCGACGATTTTTCCAGCGTACATAACGGCGACTCTATCGCATGTTTCTGACACGACTCCTAAGTCATGTGTAATCATGATAATTCCCATACCGAGTTGTTTTTGAAGTGATTTCATAAGTGATAATATTTGGGCTTGAATTGTTACATCAAGAGCAGTTGTTGGTTCGTCTGCAATGAGTAAATCTGGATTGCAAGCAAGTGCCATTGCAATCATAATGCGTTGTCGCATTCCTCCGCTTAGTTCATGAGGCTCTTGTTTTGCACGCTTTTCAGGAGAAGGAATTCCAACTAGTTTCAACATATCTACGGCTTTATTCCAAGCTTCCTTTTTATTTAATTTTTGATGGATACGAATTGCTTCTGCGATCTGTTCCCCAACAGAATATACTGGATTCAAAGATGTCATTGGTTCTTGGAAAATCATTGAGATTTGATTTCCGCGAATTGCACGCATTTCAGCTTCGTTTTGTTGTAATAAATCTTTTCCTTTAAATAAAATGCTCCCCTCAATTTTACTGCCGCTTTCTCGGTCAATTAATCTCATAATGGATAGAGAAGTGATACTCTTCCCACAACCAGATTCACCTACGATGCCGAGTGTTTCTCCTTTAGAAACAGAGAAATTTAAACCATCAACCGCTTTGCTTACACCTTCGTCTGTAAAGAAATGTGTTTTTAAATCTTTAACTTGTAATACCTCTTCCTTTTTATTCATGTTTGTGCACCCCCTTAATTAAGTTCAATACGTTTATTGAAATGACGGTATAAAATATCAACAATAAGATTGACTAGAACGAAGATGACCGAGGCGATTAATACGCCTCCTTGTAACATTGGTAAGTCTCTCATTCGGATAGCGTCTACGATCAATCTTCCAAGTCCATTTATAGCAAAAACTGATTCTACTAAAACTGTACCGCCTAAAAGGGCACCAAATTGTAATCCAACAACAGTAATAACGGGAATTAATGCGTTTCTCAAAGCATGTTTATATATAACAACTCTTTCTTTTACCCCTTTTGCTCTTGCTGTTCGTATATAATCTTGGCGTATAACATCAAGCATACTTGAGCGAGTCATACGTGCTACAATTGCTGCGCCAGATGCACCAAGTGTAAGTGCTGGTAAAACCATGTGCATCCAAGTTCCCCAACCAGAAACCGGGAATATTTGAATTTGGACAGAGAAGTAGAAAATGAGCATAAGTCCAAACCAAAAGCTTGGTAATGAGACACCTAACAAAGCGATAATCATAATAGAAACATCTGTCCAAGAATATTGCTTTGTAGCAGAGATGATACCAGCAATCATCCCAATTACAACTGTAATGACGATACTACACAGTGCGAGTTCAATAGTGATTGGAAGGCGGATTAATACTTCGTCTAACACTGGGCGGTTAGAACGAATTGAAACCCCGAAATCTCCTTGTAATATATTTCCGATATAAGAGAAATATTGCATGATAAAGGGTTTGTCTAATCCTAATTGATGGCGTATTTGCTCGACAGTTTCTTTTGATGCCCCTTCACCAGCGATAAGGAGAGCTGGGTCACCGGGTACCATTTGCATAATTAAGAAAACGACGAATACAACGCCGAAAAGAACGGGAATTAATTGTAGTATTCTACGAAAAATAAACATTAGCATGTATAATGCCCCTTTCTATTTTTTAAGTCTCGGATCTAGTGCATCACGTAATCCGTCACCAAACATGTTTAAACCGATTACGAGTGTAGACATTGCGATTCCAGGAAACATTGCAATATGTGGTGCGGTAAATAAAAAGTCGCGCCCATTACTTAACATGGCACCCCATTCAGGTGAAGGTGGTTGCGCTCCAAGTCCTAAAAATGATAATCCAGCTGCAGATAAAATTGCTGTAGCTAAGCGTAAAGTAGCTTGGACGATAATAGGTGATAAGATATTAGGGAATATGTGTTTCATAATAATAGTAAAATCATTTGCCCCTAGTGCTCTTATAGCATCGATATACTCTAATTTTTTTACTGTTAATGTAGAAGCTCTAACGATACGAGCGAACATAGGGATTGAGAAAAAGCCAATAGCGATAATTACGTTCACAAGACTTGGTCCTAGTGCGCCTACAATGGCAAGAGCAAGTAAAATACCAGGGAAAGCTAGCATAATATCAATGATTCGCATAATGATTGTGTCAAACCATCCACCGTAATAACCAGAAATGATACCAAGAATAATGCCGAACAATGCCCCTATAAATACAGAAGAAAATCCAACAAGTAACGAAAGGCGTGTCCCGTGTAAAAGGCGGCTTAAAATATCTCTGCCTTTATCATCTGTTCCCATCCAATGTTCCATAGATGGTGGTTGTAATTTGTTAACTAACTGAATATCAAATGGATTGTAGGGTGCTAACAATGGGGCAAATATAGCTATTAAAATATAGAAAAGAACGATAATACCCCCGATAAATGCCATCTTATTTTTTTTCAGTTTTCGATAGCTAATGATCCATTTCGATGTGTTCTTCGTTTGAATTGTTTGCAAAGAAGTATTTTCTTCTTTAGAAAGACGAACTTCCATTTTTTATACCTCCCTTTCTTTCTTTATGATTAAATTATCAGAAAATTAAAACAAGTCAACGAGTTTAAAACAATAAGTAAAGAAAGTGCAAATAGAAGTAAAGATGTTTCAAAATAATTCAGAAAATTCAATAAGTAAAGAAAGTGCAAATAGAAGTAAAGATGTTTAAAAACTTTTTTCGCAAAGTTATTTATAATTACAAATACATAGACGAAATTGAAAAAGAAAGGGTGGTGGAATGATCTGCTATTAGAAAGTAGGGGATAGAAAGCTAGATGTAAGGTTTCACTTTAGGATGTAGAGATAAAAGAAAGTGGAGGGGGAAGGGCGATGAGATTCAAAAGGGGACTTGTGATTTGTTTTATCACAATTTTATGTCTTTCAGTTTTTCTAGCGGGGTGTTCATCTAATACGAAGACAGGAAATGAAGGATCAGGAAGCAATGGAACAAAAGAAGGCGGTGTTTTAACAATTGCTAGACTGTCAGATGCTGATAATTTAGATCCGCATTTTATTACAAACATCCCTTCCGCAAGTGTTGTGTACCATAAAGTATATGAAAATCTTGTACAGCGAGATAAAAACATGGATTTTAAGCCGATGTTAGCAAAGGAATGGAAACAAATTGATGATTTAAATTGGGAATTTAAGTTGCAACAAGGAGTGACATTCCAAGATGGTGCACCATTTAATGCTGAGGCAGTAAAGAAAAACTTTGAACGTGTATTAGACCCGAAAGTAGGTTCAAATCGAGCAACTGTTTATTCCATGATTCAAGAAATAAAAGTAATTGATGAATATACAGTACAGTTCGTATTGAAATACCCATACTCACCTCTTTTATCTATTTTCGCAAGTAATGAAGGAAGTATTTTAAGTCCGAAGGCAATTGATGAAAAAGGGAAAGGCTTAGCGCAGCATCCGGTTGGGACAGGTCCATATACTTTTAAATCATGGAAACCAGGTGAAGAAATTCGCCTTGAAAAGAATAAAAATTATTGGGGTGAAAAATCAAAGATTGATGAAGTGGTATTCAAAGTAGTACCAGAAGATGCAACACGTATTGGAATGATTGAAACTAGTGAAGCTCACATTGCAGAGAATTTACCTGTAACTGAAGTAGAACGTGTGAAAAATTCACCATCTATGGAGTTAATTGAAAATGAAGGTTTAGGTGTAGAATATATTGGATTTAATGTACAGAAAAAGCCATTTGACAACCCGCTCGTTCGTCAAGCGATTGCACATGCAATTGAAACGAAAGGGATTTTAAAAGGGGTATATAACAATGTTGGGACTGAAATAAACTCCGTAATGACTCCTAAAGTGTTCGGTTATACGAAAGACGTAAAAGGATATAAGTATGACATTAATACTGCGAAAAAATTATTAGCAGATGCTGGTTATCCAAATGGATTTAAAACAACAATTTGGACGAATGACAGCAAAGTTAGAATGGCGTTAGTGGAAGTAATTCAATCTCAATTAAAAGGGATTGGCGTTGATGTAGAAATTAAAGTTATGGAATATGGTGCGTTTTTAGCTGCAACGAATAAATCAGAACATGCGATGTTTGTTGGAGGATGGGGAAACGCAACAGGTGATGGTGACTATAATCAATATAATTTATTCCATTCTAGTTCACACGGAGCAACTGGTAACCAATTTTTCTATAGTAATCCGGAAGTAGATAAATTAATAGAAGAAGCTAGAAAAGAAAAAGATGAGACGAAGAGAAAAGAATTATACAAACAGTTACAAGAGATTGAATTAAAGGATGCTTTACTAGTACCAATTCGAGGGATTAATCATATTGCGGCAACTACGAAAAATATAAAAGGATTTTGGATTGATCCATCTGGGTATTTGCGACTGGAAGGTGTAGAACTACAGTAAAATAGAAAATTCTATCAGTGTAAAAATGATTTTACACTGATAGAAATTTTTATCTGTTTTTGTTTCGTTTGTAAGTAGAAAAATCATATTGCGAAGGGAGATTGACAAAGTGAGTGTGAAATCACAATATTGGTTAACGAATGTAAAACTTGAATGTGGGTACGTATATGAGGAAGCGCGAATTACAAGTACAGAAACAGAAATTTGTAGTTTATTTATTGAAGATGGAAAGATTACGAACATATTACCTGGAATTGTATCAGAGCAAGATGGTGAAGTAGTAAATGCAAATGGTTTACTGGCATTACCAGCATTTGAAGAAATGCATATTCATATTGATAAAACGTATTATGGTGGACCATGGAAAGCATGTACACCAGTAAAAAGTATATTCACTCGTATTCATGAGGAGCAAACTATTCTTCCGAAGCAATTAGAAACTGCAAAGAGTAGAGCGGAGAAAATGTTGCAATTACTTCTTGAAAATGGAGCGACAAATATTCGAACACATTGCAATATTGATCCTGTAATTGGTCTTGGGAATTTAGAAGCAACGATTGCGGCACTGGAAACATATAAAGATAAGTTATCAGCAAAAATTGTAGCATTCCCGCAACACGGTTTGTTAAGAAGTAATTCCGTAGAGCTTGTAAAAGATGCTATGCGTATGGGAGCTCATTTAGTAGGTGGAGTAGACCCAGCCACAGTAGATGGTAATATTGAAAAATCATTGAATACAATTATGGATATTGCAGTAGAGTTTGATTCAGACATTGATATTCATTTACATGATGCGGATCAACTTGGAACATTTACAATGAAGAGATTAGCTGCACTAACAGAAGAAGCAGGGTGGCAAGGAAGAGTTACGATTAGTCATGCTCTTGGACTTGGAGATGTATCTGTAGAAGAAGCGGAGGAAATGGCTGAACGACTTGCGGCATTAGGTATTGATATAACGTCAACAGTTCCAATTAGTAGACATGTAATTCCAGTTCCGTTATTAAATCGTAAAGGTGTAAAAGTTTCGCTAGGAAATGATAGTATAACTGATCATTGGTCTCCGTTTGGGACAGGAGATATGTTGCAAAAGGCAAATTGTCTAGCGGAGAGATTTAGATGGATTGATGAGCGCTCTTTAGGGAAAGCACTTCAGTTTATTACGGGTGGGAAATCTATATTAGATGATCAAGGAAATCGTCAATGGCCAAAAATTGGGGATGAAGCAAATATCGTCTTTACAGAAGCATCATGTTCAGCCGAGGTAGTAGCAAGACAAACAGAGCGCTGTGCGGTTTAATATAAAGGGAATGTTGTTGCTGGTAGTTTGGAAAAAACGGCTATAAATAATCTTGTTTGAGAGGATGATTGAAATGCAAAATGTGTATTGGTTAACGAATGTACGATTAGAAACAGGTTACAAGTTTAATAATGAAGTAGTTACAGGTACAGAAACAGCTTTGCATCATTTACTTATACAAGATGGAAAGATTGCAAAGATTGTACTTGCGGATGTACCGCTTCAAACGGAATATGAAATGAAAGATGCGAAAGAATTGCTTGTTCTTCCGTCGTTTGTGGAAAATCATTTTCACCTTGATAAGACAAGACTTGGTGGTCCATGGGAAGCATGTACACCAGTAAAAAATATTATTGAGAGATTAGAGTTAGAACAGCAAGAGTTACCAATTTTAGCTCAAACAACTGGAGAGAGAGCAGAGTTATTACTAAGCAACATTTTAAATGCTGGTTCGACTCATATACGAACGCATGTAAATATTGATCCGTATATCGGTCTTAAAAACTTAGAATCTGTACGTCAAACTTTAGAGAATATGAAAGATGCGTTTACATATGAAATCGTAGCATTCCCGCAGCATGGTTTACTTCGTACAGAAGCGCATTCTCTTATGAGAGAAGCGATGAAAATGGGCGCAACTTTAGTAGGTGGTGTAGATCCAGCTACTGTAGATAATAATATTGAAAAATCACTTTTTGATATGATGGAAATTGCTGTAGAAGCAAATGCCGATGTTGATTTGCATTTACATGATGCAGGGCATTTAGGTATTTATACAATTAAAAAGTTAGCTCAGTATACAGAGGAGGCTAGTTGGGACGGACGTGTTGCGGTCAGTCATGCGTTTAGCCTAGGAGATGTATCTAAAGAAGAAGGAGCAGATATGGCAGACTTATTAGCTGAAAGAGGAATGTCTATTATTACGACGGTACCAATTAACAGAAATATGCCGCCAGTACCATTACTTACAGAAAAGGGTGTTTCCGTTTCTTTAGGTTGCGATAGTATGTTTGATTCATGGGGACCATTCGGAAATGCTGATATTTTTGAAAGAGTAGGGCGTTTAGCGGAAAAGTATCGCTGGATTGATGAAAAGTCTTTAGCTTCTTCTTTAACTTATATTACAGGTGGAAAAACGCCATTGGATCAAGACGGAAATCAAGTTTGGCCTAAAGTAGGAGATAAAGCTGATTTTGTTTTCTTACAAGCTACTTGTTCAGCAGAAGCGATAGCTAGACGTGCACAGCGACCTGCTGTGATGAAAGGTGGAAAAATAGTAGCAGGTTCCTTGCAACATGTTCAAGGCGTATTGATTTAATTTACGTATCTCCCTAATTTATCCCGCTTTAACGGGCAGTAAGACCCCCACCTCAAAATTCAGCGGAAGCAAAGAAGTTAGGTGGGGGATCAACTGTCCGTAAAAGTCCGATTGGTTCAACTAATAATCAGTGGGGGATGAACAAAACCCCCACTGATTAAAGTTTCACTTTATATATATTTTTTCAAGGGTTCCTAATGAAAGAATAGGAATCCTTCTTTTTTACGAGAAAAGGAGGGGAATAGATGACACGTACATATATATTACTGTTTATATGTGTAGTAGTTTGGGGGAGTAATTTTATATTTGGTGCGATTTTAGTGAATACATTTCATCCGGTGTTGTTAACGACACTTCGCTTACTATTTATTAATTTGTTTTTTCTAGCGTACGCTATTATGTGTAAGAAAGGCTTATATATAGAAAAGAATGAAATGAAAGGTGTATTATTAATTGGAGTCATAGGTGTCGCGATTAATCAATGGTCTTTTTATGAAGGGTTACAAACAGCAGATCCAACAACAGCTGCGCTAATATTAGCACTTACTCCTGTCATGACTTCTATTTTAGCGGTATTTATTTTAAACGAACCGTTAACAGCTAAGTTAGTAATAGGAGGGGGAATTGCTACTTTTGGAGTGTTTTTTGTAATTGGTGTTGGGCAGAGATTTGTCTTTTCAGAAGGGTTAATATGGATTTTTATAACGATGCTATCTTTTTCTTTATCTATCGTTTTAATTCGGAAATTGGGGAACAGAGATGATATGTTTTTGATTACATTCTTTTCTTCAATTTTTGGTTTTTTAATTATGCTACCGTTTCTTGCTTTTACCTTTTCTCACATAACGTTGAAATACTCTATAGAGAGTTGGTCGCTTCTTATTGTGACAGCAATACTTATGCATGGAGTTTGTACATTGGCTTGGAATAATCAATTGAGAAAAGCACAAGCATCAACAGCAGCCATGTTTTTAAATTTAGAACCATTCGTTACGATGGTGGTAGGCTATATTATATTGCAGAAAAGTGTAACAGCTATTCAAATAATTGGAGCTGTTTTTATCGTTTGTGGAGTGTACACTGCGACATTTGGATACGGGAAGAAATCGAAGGGACAAAAAGTTTTGTTTCGAAAAGCTACGTAATAGTATAGTGTGTATTTCTATGTGAAATGTATGGAAGGGATGAAAAATTTGGACAATCAACATAACCAAAATCATATTATGGGAACTTTGCAATGGTTTATCTTTTTATTAGCGAATTCAATCGCATTACCAATTGTCGTTGGCGGATTATTTCATCTTACGACGGAGGAAATATTTTATTTAATGCAGCGTACATTTTTTGTAGTTGGTATATCTTCTTTTTTACAAGGGTGGCTTGGACATAGACTACCAATTGCAGATGGACCAGCTGGATCATGGGTTGGCGTATTTACCGTACTTGCTTACGCAACTGTCGGGCAAGATCAATTACACAGTACATTGCAAATTTTAGAATTAGGAATGATAATCTCAGGTGTTATTTTAATAGGACTAGGAGTAACTGGTTTCATCGGACGTATTTTATTTTTATTTACGCCACTTGTGACAGGGACGTTTTTACTTTTATTATGCTTACAATTAAGCGGTGTATTCCTAAAAGGAATGCTAGGGATTACTGCTACTGTTTCTCAAATTGATGCATTTACAGTGATAATTGCGTTTAGTATATTTCTTTTCGTTATTATACTATCTAATTTTGGGAAAGGTTTTGTCAAAAGTTATGCGGTTTTAATAGGATTAATTAGTGGGTGGATTCTTTTTCTCATTGCAGGAAAAGTGACGATTCCATCTCAAGTAACTCATTTTGTGCAACTTCCGCAAATATTTGCTTGGGGACTTCCAAAATGGAATACAGGTATGGCAGTATCAAGTTTCGTTATGGTATGTATTTTAGTTTCAAATACAGTGGCAGCTATTATAGCGATTAATCAAGCTACCATTCAAAAAGCGACTATTGAACAGAAACAGTTGAAGGATGGAACGTGGGTTGGAGGCATTTCACACATCATTTCTTCCATATTTTCAACTGTAGGTGTCGTGCCGTTACCGGCAACGGCAGGATTTATACGTTTAACGAAACAAAAATATATACGTTCGTTCTTACTAGCATGTATGTTACTAGTCGTAATGTCGCTGTTCCCAAGTATTATTCGTTATTTAGCATCTTTACCATCCGCTGTCGCATCTGCGGTTTTAATGGCTTCTTTCGTACAGTTAATTGGAATTGGGTTAAATAATATAAAACAAGTGGAGCTTAATGAAAGGAATGTAACAATTTTAGGCGTTGCAGTATTATTTGGTAGCGGCGTTATGTTTTTACCGTCTGGAGCGCTCCAGTCCTTGCCGTCTGTCATACAATATATATTTGGAAATGGTTTGTTCGTAGGTACAGTTGTCAGCATATTACTAGAACAAATATGGCGTACCGAAAAGTAAGTGGATACAAAGAGTGAACGCACTGTATAAAAGTCTAAAATAACATGTGAAATAAAGCCCATTTTCATTCACCACCCGCACATTTCGTTCATACAATATCTTGACTAAATAAACACCCAACTTACACATACACAGCTCTGGCTTAAGCAAGGAGGGTTATACCAGTTGAAGGAAAAAGCGTATCAATCTAAACCTTTACTCACAAAGAGAGAGAGAGAAGTATTTGAATTACTGGTTCAAGATAAAACAACGAAGGAAATTGCAGGTGAACTTTTTATCAGTGAAAAGACAGTTCGTAACCACATCTCAAACGCAATGCAAAAGCTAGGGGTTAAAGGACGTTCACAAGCAGTTGTTGAGCTTCTTCGTATGGGAGAGCTCGAGTTATAAAAAGAAAGCCGACTTATATAAAAGAGTCGGCTATTTTTTTGTTTCATGCGTTATATGAATGATAAGAACACTCCATACATAAATAAGTAGTAAGGAGGGGATATGTTGAAAAGGATATTGTTAGTTTCAACAAGCGCTCATGATATGAATGGACACCCGACTGGTTTGTGGCTGGAAGAGCTCGCAGCTCCTTATAACTTGTTTAAAAAGGCTAAGTTTGATGTTGATATTGTGTCGATACAGGGCGGTAGAGTGCCGATTGATAGAGTTTCTATTCCGAACGAGATACCTCGTGAATTTAAGCATGTCGCTTCTTTATTGCAAAATACGAAACCAATCTCAAATGTTCATTTTTCGGATTATGATGCGGTTTTATTTGGTGGTGGACACGGGGCGATTGTAGATTTTCCAGGTAATCCATATGTTGCAAATTTAATTGTGAATATGTACAACAACAACCGAATTGTAGCGGCTGTTTGTCACGGAGTAAGTTCTTTAGTCGGTGTGAAAAATAAGGACGGCTCGTTTTTTAGTGCGGGTAAGCATATAACAGGTTATACAAATGATGAGGAAAAAGCTGTACATTTAGAAAAGCGAGTGCCGTTTTTGTTAGAAAATAAATTGAAAGAAGAAGGGGCTTTGTTTTATGTTGCTCCAAATTTTACGCCGCACGTCGTAGTAGATGGGCGTTTAATTACAGGGCAAAATCCGCAGTCTAGTATGGAAATAGGGAAAGCTATAAGAAGAGCTGTAAATAAAGTATAGAAAAAGTGCTCGTTACTCATAAAGGTAGCGGGCACTTTTTTTATAGGATAAATGACCCCTTAAACTAAAAAGATGTATTGAGTATAGTGACTTCATTTATAATTAATCGTGAATTTGCTATACTATTTTGTATGGACAAAAGGGGAGGCTCTTTTAATGAGAAAAGTTGCGTGTGCAAATACTTATATTAATAAAATAAAGCCCGTTATTAGAAAAACGAGTTTTAGTCAATTGAAAATAGATGAAATTGCGAAGTATATGGATATTAGTAAAGCTACTTTATATAAACGTTTTTCTTCAAAAGATGAGATTATTGAAGCTGTGGTAGAAGATTTTATGAACTATCTTCTTGAAGGGGATGCGGATAATCAAGATGAAAGTATGTCTTTTGCAGAACGTTTCCAAAAGACGTTTATTCACTCTTTAAAATGTGTGACATACATTTCAGATGTCTTTTTACAAGATTTGAAAGAGGCATATCCGCACTTATCTGATCGGTTAGTCGCTGCACAACAAAATCGTAATCATAATTTGCAAATGTTTTTTGAAGCTGGTATGGAACAAGGTTACTTTAATAAAATGAACGCACAATTATTTATGGTGCAAGATGATGTGATGTTAAGACGTATAATAGATCATTCTTTTTGTATTCAGTACGATATTACGTTAAAGAAAGCGATACTTGATTTTTATCAACTAAAGAAGTATCAACTGTTTAAACCGGAGTATATAGAAGCAATTGATGATTCGGAAATTGAAAAAGAAGTTATGGCTATTTTGCAAATGATTTCGTAAAAAAAGCAGATTTTCCTATAGTAGTGGAAAATCTGCTTTTTTTATTACATGTTATTTGTTTATGTGTTGTAATACTAATTCAGCTACTAGACCGCCTGAAGCTGGGTTTTGACCAGTGATAACACGATTATCTTCTACAGCAAAAGCTTCCCAAGGCTGTGCAGCTTTTTCGTAAAGTCCTCCATTTTTAATGAGTTCATCTTCTGTTAAAAATGGAACGAATTGATCTAATTCAGCTAGTTTTTCCTCTTCATTTGAGAATCCTGTTACTTTTTTACCGCTAATTAAGCGTTCCCCATTACTTAATGTGATATGAAATAAACCGGCAGCTCCGTGACAAACAGAGGAAACAATTCCGCCATTTTCATAAATGCTACGGCTAATCATTTGGAGTTCTTTATTTTCAGGGAAGTCCCAAATTACACCGTGACCGCCTGCGTAATAAATCGCAGCGTAGTCTTCCTGATTTACTTCACTCGGTTTCATTGTAGAACCGAGACGATTCATAAATTCTTTCTTTTGATACCATTCCCAATCGATGTTCTCCGCCATTGCTAAACTATGCGGATCAATCGGTGTATAACCACCTTGTGGGCTAACATAATCTACTTCGTAACCAGCTTCTTCAACTTTTTTAACGAAATGAACAGCTTCACCAAGCCAAAGGCCAGTAGCTCGATTTAAATTTGGATATTTTTCAACGCTCGTTAATACAACTAACATTTTTTTCTTCATCATAATCCTCCTGTAATGTTTCTTCCGTATACAAGTTCATTATTTTATTAAGTTAGAAATTGCAAATTTGAATAACCGTGTTAGTCCTCCTTATATCGGATTCGAAATTAGTGTATAACAATTTTTGAACAAAGTAAACTAAAAACACTAAATTAGTTTATTTTGTATATTTTTCGTTGACAAACTGTAATGCTGAAACTATGATAGTTCCATGAATATCGAACAACGTACATGTTTCGTTTCGAATTCAATTTGTCGCGCGATAAATGTATACATTTGATGAAGTTGTCTAGTGATAATAGAAGAGCTAAACAACTTCATTTTTCGTTTTCAATTACTACAATCAGGAGAGGTGTTACACATGGGGGAAGATATAAACAATCATTCAAAATGGTTTGTTTTCACATTATGTTTTATCGTTTTATTAGGACCGATGAATGCGGTTTTATTTAATGTTGCGTTAGAGGATATTGCTCATGATTTATCTATTAGTCAATCGAAAGTAAGTTGGGTTGTAGTAGGTTATTCTTTAGTTGTCGGTATTGGTTCAATGATATATGGGAAGCTTGCTGATCGTTACAGTGTAAAAAAACTATTAATTATTTCGATTATCATATTTGTAGTGGGTTCTATTATTGGATTTATGAATCAATCTTATGTGATTACCATTCTTGCAAGATTAGTGCAAGCGAGCGGGGGTGCAGCGTTTATTGCGCTTAGTATGATTGCAGTGGCCAAATTAGTTATTCCTCATAAGAAGCCTGGTGCGTTAGCGATGATTAGTTCTTCTATTGCATTAGCAGTAGGTATTGGCCCTTTAGTTGGCGGGGCTATTACAAATACACTAGGGTGGCCATATTTATTTTTATTTATGGTTATTTCAGTAGTGGGGATTTTCTTGCTTATAAAATTTATGCCAGAAGAAATGCAGCATACGGATGAAACGTTTCATTTTGATTATATTGGAGCGGCGTTACTATTTGCATTCATTACGACTGTTTTACTAGGTATCGATATGAATCGTTGGCTATTTGTGTTATCGATAATTTCTTTATTTTTATTCACGGTTCGTATGAAGAAAGCGGAGCATCCATTTATCGATATTGAGTTGTTTTCGAACAAAGCATTTCTTCGTTTAATAACAGTCGGATTTATAATTAATGTGGCGTTATGTGCTAATTTATTATTGTTGCCATTACTGTTAGGAAGAGAGCACGGATTGTCTCCATTTGTTATCGGAATTGTATTATTTGTTGCATCACTCTTTGGTATTGTGTCTAGTTTTATTACTGGAAAGATTGTCCCTTCGTTTGGAAATGTGAATATGATTTATGTAGCGTCTGTCATTATGATTGTTGGCTTTTTAATTTTAGGGTTTATTCCGAATGGAAGTATAGTCGTTATTGTATTGGCGATTATTTTGACATTTATGAGTTATTCTGCCATTCAAGTATCATTGAACACATTTATACCGAAAACATTACATGCAGCTAAAGTTGGAGTCGGTCTTGGCTTATATAATTTAATTAACTTTTTCGGTATGGCATTTGGACCAGCTGTTGCGAGCAAAATTATGGAATCTACAAATAGTTATCGTTTCAATTTTATTTTAATCGTCATGTTAATTTCTGCTCATTTCTTCTTATTAATAGGAATGTCTTCTTTCCAAAAAAAGATGGAGCATTAAAGATGTACTTTATTATAGAAGAAACCGACTTTCATATAGAAGGTCGGTTGTTTTTCTGTCTTGCAAATTATGAAAAAAAGGAGCAAAATAAAAAAGGTCCTAGTCTATACAGGTACAAATGAAAATTTTCATATAGAAGCAGTTTAAGTGAGCGAACTTAAAGTGTGAAAAATATAATGATAAAATAAGATGATGAATGAGAAAACGGGTGATGAAGTTGAATAGAGCAATCGGTGTTATCGATTCAGGAGTTGGCGGTTTAACAGTGGCGAAGGAATTAATTCGTCAGTTGCCGAAAGAGCGCATTATATATTTAGGGGATACAGCACGTTGCCCTTATGGTCCACGTTCTCGAGAAGAAGTGCGTCAATTTACGTGGGAAATGACGGAGCATTTACTAGATTTAAATATCAAAATGTTAGTTATTGCATGTAATACAGCAACTGCAGTTGTATTAGAAGAGATGCAGAAACAATTACCAATTCCAGTGGTAGGAGTTATTCACCCAGGATCACGTACAGCTTTAAAAATGACAAACACGTATCATGTTGGGATTATTGGAACGATTGGAACGGTGAAAAGTGGTGCATACGAAGAAGCGTTAAAGTCTATTAATAATCGTGTTATGGTAGAAAGTTTAGCGTGTCCACCTTTTGTTGAGCTTGTAGAGAGCGGTAATTTCGAAAGTGAAATGGCGTATGAAGTTGTAAGAGAAACGTTGCAACCGCTGAAAAACACTGATATTGATACGCTTATTTTAGGCTGTACACATTATCCAATTTTAGGTCCTGTTATTAAACAAGTAATGGGAGATAAAGTGCAACTCATTAGTTCTGGTGATGAAACGGCACGTGAAGTAAGTACCATTTTATACCATAGTAAAATGTTGAATGAGGGAGAGGAACAAAGTGATCATCTCTTCTTAACAACAGGAAAAATAGGCCTATTTAAAGAAATTGCATCAAAATGGTTCGGTCAACCGATTGAAAATGTAAAACATATTTATTTAGAAAAAGAATAATAATAGAATTCATATAAGTGAACTCCTGAGAAATCAGGAGTTTTTTTGTTTATAGGGAGCACAGCTTGTTCTAAAACATGAAACAGCTCGTATACATAATAGTACAAACTTAGATTTTAGGGGGGAATGGCATGCCTAAATCCACTTTTAAATGGGTTGTTGGTGCTACTGTGAGCGCTGTTTTACTAACAGGGTGTGGCTTTATAAATCAAGAGAAAGCAACGGAGCAAATTGATCCGCCAAAACAAGTTACGTATACAGAGGGTGGAAAGAAAGAAGTATCTAAGAAAGATAAGCAAGGACAAACGGTGAATAGAGAACTATACCTTGTTGATAAAAATGGCTATGTTGTACCGCAAACGTTAGCTATACCTACTCCGAAAGCAAATGAGGTTATTCAGCAAACGTTAGAGTACCTTGTGAAAGATGGACCGGTAACGAATTTGTTACCGAATGGGTTCCGTGCAGTCATTCCGGCGAATACATCGATGACCCTAAACTTGAAAAAAGATGGGACGGCAGTCATTGATTTTTCTAAAGAAATGAAAAACTATGCAAAAGAGGAAGAACGTCAAATCGTTGAATCTATTGCATGGACGTTGACGCAATTTAAAGAAATAAAACAAGTGCAGTTCCAAATAAATGGTGAAAAATTAGCGAAGATGCCTGTTGGTGGTACACCGCTTGGTGAAGGGGTGAGCCGTGCGAACGGTATTAACTTCGATGATGAGCAAGTAGCGGATGTAACAAATACAAAACCAGTAACACTTTATTTTATGGCACAAAATAATAATAAACAGCAATACTACGTACCAGTAACACGCCGCGTTGTAGAAGGAAAAGAAAATGATTATGCAGCAATTGTAGATGAACTTGTAAAAGGGCCGATTCATCAATCTCTTCTGAACGATTTCAATCCAGGAGTTAAGCTCATTACGAATCCGAAATTACAAGATGGAAATCTTACATTAAACTTTAATGAAAATATATTTATAAACCCAGATAAAAATATGATTTCAAATTACGTATTGAAGTCATTAGTTTTATCTTTAACAGAAAAGAAAGGCGTGAAAAGCGTTTCTATTGAAGTAAATGGTAAAGCAAATCTTATAGATGAAAAGGGCGGAAAGTTAATAAAACCTGTAGATCGTCCAGAAAACGTGAATACAGGTAGTTTTTAATCGCCAATAATTTGATATACTTAAGTAAGAAAGGGGAATTGCTTTTTGGGTTCCTCTTCTTTTATTGTATACATATCATACATTTAAATTTGGCTATACTAACAAGTAGTTATGAGGAGGTTATTTTTATGCGAGTAGATGGTAGAGAAAAAACAGAATTACGCCATATACATATTCATACGAATTATTTAAAACATCCAGAAGGATCAGTGTTAATTGAGGTTGGGGATACAAAGGTAATTTGCTCAGCGACAATTGAAGAGCGCGTCCCGCCATTTATGCGTGGAGAAGGAAAGGGCTGGGTAACAGCTGAATATGCGATGATTCCACGTGCGACAGAACAACGTACAATTAGGGAGTCAAGTAAAGGGAAAGTAACAGGACGTACAATGGAAATCCAGCGCTTAATTGGACGAGCATTACGTGCGGTAGTTGACTTAGAAGCGCTTGGTGAGAGAACGGTTTGGATTGATTGTGATGTTATTCAAGCGGATGGTGGAACGCGAACTGCTTCTATTACAGGTGCATACGTAGCGATGGTATTAGCGTTTGAGAAGTTATTACAAGCAGAAAAAGTATCTAAAATTCCAGTAAAAGATTATTTAGCAGCAACGTCAGTAGGGATTGTTGAAGAGCAAGGTGTTGTTTTAGATTTGAACTATGCAGAAGATTCTAAAGCAGACGTTGATATGAACGTAATTATGACTGGAAAAGGTCAGTTCGTTGAAGTGCAAGGAACTGGAGAAGAAGCGACGTTTAGTAGAGCGCAGTTAAATGAATTACTTGATGCTGCAGAACAAGGCATTTTCCAACTGATCGATATGCAAAAAGAAGCGTTAGGTGACATCGTATCTCATATAGAGTAGAGGTGGAAAAAATGAAACAAGTTGTTGTAGCGACAAAAAATATGGGGAAAGTACGTGAATTTGCTGAGTTATTTGAGCGATTTGATTTAGAAGTGAAATCATTACACGATTTTCCTCATATTGAAGAAGTCGAAGAAACTGGTGAAACATTTGAAGAAAATGCAATCTTAAAAGCGGACAGTTTGAGTCGACAATTGAATGCAATTGTAATTGCGGATGATTCAGGTCTTATTGTAGATGCTTTAAACGGGAAACCAGGTGTATATTCAGCACGTTTTGCTGGAGAGCCGAAAGATGATCAAGCGAATATTGATAAAGTTTTACAAGAATTAAATGAAATACCGTTTGATAAGCGTAAAGCTCGCTTCTACTGTGCATTAGCAGTGGCTTTCCCTGAAGGGGATAAAAAGCCTGTCATTGTAAATGGGACGTGCGAAGGGTATATTTTAGAACAGCGCCGCGGGGAAAACGGTTTTGGATATGATCCGATTTTTTATGTGGAAGAATATAAAAAAGCGATGGCGGAACTAAGTTCAGATGAGAAAAATGCTATTAGTCACCGCGGACGTGCTCTACGTAAGCTAGAAGAAAAAATCCCTGAATGGTTTTTAGGAGAATAAGGGAGAGAGATTGATGAAAGCTTTAATCGTAAGCGATAGTCATAGCTCTGTGAAGGAATTACAGCAGTTAAAAGAGAAGTATGAAGGGAAAGTAGATATCATGATTCATTGCGGTGATTCAGAGCTAACGCCTGCTCATGAAGAGTTGCAAGGTTTCCATGTTGTAAAAGGGAATTGTGATTATGCTAACTTTCAAGACGAAATTGTAACTGATGTAGATGGTGTTCGTTTCATAGTTGTGCACGGACATCGTCATAACGTGAAAATGACGTTACAAACATTAGCGTACCATGCTGAAGAGGTAGGGGCGCAAGTTGCATGCTTCGGACACTCTCACGTATTAGGTGCGGAATTAATCGACGGCGTTTTATTTATTAATCCAGGCAGTATTTTATTACCGCGTCAGCGTGTAGAAAAAACATTTGCTTTATTAGAAATGGATGAAAATCAAATGGAAGTTCGTTTTGAAACACTAGACGGACAGCTAGTTGAACAAGCAGTTTTTAAAAGAGGATAAGAAAAATTATCCTCTTTTAAAAAAGGTGTTGACTTTATGTATGGTTATACATATAATAAATATTGTCGATAGGGCAACGGCGCTAACGAAGAAAAATAAAATAACATATGCGGGTGTAGTTTAGTGGTAAAACAAGAGCCTTCCAAGCTCTGGTCGAGAGTTCGATTCTCTTCACCCGCTCCATGTCCCAGTAGCTCAGCAGGATAGAGCAACGGCCTTCAAGAAAAATAGGAGCCTTTATAGGGAAACAAGAACCTATAAAGTGGACGACACTATATCGGTGAAGCCTTAACAGTTCGGCTGATGGTAATACCGAGGAAACTTACGATCTTGAAAAAGATTAAGGAGTTTTGAATGATTAAGTGAAACTTAATGGTAAAGACTCTGAAGTATGATGAAAATCATCGTGAGGTTCCGTAGAGACTACACGTGTCGCACCTGAAATGGTGAAGATATAGTCCAGACTACAAACAGTAATTGCTGGTAGCGAAAGCTATGGTGGTAAGCTAAGCCGTCGGTCGGGAGTTCGAATCTCTCCTGGGACGCTAAAAAAAACCTTGTTATCTTTTGATAACAAGGTTTTTTGTTTGTCTACAAATTGATGTATGTGCAAAAGGTGTAAAAAATATGACGTAATATATGGTAATTATTATGTGTAACGGATTAAAGTGCATGAAGAAAAGAGCGCCATTTATGCGCCCTATTCCTCTTATTTCATTTCAAGAATCAATAGGTTTATGATGGAACTCAAATCCATATCCAGATTCTCCTAACTGTTCACTTACAATATTATAAAACTTTTTACCGCCCTCGTACGATTGAGCAACCGTTATCGAAACTTATCCCCGTTAGTGTGTTACAATGAATAGAAGCGGAAAACGAGAATCTCCAATTGACTAGACCTGTGATTGGTTAGACAGTTTAAGAAGGTTGTATAAAAAAGGGAGATGGCGCAAAGATGGCGAGATCAAATGAGAACGATTTAACGGAGAAATTGGCAGAAGGTCACCGAAAATATGGTGATGGCAACTTTACAGTACAGAACATCGGTGATGAAACCAACCCGGATTGGACTATCGTAAAAAATGTGAGGAAAGGATCGGCAGGTATTCGAGAAGAGGAAGATATATTAAGACTGCGATCAAAATATATAAAATAGTACGGAAATGAGCAGGCCGAGAGTTTGAACATCTTCTAGGACGCTGAAAAACCCTTGTTATCTTTTGATAACAAGGGTTTCTGTTTAGTTATTAATAAACTTCTCAAATACAAAACCATAATCTTTCACATTATATTGTTTCTTCGTATCAACGAGCCAGTTAAAGGCGATTTCGTTCATTTCTTTAAATTGCTCTGCTAAATTTACTTGTGCATTTGAAATACGGCTAAAAGCGTTAGATGCCATATCTAAACTTTTATGTGCATACTGCAATGTAATATCGTTGTCGTATGAAATTTCTTCGATTTTAAGTAAAGCTTTATATAAATCTTTTAATTCCTCGATATGTTTTTTATGAACATCAATTGAATAATGTTCATCTCCCATTTGAAATTTAATTTCTACATCTAAATCAATCGTTCCCGCAGTTTCAAGCAATACGTTTTTAATTTGATATTTACTATAGCTAAAGCGGCGTAGTGTACGTTTTTTGCTTGTCGCACTTGTACCATCTAGGTGAAGTAATCCTTTGTTTGTGAAGCAATATTCATCTGATTTCGATTTAATTAGAAAATAAATTTTCTCTCCATCTTCATGCATTACGTAATCATCAGCATCAACCTTGTCATAATCTTTTGGTGTAATGACAGAACCTACATCACTTAACCCTAAAACATCAGCAGCTACTTTTTTGAACATATATAATCCCCCTTGTAAATTAAATTCTTAATTATACAAAAATATATTAACATGGTTTTAACAAAGAGTTTTCTTTTAATGAGAAAATGTTGGGAGGTAAGTTAAGAAAAGGAACGAATATTATTTTGAAAATATGTAAAAAGGTGCTGAGAAAAAGTGTACCATCATACAAAAACAAAAGGAGATTTAGCTGTTTTAAAGGCACAAGTTGATTTGTATGAAAAAGGATATATGATTTTAATACCACAAACAGAGCATTCGCCCTTTGATCTTGTAGTATATAAGGGCGGGGGATTTAAAAGGGTGCAAGTGAAATATAGAGAGTTGAATGCAAGAGGGATACTGGAAGTAAGATTCCGATCTAGTTATTCTACAGCAAGCGGAGTCGCTACAAAAGAAGTGAATAAAGAAGAAATAGATGTGTATTGTGTATATTGTCCTCAAACGGATTTTTGCTATTATTTCAATCCGAAATTATTTAGTAAATCTATTAGTTTAAGAGTGGATTCTCCGAAAAATAAACAAGAGAAAAAAGTTAATTTTGCAAGTGATTATAGAGAAATTCCGTGAAAGCACCTCAAGCGATATGGGGTGTTTTTCAATCTCTCTTTGAAATCTTACAATTCTGTAAGGTAACTGTAAGGTAGTTCGATGGTAACAAATTGTTAATCCTCTATAATGAAGGTAACAACGATAAAACGAGGAGGAAGAAATAATGAAGGGATTAATCGTAACGGGTTTAACAGTTGCTTTTGGATTTGTAGCGTATGAGAAATTAACGTATGTAGTTGATGTTGTAAAACATTTAATCGCTTAGAGGAAACTACCATGAGAGGGAAAGGGAATGAGTGAATGAATGGAATGGTTATTTGGAATTATAGGTACTTGTAGTGTAGTGTTATTGTTCTTTGTCCCGAGTGGTATACTTAGTTCGACAACGAGTTTGTTCTTCTTAAGTTTGTTTGCTTGTACGATGCTTATCATTATGTTTTTAATGAAGCGAAGTAAACCAATCTTCTACTTTAGCATGATTGTTATGGCAATTATTGTTCTCCAAATTATTACCCTTGTTATATACCCCACTATTATAAAAGCTTTCCATTAATGATGAATCCTCTGCTTGAATTGCTGAGGGTTTTTATTTGCATATTTTTAATTTTGAGTAGGAATTCACTTGTATTGAAATATAAAAATTAAATATTTCTATATTTCAAACAAAGGGTTTCGGGATGTTGTGTTCTCATTACTCATTTGATATATTTACTTTAAAGATAATTAAAATCTAGAAAAAGAGGCGGACGTATGGATAAAAAAGAAAATACGGTCGTATTGTTTCCGCAACTATCAGAGCGCTATATTGATGAAGGTTTTTTAGCGCTGAAAGAGCGGAAATTCGAAGATGCATTGCGCTGCTTTGAAATATTACGTCAGTATAATGCAGAAACGGAACAAACGGAACTAGCTTCGGTTATTTGTTTGTTAGAATTAAAACATATGGAAGAAGCGAAAGAGAAATGTGAACAGTTACTGGAAACAGGAGCGGTCTTATTTGGTGATATTCTTGAAACGTATGTGACAATTTTAGTTCAAACAAATGATTATGAAGGCGTTATTGAAACTGTTGAAAAAGTTTTGCAAACGAAAGATGTAATGCCTGAGCAAAAGGAAAAATTAGCACAGCTCGCTTTATTTGCAGAAGGTATGTTACATGAAGTAGATACATCACGAGTTGATTCGAATTTTGAGTTAGATGAATTTACTAATGAAATATTTGGAGAAAACTTTGGGCAAAAGCTAAGAGCGATTCAGCAACTTTCGTTAAAAGACTTGGATCTTGCATTACCTATTTTAAAGAAATTTTTAATAGACGAAAAACAGCACCCTTATTTGAAAACTTCTATTTTATATAAAATGATAGAAAATCAAATAGAAGAAGAGATAGAGGTAGAAAAGTTTGGGAATACGATCAAGGTAATTCCGGCATTTACAGGTCATAATGAGGAGCAATCCGATAACATTATACATAGATTATCAAGTCGATTAGAGCAAAATTATCCTGATATATTTGATGCGATGGTTACATATTGGAAAGAATTGCAAATTAGCATTTTCCCATTCGCTCTATTAATGGATAAAGTGGAGATTTGGGCTGCTGTTTTAGAGAGAATTGGTAGAAAGCGTTTCGGGTTGACTATTGATGAAGAAGAGCTTATGACAGCGTATAATATTGAATTAGAAGAGTTTCATATTGCCTATCAATGGTTATTACGTGTCGAAAGAGAAGGATATTTGCCCGTATAATTATGAAAAAGAATCGTTCGGTTCTTGAAACGAGCATATTCTATGTTATAATGTAAGGGTTGCAAAAGGCAGAAATCTGCCTGTTTGTAAGAGAAGAGAAGTGTAATTCTCTTACTTAATATGTTTCATATTATTCTCGAACAAAATATACCGTAGTTGTCTTTTAGGCAATTAGTAGATTGGAACATTATATCTGAAAGCTTTTGCTAGAGGATTATTTGTACTTTTGTTATTTCAAAAAAGAGATAATGAAGATCTTAATCTATAGAGGTATGTGCATACATTATTATAGTTGGAGGGAAAGAATAAATGGCTGCAAAATGGGAAAAATTAGAAGGTAACGTAGGCGTTTTAACAATCGAAGTTGATGCTAAAGAAGTAAACAACTCTATCGACGCTGCGTTCAAAAAAGTAGTAAAAACAATCAACGTACCAGGTTTCCGTAAAGGAAAAATGCCTCGTCCGTTATTCGAACAACGCTTTGGTGTTGAATCTTTATACCAAGATGCTTTAGATATCATCTTACCAAAAGCATACGGTGAAGCAATCGATGAAGCTGGTATCTTCCCAGTTGCTCATCCTGAAATCGACATTGAGAAGTTCGAAAAAAATGCTAACCTTATCTTCACTGCAAAAGTTACAGTGAAACCTGAAGTTAAATTAGGTGAGTACAAAGGTTTAGCAGTAGAAAAAGTTGAAACAACTGTAACTGACGAAGATGTAGAGAACGAATTAAAATCTTTACAAGAGCGTCAAGCTGAGCTAGTTGTTAAAGAAGAAGGAACTGTTGAAAACGGTGATACAGCTGTAATCGACTTCGAAGGTTTCGTTGATGGCGAAGCATTTGAAGGCGGAAAAGGCGAAAACTACTCTCTAGCAATCGGTTCTGGTACATTCATCCCAGGTTTCGAAGAGCAATTAATTGGTCTTAAATCTGGTGAGTCTAAAGACGTTGAAGTATCATTCCCAGAAGAGTACCATGCTGCTGAATTAGCTGGCAAACCAGCAACATTCAAAGTAACAGTTCACGAAATCAAAACAAAAGAACTTCCTGAGTTAAACGACGAGTTCGCTAAAGAAGCTGACGAAGCGGTTGCAACTCTTGATGAATTAAAAGCAAAACTTCGCACAAACTTAGAAGAAGGCAAAAAGCACGAAGCTGAGCACAAAGTACGTGACGAAGTAGTAGAATTAGCTGCTGCTAACGCTGAAATCGACATTCCAGAAGCTATGATCGACACTGAGTTAGATCGTATGGTTCGTGAATTCGAGCAACGTTTAAGCCAACAAGGTATGAACCTTGAGCTTTACTACCAATTCACAGGTACTGATGCTGACAAGTTAAAAGAGCAAATGAAAGAAGACGCTCAAAAACGCGTAAGAATCAACCTTGTTCTTGAAGCTATCATTGAAGCTGAAAACATCGAAGTTACTGAAGAAGAAGTAACTGCAGAAGTTGAAAAAATGGCTGAAATGTACGGTATGCCAGTAGACGCTATCAAGCAAGCTCTTGGAAGCGTAGACGCTTTAGCTGAAGATCTTAAAGTTCGTAAAGCTGTAGACTTCTTAGTAGAAAACGCTGCATAATAAAATAACAAGGCGCGATTTTAATCGTGCCTTGTTTTATAAATATAGAAATATATTTATAAAACTTTTCGATGAAGAAGGAAAACTTCCTTAATAAGTCGAATATACATATTTCAAAAGTTTTAAAAACTTTTTATTTGTACATAACTAGTCATATTATTTGTATTTCTCGCCACGTAGTGACATAATATGTATTTACATACGATACATTTATCGTGTACATACGAAGGCAAGAGGTTAGCACTTTGTAAGGGGTGTGAAAATATGTTTAAATTTAATGATGAAAAAGGGCAATTAAAATGTTCTTTCTGTGGTAAAACACAAACGCAAGTCCGAAAGTTAGTTGCAGGTCCAGGTGTTTACATTTGTGACGAGTGTATCGAACTTTGTACTGAAATTGTACAAGAGGAGCTTGCGAAAGACGAAGAAGTAGAATTCAAAGATGTACCGAAACCGGTAGAAATTCGTGAAATTTTAGATGAGTATGTCATCGGACAAGATAACGCGAAAAAAGCACTAGCGGTAGCGGTATATAACCATTACAAACGCATTAATTCTAACAGCAAAATTGATGATGTAGAATTAGCGAAGAGTAATATCGCACTTATCGGGCCAACAGGTAGTGGTAAAACATTACTGGCACAAACGTTAGCGCGTATTTTAAATGTTCCATTTGCAATCGCGGACGCAACATCTTTAACTGAAGCTGGGTACGTTGGGGAAGATGTAGAAAACATCTTACTTAAATTAATCCAAGCAGCTGATTATGATGTAGAGAAAGCGGAAAAAGGAATCATTTATATTGATGAGATTGATAAAGTGGCACGTAAGTCCGAAAATCCATCAATTACACGTGATGTATCTGGTGAAGGTGTGCAGCAGGCACTTCTGAAAATTTTAGAAGGTACTGTAGCAAGCGTTCCACCTCAAGGTGGCCGTAAGCATCCGCATCAAGAGTTTATTCAAATTGATACAACGAATATCTTATTCATCTGTGGTGGAGCGTTTGATGGCATCGAGCCAATTATTAAACGTCGTCTTGGTGAAAAAGTAATTGGATTTGGTTCTGAGAAGAAAAATGCTGATGTAAATGAGAAGCATGTTTTATCTCACGTATTACCAGAGGACCTTTTAAGATTTGGTTTAATTCCAGAGTTTATCGGTCGTCTTCCAGTTATTGCGAACCTAGAGCCGCTTGATGAAGATGCTCTTGTTGATATTTTAACGAAACCGAAAAATGCACTTGTTAAGCAATTCCAAAAACTATTGGAGCTTGACGATGTTGAGTTAGAGTTTGAAGAAGGCGCACTAATTGAGATTGCGAAAAAAGCAATTGAACGTAAAACAGGTGCTCGTGGACTTCGTTCTATTATTGAAGGCTTAATGCTTGAGGTAATGTTCGAGCTACCATCTCGCAAAGATATCGAGAAGTGTATTCTTACAAAAGAAACAGTAGCTGATAATGCAGCACCAAAATTGGTGTTACAAGACGGTACTGTACTTGATACAAAAACATCTGCATAATGCGAAGGAGAAACAGCAATTTTTATAATTGCTGTTTTTCTTTATGTTTAGCTATGTTCCTCCGCGGAAATACTAAGAGATAAAACATTGCGGGAGGAAATAAATGATGAGCTGGACAAATATATTTTTACTTGTTCAACTTGTTTTTGGTGTAATTGTCGGATTGTATTTTTGGCATTTACTTCGAAATCAGCGAACACAAAAAGTTTCAATTGATCGAGAATCGAAAAAAGAATTAGAACAGCTTCGTAAAATGCGCGAGATTTCTTTAACAGAGCCGCTTGCGGAAAAGGTGCGTCCTACATCCTTTTTAGATATTGTAGGGCAAGAGGACGGGATTAAGTCGTTAAAAGCGGCTCTTTGTGGTCCAAACCCGCAACATGTGATTATATATGGTCCGCCAGGTGTCGGAAAGACAGCGGCAGCGCGTCTCGTATTAGAAGAAGCAAAACGAAATCCAAAATCTCCATTTCGCACAAATGCAACATTTATTGAACTGGATGCGACGACAGCTCGGTTTGATGAACGTGGTATTGCAGACCCTTTAATTGGTTCGGTGCATGATCCAATTTATCAAGGTGCTGGTGCGATGGGGCAAGCAGGTATTCCGCAACCGAAAAAAGGTGCGGTAACAGATGCTCACGGTGGTATTTTGTTTATTGATGAGATAGGTGAATTACATCCGATTCAAATGAACAAAATGTTAAAGGTGCTAGAAGATCGGAAAGTGTTTTTGGAAAGTGCATACTACAGTGAAGAGAATACGATGATTCCAACGTATATACATGACATTTTTCAAAAAGGTTTACCAGCCGATTTTCGCTTAGTTGGGGCGACGACACGTTCGCCAGAGGAGATTCCTCCTGCTATTCGGTCGCGCTGTTTAGAAGTGTTCTTCCGTGAGTTAGATACAGAAGAAATTCAAAAAGTAGCGAAGAATGCGGCTGACAAAGTGGAAATGCAAATCGGTGAAAATGGTATTGAAATGATCGGGATGTATGCAAGAAATGGGCGAGAAGCGATTAATCTTGTACAAATTTCTGCTGGAATGGCAATAAATGAAGAACGTCCTTTCATTAAAGATGAAGATATAGAGTGGGTTGTTCACTCTAGTCAACTTACACCGAAGTATGAAAAACGCATTTACCCTATTCCGAGAATCGGTCTTGTAAATGGACTTGCTGTATACGGACCAAATACAGGCGCGTTATTAGAAATTGAAGTAACAGCAATCAAGGCGAAAGATAAAGGATCGGTAAATGTTACTGGAATTGTTGAAGAGGAAAGTATTGGTAGTCAAACGAAATCCATTCGTCGTAAAAGTATGGCGAAAGGTTCTGTAGATAATGTATTAACAGTGCTTCGATCTCT
Source organism: Bacillus paranthracis (assembly GCF_001883995.1). GTDB lineage: Bacteria > Bacillota > Bacilli > Bacillales > Bacillaceae_G > Bacillus_A > Bacillus_A paranthracis. The sequence goes on along the minus strand of NZ_MACE01000018.1, from coordinate 740,476 downwards.
AGATGTATTGCCAGAAGGGTACGATATACATATTAATTTTCCAGGTGGTATCCCGATTGATGGGCCTTCGGCGGGAATTGCTATGGCAACAGGTGTGTATTCAGCAGTGCATCATACGTATGTGAATAATGAAGTAGCGATGACTGGTGAGATAAGTATACACGGGGAAGTGAAACCTATCGGTGGTGTGTACGCAAAAATAAAAGCTGCGAAAAAGGCAGGAGCTAAGAAAGTTATCATTCCTGCTGAAAACATGCAACCATTTTTGTATACAATAAAAGGAATTGAAATTATTCCTGTTCGGAAGTTGAAGGAAGTATTTGAGCTAACGTTTATACAGGAAAATATACATCGAGAGCTCGATGTACATACTACGATAGACGAAACAGATGCACAATCAATGTGAGAATGAACGATAATAGTATTTGCCAGACTTCGTTTAAGTTTGTATGCTTAAGCGGAGTCTTTTTTCTTTTATAAGGGAGAAAAAACGAGGGATTTACAGTTGCGGAGAATCTCTGCAATTGCATCTAGATGTATTGTAATATAAAATAGTTGAACAGGAGTTTAATTTATTATGGAGGTGCTATGTCTAGTATGAATACGAATGAAAGAATCGTGCCCCTCCTACCATTAAGAGGCGTTCTCGTATATCCAACGATGGTTCTGCATCTTGATGTAGGACGTGATAAATCGATACAAGCACTAGAGCAGGCGGCAATGGATGAAAATATCATCTTTTTAGCAATGCAAAAAGAAATGAATATCGATGATCCGAAAGAAGATGACATATATAGTGTAGGTACAGTGGCGAAAGTGAAGCAAATGTTAAAATTGCCGAACGGTACGCTTCGTGTCCTTGTAGAAGGTTTACATAGAGCAGAAGTAGTAGAGTTTATCGAAGAAGAAAATGTAGTGCAAGTTTCTATTAAAACGATAACGGAAGAAGTGGAAGCTGATTTAGAAGAGAAAGCTCTTATGCGCACATTACTGGAGCATTTCGAACAATATATTAAAGTTTCGAAAAAAGTTTCAAATGAAACATTTGCAACGGTAGCTGATGTAGAAGAGCCAGGAAGATTAGCGGATTTAATTGCTTCTCACTTGCCAATTAAAACGAAGCAGAAACAAGAGATTTTAGAAATCATATCTGTGAAAGAACGATTACATACACTTATTTCAATTATTCAAGATGAACAAGAATTACTTAGTTTAGAAAAGAAAATTGGACAAAAAGTGAAACGTTCAATGGAGCGCACGCAAAAAGAATATTTTTTACGTGAGCAAATGAAGGCGATTCAAACTGAACTTGGCGATAAAGAAGGTAAGGGCGGGGAAGTTGAAGAACTTCGTGAGAAAATTGAACAGTCAGGAATGCCTGAAGAAACAATGAAGGCCGCACTGAAAGAATTAGATCGTTATGAAAAGTTACCAGCAAGTTCTGCGGAGAGCGGTGTTATTCGCAATTATATCGATTGGTTATTAGCACTTCCGTGGACAGAGGCAACAGAAGATATGATTGATCTTGCTCATTCTGAAGAGATTTTAAACAAAGATCATTACGGTCTTGAGAAAGTGAAAGAGCGCGTACTTGAATATTTAGCGGTACAGAAGTTAACGAATTCATTAAAAGGGCCTATCCTTTGTTTAGTAGGACCACCTGGGGTCGGAAAAACTTCGTTAGCGCGTTCTATTGCAACATCATTAAATCGTAATTTTGTCCGTGTATCCCTTGGTGGTGTGCGTGATGAATCTGAAATTCGTGGTCACCGTCGTACGTACGTTGGAGCAATGCCAGGACGTATTATTCAAGGTATGAAAAAGGTGAAATCAGTTAATCCAGTCTTCTTATTAGATGAAATTGATAAAATGTCTAACGATTTCCGTGGAGATCCTTCAGCAGCATTACTTGAAGTGTTAGACCCAGAACAAAACCATAACTTCAGTGATCATTATATTGAAGAACCATATGATCTATCGAAAGTTATGTTTGTAGCAACTGCGAATACACTTTCCAGTATTCCAGGTCCGTTACTTGACCGTATGGAAATTATTTCGATTGCTGGCTATACAGAGCTTGAAAAGGTTCACATTGCTCGTGAGCATTTATTGCCGAAACAATTAAAAGAGCATGGCTTACGAAAAGGTAATTTACAAGTACGTGATGAAGCGCTTCTTGAAATTATCCGCTATTATACACGTGAGGCTGGTGTTCGTACATTAGAGCGCCAAATTGCAAAGGTTTGTCGTAAAGCAGCAAAGATTATCGTTACAGCAGAACGTAAGCGTATTGTAGTAACAGAGAAAAACGTTGTTGATTTACTTGGTAAGCACATATTCCGTTATGGGCAAGCTGAAAAAACAGACCAAGTTGGTATGGCGACAGGTTTAGCGTATACGGCAGCAGGTGGCGATACACTGGCGATCGAAGTGTCCGTAGCGCCAGGTAAAGGGAAATTAATTTTAACAGGGAAACTTGGGGATGTTATGAAAGAATCCGCACAAGCAGCGTTTAGCTATATTCGTTCTCGTGCAGAAGAGCTTCAGATTGATCCTGATTTCCATGAGAAAAATGATATTCATATTCATGTTCCAGAAGGAGCAGTTCCAAAGGATGGACCGTCAGCAGGTATTACGATGGCAACGGCACTTATTTCTGCGCTAACAGGTATTCCTGTAAGTAAAGAAGTGGGGATGACAGGTGAAATTACACTTCGTGGTCGTGTATTACCGATTGGTGGTTTAAAAGAAAAAACATTAAGTGCTCACCGCGCAGGTTTAACAAAGATTATTTTACCAGCGGAAAATGAGAAAGATTTAGATGATATTCCAGAGAGCGTAAAAGAAAACCTTACGTTTGTGCTTGCATCTCATTTAGATGAAGTATTGGAGCACGCATTAGTAGGAGTGAAACAATGAAAGTAACAAAAGCAGACATTGTAATTAGTGCTGTTAAACCAGAACAATATCCAGACGGTGACTTACCAGAAATTGCATTAGCAGGTCGTTCAAATGTCGGGAAGTCTTCCTTTATTAATAAAATTTTAAATCGTAAAAAGTTAGTACGTATTTCTTCTAAACCAGGAAAAACACAAACATTAAACTTCTTCTTAATTAATGAGATGATGCACTTTGTGGACGTTCCAGGTTACGGATATGCGAAAGTATCTAAAACAGAGCGCGCGGCTTGGGGTAAAATGATTGAAACGTATTTTACAACACGTGAGCAATTAGATGCAGCTGTATTAGTAGTTGATTTACGTCACAAACCAACAAATGATGATGTAATGATGTATGATTTCTTAAAGCATTATGACATTCCAACCATTATTATTGCAACGAAAGCCGATAAAATTCCGAAAGGGAAATGGCAAAAGCATTTAAAAGTTGTAAAAGAAACGCTTGATATTGAAAGTGGCGATGAAGTCGTTCTATTCTCTTCTGAAACAGGACTTGGGAAAGAAGAAGCATGGAAAGCAATTCATAAATTTACAAAAACAAAAAACGCGTGACGAATGTCGCGCGTTTTTTTCTTTATACACTTTTAGCGTACGTTTAATGTAACCTCAATATTTCCTCGTGTTGCTTTAGAGTAAGGACATACACCGTGAGCGGCTTCTACAAGTTCTTGTGCTTCGCTATGTGAAACGCCAGCGACATGTACATCAAGTACAGCAGATAGGCCGAAACCACCATCTGTATCTTTTCCGATAGAAACGTGAGCAGTTACTTCTGTACTTTCTACTTTCACACGTTTCGTACGAATGACAAGTTGTAATGCACTATCAAAACAAGCAGCGTAACCAGCAGCAAATAGTTGTTCTGGATTTGTTGCCTCTCCGCCTGCACCACCTAGTGCTTTCGGCATTTTCACATCAAGATTTAATATGCCATCATCTGATACTACTTTTCCATTTCTTCCACCTGTAGCAGTTACTGAAGCAGTATATAATTTATCCATGTTTATTCCCCTTTTCTATCATTAATTGTTTTCATTGTTTCAATTAGTTTATTTAATTGAATTAATAAAGAACGATATTCTTGTTCTGTAATTCCTAAATTTGTTGCCATCGTTGTCGGCAATGAACAAGCCTTATCTTGTAAATCTTTTCCTTGTTCTGTTAATTCAATACACACTTTTCGCTCATCTTCTTTGGAACGAACGCGTTTTACAAGGTTTAATGATTCCATTCGTTTTAACATAGGTGTTAACGTACCGGAATCTAAAAATAGACGTTCTCCAATTTCTTTTACTGTTAATCCATCTTGCTCCCATAGTACGAGTAAAGTAATGTACTGTGGATACGTAATGCCCATTTCTTCTAAATATGGTCGGTAAAAGCGTGTAACCTCTCTAGAACAAGCGTAAATAGAAAAACAAAGTTGATTATCTAGATGCAAAGAATCTTCTGTCATGAATGACTCCTTTCTAATTAGGTTGTGCACAATTTAATTTTGTAAAATCAATATAACGAAAAAGAAATACAATGTCAAATACATTGTATTGAGAAAGTTTGTGCTACAATTTGGAACAATCATACATATTTTCCTTCATGATGAAAGAAGATAGGAAAGATGATGTTATAATTTATATGGAATAGTTTCCATCACTTGATTATGAGGGCTTTTTTTGGTAACGTACAAATAGAGTTATTAATTTATAATCATTATAAAGTAGAAAAATTTTATTCATTTTACTGAATCTCCTTTCTTACATATGGAGAATAAATAAAAAAATAATCGGTTGTTCACACGATTGTCAGATTCATAAGAGGAAAGTTGTATTATGATAGTAGATAAAGTGATAAAACGGGTGAAGGGGGACATGCTGCGTGCATATTCTTGTTGTTAGTGTAAATTATCGAACAGCCCCTGTAGAATTTCGTGAGAAACTCACATTTCAGGCAGCAGAGCTAGAGCAAGCAATGACTACATTACAAAATCAAAAGAGCGTGTTAGAGAATGTCATTGTATCAACTTGTAATCGCACTGAGGTTTATGCTGTTGTCGATCAATTACACACGGGACGGTATTATATTAAGAAGTTTTTAGCTGATTGGTTTCAGCTTGAAATAGAAGAAGTCGCACCATATTTAACTATTTTTGAACAAGATGGTGCAATCGATCATTTATTCCGCGTAACGTGCGGTTTAGATTCTATGGTAGTTGGAGAGACGCAAATTTTAGGTCAAATAAAAGATAGCTTTTTAGAAGCGCAACAAGTAAAAGCAACAGGGACAATTTTTAATGAATTGTTTAAGCAAGTTATTACATTGGCGAAACGTGCTCACTCAGAAACGACAATTGGTGAAAGCGCGATGTCTGTTAGTTATGCTGCTGTTGAGCTTGGGAAGAAAATATTTGGCGAGTTAACAGATTGTCACGTACTTATTCTTGGTGCTGGTAAAATGGGTGAACTTGCACTACAAAACTTATATGGAAGTGGTGCTCGTAAAGTAACAGTCATGAATAGAACGCTTTCAAAAGCAGAAATAATGGCTGAGAAATATATGGGACACGCAAAACCTTTAAGTGAATTACAATGTGCATTATTAGAAGCTGATATTTTAATTAGTTCAACTGGTGCATCGGATTATGTCATTACGAAAGAGATGATGACAAAGGTAGAGAAAATGCGCTCTGGTCGTCCATTATTTATGGTTGATATTGCAGTGCCGCGTGATATTGATCCAGCAATTGATGAGCTAGAAGGTTCTTTCTTGTATGACATTGATGATTTGCAAGGAGTAGTGGAAGCGAACCGTGCTGAGCGTTTGAAAGAAGCAGAGAAAATTCAATTTATGATTGAAGAGGAAATTGTTGTATTTAAAACGTGGTTAAGTACACTTGGTGTCGTTCCGTTAATATCAGCCCTTCGTGATAAGGCACTTGCTATTCAAAGTGAAACGATGGAAAGTCTGGAACGAAAAATACCGAATCTTAGTGATCGTGAGAGAAAAGTAATTAGTAAGCATACGAAAAGTATTATTAATCAATTATTAAAAGACCCAATTTTGGTAGCGAAAGAAATAGCTGCTGAAGAGGGAGCAGACGAAAAATTAGCGTTATTTGCAAAGATTTTCGATTTAGAAATGGAAGACGTAGAGAGTCGTGCGGAAGAAGTAGAACATAAAAGAGCGTGGACACCATCCGTTCCATCTTTATAATTTGGAAGGATGATCGGATGAGTTTTTTAAATAACAGTATTATTTATCATATTGCAATTATTTTATATGCTTGTAGCATTAGTTTATATTTTATAGATTATTTCCAAAGTAACCGAAAGGCGAACCGATTTGCTTTTTGGTTACTTTCGATTGTATGGGTTCTGCATTCTATTTTTATGTTGCTTAGAGCTACAGATTCAGAAACGAACCCCCTTTTAACCTTATTATCAGGTATTTATTTTTATGTTTGGCTATTGATTACGATGTCGTTAGTCATTAATCGATTTATGAGAATCGATTTTTTAGTCTTTTTTACAAATGTTGTTGCATTTGGCGTAAGCGCTTTTTCTATTTTTACGCCGCTTGGAAAGATGTCGCCGATACTTGCAGAGCAATTAGTTTCGGAGCTTGTATATGTACATGTCGGTATGGCTATTATTTCTTATGCAACTTTTACTGTATCGTTCATTTTTTCTATTATGTATTTATTGCAATATCGCCTATTAAAAAAGAAAAAATGGAATGCCAGATTAAGAAGATTAGGGAATTTACCGAAGCTAGAATCGATGTCTTACGGATTAAATTTATTTTCTGTTCCATTTTTCTTACTAGCTATTTTATTAGGATGCATATGGGGATATACAAAATTGGACAATTTCCATTGGTATGATACGAAAGTAATCGGGTCCTTTGTCGTTCTATTTGTATATTGTGCTGGCCTATATTTACGAGCGGCAGATGTGTTGCAAGGGAAGAAAATCGTGCAGTGGAACATCGGAGCATTTCTCGTAATGCTAATTAATATTTTTCTATTAAGCAGTTTATCCAACTTCCACTTTTGGTATTTATAATGAGGAGAGAAAATTATGCGCAAAATTATTGTAGGGTCACGAAAGAGTAAATTAGCATTAACGCAAACAAATTGGTTTATTGATCAGTTAAAAGCGCTAGGTTTACCATATGAATTTGAAGTGAAAGAAATCGTCACAAAAGGCGATGTAATTTTAGATGTTACTCTTTCAAAAGTAGGTGGCAAAGGCTTGTTTGTGAAGGAGATTGAACATGCGCTACTTACGAAAGAAATTGATATGGCTGTACATAGTATGAAAGATATGCCGGCCGTACTTCCAGAAGGATTAATGATTGGTTGTACACCAAAGCGTGTTGACCCTCGTGATGCTTTTATCTCAAAAAACGGAGCGTCGTTTAAAGAGTTAGCAGAAGGCGCTATTTTAGGTACGAGTAGTTTAAGACGTAGTGCACAGCTACTCGCTGCGAGACCAGACTTACAAGTGAAGTGGATTCGCGGAAATATCGATACACGTTTACGCAAATTAAAAGAAGAAGATTACGATGCAATTATTTTAGCGACAGCGGGATTACAAAGAATGGGCTGGGATAATGAAGTTATTACAGAACATTTAGATGAGACGTTATGTGTACCTGCTGTAGGACAAGGTGCATTAGCGATTGAGTGTCGTGAGGATGATAAAGATTTACTGCAGTTGTTAGCTCATATGAATGATGGAGTAACAGAAAAAACAGTGGCAGCAGAACGCGTATTTCTTCATAAACTTGAAGGTGGATGCCAAGTTCCAATCGCTGGATATGCAACTCTTACGGAAAATGATGCAATCGAATTAACAGCTCTTGTCGGGTCTATGGACGGTTCGGTTTTATTGAAAGAGACAGTAGTAGGAACTGATCCAGAGAAAGTAGGATTAGAGGCTGCGGACCGTTTAATTAACCAAGGCGCAAAAGAACTCATTCTTGCTGCAAATAAGGGGCAACAATAAATATGAACGCTCTCGCTGGCAAAACGGTATTGATTACACGTGCCCAGCATCAAGCAAAACAAATGAGTGTAGCGGTGAAAAAAAAGAGCGGAATTCCATTGGAAATTCCGCTTTTGCGTATGGAAGGTATGTCTCATAGGCAAATTCAACATATAGCAGGGCAGTTACATTCGTATGACTGGGTTATTTTTACGAGTAAAAATGGGGTAGCTTTTTTTCTAGATCGTTTGAGACAGAAGCTACCTGTAACGACTAAAATTGCTGCAGTAGGTGTGAAAACAAAGTTAGAGTTAGAAAAGCGAGGCTATCGAGTGGATTTTGTTCCAACTTCATTTGTTGCAGAAGTATTTGCAGAAGAGTTTGTAAAAAGATTAAGTGGAAACGAACGTATTTTATTTCCGAAAGGGAATTTAGCAAGAGACGTAATTCCAGTTGCGCTTCGTGAAATGGGTGTTTCTCTAGATGAGCTTATCGTATATGGTACGAAAGAAAATGTAGAGAAAAAGCAAGAGCTTATAGAAGCGTTAGAAGTAGGGAAAGTAGATATTATTACATTTACGAGCCCTTCCACTGTTACTAGTTTTGTTCGTTTACTTGAGGATACAAACTGGAGAGAATGGACAAAAAAATGTACAATTGCTTGTATAGGGCCTATTACGGAAAAAGAGGCGAGCCTTTATTTTCCGCATATTATTATGCCGAAAGAGTACACTGTAGAAGCATTACTACAATGTGTTTGTGAATCTATAAAATAAAAGAATGGGGATAGAAATCTATGAACTCTTTACAATTTAATCGTCATCGTCGCTTAAGACAAAGTGGAGGCATGCGTGCGCTTGTGCGTGAAACGTTTTTACATACGGAAGATTTTATTTACCCTATTTTTGTATTAGAAGGAGAGAATGTTCGTAATGAAGTGCCTTCTATGCCAGGCGTATATCAAATATCTTTAGATTTATTGCAAGCTGAAATGCAAGAAGTTGTTGATTTAGGTATTCGTTCTGTTATTGTATTTGGTTTACCTGCTGAAAAAGATGAAGTTGGATCATCAGCATATTGTGATCATGGAATTGTGCAACGTGCGATTCAGCAAATTAAAGGTGAATTCCCTGATCTAGTAGTAGTTGCGGATACATGTTTATGCCAATTCACAAGCCATGGTCATTGCGGTGTAATTGAAGATGGTATTATTTTAAATGACGAGTCTCTTGCAGTTCTTGCAAAAACAGCTGTAAGCCAAGCGAAAGCAGGAGCGGACATTATTGCGCCATCAAACATGATGGACGGATTCGTAACAGCAATTCGCCACGCATTAGATGAAAATGGTTTTGGACATGTACCAGTTATGTCGTACGCTGTTAAATATTCATCAGCATTTTACGGACCATTCCGTGATGCGGCGCATGGTGCACCGCAATTTGGTGATCGTAAAACATATCAAATGGACCCAGCGAACCGCATGGAAGCATTCCGTGAAGCAGAATCAGATGTAATGGAAGGGGCAGATTTCTTAATTGTAAAGCCAGCTCTTTCTTACTTAGATATCGTTCGTGATGTGAAAAATAACTTTAATTTACCAGTCGTTGCTTATAACGTAAGCGGTGAATATTCAATGATTAAAGCGGCAGCGCAAAATGGCTGGATTAATGAAAAAGAAGTTGTACTTGAAAAATTAATTAGTATGAAACGCGCAGGAGCAGATTTAATTATTACGTATCATGCGAAAGATGCAGCAAGATGGTTACAAGAAGGAGGCGCTAAATAATGAAAAAGTTTGATAAGTCGATTGCAGCGTTTGAAGAGGCTCAAGATTTAATGCCTGGTGGCGTAAATAGCCCAGTTCGTGCTTTTAAGTCTGTCGGTATGAATCCGTTGTTTATGGAGCGTGGAAAAGGCTCTAAAGTATATGATATCGATGGAAATGAATACATCGATTACGTATTATCATGGGGTCCGTTAATTCATGGTCATGCAAATGATCGTGTTGTTGAGGCTTTAAAAGCTGTTGCTGAAAAAGGTACGAGCTTCGGTGCTCCAACGGAAATTGAAAATAAATTAGCGAAACTTGTTATTGAGCGTGTTCCATCAATTGAGATTGTGCGTATGGTTAACTCTGGAACAGAAGCGACAATGAGTGCGCTACGTTTAGCTCGTGGTTATACAGGGCGTAACAAAATTTTGAAATTTATCGGTTGTTATCACGGTCATGGTGACTCGTTATTAATTAAAGCGGGTTCTGGTGTAGCAACGCTAGGTTTACCAGATAGCCCTGGTGTACCAGAAGGTGTAGCGAAAAATACGATTACAGTAGCGTATAACGATTTAGAAAGTGTGAAATACGCTTTCGAACAATTCGGTGATGATATTGCTTGTGTCATTGTAGAACCAGTAGCAGGGAATATGGGTGTTGTTCCTCCGCAACCAGGATTTTTAGAAGGTCTTCGTGAAGTAACAGAGCAAAATGGCGCATTGCTTATTTTTGATGAAGTAATGACAGGATTCCGTGTTGCTTATAATTGTGGACAAGGTTATTACGGTGTAACACCTGATTTAACTTGTTTAGGTAAAGTAATCGGTGGTGGATTACCGGTAGGAGCATACGGTGGTAAAGCAGAAATTATGCGCCAAGTTGCACCGAGCGGACCGATTTATCAAGCAGGTACTTTATCAGGTAACCCACTAGCAATGGCAGCAGGTTATGAAACGTTAGTACAGTTAACGCCAGAATCGTATGTAGAATTTGAGCGTAAAGCTGAAATGTTAGAAGCTGGCTTACGTAAAGCGGCTGAAAAACATGGCATTCCACATCATATCAATCGTGCGGGTTCTATGATTGGTATCTTCTTTACAGATGAACCAGTTATTAATTACGATGCAGCAAAATCTTCAAACTTAGAGTTCTTTGCGGCTTACTATCGTGAAATGGTAGAACAAGGGGTATTTTTACCGCCATCTCAATTCGAAGGTTTATTCTTATCGACAGCACATAGTGATGCTGATATTGAAGCGACGATTGCAGCGGCTGAAATTGCAATGTCAAAATTAAAAGCTTAATTGAATAAAGAAAATCGCTCTCCGTAAGGAGAGCGATTTTTTTTATTCATAAAGTCAGCTTTCCGTACATAAATCTGTAATGACATATAGTTTGGGAGGGGGAAAAGAAGTGGCAACAGATCATTCATTACGTTTTTCATTAAAAGAATCTGTTTGGTTCCAAAAAGGACAGGAAGTCGAAGAACTTTTGTCAATTTCGTTAGATCCAGACGTTGAGATAGAAGAGCTTGATCATGAGGTTATTGTGAGAGGGCAATTAGATTTAACGGGAGAGTATGTTGCAAGGCAAGATGATTCAGCTTATTCATTAAGAGATTTATCGCCAGCGAAGTCAATTGATTATGTAGAAACGAGAGAAGATGGGGTTAATGAACTTGTTCATTCCTTTCCGCTTGAAATATCGATCCCAAGAAACCGTGTGAAAGTAATTGAAGAACTATATGTATCCATCGAGGAATTTGATTATGAATTAAAGGAAAATGGTTGCTTACAATTATTAGCGGATATATCTATTACAGGATTATGTGATGAAGAACGCATCGAGGATGAAGAGGAAGAGAAAGAAACGGCGTATGCTGAGTTGGAAGTTGATTCAGCGCAAGAGGATGAAAATAGACCGACGCCGCAAGTAGAAGAACCAGTTTATAAGGAATCAGATGAGTGGGAAGATTACGCGTTTGAACCGTTCCAACTAGAAGAAAGAAAAGAGCAGGAAGTAGAAGAAGAGGAAATAGAAGAACATGAATTTGTAGAGCGTGAAGAGGAGAAAGAAACAACGCCGCAATTTGAATTGTTCGGACGAAAAGATTTCAAGAAAGAAAAAGCGAAAAAACAAGAAGAGCAAGAAGAAGAAACGTATTCACAGCGAGATGAAAATGCGCTTTATTTAACGAAATTATTTACGAAAGAACCGGAAGAAGAATTTACAAAGTTAAGAATGTATTTCGTGCAAGAAGGAGATACGATCGAATCTGTTGCAGAACGTTATGAAACATCTGTACAAAACTTATATCGTGTCAATCAAACAGAAGATATATATTTAACTACAGGACAAATTATTTATATTCCTGTTTCAAGAGCAAAAGCGAAATAAGTGAGTGTTTTCACTCACTTATTTTTCTAAAGGCTATGTTTTGAATAGAAAGGGTTATTCGTATGGATATGGAATTACGAAATCGTTATGAACCCATTGTAAGGCAATATAGATTGGATACGCAGCATATGGAAGAGCACGGAAGTGTGACGAAAATTTATACGAATCAAGGTCCATATGCGCTCAAGAAAATAGAAGGCAGGAAGTTAGAGCGGAATAACTTTTTGCATCATATTCAATATTTAAAGGAGAAAGGTTTTTCAAATTATGTACCTATATATCATGCGACGGACGGAAATTATATTTTAAGTGACGGTACGTATAATTATTATTTAATGCCTTGGTTAGAGCGTGCGGAAGGGAACGGCGAGGATAATGATCAATACCATAAAATGTTTCAGACTCTCGGAACGTTGCATCAAAAAACGGTAAAAGAAGAAACGTATACAGAAGAGGATTTAGAAAAACATTATACAAATATATCCGATCGCTGGGAAAGTGATGGAGAGATGTTAGAAGAGTTTCTTGTAGAATCGGAAGCGAAGTGGTATATGTCTCCGTTTGAATTGCAATATTGTACGTACTATCATCATGTAATGAGGGCGCGTGAGTTTGCGACGAAGCAATTAAATGAGTGGAACGATGCAATGAAAGAAAAAGAAACAACGCGCATTACTTTTGTACATGGTAACGTATCGCTTAATCATTTTTTATTTGATTATGAACGGAATGGCTATTTTATTAGTTTAGAAAAATCGAAGTTTGCAACACCTGTGCAAGATATTGTAGGCTTTTATTCTCGGTCTTTAAACACATATCCAATTGCGCGAAGTGATCGGTTTGAATGGTATCAAATGTATCAAAAAAATTTCCCTTTTACGAAAGAAGAGCAACTACTCATGTTTGCGTATATGACGTATCCATCGCAATTTATTCGGCAAATCCAGTCTTATAAGAAAAGAAGAGAGCGGCGTAATGAGGAAAATGAACTTCTCGGAGTAAAGAGTTTGCAACAAGCGCATTGGCTCGTTAGTAATATAGAATATTTTCTTTCGCAATTACAAGCTGCCCAGCAAGGGAACGGATAAAGAAGATAAGTAGAGGATGTTACTTATCTTCTTTTTTTTACTCAAAAAGCTGTAGTATTAAATTTATCTTGACGAATAAGGTTTCGTTTTTTACACTATTGTATATAATAATTAACAATCATATAAATGCCTTGAAGGGGAAGAGTATAACAAGAAACGTCTTCAGAGAGGAGAATCATTAGCTGGGAGATTCTCTAGATAGTTATGTTAGAAGGTAGCCCTGGAGCATCTTTTCTGAACGGAATAGTTCTCATTAGGAAAAGACGGATTTGTCCGTTATCAAATTAAGAGTATAAGCAAATTCCTGAATTTGTTTGTAAATAAAGGTGGTACCGCGATGTCCCTCGTCCTTTTTTGGATGAGGGGCATTTTTTATTTTAAGGAGGGAAAATAATGTCAAACACGGAAAAGAATTTACCAACTAAATATGATCATATGTCCGTTGAAGAAGGCCTTTATCAGTGGTGGTTAGAAGGCAAATATTTTGAAGCAACAGGAGACGAGAAGAAACAACCGTATACAATTGTAATTCCACCTCCGAACGTAACTGGTAAGTTACACTTAGGTCATGCTTGGGATACAACTCTTCAAGATATTTTAACTCGTACGAAGCGTATGCAAGGTTACGATGTATTGTGGCTTCCAGGAATGGACCATGCGGGTATCGCAACACAAGCGAAAGTAGAAGGGAAACTTCGTGAAGAAGGTATTTCACGTTACGATCTTGGCCGTGAGAAATTCCTTGAAAAGGCTTGGGAATGGAAAGAAGAATACGCTTCTCACATTCGTCAACAATGGGGGAAAGTTGGTTTAGGACTAGACTATTCTCGCGAACGTTTCACATTAGACGAAGGTTTATCTGATGCGGTTAATAAAGTATTCGTTCAATTATACGAAAAAGGCTTAATTTACCGCGGTGAATATATTATCAACTGGGACCCGGCAACACGCACAGCTCTTTCTGATATTGAAGTAATTCATAAAGAAGTTCAAGGTGCATTCTACCATATGAACTATCCGTTAACAGATGGATCTGGCCACATTCGTCTTGCAACAACTCGTCCAGAAACGATGCTTGGTGATACAGCGGTAGCGGTTCATCCAGAAGACGATCGTTACAAGCATTTAATCGGAAAAACAGTTACACTTCCAATCGTAGGCCGTGAGATTCCGATTATTGCTGATGAGTATGTAGAAAAAGATTTCGGAACAGGTGTTGTAAAAATTACGCCAGCTCATGACCCGAATGACTTTGAAGTAGGTAACCGTCATGACTTACCACGTATCTTAGTAATGAACGAAGATGGAACGATGAACGAAAAAGCTGGTAAGTATAACGGTATGGATCGTTTCGAGTGCCGTAAAGCGTTAGTAAAAGATTTACAAGAAGCGGGCGTATTAGTAGAAATCGAGCCTCATATGCATTCAGTAGGTCATAGTGAGCGTAGTGGTGCAGTTGTTGAGCCTTACTTATCAACACAATGGTTCGTAAAAATGGCTCCACTTGCTGAGAAGGCAGTAGCGCTTCAGCAAAAAGAAGAAGAGAAAGTAACGTTCGTACCAGAGCGTTTCGAAAACACATATTTACGTTGGATGGAAAATATTCACGACTGGTGTATTTCTCGTCAATTATGGTGGGGACACCGCATTCCAGCTTGGTATCATAAAGAAACTGGTGAAGTATACGTAGGTACAGAAGCACCAGCAGATATTGAAAACTGGAATCAAGATAACGACGTACTTGATACATGGTTCAGTTCAGCACTATGGCCATTCTCAACACTTGGTTGGCCAAATGAAGATGCAGCAGACTTCAAGCGTTACTATTCAACAGATGCACTAGTAACTGGTTATGACATCATCTTCTTCTGGGTATCTCGTATGATTTTCCAAGGTTTAGAGTTTACAGGCGAGCGTCCATTTAAAGATGTATTAATTCACGGTTTAGTTCGTGATGAGCAAGGACGTAAAATGAGTAAATCTCTTGGTAACGGTATTGACCCAATGGAAGTTATCGAGAAGTACGGTGCAGATGCAATGCGTTTCTTCTTATCAACGGGAAGTGCACCAGGTCAAGATTTACGCTTCAGCATGGAGAAAGTAGAATCTACTTGGAACTTCATTAATAAAATTTGGAATGCATCACGTTTCGTATTAATGAACATGGATGACATGAAATATGAAGAAATCGATTTAACTGGTGAAAAATCAGTTGCAGATAAGTGGATTTTAACTCGCTTAAATGAAACAATCGAAAGCGTAACACGTAACATGGATAAATATGAGTTCGGTGAAGCTGGTCGCTCATTATACAACTTTATTTGGGATGATTTCTGTGACTGGTACATTGAAATGGCGAAACTTCCTCTATACGGTGAAGATGAAGCAGCTAAGAAAACAACTCGTTCTATTTTAGCTTACGTATTAGACCAAACAATGCGTCTATTACACCCATTCATGCCATTCGTAACAGAGAAGATTTGGCAACATTTACCGCACGAAGGCGAATCTATTACAGTAGCAGCGTGGCCAACAGTACGCGAAGATTTACAAGATGCAGAAGCTGCAGCAGAAATGCACCTTCTAGTTGATATCATTCGTTCTGTTCGTAATATCCGTGCAGAAGTTAATACGCCAATGAGCAAAAAAGTTCAAATGCAAATTAAAGCAAAAGACGAGGCTGTACTTGCTCAACTTACGAAAAACAGCTCTTACATTGAGCGTTTCTGTAACCCAAGCGAATTAACAATTCAAACGGACTTACAAGCGCCAGAAAAAGCAATGACTGCAATCGTAACAGGTGCAGAGTTATTCTTACCGTTAGCTGATCTTATCAATCTTGATGAAGAGAGAGCGCGTCTTGAGAAAGAGCTTGAGAAGTTCGACAAAGAAGTAGAACGTGTACAGAAGAAACTTTCAAACCAAGGTTTCGTAGCGAAAGCTCCTGCAGCAGTTATTGAAGGAGAGCGTGCGAAAGAGCAAGATTACCTAGAAAAACGCGAAGCAGTTCGCCAACGTCTAGCAGATCTTGAGAAATAAAATGCTTTTTAGAGACTCACTATATTGGTGAGTCTCTTTTCTTTGCGTATAATAGGGTTATGAAGGTTGTTTTTTGAAAGGGGAAAGCATACGTGATACATACATACGAAGAAGCGATAGGGTGGATTCATAGCCGATTGAAGTTTGGTATTAAACCGGGATTAGAAAGAATGAGATGGATGCTAGAAGAGCTCGGAAATCCGGAGCGTCACATAAAATGTGTTCACCTTGCTGGTACAAATGGAAAAGGTTCAACGTTAACATATATGCGCTACATGTTAGAAAATGCAAAATATAAGGTAGGAACATTTACCTCCCCTTATATTGAAACATTTAACGAGCGTATTAGTGTGAATGGAACACCAATTGCAGATGAAGAGATTACTGAACTTGTAAAGATGGTAAAGCCAGTCGTTGAAAAACTAGATGAAACGGATTTAGGGGAAGCGACTGAGTTTGAAATTATTACTGTTATGGCAATTTGTTACTTCGGTAAAGTTAATTTCTGTGATGTTGTTTTATTTGAAACAGGGCTTGGAGGGCGCTTTGATTCTACGAATGTGATTCATCCAGTTCTCACGATTATTACGAATATCGGTCACGATCATATGCATATTTTAGGTAATACATTAGGAGAAATTGCATATGAAAAGGCGGGAATTATTAAGTCTGGTGTTCCGGTTATTACTGGTGTGCAAGATGAGGAAGCGTTGCAAGTCATTCAAAAAGTTGCAAAGGAAAATCAGGCAAACTTATACGAGATGGGCAACCATTTTACAGCGTTACATAAGCAGTCTAGTGAAGATGGAGAACAGTTCGATTTCACTTGTCCTTTCGCCTCTTTTGAAGATGTGCGAATCACAATGAAAGGCAGCCATCAAGTAGGAAACGCAGCACTTGCACTTATGGCAGTCATGTATGTAAAAACATACTTATCATTTTTAATTGAGGAAGAAGAAATAAGAACGGGATTACAGGAAGCGTATTGGGTGGGGCGCTTTGAAAAACTGCAAAGTAATCCGGATATTATTATAGATGGTGCTCATAACCCAGAAGGTATTGAAAGTCTTGTGAAAACGGTAGAATCACATTACAAAGATAAAAATGTAATAGTTTTATTTACTGCCCTTGGTGATAAACAATTGCACAATATGGTAGGTCAATTAGAAAGCATCGCCGATGAAATTATTTTTACAACATTCGCCTTTGATCGTGCTATTTCAGCAGGCGAGCTTGCATCGTATGCAAAGGAAGAGTCAAAATTAGTTTTTGAAAATTGGAAAGAGGCAATTGATACGAAGGTTGAAATGCTTGGAGAAAATGATGTTTTTATCATAACAGGTTCTCTTTATTTCATTTCGGAAGTTCGAAAATATATTCGCGAAAAAAACTAGATAGTCTGTACTATCTAGTTTTTTTGTTCTACAAATGAAGTCAAATGCATACATATAAGATAAATATATAGGGTTATTTGGCGAATTCCTCTGACAAATATCTCGTTTTTTTGTGAAATGAATATGATATGATGCGGACAACGATAAGAGGTGAGGTGTGAGTGTATGGACAAGCAATCACGAACGATCTCAGTGAAAGTGAATGGAACAGAAGCGAAGTATGAGGAGAAGAAGAAAGATGAATTTGACTGGATGGTAGTAGAAAGTGAAAGGCCAAAAAACGTTGTTCCGTTTCAAAAATCAAAAGTAGCGTCTACGGAAAAAAATCGAAAGAAGTGGAGCAATACGTTAATTGCAATCGTTGCAACTGCAATTATTATTGGTACGGCGTTTGGGATGGGGATGCTACAGTTACTGAAAGGACAAGGTGCGACAGGAGGAAGTGAAGTAACAGCTTCGAAGCAGATGCGAAAGGAAGAATCAAAGGTGGGTGGAACGGCAGAACAAACACCAGCACCAAAAGAGGGAAAAACAAAAGCACAGACAGGAACGTCATTAGATCCAATGAAATTATTTTTTGTTCAAGGAGGAATCTATTCTTCTGAAGAAAAGGGACAGGCCGCTCTTGAAGAGTGGAAAGGTAATGGAGGTGTAGCAGCCTTAAAACCGAGCGGTGATAAGTATGCATTAGTTGTTGGTATTGCTAGCGATGAACAAGGCATAAACCAATTAATGACGCAGTATAAAAAAGATAATGTCTCCGTATTGAAAAAGGACTGGGATATAACAGATAAAGCGTTACTTAAAGATGATAAAGAAATCGGGGCGTTTTTAACAAAAGTACAGCCATTATATACTCATTTAGCAAAATATGCTTCTAGCGTACAAGCTAGTGAAAAAAGTAATGCAAAAGATATAAGTGCAATCGAAAAAGAGTGGAAAGCGATTGAAAAAGAAGGGAAAAGTATGAAGCAGGAAGAAGCGAAGAAATTGTATATGTATACGTCGGTAGCTGTGCAAACAGTGAAGGATGGAAAAGATGATAAGGAATCATTAGCGAAATTAAATCAAGTTATCATTGATGGTATACTTTCATACGAAAAAATTGTTTCACAAAAGGTGAAATAATAGGATAATGAAATGACGAAGGAAGAAGTGTAGAGGCTTCTTTCTTTTCTTTTGAATTTAGAGTAAAGTGCTTTCTCTATGACAGGAATATAATCGTGTTTTGGTAAGGAAGTATTATTTTGTTTAGAGAAAATAATATTTCTTTTATTTGTGGACAAACTATTCCTTTGATACGATTGATATAAATGATTCTGCTTCATGTGAGAAAGGAAGGAGAAAATATGAAAAAAATTATTTTAGCTTCAGGATCACCTCGCAGGAAGGAATTGCTTGAGTTAGCGGGTGTACCATTTGAAATTGTTGTAAGTGAAGTAGAAGAAACGATTGGTGCGTATTCATCGCCTTCTGATATTGTTATGTCCCTTGCCCTGCAAAAAGCATCTGCGGTAGCAGAAAACAACAGTGATTATATTGTGTTAGGTGCAGACACAATTGTTACATATGAGTCGCGTATTCTTGGAAAGCCATCTAATGGGGCTGAGGCGAAAGAAATGTTGCAATTATTATCAGGGAAAACACATGAGGTGTATACAGGTGTTGCAATTATAGCAAAGGACAAAACAGTCACTTTTTACGAGCGTACAGAAGTTACGTTTTGGGAATTAACAGAAGAGGAAATTGACACATACATTGCATCAAAAGAGCCTTTGGATAAAGCAGGAAGTTATGGGATTCAAGGTAAAGGATCTATTTTTGTTCAACATATTCAAGGGGACTACTATAGTGTAGTTGGGTTACCAATTTCACGTCTTGTTCGGGAATTAAAACAATTTAATATTGATGTAACCCATGCGTAAAACTGCATGGGATTTTCTTTGAGAGAACAAATAAAGGGGTGGAGAAATGAACGGTATTCGTGATGTTGTCAAAGAAGAACAGCCACGGGAGCGTTTATTGTTAGAAGGGGCTGGAAGTTTATCCAATCGGGAGCTTCTTGCAGTGTTACTCAGAACAGGTTCTAAAGAAGAAACAGTTTTAAAGTTATCGGATAAAATTTTGCATCATTTTGATGGTTTACGTATGTTGAAAGACGCAACGCTAGAAGAGTTAGTGAGTATACATGGTGTTGGAGTTGCGAAGGCATCACAGCTCATCGCTGCTTTTGAACTCGGTAGAAGAATGGTGCGTTTAGAATATCAAAATAGATACAGCATTCGAAGCCCGGAAGATTGCGCCAGATATATGATGGAAGAAATGCGCTTCTTGCAACAGGAGCATTTTGTATGTCTCTATTTGAACACAAAGAATCAAGTTATACATAGGCAAACGATTTTTATTGGAAGTTTAAACTCTTCAATTGTACATCCCAGGGAAGTTTTTAAAGAAGCATTTCGCCGTGCAGCAGCCTCTATCATATGTCTTCATAACCAACGGGGAGCGGGTATGTTCCTCAACAAGTAAAAAAAGACATCGGTTGAAAAACGAACGACTTTTTTATTTGTCTTTCAAGGGAAAAGGAACATGTATATTTCTTTTTGTTAATTATAGTGTTATATTAGGTAATAACTAATATTTTTAGTTATTACCTAAAAGGGGATGTGCTTATATGGGGAAACGTTCTTCTTTTACTCTTATTAATCATCCTAATGATGAATTAGGACTACCTACATTTGATGAGTCAAGAGAGTATCAAGCTAAATTAATTGGAGCGTGGGAAAAGCAGCAGAGGGTTTTAGGGTATACAGAACAAACTATAGCATTGGGAGTAAGGTGTATTGATGAATTTTTGAAACTTGCAGATAAGTTTATTTGGGAAATTACTATTCATGATGCAGACAAGTTTTATCTGGGTTTAGTAGGAAGAGGATTGGCCTATTCGACTAGGAGGAAATATCAATCGACGCTTACAAGTTTTCTTGATTATTTACGGACACGTCACAGTCATGAAATATGGGAGAAATATGGGATACAAGTGCCGGTGGTAATCGATAAATTTAATAAATATTATCATAGAAATGATGATCATGAGGAAAAGGTATTGCCGCCGTTGCCGGGTGTACTAGATAGGTTTTGGAATGGATTAAAGTTAGAAATGCAAAATGCAAGGAAATATTCAACTGTCGCTAGAGATTACACAATATTCAGATTGATGGAACTCACTGGATTGAGAAGCTTTGAAATAGTAATGTTAGATGTAAAAGACTGTCGATTTGATTTGGGAGAAAACGGCAAGATACATGTAAGATATGGAAAGGGCTCAAAAGGATCTGGGTATAAACCTAGATGGGTACCTTTGTTAGATAATGCAGACGTATTGCTGAAATGGTATTTAGAGAACATACGCACCTTGTTCACTAAACAAATTCAAGGTCCTTTATTCTATGCTGAATCTGAAAATCGTTTAAGTAGAGATACAGCACGTAGTGCTCTGAGGAGAAGACAGAAAAAATTAGGATTTAATGAGGAAGAAATTTTTAGTCCGCATCAATTGAGACATTCTTTTGCAACGAGACAAACAGAGATGGGGGTAGACCTACTTACATTAAAAGAATTACTGGGACATGTAGAAGTATCTACTACATTTAATTATGCAAAACCTGGTTCGGATCATGTAGAAAAAAGAGTTCGAATGGCACAAGATAAATGGAAAAGGCAACTACAGCAATACGATGAGGAAGTGAAAGAAGATGGCTTTAGAATGGAGACTAAGAAAGGTGATGGCGGATAGAGGGATATGGTCAGGGGCAGAATTGGGTAGGCTTCTAGAGGATAAGGCGGGCTTTAAGCTTTCTGCACCTTCTATTAGTGCTTTGCTAACGAGTGAACCTAAACAAGTTAAAACAAATACAATGGATGCATTATGTACAGCACTAGAATGTACTCCAAATGAATTGTGGAAACATACGCCTTCATACATGTATATGGTGGACAAAACTAATCATATTCAAGAAACGGAAGTAGTTAATGGTTTGAATTTAGATAAGAAGCTACCACCAATTTAATTATTTGGAGGTGATGGGAAGGCATATGAAAAACACCAATTGTATATCGTGTGGAAGAATATTAAGTCTCTCTTATATAAAGAAAAACACAAAAAACTGTAGCTATTGTGCTTCTGAAAAAAGGATACAAAAAGAACAATCACAGAAATTCTTAATGGAAGTGTTTTGTAAAAAATGGAGTGCAAATTTGTTTGTTAAGTACATATTATATTTGAAAACGTTGGGGATACGTTATGATACAATGTGTAAGTTAACGAGAGGAACTCGAGAAGTACTTTGTATAGCTGAGAAAGAGTTTTTAGTTCCTACTCAAATTACAGAAGATTGGCTGTTGAAGTGTTTGGAAAAAGTTAACGTCAAAGAAATTCGAAGGAGTTTATTAGCTTTTTTAGAACAAGAAAAGTTATTAAAAGTGGATAATGAAAAACCGTTGGTTGATAGTATAGATAGGCTTATAAACAGTATACCCAAAGAATTTAGACGCCTTTTAGAGGTGTATACTAATGAACGGATGCGGTATCGAGAAAGACAAATTGATTTTAATGCTCGTAATCCTTTGAAGTTGATAACAATTAAAACAGATATTGAGGTATTTACAAGATGTGTAAGGTTTATTGTAGAATTTAAACCGCACATTCTTTCATGGGAGATGATTCAACAAGATGATATATATGATTTTTTACTTACTTTAACTCCAAAAAATAGAGAGGTTGTGAGAAAGGACCTTTTGGTTTTATTTAAGTTAGCAAAGCGAAAGAAATTTCTGACACATGTTCCTTTGCCAGAAATAGTATCAAAAGAATTGCCTCCAACTCACATGCCTTTAACTATAGATGAACAGAAAAGTGTGGGGAAAATAATTAAACAAAGTATGTTTAATTACCCTCAAGAATCATTATTAGTGTCTTTATGTTTTTATCATGGGCTCAGTACATCAGATATCAAAAATATAAAAATAAAAGATATAGATGTTGATGAGAAAAAGATTAATTTTGAAAACAGACCTCCTGTATATTTACTTAAAGATGATCTTATAATGCTCGAAGCATATGCTAGGATAAGAAGAGAGATTAAGAATATAATTAATAAACCCTATCTTTTTGTTAGTACGAGCTCATCTGAGATTTATAGGAATGATCCAGTGAGTAATAAATTTATTAGGGAGAAAGTGAAAAAAATAACTAATTTTACACCTAAGGTGTTACGGATTACTTGTTTTAATATGATAGCGGCTAATTTTGGCCCGCAGTTACTTGTTGAAGGCTTTGGGCTTTCGTTAACTCAGGCTTCACGATATGGGAAATTAGAGGATTATTTAATAGAAGAATTAATAAAAGAACAAAGAAAAATTTTAGAGTAGATATTTAAGGGAGGAAGTACTATGAATAACATTTTTTTAAAACCGTTAAAAACGATAATTTTTGTAGTTGGTATTATGATTTTGGGAGTCTTTGCAGATGTAGCTACGTTAACGCAATTTAATATTATTACGTGGTTTAAAGAACATCTTCCATGGTCCTTAATTGGTGGTATTTTAATTTTATTAATTTTATATATTGGTTTAGTAATTTATTATTATTTTTATTCATTGAGAAATGATAGTACAAAAGATGTAGAAGGAACGAAAAGTGTTAAGCAAAGTATCAATGCAAAAAAAATAGAAGGTTCAACTATTAATATGGTTGGGGGAAATTTGAATGAGGATCATAAAAACGATTAAGAGCTTATTTAAGAGAGAAGAAGTAGTACAGGCAATTGATGTCAATTCAATAATGAATTCGCACGTGTATCAAGCGGGAGGGAACATCATCATCAATCAGCAACTTCCAGATGAATTTAAGGAGTTGCTGGAATCGATGCAAAAAAATAAGCAAATAGAAAAGGATAATGGTAATTTTGATTATCAACCAAATTCTACTGACTTTTATGATCAGTTAATGGAAACAACACTTCAAGATATTAAAAATTCTATAGATGACGGGAAAATTGAAAATGCAAAGGGGATTGTTGAACAGTTAATTAAAACTGAAGGTTTCAAAAACATTGGTCATTCATTTCAAATACAAATTTATTATTTTAAAGGTATTATGTTATTAGAGGGGAATGAATTCTCTAAAGCAGAGGCTATGTTAGAGCTTATTAATATGTTAGAAAAGGATAATAAGTATGGATTGGAATTAATGAATCGTTTGGCATGCATAAAGAAAGATGAACAGCTATTCCAAGAATCTATTGAAGGTTTTAAAAGAATAAATACTACAGAATTAGAGATAGAAATCAAAAAAATTAGATTTTTATTATTTAAAGAAGATTATGATGGTACAATTCAACAACTTACAAAGTTGGAACAAATTAAAGAAGTATATAAAGAAAATCAGGAGATGCAATATTACTTAGGAATTGCTTATTTCAATCTCGGTAAGTACTCATTGGCAAGGGGGTATTTAAAACATTCAAATGAGATAAGCTATTCTTCGTATAAAGAATATTTGCTTATTTTAAGTGAAGTTTGGCCTGTTATAAATAGAAGAGGAATTGTGGCTCTAATTTCGTCACAGGAAAAAACTTTGCTTGAAGAGAAATTGAAAAATATGTTGAGGCTTCAAGTTTTTTTTGAGGAGAAAAGTATAGAATTACAAGAAGATTTCTGGGCGAATATCTTTTCAATTAAAATTCTTTTGAACCAGTTAGAAGTAATTAAGGATATAGAGCAACTCCCTATTACATTACAACAGACTGATAAATTAAAGTATATACTTGGGGAAGCGTATGCTTTGGAAGGTAAGGATGAGTTAGCTGTTAGAATATATGAACAAATATATGAAGAGTTACCTCGATTGGAACTATTATTGAAAATAGTGGCGATATATTACGAGAATAGTAATTATTCTCAAGTGTTGAAGATGGTAGAGGGTACAGATTATAAGAGTTATAAAAATGATGCAGCAATTGGATATATACTTGGAATGTACTTCTGCTCATATTATGAGACGTATGAGCATGATTTAGTAAGTGAGAAAATCAAAGAGCTTGAAAGTGAATTTTTTGATAATGCGATTTTATTTGAAAGTATCGCTTATTATTTCTATAAAAATAATAAAAAAGATTTAGCTAACGAGTATATACAAAAATCTAAAGCATGTATTAAAGCAGATGATCATGAAAGATTTATTATTGCACGCTCATGTTATAGAATGGGGATGTTTGATGATGCTATAGAGATCCTCGAATCTTGTAAAGAATATACACTAGAAGTTTTAGAGTTTTTTGTAAAGGTACTTTTGCAGTTGGGACAGGATGGACATTTGAAAAGAGCTGAAGAATTGTTAGCGAATATCATAGAACAAGGAGAGGGAAGAGAGAGCACTTTTCGGATGAAAGCGGACGTTTTGCTACAACAAAATAAGTTAACACGTGCTTTAGATTTTTTAGTAAGGTCATTTGATTTAAAACCAAATACATATGCAGCATATAATATTGTTTTTATAAAACTACAACAAGAAGAGTTGCAGGAGATAGATCAATATATAGATTTTTTAGTTACTAGTGATAATCCTCAGGATTTAATGATGGGGGCATTAGCTAAAAGTGCAATGGATAAGGTAGAAATTGCTAATGAGATAAGCTATAAGGCTTTAAGTTTATTAGGGAACGAATTTGATGAGAAAGTTTATATGCAATATGTAGCGATGCATTTTAATCAAGTTCAAAGGGTATCTACTAATACACAAGAAGTTGTTGATCTTGATAAAGTAGAAAAAGATAGTGTAATTGAGCTTAATAATCCCTTTGGACCAAAGAGGTATATTTGTATTAATAACCAAAATAGTCTTAGTGTAGAAGAAGGTAAAGAGGTTATAGGATGTGAACAATATTCAAGTGAGTCAATAATAGGTACAAGATTATTACACTTGAAAAAAGATGAGATACTTGAATTAGATGGCCAGCAATATCATATTACAAGTATTGTAAAAAAACATGTGTATGCATTTCGATATTGTATGGAGAAGTATCAAATCTATTGCCCATCTTCAAAATACTTTCAGACTTTCCATATAAGTGAGGAAGATCCATTGACACCGCTACTCCCTATATTGGTAGCTCAAAAGGAGAGAAGTGAATATCTTTTAAAACAATATAATTTGGGGAATGGGATAGGTATTCCAATGGTGGCCCTGGGTAACAAGGATTATAAAAATTATCTTGGTTTAATACGAAACTTACTTTCAATGCCGAACCAGTTGTTTCGTGCAGGAGAACTTAATCCTATAGAAGTACTAAATAACAGAGTGATTTTATCTTTTTCATCAATTGTATTCTTACAACACATGGGGTTATTGGATAAAATCGAAAATATAAAAGATAGTGTATACATTACTAGGAAAACCTTAAAGAAAATTCAGATGATTTTTCGAGATTTATGTGAGCAAGGAGAAAATAGGAGTGGGACACTTACGGTAGATGAAAATGGGAGGCCCCTGTTTATACATGAAAGTGAAAAGTATCGAGAAGAAAATATTAATTTTTGGAGAAACGTTGTACTATTGTTACAAGATATAGATATTGTAGAGATAAATGAGTCTAAACATGAGGAATTGCAAGGGAAAATGTTGGAGATTATTGGCGATTTTGAGATGGACCCTATTTTAATAGAACCGAAGGTTGGAGATATTGTTATCTGCGAAGATAAAGTAATTGGACAGATGGTTAAAGTATTGAATCCTAGTGTTGTTATTACTAATTCAATGG
Organism: Bacillus paranthracis; assembly: GCF_001883995.1. Taxonomy (GTDB): domain Bacteria; phylum Bacillota; class Bacilli; order Bacillales; family Bacillaceae_G; genus Bacillus_A; species Bacillus_A paranthracis. Next base: position 714,026 of record NZ_MACE01000018.1, on the reverse strand, counting down.
GATTAGTGGAGAAAATATGTTCACCTGAAGAAATTTTAGAAGCTGTGTTGGAACTATCCAAACAAAAATATTTTCAAGTATGTAATGAAATTATTCTTTTAAAACTAATTGATTATGTATTAAGTAAACCGTTGATAGTTGGAGTGGGAACAGATTGTGATAAGCTTAAACATATCATTAGGGAAATCCTTTCAGACGAAGAGACTTTTAAAGAATACTTACCTGTATTACGTAATGTTATTTATAAAATGTATGAAAAGAAAATAAATCCTAATATGGATATTTTATTGGAGTTGGTAATAAGGGAAATAAAGTTATCAGCAGGTAGTCTTAATTTTTCCTCACCAATTGTTTTAAAGTATTTGTTAGAGCCAGCAGGGATAGATGCGTGTAAAGAGCATTATATAACTAGAGCGTATAAACAAAGATAACGTTGGTTTTAGTTTAAGTTAAATTATTTATTTTTAGCTTGAAGAGCTCGGTAGGTAATTAAGTTTTTTATTAAATCAAGCTCGAAGTAGTCAAGTGCTTAAACAAGTTTTTAAAATTGTATTTGAAATAGAGGCGCCATAAAATAAAAAAACATGATCACTGTATGTGAAATTTTTTTAATACCTAATTTATTACAAAAAGGTCTGCTCATCTAAGCAGACCTTTTGAACTGATTTTCTACTATTGGTTAATTATTGTACTCAATTATTACATAAGAAACCTTTTTTGGAGGGACGGAATGAATAGTGAAATTAAAATTTCTAGGAAGACAAAAAAAATCCTAATTTATGCTTTTTTAGTTCCATTTGTTAGTAGCATAGCGGTCGCTTATATGATTTTTGGTGATATAGGTGAAGCTATACAGAAAATGTGGGAATTACGTGGTAAACCTAACGTGACAGCTAGTTCGATAACATCGCTTTCCTATATCTTTACAATTCTAGTTGCAGTTTATGCTTTAATTGCCACAATATTTTTTAGTTACCAAGTATGGATGGTAAGTGAAAATAATCTGAAGGTATCTAAACAAATACAAAAATTAGAGATTAATCGTGATGAAGAAATGGTGAAAGAAAATGCTCTTATTGTTTATTATGATCTTCAACGAGGTATTTCCAATTTACGAGAGTTATATGTAAATAGTTTGTTAAAAGTGAGTACGCCTAAACCAAATAGGATTTATTTTAGTGATGACTGGATTAAAAATGTAGCTAATTTAAGAAAAGAGCTTACAAATCAAGAATTAAATAAGGTGTACAAATTATATGAACAATTTTTCACATTGCAAAATATTTTAGAAGAGTACAAAGGGAATAAGCAAACGGGTGAATTAAATGAATATCTTGAAGAACTATCTAAAGAAGTATTTGCTGATTTTATTCCACTCCCTCTATTGGATAAACTAGAGGTGTCTTCAATAGATGAATTAATCGGTATTGATTTGTATATCATCTTGCAAAAGATTTATTGTTTAACATTTACTCCTTCTAAGATTGAACCTGAAGAAAAGGTGGTAAATGGAAAAGTTGTTTATGAAACGTGTTTAAATGGAGTACTTATGTTTGTTGGGGATAATAAAAAAGCATTTGAAGGAAACGGAGAACTTTATACAACTAAAGGACAATTAAAATGTTCTGGTCAATTTCAATCGAATCAATTTAAGTCTGGGGTTGTTTATGGATATTATAATTCTGAAAGCAAGTGTTATCAAATTAAGTATGAAACATCATCATTAGTTAGAATAATTAAACATGGTATTTTATATAAGCTAACTGCTATTGAAGATAATCCATATTTTTATAATGGCGAATTTCATGAAGGGGAGCTAATTAATGGAGTTACAACCATTTTTAATGAGAATATGAAGATATACTATCAGGGAGAAATTGAAAATGGTGAAATAACTGGATATGGAATCACTTATAGTAACAAAGGATATAAGACATTTGAAGGTATTTTGGAAGATGAAATGCGAGTTAAAGGAATTGGTTACATTAAGGGGATAGAATATTTCAACGGTGAATATAAAAATGGGAATCCATGGAATGGATTGGTGACTAAATATTCTTTATCAGAAGAAGTTAAAGAGTTTACCGGAGAGATTTGTGAAGGTAGGCCTATTAATGGAAAGGGATTATATTTTAAAAGGAATAATCATGGAGAAGATTTAGTAGCCCTAGAAGAACGTAGAGAATTTGAAGAAGCTCGTTATGAAATAGAAGATGATTATGAATATCAGCAAGTAATGTATGAACAGCAAAAAGACTACCAAAATGCTGAGATACGTCGTAATTATAGTAAGTGGGTGGATTATATTCAAGCTAATTGGCATGAAGGAAATGTAACTGAATTAGAAGATAAAGAAGTAAATATTGAAGTTTATACTGTTGAAGGTTCAAGAATCAGGGACTGAACCTTTATAAAGTTTATTATGAGATAGAGTTTCTACTGTGTATATAACTTAGCATAGTTCAGTTAAAGAAGGACTTTCTAAAAAAGGTATAAAAGGAAGGAGAGGGTAAATCTCCTCCTTTTTAGATTTTAAAGATAAATGTTACTGACTTCATAAGATATATCTGTCATAGCATAATCACGTAATTGATCAATTAATTCAGAATCAGCCTCAAATTCGACATATTTTTTAACAGTAAAAGGATTTTCATTAAAATCTGAATAAGATGCTTGTTTAAATAATGTTAGGTCAAAGAATTCTTCATTAAGAATATACATATTAACATTATCTTTATTTTCGTTATTTGGTAAAACGTTAACCACAGGAGTGAATTGGTGATTAATTATATGAGCTTTGGTATTTAGCGTTGAAATTGAATTGCGAATCTCTGCTGATTCTTCTAGTCCGAGTTTCTCAACGGCTTGGTGTTTAATGATTTCTGTCAGATGTTTTAAATTTGCGTTATATAATACTTGTAAGGTTAGGTAGTATTTTTCGTTATATTCATCAAAGTATTTTTTTTGCTCAAAAATCCATTTAAGGTTCTTACTATTAAGCCAAAAAGAGGTAATTATAGAATCTAGCTTGGGTTTAGTTGGATCATATAAATAACATAATAAAAATGAATTATCTTCTTGTAAGATTTTTTGAAGGTATTCTTTCTTAAAATCCAACTGAGCATATAATACTCTAACTAACCCATCATTTGTTTGTTTAAAGCCAAAGCCGTCCGCTTTACATTGACGAGATTTGACTTGAAAATAGTAATTTTCTTTACTAGAATCGACTTTAGCAAAACAGCGTTGTAAGTTATGTACTAAAATATCAAATCCAAAATCAGCATTAAATTTAAATGCTTCGTAACCCATTTTCCAAAACTGTCCCATTGCTTGCTGTTCATATCCTAATCCTTGATACAAATTATTCATAATATTCATATTGTTCATTTCAACTCCCCCTTAAATAAATGATTACTAAAAAATTATACCAAATTTATTAGTAATTCCCTCTCTAAAAATTATATTTTAGAATCTCATTCTTTTACTAATGGGGAGAGAGCGCTTTAGTTGGTTTTTTACATCCTCCTCATCATCCTTCGGTTCAAAGAATTCGGCGAGTAAACCGACTCTCTCAGTAGAGGTTTTAGCCAACATTTCAATTACTTCATCATATGCTGCTGGTTTATTAAAATAATCATGGTACCATTGAATAGGATTTTCATGTGTATCACCATTTACTTCCATTATTCTTCTGCACAATTCTTTAAGTATTACCCATCCAGTGGGGATGTTAGCGGAGAATGATATTCCAGACCCTAGTAATAAGGCATACCCCCCTTATTTGCTTCCATTGAAAAAGATAGTGACATTAATTGATTGTTCATGTATTTATCCTCCGTATTTTTAAGTTATTAATATAATCGTATCATACTTTAACAATGAATTAAGGATTCAAATACAGTATTTAGGTTTGCAAGTAAGCCGCGATGTTTTAAAAAAGTTTAACCGTTTTAGGGAAGGTTAAAAAAACATTACTGTAGTAAGTTTCATGAAAAATTTTTTCGAAATAAATTCTTTTGGTTCTCACTAAATAAGGATTTTCAAAACATTCCTAATCAAACTTTATTCAAAAGTTACAAGAAATCGAGGGGGCAAGAAGTATGAAAAAATTAGAGAATTAAACACAAAATAAAAATAGTTAAAGAAGGTTAACTTGAAAAGAGAGAGGCGATAACATGCAATTAGAAAACGGTTTTGTAGTTGAAAGTAACCCGGTATTTGGAAAGAATATGTACAACATGTATACTGACTATGTGAAACCGGATATTAAGTTTACAAATGATAGTGTTATGCTCTGGTGTGATAGCCAAGGTATCAAGGTTGGTAACTCAAAAGAGATTATGAAACAGGGCGTTCCAAGTTCTACTTTTTATAAGGAAAGAAGAGAAAGAATAAAAGAAGTTACAATAAAAGATTTAGAAACATTCAAAGACAGTTATGTTTATGCTCTGTATTACTTCGGAGAAGGTGAACATGTTCGAAAAAAAGTTATTGAAACGATTATGCCATTTTATGATGATGAAAGGATTGAACGTAATTTAATCACACTACTACCACAACAAACCTGTAGTGATAGAACAAAAGCAATTGAAGCTTTAAATGATAATAGTAATTTAAATGTTCCACGTATTGAAAAGTGTACGTGTATGCAATGTAAAAAATTAAATGGTTACTACAGCATTTACTCAATTGATTCTAAAGGTAGGAAAATTACAAACTCAGTCTGGATTGATAAAACAAAAGCAATTGAACATTTGAAAAAGTTACATAATAAGGGGCATTTTGATTGTCGTTTAACAGAGGGGAAATTATCTTGTGACCACCGAGTTTCAAATAAGGACATAGACTATGTTATTGAACGGGTAATAAATAAAACATACTTATTTGCACCCCCATGCGGAACTCGTGAGGGGCGTAGATATCGTAACTCTTATCCTTCTTTATACGACACAGAAAAACAAAGGTGTAGATCTTCCAGTGCTCATTCACAATCGCAGCGAAGAACATTAGCACCGTGTCAGAGATGTGGTCACGGAATTCATTATGTGTATTTAGATAGGGTATATGAGCGTATGGTAAAAAGAGGGGTTATCGAGCGATATCCAGTAGTGGATAATAACGGCTACATGAACATTTAAACAATAGTAAATGGGGTTAATTGTGATAAAAATATGTCTAAATGTAAATTTAAAAGAAAGTTGCACGGTTTTAGAGGGGGGATAGAAAACATTATTGTAGCAAGTTTTATGAAAACTTTTGATCAAACTTTATTCAAAAGCTACACACTATATAAAAACGAAAGAACGGTATAATGTTGCTTCGCAACAGTGAATTTTTAGTGTGACGGTAAGAATTTAGTTTAAACGGATACCCTATGGTGACAATTGCTATTTAGGTATCAACGAACTTTACTGAAGAAAACATACGCACTTCCATCCCTCAGGAGACCCTGCGCCGAGCCGAGAAGATATTGAAGTAACAAAACGCTTAGTAGAATGCGGTCGGATTATCGGAATTGAAGTGCTCGATCATATTATAATAGGTGACCATAAATTCGTGAGTTTAAAGGAAAAAGGTCATATTTAAGACTATGCTTTTTACTTATTTTGTTTTATAATGTGATTTATGAGTTTTTTGTAGAAAATTATCTACAAAAAGGATAAAGATATAAAAAACGTACTGTTTTTATAATATAAAGTAAGAAAAAATGAGTCCGTGAAAACAAGAAAGGAAGATAAATAATATGTTTGGATTTGGTGGCTTTACTCGCGATCTTGGAATAGACTTAGGAACTGCGAACACGCTTGTATATGTAAAGGGAAAAGGTGTAGTTTTACGTGAACCTTCAGTAGTAGCGTTACAAACTGATACGAAACAAATCGTTGCTGTAGGTAGCGATGCAAAACAAATGATTGGTCGTACACCAGGAAACGTTGTGGCACTTCGCCCGATGAAAGACGGTGTAATTGCTGATTACGAAACAACAGCAACAATGATGAAATATTACATTCAACAAGCTCAAAAATCAAATGGATTCTTCTCACGTAAGCCTTATGTAATGGTATGTGTACCATCTGGTATTACAGCTGTAGAAAGACGTGCAGTAATCGATGCGACTCGTCAAGCTGGTGCTCGTGATGCTTATCCTATCGAAGAACCATTTGCAGCAGCAATTGGTGCAAACTTACCTGTTTGGGAACCAACTGGTAGCATGGTTGTTGATATTGGTGGCGGTACAACAGAAGTTGCAATCATTTCTTTAGGTGGTATTGTAACAAGTCAATCAGTTCGTGTTGCTGGTGATGATATGGATGATTCAATCATTCAGTACATTAAGAAAAGCTACAACTTAATGATCGGTGAAAGAACAGCTGAAGCATTAAAATTAGAAATCGGTTCTGCAGGCGAGCCAGAAGGTATCGAGCCTATGGAAATTCGCGGTCGTGATTTAGTAAGTGGTTTACCAAAAACAGTACTAATTCAGCCAGAAGAAATTGCAGATGCATTAAAAGATACAGTAGATGCCATTGTAGAATCTGTTAAAAATACGTTAGAGAAAACTCCACCTGAATTAGCGGCAGACATTATGGACCGTGGTATCGTATTAACAGGTGGCGGAGCATTACTACGTAACTTAGATAAAGTAATTAGTGAAGAAACAAATATGCCAGTTCTTGTTGCAGAAGACCCATTAGATTGCGTAGCAATTGGAACGGGTAAAGCATTAGACAATATCGATCTTTTCAAAACTGCTGCTCGATAATATTGCAAAATAAAAATCAATGAAATTAAGAGGGTGTGAACGTGCCACAGTTTTTCTTAAACAAAAGATTAATTGTTTTGTTAGTTAGTATTATTCTTCTCGTGGCATTGATTGGAATCTCATTGAAAGAACGGAACAGTTTAACATGGCCAGAGCAGTTTGTTAAAGACACTGTCGGTGTTGTAGAACGTGTATTCCAAAAGCCAGCGAAATACGTAGCTGGATTCTTCGAAAATGTAGAGGATGTAAAGCGCACGTATGAAGAGAATAAAGAATTAAAAGCAAAATTAGACAATTATGCAGGTCTATCAGGGAAAGTAAAACAATTAGAAGATGATAACAAGAAGTTACAAGAGTTAACGGGTAAAGATAAGTTAAATAGCGGTTATACTGAAATTCCAGCGACTGTTGTTTCTCGTAATCCAGATAAATGGTACGATTTAGTTGGACTTGATAAAGGGGCACAGCAAGGAATAAAAAAAGATATGGCTGTATTAACTCCACAAGGTTTAGTGGGACGAGTGAAAAGTGTATCTCAGTTTACATCATCAGTAGAATTGTTAAGTTCTATGAGCCGAACAAATCGTGTTTCTGCTATCGTACAAGGGAATGAGAAAATCTTTGGATTGATTGAAGGTTACGATAAAGAAAAGCACTTACTTCTTTTCACAAAGATTGGTTCTGATGCACCGGTAGATAAGGATCAACTAGTTGTAACATCTGGGCTCGGTGATATTTTCCCGAAAGGTCTTGTAATTGGAAAAATCGTTGAAGTTCAGCAGGATCCATACGGTTTAACAAAAACAGCTTATGTAAAGCCAGCCGCTGATTTAAATGACGTAGAGCATGTTGTAGTTGCGAAACGTGAAACGCCTTCAGCGCCATTAGAATAGGAGGGGGAGAAGAGATGATGAAGATTTTAAAAAGAGCAGCTCTTCCTCTTTTGCTCCTTTTTGCTTTTTTATTTGAAAATATGTTTGCTACTATTGTTCCAACAGAGGTTTTTTGGAAAGACAGTATAGCATCACCTCATTTCTTTATCATTGTGTTATGTTTTATTACTGTGTACTATAGTCCGGTCCAAGGGATTTATTACGGACTATTATTTGGTTTCTTATTTGATACCGTATACACGGAACTTGTTGGTATATATATTTTTGCGTATCCGATTTTAGTTTATTTAGTTTATAGTGTGATGAAGGTACTACAATTGAATTTATTTATTGTTACTTCTATCGTACTAGCTAGCATAGTAGCATTAGAGTATTATGTGTATGGATTTTTAACTTTGTTAGGACGTACTCATATGTCGGCGTATGTCTTTTTCACAGATCGTCTCCTGTCTACTTTATTGCTAAATGCAATTTTCTTATTGATAGTTTGTTTCCCACTGAGACGATATTTAGTGCGTCTTTCAAAAGCGATGGAAGAAAAAGAAAAAAGGATTTTCTAATTTTATGTCGAATTGAATCGGTGGGGTGAACTTTAGTGGAAGAAAAAAAGCAACAAAATGTAACAATAAAAGGGACAAAAGACGGAATAACCCTTCATTTAGATGATTGTTGTTCATTCTCTGAATTATTGAAGGAATTGGATGAAAAGCTTTCTACACATTACTATGATGGTGATGGACGCTCTTTAATTGAAGTGCATGTGAAAGTAGGAAACCGTTATTTAACAGAAGTCCAACAAGAAGAGATTCGTACGTTAATTCGTAATAAAAAGAATCTCGTTGTGGATTCGATTGAAAGTGATGTTATAACGAAAGAGGAAGCAATAGCTTGGAAAGAAGAAACAGAAATCGTCCCTATTTCCAAAATTGTTCGCTCTGGACAAGTTTTACATGTAAAAGGAAATTTATTGTTAATTGGTGATGTTAATCCAGGCGGAACGGTTATCGCTGGGGGGAATATTTTTGTCGTAGGATCATTAAGAGGAATTGCACATGCGGGCTATTATGGGGATTCAGATGCTGTAATCGCTGCATCTGTTATGAACCCGATGCAACTTCGAATTAGTGATGTGGCAATGCGGGCTCCGGAAGAGAAAGAAGACGGAGCGGAGGCGGCAGAATGTGCGTATATTAATGAGAACAATCACATTGTTGTCGATCGACTGCAACTTCTCACTCATCTTAGACCTAATTTAACAAAGTTAGAAAGGGGAATTGTATAGCTGTGGGAGAGGCAATAGTAATTACATCTGGAAAAGGCGGTGTAGGTAAAACTACAACGTCTGCGAACATTGGGACAGCCCTAGCGTTATCTGGAAAGAAAGTGTGCTTAATTGACACAGATATCGGTCTTCGAAACTTAGACGTAGTAATGGGGCTGGAAAATCGTATTGTATTTGATCTTGTTGATGTCGTTGAAGGGCGTTGCCGTTTACCTCAGGCTCTTATTAAAGATAAACGTTTTGATGATCTTTATTTATTACCTGCAGCACAAACGAGTGATAAATCAGCGGTAACACCTGAACAAATGGATGAATTAATACAAGTATTACGTCAAGATTATGATTACATATTAATTGATTGTCCTGCGGGGATTGAGCAGGGATTTAAAAATGCGGTAGCTGGTGCGGATAAAGCAATTGTTGTTACGACGCCAGAAGTATCCTCAATGCGCGATGCGGATCGTATTATCGGGCTTTTAGAAAAAGAGGATATTGAACCACCGAAACTTGTTATTAATCGTGTGCGTAGTCATATGCTTCATGAACAGGATATGTTAGATGTTGATGAAATCGTACGTACATTGTCAATCGAGCTTCTTGGTGTTGTCGAAGATGATGATGAAGTTATTCGTGCTACAAATACAGGTGAGCCTGTAGCGTTGCAACCGAGCGGAAAAGCAGCGTTAGCTTATCGTAATATTGCAAGACGTTTGTTGGGTGAGAATGTCCCATTACAAGCATTTGAACAAGAAAAGGTATCGGTATTTACAAAGGTGAAAAACTTCTTTGGAATCCGTTAAAAGCACTTCGCATATTTGCGGAGTGCTTTCTTTTTTCTTCACACGAATATCTTCCATACCTAGCTCATACATATGTACAAACTGTATACAACTGTTTCTATGTACATTAGCTTAACGAAAGAAAGGAGACAGTATGAAGAATAGACGTGTAGAAGAAATTAAAAAACGGATTGCGAAGAGGAAGGCAGAGCAAGAAAGGATGGAGGAAGAGCAGTATTTTGCTGGAGGGAATTTTGATAGTGAAACAGTGTTTATTGAAGATGGAGAAAAGGAAATTCATCCTTTATTTCGAAAAGAAGTGTTTTTCTTCAAAGTATTGTTATCAGCAATATTAGTTCTTTCTGTCGCTATTTTATATAAGAATGCACCAGCTTCTTTCGACGGTGCTAAAGCTGTTACAGAAAAAGTGATGAAAGAAGAATTTCAGTTTGCTACTGTAGCGAAATGGTACGAAAAACAGTTTGGAAAACCGCTCGTGTTCTATTCGCCTAATGAGAAAAAAGAAGAAAAGATTCAGCAAAAAGATTATGCCATTCCTGCTTCCGGAAAGGTGATGCAAGGGTTTCAAAAAAATGGCCAAGGTGTATTTGTACAAACAGCTACAAATGCAACTGTTGAGTCAGTGAATGAAGGGCTAGTAGTTTTTGCGGGCAAGAAAGAGGAACTTGGTAATACAGTTCAAATTCAGCATGCAGATGGTACGGAGTCATGGTATGCAAATTTAAATGATATGTCAGTGAAATTATATGATTACGTTTCAAAGAAACAAAAAATTGGAACAGTGAATAATGATGCGAATAATAAAAATGGTAAGTTTTATTTCGCAATAAAAAAGGATGAAAAATTTATTGATCCGATTCAGGTGATTTCATTTGATTAAATATAGAGATGTTTTAACAAAGATTTCAGTACATCCGTTGTTTTGGGTTATTATTGTCATTGGTATTTTCACGGCACGTTTTAAAGAGTTACTACTGTTATTTTGTATCGTTCTCATCCATGAACTTGGGCATGCTTTTGCAGCGGCACATTATAATTGGCGTATTAAGAAGATTCAACTTTTGCCGTTTGGTGGTGTGGCTGAGCTTGAGGAACATGGGAATAAATCATTGAAAGAGGAACTAGTTGTTGTAATTGCAGGACCTATTCAACATATTTGGATGATGGCGGTAGGCTATATGTTGTTTGAAGCTGGTTGGCTTCATGCGGAATTATATTATTTCTTTATGTGGAATAATATAATTATTTTAGCGTTTAATTTACTACCTATTTGGCCTCTTGATGGTGGAAAAGTATTGTTTAACGTACTATCATATCGTTTTCCTTATTTACAAGCACATGAAAAGATGATGAAATTATCATGTGTTTTTTTTAGTGTCATACTAGGATGGCAGTTACTTTGGAATAGTAACAATATTATGATGTGGGTACTACTCATATTTTTAGCGGTGTCGTTATATCAAGAATGGAAGCAAAGACGGTATGCCTTTATGCGTTTTTTATTAGAACGTTATTATGGGAACAAAAGAGGAATTGAAAAGATTGCACCGATTGAGGTGCAATCAGAAGATCATTTATATAAGATATTCACAAAATTTCGTAGAGGCTATAAGCATTCTATTATCGTCCGCGGAAAATATAAAGAACATTACACATTGGATGAAAATGAATTGCTTTATGCGTATTTTACTGAAAAACGAACAACTTCATCTGTTGAAGAATTAATCGGTTAGTGTTGACGTTAGCACTAACCTTTTATTATTGTAAAAGCAAAGAAGATTATAAAGTGAGGAAAGTATTTTGAAAACGTTATATATAAACTACGCTGGATCGGAAAAACGCGTTGCAATTGAAGAGAAGAAGAAAATTGTTGAGTTTTTATGGAAACGAAATGAAGAACAAGAGATTGTTGGGCATATTTATGTTGGACGTATCGTAAGAACGATTGCTGGAATGAATGCAGCTTTTGTAAATATAGGTTTAGAAAAACATGCTTATCTCTCGTACGATGATGTACCATCTTCTTATCATATACATGAAGGAAAAGCGGTACTCGTACAAGTTGTAAAAGAGGCAATTGATACGAAAGGGCCAAAATTGACAGCAAATATAGAATTTACCGGGAAATATGTCGTTTATATGCCATATGATGAAATGCGTGCGGTTTCTCGGAAAATAAAAAACAATAAAAGAAGGCAACAATTACTCCAAATTGAAGTAGAAGGGAAAGGAGGTTATATTTTCCGCTCAGCTTCTGAAAAAGGAGAAATTGAAGAAATACAAGCTGAAATGCAAAGGTTACAGCAGTTATATGAAGAGTTAAAAAGAAAAGAGGGCCAAGGAAAGGCACCGTTACTAGTCCATCGACCAGCAACCTTTTTAGATCGTGTATTTCAAGAGAATCCAATTGAAACGATTGAAAAAGTAGTTGTAGATACAAGAAGTATAGTAAAAGAATTAGAAGAAAAAGTCGGCAAAGAAAAAATATCTTTTTATAATGAAAAGTCTTCAATATTTAACCATTTTGGCATAGAGCGTGAGATTGAGAAAGCACTTCAAAAAATTGTTTGGCTCCCAAATGGTGCTTATTTAATTGTGGAACAAATGGAGACGATGACTGTAATTGATGTGAATACGGGTAAGTTTACTGGAAAACAGAATTTACAAGATACAGTCCTTCGTACAAATGAAGTAGCAGCTGAAGAGATAGCGCGTCAATTAAGACTCCGTGATATTGGTGGTATGATATTAATTGACTTTATTAATATGAAAAGAAGAGAAGATAAAGAAAAGATAAGAGAATGTCTCATCGCTGCTATGCAAAATGATCGCACATATACAAGAGTGCTCGGGTTCACAGAGTTAGGGATTTTAGAGATGACACGTAAACGTAAAAAACATTCTTTACGTGACGTATTACTTGAAGAGTGTGCACCGTGCAAAGCGACGGGTTATGTCATGTCATATGAAACGATTGCGTATGAGCTAGAGAGAGAGCTAATTACATATGGCAATATAGAAGATGAGGCAGTATTAATCTCTGCACCTAAAGAATTACAAAAACAATTTTTGCAAAAAGAATTACAAAAAAATATTCCATTTGAAATTTATTTCAAAGATGATATGATCGAAAAGTACGCTATTATCCGTTTTGGAAGTAAAAAAGAAATTATAGAACGGAAAAAATAGTTATTAGAACTTTCATTGACAATAGTCTATGATTCATGATAACATCTTTATGTTATAGTTTATAGCACCTAAACGGCTATATGCTACAACCGCACAAGACAGGTTCCTTAAAGGCATTTATGTCTACCTCGTTTTTGGCGAGTCTTAGTAATTAAGAGGAGGTGCAAGTATGTACGCAATTATCGAAACAGGTGGAAAACAAATCAAAGTTGAAGCTGGTCAAGAAATCTACATTGAAAAATTAGATGTTGAAGCTGGTGAAACTGTTACTTTTGACAAAGTTCTTTTCGTTGGTGGCGAAAACGTGAAAGTTGGTAGCCCAGTTGTAGAAGGTGCAACAGTTACTGCGAAAGTTGAAAAACACGGTCGCGCTAAGAAAATCATCGTTTTCAAATACAAAGCGAAAAAGAACAATCGTAAGAAACAAGGTCATCGTCAACCTTACACTAAGCTAGTTGTTGAAGCTATCAACGCTTAATTCTGGTTAACATGATTAAAATTACGATAAGTCGCACGAAATTAGGAAGTATCCAATCATTTAAAATGACTGGACATGCCGATTATGCGCCACATGGACAAGATCTTGTCTGTGCTGGAACTACAGCGGTTGTGTTTGGTTCCATAAATGCTGTGGAAGAACTTTGTAATGTGCAGGCAACTATTGAACTCGGAAGTGATGGTGGATTCTTAACGTATGAATTGCCTAATGATTTAGACGTTCATACAGCAGAAAAAGCACAGATACTTTTAGAAGGATTGGTTGTTTCGCTTAAGACGATCGAACTTGATTACGGAAAGTATATCCGTTTAATAGAAAAAGTGCAGGAGGTGTAACGTATGTTAAGATTAGATCTTCAGTTTTTCGCATCTAAGAAAGGTGTAGGTAGTACAAAGAACGGTCGTGACTCTCAGTCAAAACGTCTTGGTGCTAAACGCGCAGATGGTCAAACGGTTACAGGTGGTTCAATTCTTTACCGTCAACGCGGTACAAAAATTTATCCAGGTGTTAACGTTGGTCGTGGTGGCGATGACACTTTATACGCGAAAGTTGACGGCGTAGTACGCTTCGAGCGTCTTGGCCGTGACCGCAAACAAGTGAGCGTATATCCTGTTGCTCAAGAAGCATAAGAACTCACGGAAAACTCTAACCTGAGTGCAGGTTAGAGTTTTTCTATATTAAGGAGTATCTAAATGAATAAAAAATGGACAATTATAGATGCATTGCGCCATTCAAGACATGATTGGCTCAATCGTATGCAGATGGTGAAAGGAAACCTTTCCCTTGGAAAAGTGGAAGAAATTCATAGTCTCATCGATCGTTTTGTCCAAGAAGCGAGACAAGAATCCAATCTGATGGGGCTATCAATGCCTTTATTTTCAGAGTGGATTTTAACATATAATTGGAAACAGCAGCCGTGCTTATTGGAGTACGAAGTATTAGGGAATTTACATAACTTATCTCACTTAGATGAGACTGTATGTACATGGACGAATCAATTTTTCTCAATGCTTCAGCATAGTTTAGACGTATATGTTGAAAATTATGTTTGTATCACAATTGAATGTGACGCGGAGAATGCTCGTTTCTTTTTTGATTTTCGTGGTAAGCTAACGAGTGTAGAAGAACTACAGAATTGGCTTGCGAACCAAAACAATAAATGGTATTCCATTTCTTATACAGTAAGAGACGAAGAAGTCTTAGTTATATTACAACCAATTGAAAAAAGTGTGGTGAAATAATGTTTGTAGATCAGGTCAAGATATATGTAAAAGGCGGCGACGGTGGTAACGGAATGGTTGCGTATCGTCGTGAGAAGTATGTTCCAAAAGGTGGTCCAGCAGGTGGCGACGGTGGTAAAGGTGCAGATGTTGTTTTCGTTGTTGAAGAAGGCTTACGTACATTAATGGACTTCCGCTACCAACGTCATTTCAAAGCTGATCGTGGTCAGCACGGAATGAGTAAAGGGCAGCACGGTCGTAAAGCTGAAGATTTAATCGTTAAAGTTCCGCCAGGAACGGTAGTAAAAGATGAAAAAACAGGTCAAATTCTTGCGGATTTAGTAACACATGGACAAACAGCTGTAATTGCAAAAGGTGGCCGCGGTGGCCGTGGTAACTCACGTTTCGCAACAGCTACGAACCCAGCGCCAGAAATTGCTGAGAATGGGGAACCAGGTCAAGAACGTGATGTCATTCTAGAACTTAAAGTACTAGCAGACGTTGGACTTGTTGGATTCCCAAGTGTAGGTAAATCTACATTATTATCTGTCGTATCATCAGCACGTCCGAAAATTGCAGAGTATCACTTTACAACAATCGTTCCAAACCTTGGTGTTGTTGAAACAGGTGATAACCGCAGCTTCGTTATGGCTGACCTTCCTGGACTAATTGAAGGCGCACATGCCGGCGTTGGACTTGGTCATCAATTCCTGCGTCATATTGAGCGTACACGTGTAATCGTGCATGTAATTGATATGTCTGGTTTAGAAGGCCGTGATCCATATGAAGATTACGTAACGATTAATAATGAATTAAAAGAATACAATCTTCGCTTAACGGAGCGTCCACAAGTTGTTGTTGCAAACAAAATGGATATGCCAGATGCAGAAGAAAACTTACAAGCATTTAAAGAGAAAGTGGGAGACGAAGTAAAAATCTTCCCAATCTCAGCTGTAACGAAACAAGGTGTTCGTGATTTACTATTTGAAGTAGCGAACTTATTAGAAACAACACCTGAATTCCCAATACATGAAGTTGCGGATGAGTCTGATACAAGTGTAATGTACAAACTTGAGACTGAAGGTGTTAAATTTGACATTACACGTGAAAGTGATGGCACGTTTGTTATCTCTGGTTACGATATCGAGAAAACATTCAAGATGACAGACTTCTCACGTGATGAATCTGTACGTCGTTTCGCTCGCCAAATGCGCGGAATGGGTATTGATGAAGCGCTTCGTGCACGTGGTGCAAAAGACGGAGATATTGTAAAAATTCTTGAATATGAATTTGAATTTATCGACTAAGACTGCCGAAATATGGCAGTCTTTTTTTATATCGTAAAAGTCTGATTTATACAGGAAAAAATCCCCACTAATTAAATTTTCAATTTATAATAGAAAAAGAAGTGGTTTTATAAGAACTTTTTATGGGGAGAAAGTGAACATGTATAAAATATTAATTGTAGAAGACGATGAAAAAATCGCGGGGATATTAGAGGAGCATTTAGAAAGGTATGGCTATCAGTCATTTCGAGCAAGTGATTTACGACATATAAAAGATGAGTTTGTAAAAGTAAATCCACATCTCGTGTTACTTGATATTAATTTACCGTATTTTGATGGTTTCTATTGGTGTCGTCAAATCCGCACTGTATCGAATGCACCAATTATTTTTGTTTCTGCAAGAACGGGGGAAATGGATCAAGTAATGGCAATTGAAAATGGCGGAGATGATTACATTACGAAGCCATTCCATTTAGACATTGTAATGGCTAAGGTAAAAAGTGCACTTCGTCGTGGGTATGGTGAATATGCTTCTGCGGCAGAAAGCGATTGTTTAGGTGTAAATGGACTGTTGTTATTCCCATCTCAGCACGTTGTTGAGTGGCAAGGGCAACAAACAGAACTGACAAAAAATGAATTTTACTTATTAGAGTGTTTAATGAAACAAGCAGATCAATATGTAACGCGCGAAGAATTGTTAGAAGCCCTCTGGGATGAGGTAGCTTTTGTTGATGATAATACATTAACCGTAAATGTAAAACGTGTAAGAAAGAAACTAGAGGAGCTAGGCATTAAAAATGCAATTGTAACGAAACGTGGATACGGTTATGCGCTTCTTACAGAGTGGGGAGAAGGCCATGAAGGTTAAAGATTACCTCATGGACCGCTTTTCTTTAATTCTTTCTTACATTGTTAGCCTCTGTTTATTTGGGCTCGTTTTGCAGTTGCAAAGTCTTTTAGAAAAGCGATCTATTGATTGGAATACGTGGTTATACGGACTTTTATTAGGGACAGTTGTTTTTACTGTATATCTCATTTACGATTACCGAAAACGGAGTGTGTTTTTAAAGAGGATTAAAAAGTATGTTACTGGCGGAAATACATTACATGATTCCTTACTTATTGATACTTCTTATACGGCAGAGCAAGAGATGGTCGTTGAATCGTTTACGCTATTAAGACAGCAATATATGAATGAAGTTCATAAACAACATGCAAAAGAACAACAGCAAATGATATTTATGAACCAATGGATTCATCAAATGAAAACACCGGTATCTGTTATTGAGTTACTATTACAGAAGTTTGGTAAAGAGCATCGTGAAGCAAGGGCAACAGTTGAAAGTATTCGTGAAGAAAATAATCGCATACTAAATGGTTTAGATTTAGCGTTACATATGGCAAGGTTAGAGCAGTTTGCGAAAGATTATAAAGTAGAAGTAGTAAATGTGATAGATATTATTAGAGGTATTATTAATGAAAATAGAAAGTCCTTCATTCAATCGTCTGTATTTCCGAAAGTGATGTTTGAGGAAGATACTTGTATGGTTGCCTCTGATAGAAAATGGCTCAGTATTGCTATAGGACAAATTGTTGTAAATGCAATTAAGTATACAAAAATTTCGGAAGCAGAGAAAAAGGAAATTCAATTTCAAATTGAAGAGAAAGATCAAAAGGTGTTATTACATATTAAGGACAATGGAATCGGTATTCCAGAGCAAGATGTAAAGCGTATATTTGATCCATTCTTTACAGGGGTAAATGGCCGGAAAACGAGAGAAGCGACTGGAATGGGTTTATATATTACGAAGGAAATTTGTGATAATTTACATCACGGTATGTATGTGCAATCGGCTGAAGGGGAAGGGACAACATTCACGTTCCAATTTGCAAAAGATGAAGAATATCATACATTAATGAGAAAAATGACAAAACTGTAAGATAACAAAACGTTTTGTAAGGGAAATCACTCGTTTCTTTTTCTTATTTTTCTTATAGTAAATGTAAGAAGAAAACACATAGGGGGATTAGAAATGAGTGTTCTTGAAGTAAAAGGATTAACGAAGGTGTACCAATCGAAAGGTTCAGTAGCAACGACTGCTTTAAATGATATAAATTTTAAAATAGAAGAAGGCGAATTTGTAGGGATTATGGGTCCTTCAGGGAGCGGAAAAACAACGCTTTTAAATTTATTAGCAACAATTGATAAGCAAACTTCAGGTCATGTGCTTGTAAATGGGGAAGAAATTAATCAAATGCGTGCTGCAAAATTGGCGGAGTTTCGCCGTACACATTTAGGATTCATTTTCCAAGATTTTAACTTACTTGATACGTTATCGATTAAAGAAAATATCATTTTACCACTTGTAATGGCGAAGAAATCTGTAAATGAAATCGATGCAAAAGTGCTTGAGATTGCAAAGTTTTTAAATATCGAGGGCATTTTAAATAAAAAGGTATATGAAGTATCCGGTGGCCAACAACAACGTGCAGCAGCTGCGAGAGCGATTATTCATGAACCGACGCTAATTTTAGCAGATGAGCCAACTGGAAACTTAGATTCTAAGTCGGCAAAATCATTAATGAGCGCGTTGCAAGATTTGCATGAACAAAAGAAAGTAACAATTGCAATGGTAACGCATGATCCAGTAGCGGCGAGTTATTGCGAACGTATTCTTTTCATACGTGATGGAGAGATTTTCTCAGAAATACATAAGGGAAGAACGAAACAAGCCTTTTTCCAAGAAATTCTGGACGTACTTGCGATGCTAGGAGGGGAATATCATGAACTTTCGCCAGCTCGCGCTTAATAATGTAAAAGGAAATTGGCGTAATTATAAAGCGTTTCTTATAAGTAGTTGTTTATCGATAGTCGTATTTTTCATGTATGCTTCCTTCATTTATCATCCAGATGTTGTAGGCGGTAATATTAGTATGAGGGAGATGATTTCAAAAGGGTTAGAATCGATGAATTATATTGTCGTCATCTTCTCGGCACTCTTTATTTTATATGCAAATTCAACGTTTTTACGAGCAAGAAAAAAAGAGTTTGGTCTACTAACATTAATAGGCGGAACGAAATCGCAGCTCGGCCGAATGATTATATTAGAGCAACTGATGTTAGGTAGTATTGCAATTGTAGTTGGTATTGGGGTCGGAATGCTTTGCTCAAAACTATTTTTCCAAGCACTGAGTGTATTACTAAAAATTGATAAAACACTACCGCTCGTATGGAATAGTAAAGCAGTTCTTATTACAGCTGGTGTGTACTTTATTCTCTTTTTAATCCTATCATTGTTTAGTGTTTGGACAGTAGGGCGCTTGCAAATTATTGATTTATTAAGAGAAGCAAGAAAACAAAAAGTAGAGCCTTTTGCATTTACATGGTTATGTATAGTTGGTATAGGATGTATTATTGCTGCATATGTTCTTTGTTTCCAAGTAACCATTATGAATTTTATTATATATTTCTTACCAATTGTAGGATTGACCATTGGCGGAACGTATTTACTATTTACACAAGGAAGTACAGTTGTATTAAAAGCATTGCAAAAACGAAAACAATCTTTTTATACATACCCAAATATGTTCGTACTTAGCAATCTTATTTATAAAATGAAGGATAATGCTCGTTTTTTATTTGTAATTTCTATCATTACGGCGGTAGTATCTTCAGCAGTAGGTACACTGTACGTATATTTTGAAAATATGAGTGCGAAAACGATAGAGCTTACGCCACATGCTATTTCATATGAGGAAAAGGGATTAAATACGCATAGCCTTATTAATGAAGAAAAAGTACAAGAGATTGTAAAAAGAAATGGGTTTGAAGATGCACGAAAAGTAACCTATGTAAAACTACCTGCAACACAGAAAATAATGTTGTTTAACAGTGAACGTGAAGTACCAATGGCGATTATTTCAGAAAAAGAATATAACGCGGAAGTGCGTAAACAAAAGAAAGAGCAAATTACAGAGGTTCATAATGCACCAGGTAGCGCGACGATGGTTATGGTTGATGCAGCAAATGAACTTATGAAAATAGATCGTACGAAACCGTATGAATTTAAGATTAACGGACAAAAGCAGTCTGTTCAATTAAACGAGCCAACGTCATATTCTGTTTTTAACGATAGCGAATATCTTATTGTGAATGATCAAGACTTTGAGAAATATGCAAAGCTTGTACCAGATGAAGAAAAGACGAAATATTATGGTTATTATATTGAAGATTGGAAAAGTACCGAAGATCTTGTGCTAGATTTGAAAAAGGAAATTGCACCAGAAAAGCAAGGGGAATTGAGAAATTCAGTGTTTGCGTATAAGGCTATAAGAGAAGGTGGTGCAATTACAATGTTCATCGGTTTCTTCGTAGCTGTACTATTCTTCTTCTTCGCTTGTAGTATGACATACTTTAAATGGTTTAACGATAAAGAACAAGATCGTATTCAATTTAAATCGTTAAAGAGAATCGGTATGACAGATAAAGAAATTCGTAAAATTGCAATTCGACAAATGGGCGTTATCTTCTTTATCCCAATTGTCATCGGCGCTATTCATAGTGGATTTGCTCTTCATACGTTAGGAAAAATGCTTTATCTCGATTTATGGAAATCAGGTGCGCTTGTAATTGGAGCATACATTTTAGCTTCTGCGATTTACTTTATGATCGCGCAAAGAGGATATTTAAAACACGTAAAAAGCTAGGGGAACCTCTAGCTTTTTGCCTATGTAGTAAGTTACAGGAGGACGATAGATGAACATTCGGCAACTAGCGCTGCAAAATATAAAAGGAAATTGGCGTAATTATAAAGTATTTTTCTTAAGTAGTTGTTTTGCGATATTTGCGTCTTTTGCATACATGTCCGTCATTGTACATCCGTATATGCAAGAGACGATGTGGTATCAAAACGTACGCTGGGGACTGATCATATGTAATGTTATTATCATTTCTTTTTTCGTCATATTTATTTTGTATTCTACTTCTATTTTCATAGAGGCACGTAAGAAAGAATTAGGATTATATATGTTAATGGGAGCAACGAAATCTAACGTAATTGGCGTAATTATGACCGAGCAAATGTTGATCGGGGTATTTGCTAATATTTTTGGTATTGGGCTTGGCATGATTTTTTTAAAGCTCTTCTTTATGGTGTTTAGTATGTTACTGGGGCTTCCGAAAGAACTCCCTGTCATATTTGACTTGAGAGCAATTGGGGGAACATTTATTGCGTATATGGTCGTATTTGTTGTCTTATCATTTATAAGTGCTTTACGTATATGGAATATAAAAATCATTCGGTTATTGAAAGAATTTCGAGCAGATAAAAAAGAGAAGAAAACATCAATGTGGCTTTGTATATTTGGATTTATTTGTTTAGGTATAGGATATACGTTAGCGTTACAAGCGACCATACTAACGATAGCGGTCTATTTTTTCCCTGTGTCTATACTTGTCTCTTTCGGAACGTATTTTTCTTTTACACACGGCACTGCTCAAATATTAGAAATAATAAAACGAAATAAAAAGATTATGTATACATATCCGTATTTATTTATAGTGAATCAATTGTCACATCGAATGAAGGAAAATGGTCGCTTTTTCTTTCTGATGTCTATGGCAACGACGTTTGTAGTTACAGCAACAGGTACGGTGTTTTTATATTTTTCTAGCATGCAAGATATGTGGCGAGATGGGGGCGCACACTCATTTTCATACATAGAAAAAGGTGTTTCTACCCATGAAGTCTTTGAGGAAGGTACGGTTGAACAATTACTGCACCAATATAGATATGATGACTTTCAATCTATGAGTTTTGTTGGAGTGTATGCATCTTTTCAGACCAATAAGGGAGAAACAGAAGTAGCGCCACTCATTAAACAAAGTGAATACAATCAAGAGGCGAGAAAACAAAAACAGAAAACGTATCATCCTAAAAAAGGAACAGTCACACTTGTTTATTATAATAAATACAATCATCCGAATGTATATGATCAAAAAGAGATTCAACTACAAGTAATGAATCAAACTTATTCCTTCGTATTTAACGGTCAAAAGGAAGGGGTCCAATTTAACTATCATCCTTCGCACATTAACGGTCTGTTCTTCGTCATGAATGATAAAGACTTTGACAGTATAGCAAATCAGGTTCCTGATTCTGAAAAAATGATATATATAGGCTATACATTACCAAGTATCGAAAATACGAAAGAATTAAATGAAGATTTACGGAAACATATGAAACAAGATAAAGATCATGCATTTCGAAGTAATATGGAATTTTATGTAACTATGAAAAAGGGCGGCGATATTACTCTATTTGTAGGCTCATTCATTAGTATATTATTTTTCCTTACATCGTGTAGTATCGTATACTTTAAATGGTTTCATAATATTGCATCGGATCGAAAGCAGTACGGGGCGCTTTCTAAGCTTGGAATGACGAAAGAAGAAGTGTGGAAGATTTCTCGCTGGCAATTGTGTATGCTATTTTTTGCGCCAATTATAGTAGGAAGTATGCATAGTGCGGTTGCGTTATATACATTTCATAATACAATCTTTATGGATGGTTCATTACGAAAAGTAGGCTTGTTTATTCTATTTTATATTGTTGCATGCATCGTTTATTTCTTTTTTGCTCAAAGAGAATATAGGAAACATTTAGACTAGCAAATGCTAGTCTTTTTTTAATATTCGAAATTTACATAGAAGAATATAAAAAAGTATGGTATAACAGTAAGAAAACGAAAAAGAGGGGAAAAGACGATGATTCGAGTAGGATATTTAGGACCAGAAGCAACATTTACAAATATGGCGGTGAGTCGTTTTTTTCCGGAAGCAGAGCATGTACCGTATCGAACGATCCCAGATTGTATGGATGCAGCTGCAAATGGAAATGTAGATTATGCAGTGGTACCACTAGAAAATGCCATAGAAGGTTCAGTGAATATAACGGTTGATTATCTTGTACATGAGCAACCACTTTCTATTGTAGGAGAAATTACAGTGCCCATTCAGCAACATTTACTTGTACATCCGCAGTATGCAGAAGTGTGGGAAGAAGTATATGCAGTGCATTCTCATCCACACGCTATTGCCCAATGTCATAAGTTTTTAAATGAAGAATTAAAAGGGATAACTGCTCGAGATATGACATCAACAAGTGCTGCTGCGCAATATGTGAAAGAACATCCTGAAGAAAAAATTGCTGTCATTGCAAATGAAGCAGCTGCAGAGAAATACGGATTAACGATCGTAAGACGAAGTATTCATACACATAAAAATAATCATACACGTTTCCTAGTGCTCCATAAGAAAAAGAAAGCTATACTCTCAAATAATGGAGAAAACCGCGGAGAGAAAACGACGCTTATGATAACGTTACCTGCTGATTATGCAGGGGCACTATATCAAGTGTTATCAGCTTTCGCATGGAGAAAATTAAACTTATCAAAAATTGAATCGCGCCCGATGAAAACGGGTCTTGGAAATTACTTTTTCTTGATTGATGTCGATAAAGCATATGATGATGTATTATTGCCAGGCGTAACGATGGAACTTGAAGCACTCGGTTTTTCTGTTACGGTGCTGGGGAGTTATTCTTCTTATTGGTTATAAGGGGGAGTTAGGTTATACCGTGTGATAGATCAATAAAATCCCACCTATAAATGGTGGGATTCTTTATTTTAACTTCGCAAGACGCTCTTCTAATTGACCACGCCAAACGTCAGCTAGTTCTGGAACAGCAAGAATCTTTTCGATGCCATCTCTATCTTTTCTATTATGAAAATAAATTTCGTTAGAGAACAAGACAGAAACATTGATCGGTTGACGTTTTAGTAATGTGATTTTTGAATCTTTACGTACAGTACCTTCTTGAAGAACGCGGCATAGATAGCCAGTAAATCCAGTTGCTACAATGCGCGGCAGTATGCCAGGGATGCCAAGACGTTTTGAAATTGTGCTACAAGGTACTCTTGCTTGTGTCACCTGAATGATTGCTTCACCTAATTTGTATGTATCTCCGATGCAAACATCACGCTCTAACATATTTGTTACGGTAATGTTTTCGCCAAATGCAGAAGCGGGGAGTGTTGTTTGGAATTCTTCTTCCCATAGTGCGTAATGCTCGTGTGGATACACGCAAACAGCGCGATCAGGTCCACCATGGTGTTTTAAATCAGCTACATCATCACCAAGGAAGCCATCTTTTGAGAGAAAAGCTTCTTCCGTAGAATCTTTACATATACCTGTTATCATTTCTTTATCTTCGCCATATTTCATTTGTTTCGGTTTGCCAATGCTAAAGTGAACGAGTTCAATTCTCATATTTGATCTCCTTTACAATTGATTACAATATTATAGCATTAAAAAAGCACAGAGAATTATAAAAACTCTGTGCTTTACATTAATAAACGAGAAATCCTGCTTTATCTAAAGCCTCGCAAGCAGCATCTAATTTTTCTTTTGAATCTGCCTCAATAGTATGTAAGTGAATACCGTCTGTTAATTGCGATAGATAGGAAGCATTTGTGTTTTCGATTTTTTGTAAATATTGCTCTACATCAAAGCGATTGCTTACCATGATAGATGCTGTTAAGTCACCGTATACAGGATGCTCAACTTTTACATCTTTAATTGTAACGCCGTGGTCAACAAGCATTGTAAGTTCTTGACGTACTTCTGCTGGCTTATGTTGGCATACAATTACGCGTTCGAAAGCTTGTTGTTTTTCTTGTGGTTTTAAATATAAATAGCCTTGAGCAGTCGCAATGATCGGTTCGTTTCGTGCTTTAAGCAAGGAAATATCTTGCACGATAACTTGTCTACTTACGTTTGTCTTTTTCGATAGCTCATTTCCGGATAACGGTTCATTTGCAGCGAGAAGCCACTGAAGGATAAGCTGTCGTCTTTCTTCACCTAAAATCTTTTTTTGTTCATTTTGTTTCATTATGATTTAACACCTCTATAAAATTGATTTCCAATTGTGTGTAGTGCATGAATAGTAGTATCAATTTGATCTTTCGTTGTTTGTTGTCCGAAAGAGAAGCGGACATATTGTTTTGCCTCTTCATACGTTTTTCCAATTGCAAGCATTGTTTTCGAAGGTTCTTGTTTACCAACTTGGCAAGCACTTCCGGTAGAAATGGCAATACCGCGGCGATTACATTCTAGCATTGTATATTGGCCTTCTATTCCTTTTATTGTAACCCCAATAATATGTGGTAAACAAGAAGTAGAATGACCTTCTACTTCAATTTTTAGCGGAAGTGTTCGTATTTGCTCTAAAAAGTAAGATCGTAACCCTTTAAAACGTAAACTTTCTTCTTGTTGATTTTTTAATATATTCTCAGCAGCTGTTAAAAAAGCTGCGATGCCAGGAACGTTCACTGTACCTGGACGAAAACCTCTTTCGTGAGAGATTCCCGGAAATATTTGTGCCCAGCGAACTTGCGGATTGATATAGCAAGCGCCAACACCCTTCGGTCCGTATATCTTATGTGCTGAAACAGAAAGACTATCAATCCCCATCTCAAAAACATGGATAGGAAGTTTACCAAAGGTTTGTACACAATCTGAATGAAATAAAACGTTATATTTTTTTAAAAGTGCCCCAATCTCTGCGATATTTTGAACGGTTCCGATTTCAGAGTTTCCGTGCTGTATACTTGCTAGAACAGTATCTTCTGTAATAGATGCTTCTAAATCTATTAAACGAATGAGTCCATTTTTATCAACAGGAATTTCAGTAATTGTATACCCTTTTGATTGTAAGGATTGAAAATAACTTCGAATGGATGCATGTTCCATAGGTGTCGTAATAATATGCTTCTTATTTTGGGCATTGAGAAGGGACTGAATCGCAAGGTAGTTCGATTCTGACCCACCGCTCGTGAAGAATATCCCTTGTTCCTTTCCGCCAATCATTTCGGCAAATGTTTTTCTACAAACTTGTAATAAAGAAGAGGCCGTTCCTCCAATATCGTGTAAACTTTGTTCATTTCCGAAGTATTGCGATGCTGCTTTCGTATATGTTTGTAATGCTTCCGCGCTCATAGGTGTAGTAGCTGCATAATCAAGATATATCATCATGTAAGTTCCTCTCTCTAGTAAGAGTTACATTTCTTTTATTTTTTTAAATGGTAGTGAAAATAAGAATTATAAAAAAACTCTTGTCATTATTTTAAAACTATGTAAATATAGGTGTCAAGACAGTTGAAAAGTGTAAAGTAGGAGGCAACAATTATGCCAAGTGCAGATGTCTTAATTATTGGAAGTGGCGTTGCGGCACTTCGTGTTGCAAAAGAGATTTGTCACGAAAAGAATGTGATTATTATCACAAAGAAAACGAATCGTAATAATAATACATATTTAGCGCAAGGTGGAATTGCCGCAGCCGTAGCTACATATGACAATCCAAATGATCATTTTGAAGATACGTTAGTAGCAGGATGTCATTATAACAATGAAGATGCGGTTCGTTATTTAGTTGAAGAAGGGCCGAAAGAAATGAATTATCTCATTGAAAATGGAATGAAATTTGATGGAGATGAAACGGGCCCTCACCTTGGAAAAGAAGGTGCACATCGGAAGCGGCGTATTTTACATGCAGGTGGCGATGCAACAGGAAAGAATTTATTAGAGCATTTCATTCAAGAAGTAGTTCCGCATGTTACGGTAGTGGAACAGGAAATGGTGCTTGATTTTATTATAGAAAACGAAAAATGTGCTGGAGTTTTAACGCGAGATAGTGAAGGGAAGTTGAAGCGTTATGATGCAGATTATACGGTGTTAGCCTCAGGCGGGATTGGTGGTTTGTATGCTTTTACTTCTAATGACAAAACAATTACGGGTGATGGACTTGCGATGGTGTACCGCGCGGGTGGGGAGCTTGTAGATTTAGAATTTGTACAATTCCATCCAACGATGTTATATGCGGGCGGGCGATGCTGCGGTCTCGTCTCTGAAGCAGTCCGCGGTGAAGGAGCTGTCCTTATAAACGGAAAAGGGCAGCGTTTTATGATGGATATACATCCAGATCATGATCTCGCACCGCGTGATGTAGTGGCAAGAGCGATTCATGAACAGCTTTTGTCGGGTGAAAAAGTATATTTGAATATCGAGTCTATTCAAAATTTCGAAGAACGTTTTCCAACTGTATCAGCATTGTGTAAAAAGAATGGTGTTGATATTACTAAAAAACGCATTCCAGTCGTACCCGGTGCTCATTTTCATATGGGTGGCGTGAAAACAAACATTGATGGGGAGACGTCTATTCCAAATTTATATGCAGTCGGTGAAGTAGCTTGTAATGGGGTTCATGGAGCAAATAGATTAGCGAGTAATTCATTATTAGAAGGTCTTGTGTTTGGAAAAAGAATAGGACAGCATCTTTTAACGAAAGCGACAAAAGACAGATTGAACAACTTTGCTGAGAAGGAAAAGAAGTTTATCGTTCTGAATCATTTGCCGACGAAAGAAGAAATACAAGAATGCATGATGAAATATGTTGGGATTGTGCGAACAGAGCAAAGTTTATCTTATGCAAAGAGATGGCTTAGTAAGTACGGTGTTCGAAATATGATATTACAACATGATGTTCTTACAAATGAAGAGATAACGCTTATGAATATGTTAACAGTTTGTGAGCTTATCGTCGTATCAGCTTTGCAAAGAGAAGAAAGCATTGGTGGCCATTATCGAAGTGATTACCCACATAGAAATAGCGTAAACAAAGAAATCGTTCGAGTGAAAAGAAAACTACAACTTGTGTAATGAGGGGAAGAGGGGCTTTATGAATACGATAAAGGTTAAAGAAGCATTAAATCGATTTTTTCTAGAAGATATAGGAGAAAGAGATGTAACATCTCAGCTTATTTTTCCAGATAATTTACTTTCAAAAGGAACGTTTCTTGCAAAGGATACAGGAGTCTTTGCGGGACGTTTAGTCATTGAAGAAGGGTTTAAATTAATTGATGAGAGAATTAAAGTGGAGCTTCATAAAAAAGATGGAGATCTTGTAGAAAAAGGCGAAATAATTGCAACTGTCCAAGGACCAATCGCATCGTTATTAACGGCAGAGCGCGTTATATTAAACGTTATCCAGCGTATGAGTGGGATAGCGACAATGACATACGAGGCTGTTCGTGCCTTAGATAGCAGCCATACACGCATTTGTGATACGCGAAAAACGATGCCAGGGCTACGTATGTTTGATAAGTATGCAGTTGTATGCGGAGGCGGATTTAATCACCGTTTCGGCTTATATGACGGTGTCATGATCAAAGACAATCATATTGCTTTTGCTGGTTCTATTACGAAAGCTGTTACATCGGTGAAAGAAAAATTAGGACATATGGTGAAAGTAGAAGTAGAAACAGAAACTGAGGAACAAGTGAGAGAGGCTGTAGCTGCTGGTGCGGATATTATTATGTTTGATAACCGTACGCCAGATGAGATTCGAGAGTTTTCAAAGATTGTACCAAGTGCCATTGTTACAGAAGCTTCAGGAGGTATTACCATTGAAGATTTATCGAAATACGGAAAAACAGGGGTAGATTATATTTCACTTGGAGCGTTAACACATTCAGTGAAAGCACTTGATATTAGTTTCAATATTGAGGCGTAAGGAAAGTGGCTTAGAGGGGGAGAAAGAAATATGAGTATTTTAGAAAAAGTACAACCGATTGAAACGATGTTACCAGAGCGTTATTACACGATGTCAACAGAAAATATGGAAAAGCGGGTTCGTGAAATTAAAGAAAAAATGGGGGAAACGCTATTTATTCCAGGACATCATTACCAAAAAGATGAAGTGGTACAATTTTCTGATGCAGCAGGAGATTCACTTCAGCTTGCGCAAGTTGCAGCGAGCAATAAAGAGGCGAAATATATTGTATTTTGCGGTGTACACTTTATGGCAGAAACAGCAGATATGTTAACGACAGATGATCAAATTGTTATTTTGCCAGATATGCGTGCAGGGTGTTCGATGGCAGATATGGCAGATATAGAACAAACAGAAAGAGCGTGGAAAGAGCTCACAAAATTATTTGGAGATACGATGATTCCGTTAACGTATGTGAACTCTACGGCTGCAATTAAAGCGTTTTGTGGTCGTAATGGCGGAGCAACAGTAACTTCTTCTAATGCAAAACAAATGGTATCATGGGCGTTTACGCAAAAAGAGCGTCTCGTTTTTTTACCGGATCAACATTTAGGAAGAAATACAGCGTACGATTTAGGTATCCCGTTAGATAAAATGGCAGTATGGGATCCACATACTGATTCATTAGAGTACGATGGAGATATAGAAGAAATTCAAGTGATTTTATGGAAAGGGCATTGTTCAGTTCATCAAAACTTTACAGTGAAAAACATTGAGAACGTACGGAAAAATCATCCGGACATGAATATTATTGTACATCCGGAATGTTGCTACGAAGTTGTAGCTGCTTCGGATTATGCAGGTTCAACGAAATACATTATTGATATGATTGAAGCGGCTCCATCCGGAAGTAAATGGGCGATTGGTACAGAAATGAATTTAGTGAACCGAATTATTCAACAACATCCAGATAAAGAAATTGTTTCACTTAACCCCTTTATGTGTCCGTGTTTAACGATGAACCGAATTGATTTGCCGCACTTATTATGGGCACTTGAAACGATAGAAAAAGGAGAAGAAATTAACGTCATTAGCGTAGATAAACAAGTAACTGAAGAAGCGGTTCTTGCATTAAATCGTATGTTAGAGCGTGTGTAAAGCAGCGGATTCCCGTTGCTTTTTTTCGTACATATAATCATAACGAGAACAAAATGGGCATACATTGTTTTGAAGAAATCATTGCGATTATCTTATACTTATTCCGCTTCTAATGATATCGAAAATCGAAGAAGTGATACAAGTGAAAAGAGGTTAACGTTATTTAGAAAGGGTTACTTCATGAGATTTGTTACTTATAGATAAGTTATACAGGAGGGGGAAAATTTGAAAATTCATATCGTGCAAAAAGGGGATACCCTTTGGAAAATTGCGAAAAAGTACGGAGTGGATTTTGATACGTTGAAAAAAACAAATACACAACTTAGCAATCCAGATTTAATTATGCCAGGTATGAAAATTAAAGTACCATCAAACAGTGTACACGTAAAACAGCATGCTGGAGCAGGTTCAGCACCTCCAAAACAATATGTAAAAGAAGTGCAACAAAAAGAATTTGCAGCAACGCCAACGCCGCTTGGAATAGAAGACGAGGAAGAAGTTACGTATCAATCAGCACCAATTACACAAGAGCCTGCCATGCAACAAACACAAAAAGAAGTGCAAGTAAAACCACAGAAGGAAATGCAAGTGAAATCACAAAAAGAAGTGCAAGTAAAACCACAGAAGGAAATGCAAGTGAAACCACAAAAAGAAGTACAGGTAAAACCACAGAAGGAAATACAGGTGAAACCGCAAAAAGAGGTGCAAAAAGAACAGCCAATTCAAAAAGAAAAACCAGTTGAAAAACCGTCAGTGATTCAAAAACCACCTATTATAGAAAAACAAAAACCAGCGGAAAAAGAAAATACGAAGTTTTCGGTAAATGTGTTACCGCAGCCGCCGCAACCACCAATAAAAACGAAAAAAGAATATAAAATTTCAGATGTAATTAAAAAAGGAAGCGAGTTAATTGCTCCTCAAATTACTAAAATGAAACCTAATAACATTATTTCTCCGCAAACGAAAAAAGATAATATAATATCACCGCAAGTAAAGAAAGAAAATGTAGGGAATATCGTATCACCACAAGTGAAGAAAGAAAACGTAGGAAATATAGTATCACCGCAAGTGAAGAAAGAAAACGTAGGAAATATAGTATCACCGCAAGTAAAAAAAGAAAACGTAGGAAACATAGTATCACCGCAAGTAAAGAAAGAAAATGTAGGAAACATAGTGTCGCCAAATGTATCGAAAGAAAATGTAGTGATTCCACAAGTAATACCACCAAATATTCAAGTGCCAAATATAATGCCAATTATGGATAACAATCAGCCACCAAACATCATGCCAATCATGGATAATAATCAGCCACCAAACATGATGCCGATCATGGATAACAATCAACCACCAAACATGATGCCAATCATGGATAACAATCAACCACCAAACATGATGCCAATCATGGATAACAATCAACCGCCAAATATAATGCCAATTATGGATAATAATCAAATGCCAAATATGATGCCGATAATGGATAACAACCAAATGCCGAATATGATGCCAATTATGGATAACAATCAAATGCCAAATATGATGCCAATCATGGATAACAATCAACCACCGAATATGATGCCATATCAAATGCCGTACCAACAGCCTATGATGCCGCCGAATCCGTATTATCAACAACAAAATCCATATCAAATGCCATATCAGCAAGGAGCACCGTTTGGACCGCAATATACGTCTATGCCAAATCCAAATATGATGCCGATAGATAATAATATGCCGCCGCTCGTGCAAGGAGAGGAAGATTGTGGATGCGGAGGAGAGAGTAGGCTATATAGTCCGCAACCTGGAGGGCCACAATACGCGAATCCTTTATATTATCAACCAACTCAATCCGCATATGCACCACAGCCAGGAACGATGTATTATCAACCAGATCCACCAAATGTATTTGGGGAGCCAGTTTCAGAAGAAGAGGATGAAGAAGAAGTTTAAAAAAGGTGGGATGATTCCCACCTTTTTTGTATGTAGATTCGTTCTGGAAACGGAAGATTTACACCAAATGTTAGAAAATCCCCAGTGAAATATTAACAGTGTAAAAACCTTCTCTGTTACTCATCATAAGAGGGAGCTTTTCAGAAGAGAAGTTCATTCTAACAGAGGGGGTTTTTGTATTGAATACGAAAGTAAAAGTGATTGCTGCTTCTTTGTTAGTTACTAGTGCATTAGCTGCATGTGGTACACCAAAAAACAATGCAATGGATGGACGTAACTACAATTACGAGCGTACATCTTATAATGATACACACCAGTATCGTGATAATGTGACGCGTAACGATCGTTATACAGACTATGTAACATATAGAAATGGTCGTAACGATACAGGATATAACTATTACCGTGATGTAAATTACAACGGTCAAATTGCTAATCCGCATCCAACACGTAATATTACAATGAACAATTCATACATTAACAATGATGGTAAAACTGCAGAAAGAATTACAAATCGTGTGAAACGTATGAATAACGTAGACCGTGTGTCTACAGTTGTATATGGAAACGATGTGGCGATTGCGGTAAAACCACGTAACACAGTGACAAATGAAACGGCAATGGCGAACGAAATTCGTCAAGCGGTTTCAAATGAAGTTGGAAACAGAAACGTATATGTATCTGTAAGAAATGACATGTTTACTCGTGTCGATGCAATGAGTACACGCTTGCGTAACGGTACAGTTACAAACGATTTTAATCGTGACATAGTGAATATGTTCCGAGACATTCGTTACGGTTTAACTGGTACAGTGCGATAACAAAAGAGGAAGGGCTACCCCTTCCTCTTTATTCATCGTCATCTTGTAAACGACGCTTTTTAATAAAATAACTAATGGAATAAGAACCTAAAAAGCAAATGAAGAGAATGCCACCTGTTAAAATAGCTTCAAAGAGAGGTCTTTCTGGACTGAAAATAATATAAATAATAGCCATAATAATTCCAACGATAAGGGAGCGAAAGACAAGTTTATAGTAAGGAGTTAATTGGATGTCCTTTTTGCTTTCTTCTACATCAATTGAAACGCTTAACTGTAAATAACTAAGCACAATACTCGTAAGAATAAATAATAGCCATAATGGAGATTTCGTAATTTGATCTAGTCCTTCAGTGAATCCGATATAGCCTAAAATTCCAATTATACCAAGTGATTGAAAAAGAAAGGCAATACGTATATTTTTTAATGTTTGCAGAATGAGACGTTCATCTTTTATTTTTTTCACAATATCCATCTCCTGTTTATGATGATTTCGCTGTTATATTAATTGTAACATATATATTGCATTTATCAATTTATAATTTACATATAATTTGTTTGGATGAAAGAGGAAATAAAATATTTTTATAAACATGTTGCACTTATACTTTATTAATGTTATATTAGCAAAGCGATGAGCTAATTTACGTAAGACGAGAGATATGCTTAAGTGCTAAACACGCGAATGTGGTCGCCTGGTCTCTCGCCGTAAACGCATCAAGACGCCTGCTTTGCAGGCGTCTTTCATTTTATATGAATGTAATGGGAAGAGTGGAGGAATCCAATCTTCCCTTTTTTATTTGAATAAAAGTCAGAATATAAATAGGAATAATTGAACTCTATAATTCTTGATGTGAGTAATCTATGAATTAGGGATAAAACCCCCATTTCCGGAAAAACTACTAATGAAAGTATGATCTTGCCTAAAAGAGGTGAACGGAAATGAAATGGATACTGATTGCGATGCAAGCTTTCGTTATGATGTTTTGTTTCGTTTATGGAACGAATGCGAAGGCGGAAGGGCCAGTACCAGAAGTAACAGAGAAAGACCCTCAAGTTACAATTTTATTAGAGCGAATGTATGTTGATGGAGAAGTAAGTGAGGAAATCTTTACAGAAAAAGTAGCAGACTTAGAAAAGTTTTTACAGCAATATAAAGAATGGCAGCTCGTTGATCGTGATGATGTACAAATCGTATTACAAAAGAAAGTTGACGATATTTCTCCGTTATTAAAAACGAGCGGTTATTTTGGAGTGTCAGAGGAAGGAATATTACAAATTTTCAAAGGTGTACCGAAAAGCGATAATGCGATTCATTCCTTCTTTCAAATTGATATGAAAAAGCTTGAGAGTTATGAGCGTGCGAAATTGAAACGTGGTATTCGTATTAAATCAAAAGAAGGTTTTGTGAAGACGATTGAAAAAATGAAACAATATGCAGTGCAAAATAAGAAAAAAAGCAGCTCATGGTGAGCTGCTTTTTTTCTTATTTATTTTTATCTAAAATTTGTTTTGCGATTTCATCGATTAGCATATCTTTTCCGATTGGATTGAAAGCTTTCGTATTGAAGATTTCGTTTGATACTTCATATACGTGATTGTTTTTTACTGCTTTATTGTCTTTCCAAACGGCACTGTTTTTGTAGTCTTCGTAAACTTTATCAGCTTCACCGCCAAAGTTTACAATAAACATTTGGTCAGGTTGGAATGCAACAAGACCTTCTAGCGATACTTGCGCCATCGTTTGTTTTAAATCTGTACCTTTTGTTGCTGGAAGTTTTAAGTCGTTAAAGATGATGTCACCGTACCCGAAGCTACCGTATACACGGAAGTTTTGTGGTGTAACTGCGATGAACATAAAGCTCTCATCTTTTGTTTTCTCTTTAATCTTTTTAGATAAAGAGTCGGCTTTTTTATCGTAGTCTGCAATCCATTTGTCGGCTTTCTTTTCTTCGTCAAATAGTTTACCTACTTCTTTAAACTTACCGCGCCAGTCTTCTAAGTTTGTTTCTAGAACAACTGTCGGTGCTACTTTTTCTAGTTGATCATAAATTTTTAATTGACGATTGTTCAAAATAATTAAGTCTGGTTTTAAAGCAGTAACAGCTTCTAAATCAACTTTAGGTGCCCAATACCAACCTACTGCTTTTACTCCGTCTAGCTTTTCTGTCAAATGCTTTTGGATTTTATCTTTATATGTATTTGCTGTACCAACAGGTTTGTGTCCAAGAAGTAATAATTCTTCTGTTGAACCCGATAAATCAACAATTCTCTTTGGATTTACTGGAATTGTAGCTTCCCCTTTAGCGTGTTTTACAACTTTTGTTTTCGGTTGTTCTTTTGCTTTTGATTCTTCTTTTTGAGAAGAACAGCCAACGATAGAAAGAACAACTAGCATAATAGTAAATAAAATAAATAGCTTACGTTTCATCCTGATGTAACCCCTTTAATTAGTATTGATAATCATTATCGACTTCTGTATATTAATGTGCTTCATGCTTTCTGTCAATGGAAAATAACAGAAGTTTCAAATAGAGAACATTTGTTGGGGTAGTCTCGCTTTTCTATCATTAAATATGTTAAAATGGAATACATGATTTAAGAGGGAGAGATCGTATTTTGTTTGAATATGTTACAGGTTACGTGGAGTATGTAGGACCGGAATATGTCGTAATTGATCATAATGGAATTGGTTATCAAATTTTCACACCGAATCCGTATGTATTTCAAAGAAGTAAGCAAGAAATCCGTGTCTATACATATCATTATGTGAGAGAAGATATTATGGCGCTTTACGGGTTTAAAACACGTGAAGAGCGTTTATTATTTACAAAGTTGTTAGGCGTGTCTGGTATTGGACCAAAAGGCGCTCTTGCAATTTTAGCTTCTGGTCAAACAGGACAGGTCGTTCAAGCGATTGAACATGAGGACGAGAAGTTTTTAGTGAAGTTCCCGGGCGTAGGGAAGAAAACAGCGCGCCAAATGATTTTAGATTTAAAAGGAAAACTAGCAGATGTTGTACCAGATGCATTTGTTGATTTATTCTCAGATACAGAACGTTTTGATGAGAAGAAAGGTTCTTCAGCTGAGCTTGATGAGGCGTTGGAAGCTCTGCGCGCACTTGGATACGCGGAACGAGAAGTTTCTCGCGTTGTACCAGAGTTATTAAAAGAATCATTAACGACGGATCAGTATATTAAAAAGGCACTTAGTCTTTTACTAAATGGTAAGAGGTGAGTATAATGGACGAACGTCTCCTTTCAGGGGAATCAGCATATGAAGATGCGGATTTAGAATATTCATTACGGCCACAGACGCTCCGTCAGTATATTGGCCAAGATAAAGCGAAACATAATTTAGAGGTGTTTATTGAAGCGGCGAAAATGCGTGAAGAGACGCTAGATCACGTGCTTTTATATGGACCACCAGGTCTTGGTAAAACGACGCTTGCGAATATTATTGCCAATGAAATGGGCGTAAATGTTAGAACAACTTCAGGACCGGCAATTGAAAGGCCAGGTGATTTAGCGGCTGTTTTAACAGCACTTCAGCCAGGGGATGTATTATTTATTGATGAAATTCATCGTTTGCATAGATCAATTGAAGAAGTACTATATCCTGCAATGGAAGATTTTTGCCTTGATATTGTAATTGGAAAAGGACCGTCAGCAAGGTCTGTACGTTTAGATTTACCGCCATTTACATTAGTTGGAGCAACGACGCGTGCGGGAGCATTATCAGCGCCATTACGTGACCGTTTCGGTGTACTTTCAAGATTAGAGTATTACACAGTAGATCAGCTTTCTGCGATTGTGGAACGTACAGGAGAAGTATTTGAAGTTGAAATTGATTCATTAGCTGCACTAGAAATTGCAAGACGTGCTCGTGGTACACCTCGTATTGCGAATCGTTTATTACGACGTGTACGAGATTTCGCACAAGTTCGGGGTAACGGAACGGTTACGATGGAAATTACACAAATGGCGTTAGAACTACTGCAAGTAGATAAATTAGGTCTAGATCATATTGACCATAAATTATTGCTTGGTATTATTGAGAAGTTCCGTGGTGGTCCAGTTGGATTAGAAACGGTTTCGGCAACGATTGGAGAAGAATCTCATACGATTGAAGATGTGTATGAGCCGTATTTATTACAAATTGGCTTTTTACAACGAACGCCAAGGGGGCGAATTGTAACGCCACTTGCATATGAGCATTTCGGAATGGAGATGCCAAAAGTATGACGGAGATGCCAAAATTGCTTATTACAGCAGGGATCTTACTTATCGTTGTTGGCTTAGCTTGGAAGTTCATTGGAAGACTTCCAGGCGATATTTTTGTGAAAAAAGGAAACGTTACCTTTTATTTTCCTATCATTACATGTATTGTGTTAAGTATTGTATTATCTTTTATTATGTATATAATAAATCGATTCAAATAAGAAATAGGTGGATATAGTTATGGATATTAATCTGTTTGATTTTCATTTACCAGAAGAACTTATTGCACAAGTCCCATTAGAAGAGCGTGAAACATCAAGATTAATGGTGTTAGACCGTGAAACAGGCGATATTGAGCATAAACATTTTACAGACATTCTTTCTTACTTACATGAGGGGGATTGCTTAGTTTTAAATGAAACGAAAGTAATGCCTGCTCGTCTGCATGGTGTGAAAGAAGATACAGGCGCACACATTGAAGTACTTCTTTTAAAACAAGAAGAAGGCGATAAGTGGGAGACGCTTGTTAAGCCAGCGAAACGTGTAAAAGAAGGAACTGTTATCTCTTTTGGCGAAGGAAAATTAAAAGCAACTTGCACAGGAACTGCAGATCAAGGTGGACGTCAGCTTGAATTTTCATATGACGGCATCTTCTATGAAATTTTAGATGAACTTGGAGAAATGCCACTTCCTCCATATATTAAAGAGACGCTAGAAGATCGCGATCGCTATCAAACAGTATATGCGAAAGAAATCGGTTCAGCAGCAGCGCCGACTGCAGGACTTCATTTTACAGAAGAGTTACTGGAGAAGTTAAAACAAAAAGGCGTTGAGTTAGCATTTATTACACTTCACGTAGGGCTTGGAACATTTAGACCCGTTTCTGCTGATACGATTGAAGAACACCATATGCACGCAGAATATTACTATATGTCTGAAGAGACGGCGGCATTATTAAACCGTGTAAAAGAGAATGGTGGACGTATCATTACGGTAGGTACGACTTCAACTCGTACGTTAGAAACAATTGCGACAGATCATGACGGCAAGCTTTGTGCTGCTTCTGGCTGGACAGACATTTTTATGTACCCAGGTTACGAATTTAAAGCAATTGATGGTTTAATTACAAACTTCCATTTACCGAAGTCAACATTAATTATGCTTGTAAGTGCATTTGCAAACAGAGATAATGTACTTCATGCTTATAATGAAGCAGTAAAAGAAAAATATCGTTTCTTTAGCTTTGGTGATGCAATGTTCGTTGCCTCTCACGCTAAAATGGGAAACAAATAAAAGGAGTAAATTATGACAGCAATTCGTTATGAATTTATTAAAACTTGTAAACAAACAGGTGCCCGTTTAGGACGTGTACATACGCCACACGGTTCATTTGATACACCAACATTTATGCCAGTTGGTACGCTTGCAACAGTTAAGACAATGTCACCAGAAGAATTAAAAGCAATGGATTCTGGCATTATTTTAAGTAATACGTATCATTTATGGCTACGTCCAGGTCACGAAATCATTCGTGAAGCAGGCGGTTTGCATAAATTTATGAACTGGGATCGTGCAATCTTAACGGACTCTGGTGGTTTCCAAGTATTCAGTTTAAGTGACTTCCGTCGTATTGAAGAGGAAGGCGTTCATTTCCGTAACCACTTAAATGGAGATAAATTATTCTTATCACCAGAAAAAGCGATGGAAATTCAAAATGCATTAGGTTCAGATATTATGATGGCATTTGATGAGTGTCCACCATTCCCAGCTACTTTTGAATATATGAAGAAATCTGTAGAGCGTACAAGCCGCTGGGCAGAGCGTTGCTTAAAAGCACATGAACGTCCACAAGATCAAGGTTTATTCGGTATTGTACAGGGAGGGGAGTTCGAAGAGCTTCGTCGCCAAAGTGCAAAAGACCTTGTTTCAATGGACTTCCCTGGTTACGCGGTAGGTGGTTTATCTGTAGGTGAGCCGAAAGATATTATGAACCGTGTACTTGAGTTTACAACGCCGCTTCTTCCAGATAATAAGCCACGTTACTTAATGGGAGTAGGTTCCCCTGACTCGTTAATCGATGGTGCAATTCGTGGTATTGATATGTTTGACTGCGTACTTCCAACTCGTATCGCTCGAAATGGTACATGTATGACAAGTGAAGGCCGCCTTGTTGTCAAAAATGCGAAATTCGCAAGAGATTTCGGTCCGCTTGATCCAAACTGTGATTGCTATACATGTAAAAATTACTCTCGTGCGTACATTCGTCACTTAATGAAATGTGATGAAACGTTCGGAATTCGTTTAACGTCTTATCACAACCTTCATTTTCTGTTAAACTTAATGGAGCAGGTGAGACAAGCTATTCGTGAAGACCGTCTTGGCGATTTCCGCGAAGAATTCTTTGAACAGTATGGCTTTAATAAACCGAATGCTAAAAACTTCTAATACATAATTTAAAAGGAGGAACAAAAGATGAATCCAGGTATGATGAATATCGTTATGATCGTTGCGATGTTTGCGATTTTCTATTTCTTATTAATTCGCCCGCAACAAAAACGTCAAAAAGCAGTTGCTCAAATGCAAAGTGAGTTAAAAAAAGGTGATGCTATCGTAACAATCGGTGGTTTACACGGTACAATTGAATCAGTAGATGAGACGAAAATCGTTATTAAATCTGGCGGTTCACACTTAACTTTCGATCGTAATGCGATTCGTGAAGTTGTGAAAAACTAATGAGGAAGGCCCTGCATGAAATGTGCAGGGCCTTTTTTTAGTTATTTTGTTTGGACATATTTACACCGAAAATGCCACCAAGTGTACTCGCGCCCATTAATGCTAATTGGTAAAGTAACTGCGAGTTCGATAAAGTTTGAGAGAAGCCTAAATAGTTAACTAGAAAAACAAGTATAGTGAATGTAAGTCCTGTTGAGAAGCCTACTAGCCAACCTTTCCCTTGTGCTTTTTTGCCGGCAGTAAACCCAGATATAAGCATAGATAAAAGTGCTAGTATAAAAATAGTAACAGCTAATGTTCCTTCATTCATATCTGTAAATTTTAATAAAAGAGCCATAATCATGCTAGTAACTGTTGCGAGAATTAATAGGATAACGATACCGAAGCCGATTGCAGTTGATAATTTTTTCGTTCCATCCATTTATACATTCCCCCTTTTTAATACAAGCATATTTTCCTTTTGCCTAAGTTAGACTATTTTCTTTTTTATAGGGGAGTCTATACGTAAAAAGGAGATGTAAAAATGGAATGGGTATCAGTAATTGGCCGGACGATGCTGTTGTATATTATCATCTTAATTATTTTTCGTCTTATGGGTAAACGTGAGATAGGAGAATTAAGTGTATTAGATTTAGTCGTATTCATTATGCTTGGTGAAATGGCTGTAGTCGCAATTGAAAATACGGATAAATCACTTTGGCATCAATTAGTTCCGATGGTCTTTCTTATGTGTATACAGATCATTTTGTCTGTCATTTCTTTAAAGTTTCAACGATTTCGGCATTTAATAGAAGGAGAACCAGCAATCATTATTAATGCTGGAAAAATTGATGGAAAAAAGATGAGAAACCAGCGATATAATATAGATGATTTAATGATGCAATTAAGAGAGCAGGGAGTCGGAGATATTAGGGATGTAGAATACGCTATTTTAGAACCATCTGGGAAGTTATCTGTCTTTCAAAAACAAAAAGGCGGGCAGGATGCATTGCAGTTTACTCTTCCCCTTATTATCGATGGAGAAATTCAATCGAATCATTTACAAATGATTGAACATACAGACGAGTGGCTTGTTGAAAAATTAAAAAACTTAGGCTATAACGATGTAACACAAATTTTATACTGTAGTTTTCAAAATGGAAAATTTTTTGTTGATTTGAAAGAAAACTAGAGGCTTACTATATGGAATAGTAAGCCTATTTACTTCAAAAATGAAAGTTTTCGAATGATAGGGAGACGACTTAACTCTTCTTTTCGAATGAGCTTGAAAATGAAGAGGAGCACAATATAAACGAGTGTTGTTAAAGTGATTTCCCATAATGTTTGTACGCCAAGTGAATGAGAGAAAACTATATACTTATGAAGGTAAAAACCGAAGGAGCCTGCGATACCGATGGCAAGTCCGCCAAAAATATAGTCTTTTGCGTAAATGGTAAATGTAATTTTCTTTAAAACAGTAGCATAATGAAGAAATGTTACTGTTACGATATTTGCTGCAATTGCAAGGGCAACCCCCATCATTTGAAACTCTGGCCTTGAAGCTAGTACAAAAATAACGATTAATTTCACGATTGCACCAATAAATGTATTCATCATGGCCGCACGTGCTAAGTTTAAAGCTTGTAAGACAGAGGTAAGTGGACTTTGAAAATAATGAAATAAAAAGCAAGGTGCAAGAAGCTGGATGAACGCTGTTGCACTATCCGACCCATACATAAGAGTTAAAACAGGAGAAGCAAATACGTATAATATAACGACTGACCACCCGCCAGTAATGAGTGAGATTCGAAGAGCTTGTTGTAAGCGGTGTTCTACTAATTTATGTTGTCTTTTTGCCATTGCCTCGCTAATAGATGGAACGAGTGCTGTCGAAAGAGCGTATGTAATAAAGGCTGGTAGTGAAAGAAGCGGGAATGCATACCCGTTTAATATACCGTATTGCTGAGTTGCGACGGAGGCAGCAACGCCGGCAATCGCTAAGCTTTGCATAACGACGATAGGTTCAAAAAAATAGGAAACGGAACCGATTAAACGACTTCCTGTAGTTGGAAGTGCAATATCCATAAGAGAATAAAATGTCCCCTTGCTTTCCTTTACAGTAGTGAAAAATCCAGAGCGTATAGATAAATGTTTTTCACGCTGGAATAAAGTGAGTAAAAATAATAACGATGCCACTTCACCGAGAACGGCTGATAACATAGCACCAGCTGCAGCATATTCTACGCCGTAAGGTAAAAATAATTGAATACATATAGCGATAATGGTAATGCGGACAATTTGTTCTATCACTTGGGCGTAAGCGCTAGGTTTCATATTTTGTTTCCCTTGGAAATAGCCACGTAAAACAGAAGAAACAGCAATAACAGGAACGACAGGCAAAATGGCCATTAATGGATAGTACGTTCGTTCATCAGTTAATAATGTTTTTGCTAAAATAGGTGTGAGGAGCATAATTCCAATTGTTAAAATGATACTAATAACAGATGTAACAGCTAATGATACTGTTAATATTTTTTTAACCTTTTGTTTATCATTCACAGCTTCTGCTTCTGCTACAAATTTTGCGATTGCGACAGGAAGACCGATTTGTGTTAATGTAATTGCTAGAATAAATGTAGGGACGGCCATCATATAAAGGCCAACGCCTTCTTCTCCTAAAATACGTGCCATTACAATACGATTAATAAATCCTAGAATTTTGGTAATAAAGCCGGCTATCATTAAAATAAATGCGCCTTTTAAAAAGCTTTGTCTCGTCATGGTCTTCTCCTACCTTCTCAAAATCAGTGGAATGATTTACAATAATTTATATGCACGTACGAGACAAGAATGACAAGCATTTAAGAGAGTACTCTTGAAAGTAGTTATTGCTGTCCATTAGAGCGGGATTAAAAGCGACTTTTCGTGCTGAAATAAGAAGGAGATGTTATATATGTTAGATAGAGAGGCTTTGGTAGAATCATACCGCGGACAGTTACAAGTCGTTTTAGAAAGTAAAGTAGAAGAGTTCCAAATGTTCGGCTACGACCGAGTAACAGATGATGACATTTGGAAGTTTCTTAAAGTGAAAAAGTGGAAGAAGATAGACAGTGACGTTAGATTGTATGAATTAGTTAATGACGTATTAACAGTAACAGCTAATGAATATATGACGTATTTAACTGTTGAAGCATATCAAGCCCCGCTTTGGTCATTTGATGAATATGAAAATAAATAACCGACTGCAATTGGTTTGTTCTTCCTTTTGCAGTATAATGATAGGTATTGATAATGAGGAAATAATTATGTCTAAGATCATATATAAAGGAGGTAGTGAAGAGAGAAAACAAATAATGAAAGTGTAGGTAATGTGAAAAACTTACCGACACAGCTGGTGAGGAACTAGCAAAATTATAGAAAGGAAGTCTACTAACTAGGCGTATGCACACGTGTAAAAGTGAATCGTAAAAGATTTATTTGAAGTGTTAGTAGCGGAAAGAGGGTACATATGGCAAAGCGTGGTACAAGAATTGCCGCCTTTTTCCTCATCGTTTTATTAATCGGTGGAGTAATTGGTGCGGCAGGAAAAGACATAGCAAAAGGAATTAGTCTAGGACTAGACCTTCGCGGTGGTTTTGAAATTCTGTATGAAGTAAAACCAGCCAAAAAAGGTGATAAAATCGATCGAGATGTACTTGTAAGTACAGTAGGTGCTCTTGAAAATCGTGTCAATGTTCTCGGTGTAAGTGAGCCGAACATTCAAATCGAAGGGCAAGATCGAATTCGTGTACAGCTTGCTGGTGTACAAGATCAGCAAAAAGCACGTGAAATGTTATCAACACAAGCGAAATTAACATTTCGTGATGTAGATGACAATCTTCTTATGGATGGAACGGATTTAAAAGGCGGCGGAGCGAAGCAAACATTTGATGAGCAAGGCCGTGCGAGTGT
Source organism: Bacillus paranthracis (assembly GCF_001883995.1). Classification (GTDB taxonomy): domain Bacteria; phylum Bacillota; class Bacilli; order Bacillales; family Bacillaceae_G; genus Bacillus_A; species Bacillus_A paranthracis. The sequence continues at coordinate 670,677 of NZ_MACE01000018.1, read as the reverse complement.
AGGTCTTACACTAAAAAGCGCTGAAAAATTCCGTGAAGTAACTGAGAAAATTTCAAAAATGCCACCACCAACGAATTTAATGGTAATTTGGCTTGATTTTGAAGAAGGAAAAGATTCGTATAAAGCAGAATCTGCAAAACCGAATCCGAAATTCTTATCAGCAGCAACAGTAAGTCAAGTATTTAACCAAGCTGAAGTATCTATCGTAGGTGGAAACTTCACTGTTGAAAGTGCAAAACAACTTTCATCTTTATTAAACGCAGGTGCACTGCCGGTTGATTTAAAAGAAATGTATTCAACATCTGTTGGAGCGAAATTTGGTCAACAAGCGTTAGAGCAAACGATTTTCGCTAGTGCGATTGGTATCGCTCTTATTTTCTTATTTATGCTTGTATTCTACCGTTTACCAGGACTTGTAGCGGTTATTATGTTAGGTTTATACATTTTCGTTACATTACTTGTCTTTAACTGGATGCATGCAGTTCTGACGTTGCCAGGTATTGCAGCGTTAGTGCTCGGGGTAGGTATCGCAGTTGATGCGAATATTATTACGTACGAGAGACTAAAAGAAGAACTGAAAATTGGTAAGTCAATGATGTCAGCATTCCGTGCTGGTAACCATCGTTCATTAGCAACAATTTTAGATGCGAACATTACAACACTTGCAGCAGCTGGTGTATTATTCGTTTACGGTAATAGCTCTGTAAAAGGATTCGCAACAAGTTTAATTGTAAGTATTTTAGTCGGTTTTATTACGAACGTATTCGGTACTCGTTTCTTACTAAGTTTACTTGTAAAGAGCCGTTACTTCGATAAAAAACCAGGATACTTTGGTGTGAAACAAAAGGATATTATTCCGTTAACAAAAGGTGTAGTACATCCACCAACGAAATTTGATCGTATTAACTTTGTAAATGTCGGTCATAAATTCCTTATCTTCTCGATTGTAGTTGTAATTGCAGGTGCAATTATTTTACCAATTTTCAAAATGAATCTTGGTATTGACTTTGCGAGTGGTACACGTATCGACCTGCAATCAAAACAATCAGTTACTGTGTCTGATGTTCATAAAGATTTTAAAGAATTGAACATTGACGTGAAGGAAGAAAACATTGTACCGACTGGAGATGACAATAAGGGATTCGCAGTTCGTACATTAGGTGTTCTATCAAAAGATGAAATTGCGAAAACAAAAACATTCTTCCACGATAAATATGGTACAGATCCAAACGTAAGTACAGTTTCGCCGACAATTGGTAAAGAAATTGCAAGAAATGCATTTATCGCAGTATTAATTGCTTCTGCAGTTATCATTTTATACGTAAGTATTCGATTCCGATTTACGTACGCATTATCTGCAGTGCTTGCATTATTACATGATGCATTCGTTATGATTGTTATATTTAGTATTTTCCAATTGGAGGTAGACTTAACGTTTATCGCTGCCGTGTTAACAATCATCGGTTATTCTATTAATGACTCAATTGTTACGTTTGATAGAAACCGTGAATTATACAAACAGAAAAAACGAGTTCGCGATATAAAAGACTTAGAAGAAATCGTAAATGCAAGTATTCGCCAAACGCTTGGTCGTTCGATTAACACCGTATTAACAGTGTTATTCCCAGTAATTGCACTGCTTATCTTCGGTAGTGAGTCACTACGTAACTTCTCGTTTGCGTTACTTGTTGGACTAGTTGTAGGTACGTATTCTTCTGTTTTCGTTGCTTCTCAAATTTGGTTAATGCTTGAAAACCGTCGTTTGAAAAAGGGCAAAAACAAGAAAAAGGTTGAGAAAGTAGAATCTGAACCGCAAGTATAAAAAAGATGATGTCTCTTTATGAGGCATCTCTTTTTTCGTTTGTGGATACAATAAGATAGTTACTTTGAAATGATGAAATGGAAGAAAGTGGTGATGTTATCGCTGTTTTTGTTACAATAAAGTGAAACTTTAATCAGTGGGGGTTTTCTTCATCCCCCACTGATTATTAGTTGAACCAATCGGACTTTTATGGGCAGTTGATCCCCCCTAAATTTTTTGCTTTCACTGAATTTTGAGGTAGGGGTCTTACTGCCCATTAAAGTGGGATAAAAAGATAGGTTAAGAAAAGAAGGGATTTTAATGATGGAAAAAGATGAACGTTTTAAACAGGCCGAGTTTGGTGCTATTGTCGGGATCGTTGGTAATATTATATTAGCGATTATAAAGGCGGTAATTGGTTATATTGGGAACAGTAAAGCGCTATTAGCAGATGCGGTGCATTCTGCATCAGATGTAATTGGTTCGCTAGCTGTACTGTTTGGGTTACGAGCAGCAAAGCAGCCGCCCGATGAAGATCATCCGTATGGTCATGGTAAAGCGGAATCGATTTCAGCGATTATTGTTGCAGTATTATTATTTATTGTGGGAATCGAGATAGCGATTTCGTCCATAAAAGCTTTTTCACAGGAACTAGAACCGCCGAAAGGGATTACAATTTTTGCTGTCGTTCTTTCAATTATCGTGAAAGAAGGAATGTTTCAATATAAATTCCGATTAGGGAAAAGGGTAAATAGTGATGCAATTATTGCAAATGCATATGAGCACCGTTCAGATGTGTTTTCTTCAATTGCAGCTTTAATCGGTATTTGTGCAGCGATTATTGGTGGTAAGTTCGGGTTAGATTGGCTTGTGTATGCCGATCCAATTGCAGGATTATTTGTTTCACTTCTCGTTGCAAAAATGGCATGGAGTATTGGGGCAGAAGCAATTCATGCAACGCTTGATCATGTTCTTCATGAGGAAGATGTTATTCCGCTTAGAGAAGCAGTACTTCAAATAGATGGTGTAAAAAAAATTGGTTCTTTATACGCAAGGGAACATGGTCATTATGTTATTGTTGATATTAAAGTTTCTGTAGATCCATACATTACTGTAGAAGAAGGGCATCGCATTGGAAAGCATGTGAAAGAAACGCTTATGAAACAAGATAACGTACAAAATGTGTTTGTACATATAAATCCGTATTCTCCAAATTAAACATTATTAACATTTTAGTATATAGATATTGCATCGTAGTTTGCATGATATTGTCACCCCTTAATCTGTCTTGTATAATGAACAGGTTAAGGGGTGATTTCGTGTTACAACCGAAGACGCGTTGGAAAGAAAAAGAATATAATGGCGAGCGAGTGAGTGAATTAGCAAGTAAATTACAATTATCACCACTTGTCGTTTCGTTATTCCTCGGTAGAGGATTAGATACAGAAGATAAGATTTTAGATTTTTTAAATACAGAAAATCAAGAATTTCATGATCCATTTTTATTAGAAGGAATGGATAGAACGGTAGAACGTGTAAATAAGGCGATTCAAAATGGAGAGCAAATATTAATATTTGGTGACTACGATGCGGACGGAGTAAGTAGTACGACTGTATTATATCTTGCCTTACAAGAATTAGGTGCAGACGTAGAATTTTATATCCCAAACCGTTTTACAGAAGGTTATGGACCAAACGAAGAAGCATTCCGTTGGGCGCATAGCGCGGGATTCTCACTTATTATTACTGTTGATACTGGTATCGCAGCTGTACATGAAGCGAAAGTAGCGAAGGAACTTGGGATAGATCTTATTATTACAGATCACCATGAGCCGCCACCAGAATTGCCAGAAGCACTTGCGATTATTCATCCGAAATTAGATGGCGGTGTGTATCCGTTTCACTATTTAGCGGGCGTTGGTGTTGCGTTTAAAGTTGCGCATGCACTACTGGGCCGTGTACCAGAACATTTATTAGAAATTGCAGTAATTGGTACAGTAGCCGATTTAGTATCACTTCACGGTGAAAATAGATTGCTAGTGAAGCGCGGTTTAAAACATATGCGCATGACGAAAAATATTGGACTAAAGGCGCTATTTAAAGTAGCTAATGTTTCGCAAAGTGAAATTACAGAAGAGAGTATTGGCTTCTCAATCGCACCTCGTATTAATGCAGTTGGACGTTTAGAAGATGCTACGCCGGCTGTACATCTTTTATTATCAGAGGATCCGGAAGAAGCGAAAGAGCTGGCTGAAGAAATTGATGAACTGAACAAACTGCGAAAAGATATTGTAAAGCAAATTACAGAAGAAGCTATCGCTGAGGTGGAAAATAATTTCCCGCCTGAAGACAATAAAGTATTAGTGCTTGCAAAAGAAGGATGGAATCCAGGTGTAATTGGAATTGTTGCTTCTAAATTAGTTGAACGTTTTTATCGTCCAACGATTGTATTATGCATTGATCCTGTAAAAGAAACTGCAAAAGGTTCAGCGCGTAGTATTGCAGGATTCGATTTGTTTGCAAACTTGTCAGATTGTAGAGAGTTATTGCCACACTTCGGGGGACATCCGATGGCAGCGGGAATGACGCTACATATGAATGATGTAGATGAATTACGCCGCCGTTTAAATGAACAGGCAGATACAATTTTAACGGAAGAAGATTTTATTCCAATTACAGCTGTCGATGCTTTTTGCAAAGTGGAGGACGTAACACTTGCAGCAATTGAAGATATGCAAAAGTTAGCGCCATTTGGTGTTGGAAATCCAAAGCCACGTATTGCAGTGAAAGATGCGGAGTTAGAAAGTATTCGTGCAATCGGATCAGACGGTTCTCATTTAAAGATGTCTCTTCGTGATGGACAAGCAACATTGGATACAATTGGATTCGGTTTTGGTGCGTATGCGAAAGAAATTTCTCCAGTTGCAAAAGTATCTGTAATAGGAGAAGCGTCTATCAATGAATGGAATAATTTTAAGAAGCCGCAATTAATGGTGCAAGATATTGCTGTAGAGGCATGGCAATTATTTGATTGGCGTAGTATGCGTAACGTAGAAGCAAATTTAGCAGAACTTCCGAAAGAAAAAATTACGATGTTGTATTTTTCTAAAGAGGTATTGAATAAATTTTCTTTAGAAGACTATAAAGAGCATATGATGCATGCATCAGAAGTAACCGAGTTAGATGAGCAATACATCGTGTTACTTGATTTACCAAAAGGAACAGATGAATTACGAGATCTATTTAAAGTTGGGTTCCCGTCGCGAATTTATACGCTATTTTATCAAGAGAATAATCATTTATTTAGCACTGTTCCAACGAGGGATCACTTTAAATGGTACTATTCATTCTTGAGCCAAAAATCACCATTTTCTTTAAGGCAATATGGAGAACAACTATGTCAACATAAAGGTTGGTCAAAAGATACAGTAAATTTCATGACACAGGTGTTTTTTGAGTTAGAATTTGTTACAATAAAAGATGGCGTCATTTTTATGGCAGACAAAAAACAAAAGCGTGATTTAATTGAATCGAACACATATCGTGAGAAAATGAACCACTTACAATTAGAAAAAGAATTGGTTTATAGCACATATCAGCAACTATATACATGGTTTGAAACGATTCGTAATCATAAAGAAGTAGAACAGTTAGGGTAAAGGATTTGTATTTACAAACCTTTTAGATCTGAGGAGGATTCAGAAATATGGATTTCAAGCAACATATCGCAATTGTACCGGACTATCCAAAAGAAGGTATTGTGTTTAAAGACATTACACCGTTAATGAACGACGGTAAAGCATACAAAGCAGCAACAGATGCAATCGTTGAGTATGCAAAAGAGAGAGACATCGACCTTGTAGTAGGTCCAGAAGCTCGTGGCTTTATTATTGGTTGCCCAGTTTCTTACGCATTAGAAGTAGGATTTGCGCCAGTTCGTAAATTAGGAAAATTACCACGTGAAGTAATTACAGTTGACTACGGTAAAGAATATGGTAAAGATGTTTTAACAATCCATAAAGATGCAATTAAGCCAGGCCAACGCGTATTAATTACAGATGATCTATTAGCTACAGGTGGAACAATCGAAGCGACAATTAAGCTAGTTGAAGAGCTAGGCGGAGTTGTAGCAGGAATTGCATTCTTAGTAGAACTTACTTACTTAGATGGTCGTAAAATGTTAGATGGTTACGATGTATTAGTATTAGAAAAATACTAATCGCTATATAGGTAAAACTACGGTGATAAGAAGTACCCGTGAATCTCTTGGAGAGGAGCGGGTACTTTTGTATAATTGAACAAAAAATTATGGTGAAATGTCAGTAAAATCTTTTCCTTTTCACAATTCACAATCATTGGGTTATAATGATAGAATATAATTTATTCTATTTAATAAAGATAAAGTCAATTTTCAATAAAAGGTGATTCGATGGCAAATGAGCAGGTACTAACAGCTGAACAGGTACTCGAGAAAGCAAGTCAATATTTAGTGGATGAAGATATTGAGCTAGTAGCACGTGCCTATGAATATGCACGCGATGCGCATAGCGAACAATACAGAAAATCGGGTGAACCATACATTATTCATCCAATTCAAGTTGCAGGTATTTTAGTTGATTTACACATGGATCCAGCTACAGTATCAGCAGGTTTCTTACATGATGTAGTAGAAGATACAGAGATTACATTAGAAGATATTGAACGGGAATTTAATAAAGAAATTGCTATGCTTGTTGATGGTGTGACAAAGCTTGGAAAGATTAAATATAAATCTCATGAGCAACAACAAGCAGAAAACCATCGCAAAATGTTTATTGCAATGGCTCAAGATATTCGAGTTATTTTAATTAAACTAGCTGATCGTCTTCATAACATGCGTACATTGAAACATTTGCCTCAAGAGAAGCAGCGTCGCATTGCGAATGAAACGTTAGAAATCTTTGCGCCTTTAGCACATAGACTCGGAATTAGTACTATTAAATGGGAGCTAGAGGATACGTCACTTCGCTACTTAAATCCACAGCAATATTATCGTATTGTAAATTTAATGAAGCGTAAACGTGCAGAACGTGAAGAGTATTTAGACGAAGTAATGACTGGTATTCGTGAGAAATTAGACGAAGTTGCAATTCAACCTGAAATTTCTGGAAGACCAAAACATATTTACAGTATTTATCGTAAAATGGCACTGCAAAATAAACAATTCAATGAAATTTACGATTTATTAGCTGTACGTGTCGTTGTAAATAGTATTAAAGATTGTTATGCAGTACTTGGAATTATTCATACGTGCTGGAAGCCGATGCCAGGTCGTTTTAAAGATTATATTGCAATGCCGAAAGCAAATCTATATCAATCTCTTCATACGACTGTAATTGGACCGAAAGGTGATCCGCTTGAAGTGCAAATTCGTACGAAAGAAATGCATGAGATTGCAGAATTCGGGATCGCGGCACACTGGGCGTATAAAGAAGGAAAAACAGCAGAAACAACAGGTACATTAGAGAAGAAACTTACATGGTTCCGTCAAATATTAGAATGGCAAAATGAAGCTTCTAATGCAGAAGAGTTTATGGAGTCGTTAAAAATTGATTTATTCTCTGACATGGTATTCGTCTTTACACCGAAAGGCGATGTAATGGAATTACCACTTGGATCTGTTCCAATTGACTTTGCATATCGTGTGCATTCAGAGATTGGGAATAAAACAATTGGTGCAAAAGTAAACGGGAAAATGGTGACACTTGACTATAAATTAAAAACAGGTGACATCATTGAGATTTTAACATCGAAACATTCGTATGGACCAAGTCAAGATTGGGTGAAACTTGCTCAAACATCTCATGCAAAAAACAAAATACGTCAGTTCTTTAAGAAACAACGTAGAGATGAAAATATTGAAAAAGGCCGTGAACTTGTTGAGAAAGAAGTGCGTAGCCTAGAGTATGAGATGAAAGAAGTGTTAGCGCCTGACAATTTAAAACGAGTTGCTGAAAAATTCAACTTTGCAAATGAAGAAGATATGTTTGCGGCAGTTGGATATAATGGTATCACTGCATCGCAAATTGTTACGCGACTAACGGACAAGTTCCGTAAGCAACGTGAAGAAGAAGAGATTGTTGAAGTTAAAGAAGTTCGTAAACCGATGAAAATTCGAAAATGGGATTCTGGCGTTAAAGTAAGTGGTGCAGATAATTTATTAATTCGTTTATCAAAATGCTGTAACCCAGTACCTGGTGATGATATCGTTGGGTATATTACGAAAGGCCGAGGCGTATCGATTCACCGCCGTGACTGTGTAAATGTTCATACAGAAGAAGCTATAGAACGTTTATTAGAAGTAGAGTGGGAAGGTAGCCCTGAAAAAGAAATTGAGTATAACGTTGATATTGAAATTTCAGGTTACGATCGCCGTGGTTTATTAAACGAAGTATTACAAGCTGTTACAGAGACGAAAACGTACATTTCAGCAGTTTCTGGTAGAAGTGACCGTAATAAGATGGCAACAATTAATATGTCAATCTCTATTCGTAACTTACAGCACTTGAAAAAAGTAGTAGAACGCATTAAACGTGTTCCAGAAATTTATGCAGTACGACGCATGATGCATTAATAGGGAGTGTAGAAAAGATGAGAGTTGTTTTACAACGATCAAAAGAAGCGTCTGTCACAGTAGACGGTGAGATCGTAGGACAAATTCCGTTCGGTTTAACATTACTAGTTGGCATTACGCATGAAGATACAGAAAAAGATGCAACTTACATTGCAGAAAAAATTGCGAACTTACGTATTTTTGAAGATGAGAGCGGAAAGATGAACCATTCTGTACTTGATGTAGAAGGACAAGTTCTATCCATTTCGCAATTCACATTATACGGAGATTGCCGCAAGGGAAGACGTCCAAACTTTATGGATGCAGCTAAACCTGACTATGCAGAGCGTTTATATGATTTCTTTAATGAAGAAGTACGTAAGCAAGGATTGCATGTAGAAACAGGGAAGTTCGGAGCAATGATGGATGTTTCTTTAATCAATGATGGTCCGGTTACCTTAATTGTGGAAAGTAAATAGTGTTGCAAGAAGAGAGGGGATGAGCCCCTCTCTTCTTTTATGGTTTTTAATGGTATATTTTGTTAATTATTGTTATGATAGTTAAGAAAATAAACGATATAATCGGGGGATTATGGGAGGTAAAACTTATGGAAACATTTGTACTCGTTCATGGAGCATGGGATGGCGGTTATGTTTGGAAAAAACTAGCTGAACTTTTAAGGGAAGAGGGTCATAGTGTATATACTCCTACATTAACTGGACTTGGGGAACGAACACATCTTATGCAACCTAATATAGGGTTGAAGACATTTATTCAAGACATTGTTAATACTATTAAATATCAGGGTCTAAAAGATGTAATTTTGGTAGGACATAGTTATTCTGGTATGGTAATTACAGGGGTGGCAGAAGTAATTCCCGAGTTCATTAAGGAGCTAGTATACGTGGATGCAATGCTTCCGGAAGATGGTGATTCTGTTATGGATATTTCTGGACCGGAAATGGCCGCGCATTTTATAGAAGAAGTAAAAGTATACGGGGAGGGATGGCGTGTTCTTCCTAGAAATACAATAGATGAGAGAAAATCAGCGATGCCATTGTTGGCTTTTACACAATCGGTTGAAATAAAAAACTTTAAAGCACAATGTATACCGCATATATACGTAGAAGTAAAGGATAATCCAGAACATTGGCCAATGACGTCTATCTTTTTAGAATCAGCAAAAAAAGCAAGAGATAGAAAATGGGAGGTTTTTTCTATTGAAGTTGGTGGGCATTGGGTAATGGAAACTAATCCAGAGGCATTGGTCCGTATATTGAATCAGAGTGTAGAAGTAATTTAATGTATGCTTTACTTCCTATAGAAGAAATGGCCGCGCAAGTTGTATTACATGTAATGTTAGAAATTCTCGTAATTGGGGTAGGTATTGTATCGTATCGTTATATTATTTGAAGCATCATATGCTAGCAAGTGGACTAGCTCATTGTTATAAATCCAATACTAATGTTTATTTTGAGTCAATAGCTTTTTCGTTTATGTATAACTCTCTAATCAATATGGAACAATAAAAAGTAAAACATCCATATTGAATGTGAGGGATATACGTATGCGTATGAATGAAAAAGGGCATTCTGTTACAAATGGTGCAAATCAACTGTTTAACGTGAATTTTCATGATTTTATTTCAAAAGAGCAAAACAATACTTCAATGGAGCTTGCTTCTGAGTTTGGCATTTCTCTTCAAGATGTAAAGCGTCTAAAGAAGCAGATTGAACGCTCTTAGAGCACTTGACAATCCTACTGAACAAACGTATAGTAATTTTATATTTACATATGAATATAACCTTTGATAGAGAAGAGTAAATGAGACACACATGGAAAGAGAAGAAATGTCTTAGGCTGAAAACATTTCTACATGATGACTGATTGAATGACACTCTAGAGGTTTCAACTTGAACGGCGTATACGCTTAGTAGGGATGAACGCACATTTAAGCGTTATTAAAAAAGTGGAAGCATACGTGCTTCAATTAGGGTGGCACCACGGGTATAATACTCTCGTCCCTACTGTTCAAACAGTAGAGGCGGGAGTTTTTTTATTTTTATTAAGATTAAAACAATTTGAGGAGGAACTGAATATGTCTATTCAAATCCCACGCGGAACGCAAGATATTCTTCCAGGTACTGTTGAGTTATGGCAGTATATCGAAGGGCAAGCACGCGAAATTTGCCGTCGTTACAATTACAAAGAAATTCGTACACCAATTTTTGAACACACTGAGCTATTTTTACGTGGTGTTGGTGATACGACAGATATCGTGCAAAAAGAAATGTACTCATTCCAAGATCGTGGAGAGCGTAGTTTAACATTACGTCCAGAAGGTACTGCACCTGTTGTACGTTCTTACGTTGAAAATAAAATGTTCGGTGACGCAACACAACCGACGAAATTATACTATATCGGCCAAATGTTCCGTTACGAAAGACCACAAGCAGGTCGCTATCGTCAATTCGTACAATTTGGTATTGAAGCAATCGGCAGTAACGATCCTGCAATTGATGCAGAAGTAATTGCACTTGCTGTAGAGTTTTACCGCGGCATGGGCTTAAAAAATATTAAAGTTGTATTAAACAGCTTAGGTGATGCAGCAAGCCGTCAAGCACACCGTGATGCATTAATCGCACACTTCGAGCCACGTATCGGCGAATTCTGTTCTGACTGTCAATCTCGTTTAGAAAAGAACCCTCTTCGTATTTTAGATTGTAAGAAGGACCGTAACCATGAATTAATGGGAACAGCACCATCTATTACAGAATACTTAAACGAAGATTCAGCAGTATACTACGAAAAAGTTCAAGAACTATTAACGATGATGGATGTTCCATTTGAAAAAGATCCGAACTTAGTACGTGGTTTAGACTACTACCAACACACTGTATTTGAAATTATGAGTGAGGCAGAAGGTTTCGGTGCTATTACTACATTAAGCGGTGGTGGACGTTACAACGGACTTGTACAAGAAATCGGTGGACCAGAAATGCCAGGTATCGGTTTTGCGATGAGTATTGAACGTTTAATTATGGCACTAAAAGCTGAAAACATTGAATTGCCAATCGAACATAGCATTGATTGTTACGTTGTAGCGCTTGGTGAAAAAGCAAAAGACCATGCTGCAAAAGTTGCATTTGATCTTCGTAAAGCTGGATTATCAGTTGAAAAAGATTATTTAGATCGCAAAATGAAGGCACAATTTAAATCAGCAGATCGTCTAAAAGCGAAATTTGTAGCTGTATTAGGGGAAGATGAGCTAGATAAAGGCATCATTAACTTAAAAGATATGGCAACAGGCGAACAAGAAGAAGTAGCATTAGATGTATTTGCTTCATACGTAGCAGAGAAATTAATATAGGGGGAACTTACAGTGGCTGAAAGAACGCATGCATGTGGAAAAGTAACAGTAGAAGCAGTTGGACAAACAGTTCAATTAAAAGGTTGGGTACAAAAACGCCGTGATTTAGGTGGATTAATCTTTATCGACTTACGTGACCGTACAGGTATCGTACAAGTTGTATTTAACCCAGAAACATCAAAAGAGGCGCTAGAAGTAGCAGAAACAATTCGTAGCGAATACGTATTACACGTAGAAGGTACAGTTGTTGAGCGTGGTGAAGGCGCAATTAATGACAATATGGCAACGGGTCGTATTGAAGTACAAGCAACGAAAGTAAACGTATTAAATGCAGCGAAAACAACGCCAATCATTATTGCTGATGATACAGATGCATCAGAAGATGTGCGTTTAAAATATCGTTACTTAGACTTACGTCGTCCTGTAATGTTCAATACATTCAAAATGCGTCATGACGTAACAAAAACAATTCGTAACTTCTTAGACACAGAAGAGTTCCTAGAAGTGGAAACACCAATTTTAACGAAGAGCACGCCAGAAGGAGCTCGTGATTATTTAGTACCAAGTCGTGTACATGATGGTGAGTTTTATGCATTACCACAATCTCCACAGCTATTTAAACAGCTTCTTATGGTCGGCGGATTTGAGCGTTACTATCAAGTAGCACGCTGTTTCCGTGATGAAGATTTACGTGCGGACCGTCAGCCAGAATTTACGCAAATCGATATTGAAGCTTCATTCTTAACACAAGAAGAAATTTTAGATATGATGGAGCGCATGATGACGAAAGTTATGAAGGATGCGAAAGGTGTAGAGATTAGTGCACCATTCCCTCGTATGACTTACGCTGATGCAATGGCTCGTTACGGTTCTGATAAGCCAGATACACGCTTTGAAATGGAACTAACAGACTTATCTGAGTTTGCAGCAGGTTGTGGATTTAAAGTATTTACAAGTGCTGTAGAAAGCGGCGGACAAGTAAAAGCAATTAATGCAAAAGGTGCTGCGAGCAAATACTCTCGTAAAGACATCGATGCATTAACTGAATTCGTAAAAGTATACGGTGCAAAAGGTTTAGCTTGGCTTAAAGTGGAAGAAGACGGCTTAAAAGGACCGATCGCGAAATTCTTCGGTGAAGAAGATGCAAACGTGTTAATGAATACATTAGAAGCTACTGCTGGTGACTTATTACTATTCGTAGCAGATAAGAAGAGCGTTGTTGCAGATAGCTTAGGTGCACTTCGTTTACGTCTAGGTAAAGAGCTTGAGTTAATTGACGAAAGTAAATTTAACTTCCTATGGGTAACGGATTGGCCGCTTCTTGAGTACGATGAAGATGCAGATCGTTACTTCGCAGCTCACCACCCATTCACAATGCCATTCCGTGAAGATGTTGAGCTATTAGAAACAGCACCAGAAAAAGCACGTGCGCAAGCATATGACCTTGTATTAAACGGTTATGAGCTTGGTGGTGGATCACTTCGTATTTACGAGCGTGACGTACAAGAAAAAATGTTCAAAGCACTTGGATTCTCACAAGAAGAAGCGCAAGAGCAATTCGGATTCTTATTAGAAGCATTCGAATACGGTACTCCACCACACGGTGGTATTGCATTAGGTTTAGACCGTCTTGTTATGTTACTTGCAGGTCGTACGAACCTTCGTGATACAATTGCATTCCCGAAAACAGCAAGCGCAAGCTGCTTATTAACAGAAGCTCCAAGCCCAGTTGCAGAAGCACAGCTTGAAGAGTTAAACTTAAAATTAAGCTTAAAAGAAGAGAAGTAAGAATAGGGTCTAGATGGTTATACTAATACCATCTAGGCTTTTTTTGAGAGGTTGTTTAAAAAGTCCGGTTCAGATAACTGTCGCATCTCGTCGTTACGTATGCTAGTCCGGTGCTCGAGTAGTAAAGCTACACTGCGCTCCTCCTGGCTTCAGCGCCTCGATCTGCTCGGTTCTCTAAATCCTCCTTTTTAAACGTGTATTTAGGAAGAAACAAAATCCCGGTTTACACTATGTTTTTATTTTCGAAATATGTATTTTTAGGAATTCTATAACTTTTTCTATACAAATAGTCGGAAAAACGCTAGAATACATGGTAGACCATTTTTGTAATAGGAGTGTAGAGCTGAATGTTACATCAATTTTCACGTAATGAATTAGCCTTCGGTAAAGAAGGACTTGAAATATTAAAAAATAGTACAGTCGGTATTTTAGGAATTGGCGGCGTAGGTTCTTTTGCAGCTGAAGCGTTAGCACGTTCTGGAGTTGGGCGTCTCGTATTAGTAGATAAAGATGTTGTAGATATTACAAACGTAAACCGTCAAATTCACGCTTTAGTATCTACTGTAGGACGTTCAAAAGTAGAATTAATGAAAGAGCGTATTGCAGACATTAACCCAGAGTGTGAAGTAATTGGACTAGAAATGTTTTACACAGATGAAACATATGAAGAGTTCTTTAAGTACGGTTTAGACTTTGTAGTGGATGCATCTGATACGATTACGTTCAAAATTCATTTAATTAAACAATGCTTACGTCGTAAAATTAAAATTATCTCAAGTATGGGTGCAGCAAATAAAATGGACCCAACTCGTTTCCGTATTGCGGACATCTCTAAAACACATACAGATCCAATTGCGAAAGTCATTCGTACGAAGCTTCGTAAAGAGGGCATTAAAAAAGGTGTAAAAGTTGTCTTCTCTGACGAAAATCCAATCGTAATTCGTGAAGAAGTACGTAAAGAAATTGTACCAGACGAAAATGCAAAAATTCGTAAAGCGAAATTACCACCTTCATCAAATGCATTCGTACCATCTGTGGCAGGCTTAATTATGGCAAGTCACGTTGTACGTGAACGTATTAAAAACGTAGAAGTGAAGCGTGTAGGGCAAGAATAAAGTGAAAGCATATATCCATTTTTGGATATATGCTTTTTTAGATGTGCTAAAGAAATAGGGGTATTTGCATTGCTACTAGTTCAAATGCAAGCAAGGTCAGTAAGTAATAATCATATTTGTCTGATTTATAACCTGAGGTCTTTTTTAAACTGTGAATGGTAAAAAGGCCTAACGTTAGAACGAGAATACCGAGTGTTATTTTGAAGGCTACTAATGAAATGGCAATCAGCTCCTTTCAATCGTATATGTTTATAGTAACATTTAAGTAAAAAATATCCAGTTGATTCAGGGAGTTCTTTGTATAGCGGGTTTGCTTATTTTGTAAATATTTGTCGGTAAATCGATATTCCTTGTCGAATAGTCGATATAATTAAAAAATCGTTGATATATTGTAAGTTACGATAGATATATTCGAAAAATCGTCGATATAATTTCATTTACCAATATGCTATCCACCGAAGAGACAAAAAAAGGATGTCACTTAGCCGGAAAATTGGGCTAGGTGACATCCTTTTTTAATTCTCTGCAGAATAAATAATATCTAAATTTCCATTTTGATCTGTCTTGAAAATGGGAGCGATCTGCTCTTCTTGTTCTTCAACTGAAACGAGTTTTCGAGCACGATCCATAATTCTAACGAGCATTGCATAATCTTCTTCGATTGCTTGTTGTTTTTTTGTGAGTGCGGCTAATTTAGTTTCAAGCTCATCATTCGTTTTTTGCAAGGAAGTGAGCTGAGTTTGTAATACTTCATTTTCAGTTTGTAACTTTGCGAGTGAAGGATTATTGTGCTCTAAGTTTTGCAAAAACGAGATGACATTTTGCATTGTAAGTTCTTGTTTACTTGGTACAATATCTTCTGAAAACTCAGCATCGATTACGAGTTGTTTCGTTTTTGTGAACTGATCTTTTTCTATTTTAGCTTCAGAACGCTTTAATTCTTTACGTTGTTTTTTCGCAAGCTGCACCGCATCTTCATAATTTGGCCTTACTTCAGCATTCCATCTAAA
Organism: Bacillus paranthracis; assembly: GCF_001883995.1. Lineage (GTDB taxonomy): Bacteria > Bacillota > Bacilli > Bacillales > Bacillaceae_G > Bacillus_A > Bacillus_A paranthracis. The sequence continues at coordinate 655,001 of NZ_MACE01000018.1, read as the reverse complement.
GCCGCAAGCTGCGGAAGTGCGGTTTAAAGCATCGCCGACTTCATCGAATGCTTTTATTTGTGTACTGCCGCTGCGAATATGTCGTAAAACAGTTTCTGCTAAAAGGAGATCGTCTTCTTTTGTCCATGCATCTTGACGTGTTTTCATAAGCGAAGCCTCCATAATGGTGACGTTTTCGCTTATGTTACCCTTTATTTTTCGTTTTATTCGAACTTTGTAATCTTTCATATACAGTAGAAAGTGCTTGCTCAAATTTCCCTGTCGTTTTCGGTTTATAATATTGTTTGTTTTTTATTTTATCAGGTAAGTATTGTTGCTGTACCCAACCATTTGGATGGTCGTGTGGATATAAGTATCCAATGCCTCTTCCAAGTGCCTCTGCGCCTTTGTAATGACTATCTTTTAAATGACTTGGAATATCGCCTGTTTGACCGTTCCGTAAATCGTGTAAGGCAGCGTCAAGTGCTTTATAAGCTGAGTTTGATTTTGGTGATAGGCAAAGCTCAATAACGGCATTTGCAAGTGGTATGCGTGCTTCTGGGAATCCAACTCGTTCCGCTGATTCTATAGCTGCTAGCGTACGCGGTCCAGCTTGCGGGCTAGCAAGTCCAATATCTTCATATGCCATAATAAGAAGACGTCTACCGATGCTTTGTAGGTCACCAGCTTCAATAAGACGTGCTAAATAGTGAAGTGCTGCATTTACATCACTTCCGCGCACCGATTTTTGAAATGCCGATAATACGTCATAATGAGCATCTCCGCCTTTGTCATGAACGAAGCTCTTTTTTTGTAAGCATTCTTCGGCGATTTCTAGCGTAATTTCCGCAGCTTTGTCATCAGTTGTAAAGCTAGATAAAACAGCTAGTTCCAGTGCATTATAAGCGGAACGCATATCTCCGCCTGATGCATTTGCGAAGTGATGTAATGCTTCAGGCGTAACAGTTACATCATATTCCCCAAGACCTTTTTCTTTATCTTCAAGTGCTCGTTTTAAGCCAATTAAAAGATCATCTTCTGTTAATGCGTGTAATTCGAAGATTTGACACCGACTTCGAATAGCAGAATTAATAGCATGGAACGGATTACTCGTCGTCGCACCAATTAAGGTAAGGAGTCCACTTTCTAAATGAGGTAATAGAAAATCCTGTTTTGCTTTATCTAGACGGTGTACTTCATCTAAAATTAAAACGAGGTGTCGATGCATCTTTGCCTCTTGTACGACAACTTCCATATCTTTTTTATTATGAGTAACAGCGTTTAATAGGCGAAAAGGGGTTCCGGTACTTCCTGCAATTGCGCTCGCGATGGATGTTTTTCCAGTGCCTGGAGGGCCATATAAAATCATAGATTGAAAATGATTTGCTTGGACCATTCGCCATAAAATTTTTCCTTCACCAACTAAATGTTGTTGTCCGATAATTTCTTGAATATTTGTAGGGCGCATTCGATGTGCGAGTGGTTGTTTCATTTTTACCGTCTCCCTTAATGTATAATCTCTTTCTATCGTATCATTTTTTTTAGTGGAATTTGAAATAGGATGCTGTTTTGTGGGAAAAATGAATATGAATATTTTCATTTTTCTTTCAATTGTAATAATTTCCGAGTTTTTCAATGTGATTTTATGTTATCATTTTGATACACAAGTTGAAATTTCTTATAATACTATATTATGCTATAATTTCATAGGATTTTAAATTGTGTTCTTTTACAAATAAGATATAACCAATAGAAGTGAAAATTTGAAAAGAGGTGCAAAATAGATGAAGATTTCAACGAAAGGCCGCTACGGCTTAACAATTATGATCGATCTTGCAAAAAAGTTTGGTGAAGGTCCGATTTCATTAAAATCAATTGCGCAGGCACATGACTTATCTGAGCATTACTTAGAGCAATTAATTTCACCACTTCGTAACGCGCGTCTAGTAAAGAGTACACGCGGGGCATATGGCGGATATGTATTATCAGATCAGCCGGCTAATATTACAGCTGGGGATGTAATCCGTGTATTAGAGGGTCCGATTAGTGTTGTAGAAATGATAGAAGAAGAAGAACCAGCACAACGCCAATTATGGATGCGTGTTCGTGATGCGGTGCAAGAAGTGTTAGATAGTACAACATTAGAAGATTTAGTACGTTATGAGGAAGAAAATCACGGGGGCTATATGTTTTACATTTAATTCCTTGTGAAACGATTTGGAAAGAAGGAGATTTAATGGAACGCATTTACTTAGATCATGCTGCGACATCTCCGACTCACCCGGAAGTGGTCGAAAAGATGATTCCATATATGACAGAAACATTCGGAAACCCGTCTAGTATTCACTTTTATGGACGTCAAACGCGCCATGCAGTAGATGAGGCGAGACGCGCATGTGCACGTAGCATTCATGCGAATCCGAATGAAATCATATTTACGAGCGGTGGTACGGAAGCTGATAATTTAGCGCTTATCGGTGTAGCGCGTGCGAACCGTCATAAAGGTAACCATATTATAACGACGCAAATTGAACATCATGCAATTTTGCATACGTGTGAATTGTTAGAGCGTGAAGGATTTGAAGTGACATATTTACCTGTTGATGAAACAGGACGCGTTCAAGTTTCTGACATACAAAAGGCATTGACAGAAGAGACAATTCTTGTATCTATTATGTTTGGGAATAATGAAGTTGGGACGATGCAACCAATTGCGGAAATAGGTAAGCTGCTAAAAGAGCATCAAGCTTATTTCCATACAGATGCGGTACAAGCTTACGGTTTAGTAGAAATTGATGTGAAAGAGTTTTGTATTGATTTATTATCAATTTCGGCTCATAAAATTAACGGGCCAAAAGGTGTCGGGTTCCTATACGCTGGTGCAGACGTGAAATTTGAACCGTTATTAATAGGCGGGGAGCAAGAAAGAAAACGCCGTGCTGGTACGGAAAATGTGCCGAGCATCGTTGGGTTGCAACATGCAATTTTGCTAGCTGAAAAAACTCGTGAGCAAAAAAATGCCCAATATGAAGAGTTTAAAGATATAATGGTATCTGTCTTCAAAAATGAAGACATTACTTTCGAGGTAAACGGAAACTTAGAATATCGATTACCACATGTGCTTAATATTAGTTTTACAGGAATGAACATTGAACCGTTTCTTGTGAACTTAGACTTAGCTGGCATTGCAGTATCAAGTGGTTCGGCTTGTACAGCTGGTTCGATTGATCCATCACATGTATTAGTGGCGATGTTCGGAAAAGACTCCGATCAAATACGTTCATCCGTACGTTTTAGTTTCGGACTTGGAAATACGAAAGAGCAAGTTGAGAAAGCGGCGTACGAAACAGTGAAAATCGTGAAGCGATTAACACAAAATTAGCATGGGAGGTGACATGATGAACAAACTACCTCACGAAACACGCGTTGTCATCGGGATGTCCGGTGGCGTCGATTCATCTGTAGCGGCTCTTTTATTAAAAGAGCAAGGTTATGATGTAATCGGAATTTTTATGAAAAACTGGGATGATACAGATGAGAATGGTGTCTGCACAGCAACAGAAGATTACAATGATGTAATCGAAGTGTGTAACCAAATTGGTATTCCGTATTATGCAGTAAACTTTGAAAAACAATACTGGGATAAAGTATTTACGTACTTCTTAGATGAATACCGAGCTGGTCGTACACCAAACCCAGATGTAATGTGTAATAAAGAAATTAAATTTAAAGCATTTTTAGAGCATGCAATAGCGCTTGGTGCTGATTATGTAGCGACAGGTCATTATGCACGCGTTGCTTATATGGACGGCGAATATAAAATGCTTCGCGGCGTTGATGACAATAAAGACCAAACGTATTTCTTAAATCAATTAAGCCAAGAGCAATTATCAAAAACAATGTTCCCGCTTGGTGAACTGAAGAAACCACAAATTCGTGAAATGGCGAAAGAAGCTGGTTTAGCGACAGCGGCGAAGAAAGATAGTACTGGTATTTGCTTCATTGGTGAGCGTAACTTTAAAGATTTCTTAAGTAACTATTTACCAGCACAACCAGGTGTGATGCAAACGTTATCTGGCGAAGTGAAAGGAAAGCATGACGGTTTAATGTACTACACAATTGGACAACGTCATGGCCTTGGTATTGGTGGTAACGGTGATCCGTGGTTTGCTGTTGGGAAAAACTTGAAAGAAAACATTTTATATGTTGATCAAGGATTCCATAACGAACTTCTATATGGCGACGAAGTTATTGCTACAAATGTTGGCTGGGTAAGTAATAAAGCGAAAGAGAAAGAATTTAAGTGCACAGCGAAATTCCGTTATCGTCAAGAAGACAATAAAGTAACGGTTCAAATCGTTGATGAAAATACAGTTCGTATTCTTTGTGACGAGCCAATTCGTGCAATTACACCAGGACAAGCAGTTGTTTTCTATGATGGAGATGAGTGTTTAGGCGGTGCTACAATTGATGAAGTGTACCGTAGCGGTAAGAAATTGGATTATTTAGGATAAAAGAGAAGCCTCTACCGATTCGCGGTTAGAGGTTTCTTTTACATAAGGCGAATTTTCGTTCGCTTGGAAAATACATTCTTTGTTATAATTTGTTGTAGAGGTGAAGGACATGTCAAACAAACTTGAAACAGGTATTCAATATATGCAAGAAGGAAACTGGGAAGAAGCTGCTAAAAATTTCACAGAAGCAATCGAAGAAAATCCGAAAGATGCGCTTGGATATATTAATTTTGCAAACTTATTAGATGTACTAGGTGACAGTGAGAGAGCAATTTTATTTTATAAACGTGCATTGGAGTTAGATGATAAATCTGCGGCTGCTTATTATGGATTAGGAAACGTATATTACGGTCAAGAGCAATTTGCAGAGGCGAAAGCTGTATTTGAACAAGCGATGCAAGCTGGATTACAATCAGCTGATGTAACGTTTATGTTAGGTATTACACATGTGCAACTTGGAAATGATCGTCTTGCACTGCCGTTTTTACAAAGAGCAACAGAATTAGATGAAAACGATGTAGAAGCTTTGTTCCAGTGCGGACTTTGCTTTGCACGACTAGAACATATTCAAGAGGCGAAACCTTATTTTGAAAAGGTATTAGAAATGGATGAAGAGCATGCAGATGCGTATTATAATTTAGGTGTTGCCTACGTATTTGAGGAAAAAAATGAGAAGGCTCTCGCTTTATTTAAGAAAGCAACTGAAATTCAGCCAGATCACTTTTTAGCGGGTAATGGTGTTCGTTTATTAGAGCAAGAAGCTGAATAAGATGAAAATATAGTTAATGAGTAGTTATCCCTCATCTAAATAGGTGGGGGATGTACTGCTCATTAAAGTGAAACGAAACCGGAAAGGAGAGGAAAGATGGGAAATCAACATGCAATGGATTTGTTTGAGGAAGAGAAAAAGTTTATAAAAGCGCAAGTTCTTCATACCATTTTCCACAACGAAGAAAACCTCTATTCCGTTGTCAGTATGAAAGTCATTGAAACGAATGAAACGTACGACGAAAAGAAAGTAATGATAAACGGTCATTTTCCTCGCATGCATGAAGATGAAGTGTTTACGTTGACAGGTCATTTTAAAGACCATCCGAAGTATGGAAAACAATATATGGTCGAAACGTTTAAGAAAGAATTGCCGCAAACAAAAGCCGGTATGGTGCAATATTTAGCGAGTGATTTATTTAAAGGGATAGGAAAGCGTACAGCTGAAAAAATTGTAGATCATCTCGGAGAACATGCTATTTCTAAAATTATGGATGACCCTGAGGCATTAAATGGTGTTGTTAATAAACAAAAGGCTCAGGAGATATATGAGACAATTGTTGAACATCAAGGATTAGAGAAAGTAATGAGCTTTTTAAATGGCTACGGTTTTGGAACGAAACTTTCTATTAAGATTTACCAGCAATATAAAGAGATGACATTAGAAGTGATTCGTAATAACCCGTATCAACTTATCGAAGAAGTGGACGGGATTGGTTTTGGAAGAGCGGATGATATAGGGCGTGCGTTAGGGATATCAGGTAATCACGACGACCGTGTGCGCGCAGGATGTTTTTACACGTTAGAGAATGTCTCATTACAACTTGGTCACGTTTATATGAGGAAAGACCAACTTGTAAGAGAAACGATGTCACTTTTAAACAATCAAGAAGGAAGAGTGACTGAGGAAGATATTGTAGGCTGTATTGAAACGATGCAAAGTGAAGGGAAAGTCATCATAGAAGAAGAGCGAGTGTATTTAGCAACGTTATTCTACTCTGAAAAAGGTGTTGTAAAGTCCATTCGCAGGCTTATGAATCAAGAAGAAACACCTTCATTTCCAGAGGCAGAAGTGTTAAAAACATTAGGTGAAATTGAAGAACAACTGAACGTACAATATGCACCGTTTCAGCAAGAAGCAATTCAAACGGCACTTCATAAACCGATGATGTTATTGACAGGTGGACCAGGAACAGGGAAAACAACAGTTATTAAAGGAATTGTTGAAATGTATGCGTCACTTCACGGGCTATCGTTAAATCCGAATGAATACAGTGATGATAATCCATTTCCGATATTATTAACGGCTCCAACAGGAAGGGCAGCGAAGCGAATGAGTGAATCAACAGGGCTTCCAGCTTGTACAATTCACCGTTTACTTGGATGGACGCCAGAAGGGTCTTTCCAGCGTAATGAAACAGATCCGGTACAAGGGAAATTACTCATTATTGATGAATTTTCAATGGTTGATATTTGGCTTGCAAATCAGCTGTTTAAGTCATTGCCAACTAACATTCAAGTTATCGTTGTAGGCGATGAAGATCAATTACCATCTGTAGGACCCGGACAAGTGCTGAAAGATTTATTGAATGCAGGTGCAGTTCCGACAGTAAAGCTTACTGAAATTTATCGTCAAGCGGAAGGTTCATCAGTAATTCAACTTGCTCATGCGATAAAAAATGGAACACTCCCACCAGATTTAGCGCAAAATCAAAAAGATCGTTCATTTATCGGGTGCACAGGAGCTCAAATTGTTGAGGTTGTTAAGAAGGTTTGTGAAAATGCGAAGACAAAAGGTTTTAGCGCAAGAGATGTACAAGTATTGGCCCCGATGTATCGTGGACCGGCCGGTATTAATGTACTAAACGAAGCGTTGCAAGAAGTGTTTAATCCGAAAAGGGAAAAAAGTAAAGAAATTGCTTACGGTGATGTTGTATATCGAAGAGGCGATAAAGTCTTGCAACTCGTTAATCAGCCGGAGAGTCAAGTTTTTAATGGTGATATCGGAGAAATTGTTTCGGTGTTTTATGCGAAAGAAAACGTTGAGCAACAAGATATGATTATCGTTTCATTTGATGGAATTGAGGTAACATATACAAAACCAGATTTAAATCAAATTACACATGCGTATTGTTGTTCCATTCATAAATCGCAAGGTAGTGAGTTTCCGATTGTAATTATGCCGATAGTAAAAAGTTATAATCGTATGTTACGTCGTAATTTAATTTATACTGGTATTACAAGAAGTAAGAAGTTCCTTATTATTTGCGGGGAGGAAGCTGCTTTTCAGTCTGGTGTAAATCGCCTTGATGATGCAATGCGTCAAACGACTTTAGCTAGCCGATTGCAAGAATCACAAGGAGAAGTACAGATGGTAACGGTTAATGGCGAAGAAATGGACGTGGAAAACATTTCACCGTATGATTTCATGTAACAAGGTAAAATTATATAGTGAAACTTTCAAACGTATAACGTTGAAAGGCTCCAGCAATGTATAAATGAATGCAGTTTGGAAATAATGGCGAATAGAATCCGGGAGACTGTAAGGAGATGAACGCCATATGTTTATTTGTCCAAATTGCAAAGGAAAAGACATTGGGAAAATAGGTGTCAACCAATTTTATTGCTGGAATTGTTATATCGAATTATCGGTTTCAAAGGGGAAAATCCATACGCATCAAGTAGAAGAAGATGGTTCGTTAAGTTCTCTTGATGATTTATTTGATGAGAATGAAAGAACGATCGGATAACGAAAAGGGGGATTTACTTTGAATCTACGCAATTCATTAATCGCATTAGGTGTTGGAGCGGCAGCATATCAATATGCTCGCAAACAAGATGTCTTTTCAAAACGCAATATGAAAAAAGCACGTAAGATGATTAAATCTTATTTATAAGCGTAAAAAACTCCCTTCATCAACAAGGGAGTTTTTTTATGCATTTGTATGCAAATATAAAAGTCCAATTTCAGAGAAGAGATAAGATAGGCCGTAACATCCAACGCCAAGCATGCCGTAATGAAATAATTGCTTCGCCCTTTCTTTTCGTGAGGAACGAACAAAGAAGCCTTTCCAAATACCAAACCCAATACAAATCCATTCAAGAATCATAAAAAGTGCAGATAATATGAGCATAAATAAAACCATTATGAGCCCTCCTGATTATATTGTTTCATGCCGCGTTCTCAGGGGTGGTTGTCCTTGTTATGTATATATATGTGCGTCTTTACAAAACAGTATGGTCTGCACAAAAAGATTTTAAAACTTTTGCACATAACCTACCCTATTTATTTTCACAATAAAGGTGGAGGAGGTTTTTCGTGTGAAGAATCTTAAAATCATTTGGATATACCGTTTAGGATTATTGTTACTTGTCTTTCTTTGTTTGCTCGTCTTTTTAAAAATTAAGCCGCTATGGGCACCGATTATTTTTGTATGTAAAGTGGCCATTACACCGTTTCTTATTGCATGTTTCATTGCGTATTTATTGCATCCTTTAATTGAAAAAATTCATAAGGAAGGGATGCCGCGTACACTCGCTATTTTGCTTATTTACATCCTTTTCTTTGGCGGGATTGGTTATGGAATTTATAAAGGAACGCCGGTTGTGATTAAGCAATTACAAGAAATCAATGAACAATTCCCGCAGTTTACAAAAATGTATGATTCTTGGATGGATGGTGTTACAGAACAAACAGCGAATTTCCCGTCATTTATTCATGAAAAGGTGAAACAAATTTTTGTCGGAGTAGAGACGAAGATACAAGCACTTTTAAATAAAGTGATGAGCACAGCTCGTGGTGTACTAGATTCGTTACTCATTATTTTCTTAATTCCGTTCATTGTATTTTACATATTAAAAGATTACGGCGAGTTTTATCATATCTTTTGGAAACTAGTTCCGAGTAAGTGGCGTAGTACGGGGCAAATGCTGGCGAAAGAAATTGATAAGTCACTTGGAAGTTATATTCGAGGACAGTTATTTGTTTGTTTAGTATTAGGGGGAGTATCGGTTCTTTCTTTTTGGTTTATCGGTATGAAATATCCATTATTACTTGGCATCATCATCGGGATAACAGATATAATCCCATACTTTGGTCCTATTTTAGGAGCGATTCCAGCGTTGATGATTGCAGCAACGGTATCAACAAGTTTACTCATTAAAGCGGGGATTACGATTGCTATTTTGCAATTCGTAGAAAGTAACATTTTATCCCCTTACATCGTTGGTAAGTCGCTTCGCATGCATCCTGTCATTATTATGCTTGCACTACTAGTTGGGGGAGAAGTGGCAGGAATTGTAGGGTTATTACTATCAGTTCCTGTTTTAGCGGTCATTCGCACAGTGATCGTTCATGTAAGGCCTCTTTGGAAAAAAGAAGATGTGTAATAGGAAGGCCCTCTACTTATAAAAGTAGAGGGCTATCATTATTTAGAGAGTTGCTCGTTTATTTTTTGAACGAGAGAGCTTACATCATTTGTTTGAATATGTTTTATTTTTTTCCATTCATTATCGTACATAAATACAATTTGATTGCTGAAAAGCCGCTTTTGTTCTTTTAAATTTGAAATTTTTGCGAAAGCGTACTCTTCAAATAAAGGGTTCTTACTTACATCTGGTCCATAAAAGAAGAGCCGTTTGTCTGTTAAAATTAGCAATCCTGGCCTTGCGACGGAACGATAAATAAATATGTCTAGTGAACAGGCTACGTAAAACAATATTGTTTCATCAGTCGTTAACATATTTTTAGCTTCGTTCAATAAGGTTGTCATTATAATCGCTCCTTTATTATTAATAATTTAATTATAACAAAAATAAAATATTCAGAAAAGTTCGTGGGAGTAGTACAATTTGTTAATACATGCATAATATATGAAAAGGCTGTTAAGAATGAATAGTAGAATAGCTATGATTAATAAGTAATTGATATAATATAAATGATTATCTACATTGACAAACTTAAGAGAATTCTATTATATTTAGTCATATAATACATAAAATCAATGACGGAACAAGTACGTTACAGTCCATTTATAGAGAGAAGCTTCCATATGGCTGAAAGAAGCTTTAAATGAAGGGTAACAGAAAGCTAATCCTGAGAGCAGCTAATCACTGCCGTCTTGCCACGTTACGGCACCATGAGGTGATGAATTGATTGTTATAGTAATCAATTCATAATTAGGGTGGTATCGCGAGTTAACTCTCGTCCCTTTTATAGGGGCGGGAGTTTTTTATATTTAAGGAGGAAAATACAATGAAACAACTAACAGGCGCACAAATTCGTCAAATGTTTTTAGACTTTTTCCAAGAAAAAGGACATGCAGTAGAACCTAGTGCATCACTAGTTCCACATGAAGATCCATCTCTTCTATGGATTAACAGTGGTGTAGCAACATTAAAAAAATATTTTGATGGACGTGTAATCCCGCAAAATCCACGTATTACAAATGCTCAAAAATCAATTCGTACAAACGATATTGAAAACGTAGGGAAAACAGCTCGTCACCATACATTCTTTGAAATGTTAGGAAACTTCTCAATCGGTGATTACTTCAAAGAAGAAGCAATTACTTGGGCTTGGGAATTTTTAACGAGCGACAAATGGATCGGATTCGATAAAGAATTACTATCCGTTACAATTCATCCAGAAGATGAAGAAGCATTCACAATTTGGAATGAGAAAATGGGCGTTCCAAAAGAGCGCATCATCCGCTTAGAAGAAAACTTCTGGGATATCGGTGAAGGACCAAGTGGACCGAATACAGAGATTTTCTATGACCGCGGAGAAGCTTACGGTAATGACTTTAGTGACCCGGAATTATATCCAGGCGGAGAAAACGAGCGTTACTTAGAAGTATGGAACCTTGTATTCTCTCAATTTAACCATAATCCAGACGGTTCATATACACCACTTCCTAAGAAAAACATCGATACAGGGATGGGTCTAGAGCGTATGACATCTATCGTTCAAGATGTGCCTACAAACTTTGACACAGACTTATTCATGCCAATGATTGGTGCAACAGAAACAATCTCTGGTGAGAAATATCGTAATGGTGACTTAGAAAAAGATATGGCGTTTAAAGTAATTGCTGACCATATCCGTACAGTAACATTCGCTGTTGGTGACGGTGCTCTTCCATCTAACGAAGGCCGTGGTTATGTATTACGTCGTTTATTACGCCGTGCGGTTCGTTATTCGAAGAAATTAAACATCAACCGTCCATTCATGTTTGAATTAGTACCGGTTGTTGGAGAAGTAATGAAAGACTTCTATCCAGAAGTACTTGAAAAGAAAGATTTCATTGCAAAAGTTGTGAAAAATGAAGAAGAGCGTTTCCACGAAACACTTCATGATGGTGAAGCAATTTTAGCTGAAGTTATCGCAAAAGCTAAAGAAGAAAAAACAACGGTTATTTCTGGAGTAGATGCGTTCCGTCTATATGACACATACGGTTTCCCAATTGAATTAACAGAAGAATATGCAGAAGAAGCTGGTATGACTGTTGATCATGAAGGTTTTGAAAATGAAATGGAAAAACAACGTGAGCGCGCACGTGCTGCTCGTCAAGATGTTGATTCTATGCAAGTTCAAGGCGGTGTCCTTGGAGAAGTGAAAGTAGCGAGCGAGTTCGTTGGTTACGGTACAGTTGCAACAGAAAGTAACGTTGTTGCACTTGTGAAAAACGGTGAATACACAGACAGCTTACAAGTTGGTGAAGAAGGACAATTAATGCTTGATGTAACACCATTCTATGCTGAGAGCGGTGGACAAATTGCAGACCGTGGTTATCTTCTTGCTGATGGCGTGAAAGTTCTTGTAAAAGACGTACAAAAAGCACCAAACGGCCAAAACTTGCACAAAGTTGTAGTTGAAGAAGGTACATTAACGAAAGATGCGGCTGTAAAAGCTATTATCGATACGAAAAACCGTAGTAGCGTTGTGAAGAACCATACAGCAACTCACTTACTACACCAAGCATTAAAAGACGTACTTGGAACACATGTTAACCAAGCAGGTTCTCTTGTAACTTCTGAACGTCTACGCTTTGACTTCTCTCACTTCGGTCAAGTACAAACTGACGAATTAGAAAAAATTGAGCGTATCGTAAACGAGAAAATTTGGGAAAGTATTGATGTTGAGATTTCTCAAAAAGCAATCGAAGAAGCGAAAGAAATGGGCGCAATGGCATTATTCGGTGAAAAATACGGAGATGTTGTACGCGTTGTACAAGTTGGCGATTACAGCTTAGAGCTTTGTGGTGGTTGTCACGTTGATAATACAGCTTCTATCGGTATTTTCAAAATCGTTGCTGAGTCTGGTATCGGTGCAGGAACTCGTCGTATTGAAGCAGTAACTGGTAAGTCTGCTTATGAATTAATGAACGATCAAGTAGGTTTATTAAAAGAAGCAGCTGGAAAAATGAAAACAAATCCAAAAGACATTTTAACAAGAGTTGATGGTCTATTTGCTGAAGTGAAACAATTGCAAAAAGAAAATGAATCTCTTGCTGCGAAATTAAGCAATATCGAAGCTGGAAACTTAACTGATTCTGTAATGACAGTTGATGGCGTGAACGTATTAGCAGCGAAAGTAAATGTTGCAGATATGAATAACTTACGTACGATGATGGATGATCTGAAGAATAAATTAGAATCTGCGGTTGTCGTATTAGCGTCTGTAAATGATGACAAAGTAAACATCTTAGCTGGCGTAACGAAAGATTTAATTAGCCAAGGTTACCATGCTGGTAAACTTGTGAAAGAAGTAGCTTCTCGTTGTGGCGGTGGCGGTGGTGGCCGTCCTGATATGGCACAAGCAGGCGGTAAAAACCCAGCGCAAGTTGAGGAAGCTTTAGCATTTGTACAAGAGTACGTTAAATCTGTTTCAAAATAAAGAGATAGTAGTGTACAATGGTAGGGAGAGGAGAAGTTCTTCTCCCTATACTTACTATATAAGTGAGGTGCTTAAAATGGACGGTTTTGATAAAACAATGAAGTTTAGCATTCAAGATGAAAAACAGAGTGTCCATGTAAATGATGTACTTTTAACTGTGTATGATGCACTTCAAGAAAAAGGCTATAATCCGATTAACCAAATCGTCGGTTATTTATTAAGTGGAGACCCAGCATACATACCTCGCCATAAAGATGCACGTAGCATCATTCGCAAGCTTGAACGTGATGAATTAATTGAAGAGCTTGTGAAGTCTTACTTGAAACATCATCGTGAGGAGTAGTTTATGCGGATATTAGGTTTAGATGTAGGTACAAAAACAGTCGGAGTTGCAATTAGCGACGAAATGGGCTGGACAGCACAAGGGTTAGAAACAATTAAGATTAACGAAGAACGAGGTCACTTTGGTTTTGATCGTATTTCTGAGTTAGTAAAGCAGTATGATGTGGACAAGATAGTAGTAGGTTTACCTAAAAATATGAATGGTACAATTGGCCCGCGTGGTGAAGCGTGCCAACAATTTGCAGAAAACCTACGAGAGCTGTTACAATTAGACGTTGTAATGTGGGACGAGCGTTTGTCAACGATGGCAGCGGAACGTCTACTCATTTCAGCCGATGTAAGCCGTAAGAAGCGAAAGCAAGTAATTGATAAGATGGCTGCAGTCGTAATCTTACAAGGATTTTTAGATAGTAAATAAGAGGTGACCAAAATGGAAGAAAATCAAATTACAATTGTAGACGAAAAAGGTAACGAACATTTATGTGAAATTATTTTCACTTTTGACGCTGAAAAATTTGGTAAAAAATCATACGTAGTCTTCTCTCCAATCGGTGAAGTAGACGAAGATGGAGACCAAATTTACGATGCAATGGCTTATGAGCAAAATGAAGAAGAGGGCGGAACTTTACTTCCAATCGAATCTGAAGAAGAGTGGGAAATGGTACAAGAAATGTTCAACACTCTAGCTGATGAGCAAGAAGCTGAATAATAAGTACTGAAAAGGTGGACGATATATAGTCCACCTTTTTTATATGTAAAATGAAAGATTTTTTGTCGAAACTGCGTAATCCTTTGTAGTATAATGAGACGGATTGTAGAAAAATAAAGTATCTGTCAAAAATGATAGGTAAGTTTATTGTGATTTTTCATCGTTTTGTATAGAAAGATGTACATATGGCCTACAATTGAATAAGGAGGAAGAGTTTTGGTAGAGAATCAAGTGAAAAAGAAGCGTAGACGCATTTTTTTATTCTCGATAATTGCACTGCTTTTAGTTTGTGGTTCAGTCTATGCGTATATTTCATCCGCATTAGGACCGGTTGATAGCGGGAATAAAAAAGAGATTGAAGTAGAAATTCCAAAGGGATCATCTACTAGTAAAATTGGTGAGATTTTAGAAGAAAAAGGTGCTGTGAAAAACGGTACAGTTTTTAGTTTTTATACAAAGGCTAAATCTAAAAATTTACAAGCGGGTACATATTTATTAAATCCTTCAATGAGTGCAAAAGATGTTATTGAGCAAATGTCATCTGGTAATGTACATCGTCCAGCTCTTTATAAAGTGACGGTAAAAGAAGGGGCACAAGTAACTGAAATTGCAGAAACGGTTGCAAACGAATTAAAGTGGAATAAAGATGATGTTGTACGTCAATTAAACGATAAAGCATTTATTCAAAAAATGCAGCAAAAGTATCCCAAGCTGTTAACGGATAAAATCTTTGATAGCAATATTAAATATCCATTAGAAGGTTATTTATATCCTGCGACGTACTCTTTCTATAAAAAAGATACAACTTTGGAAGAAATTGTTATCCAAATGCTTGAGAAAACGAATGCAATCATTGTTCAAAACGAAGCAAAAATGAAAGCGAAAAACTGGGATGTGCATCAGCTTTTAACATTGTCTTCACTTATTGAAGAAGAGGCAACAGGCTTTACAGATCGTCAAAAGATCTCTAGTGTCTTTTATAATCGTTTAGCAAAAGGTATGCCGCTTCAAACGGATCCAACGGTATTATATGCACTTGGAAAGCATAAACAACGTGTATTATACGAAGATTTAAAGATAAACTCACCGTACAATACGTACGTTGTGAAAGGATTGCCGGTGGGCCCGATTGCAAACTCTGGTAAACATTCAGTGGAAGCAGCGCTAGAGCCTGCGCAAACAGATTATTATTATTTCTTAGCTGCACCAACTGGTGAAGTGTACTATGCGAAAACATTGGAAGAGCATAATGCACTAAAGCAAAAATATATTACGAAAAAGCAGTGAAATGGGGAGGGATAGCGAAAAAGGTCGCACATCCCTCTTTTTTGTGGTAAAATATATCGGGTTAAAAACTGGCAGAAGAATCGTTTTTAATATCAAAACGGGACGTACAAGCTAAGGATAAAGCTGGCTTGTATTTTTATTGCATTCTATGTGTGAAAAGACGTCATAGAGGCACTTCTCCATGTAAATAAGGAGGACCATTATGGAGGATGCAGTTAACGAGTACCTATTATCATTTATTGATCCGAAAGATAAATTAATTCTTGAAATGGAAGACTATGCGAAAGAAAATCATGTGCCAATTATGGATCGACTTGGAATGGAATTTATGTTGCAATTTTTACGTTTAATTGGACCGAAGAGCATTTTAGAGCTAGGTACAGCAATTGGCTATTCTAGTATTCGTATGATGCAAGCTATTCCAAATTCTCGCATTGTGACAGTTGAGCGCAATCGCGATCGATATGAAAAAGCACTTGAATATATAGAACGTTCACCAGTTAAAGAACGTATTTCCGTTATTTACGGTGATGCGTTAGAAACAGGCGAGCAAGTAGAAGAACATGGAACATTTGACGTTATTTTTATTGACGCAGCAAAAGGACAATATCGTCGCTTTTTTGACTTATATGAACCGTTATTAAATCCTGGTGGCGTAATTATTTCAGATAATGTTATGTACCATGGCCTTGTAACGACGAAAGAGAAAATTGAAAACAGACGTACACGTGGTTTAATCCGTCGTATTAAGACGTACAATGAATGGCTTATGAACCATGAAGGATATGATACAACGATTTTCCCAATTGGTGATGGAGTAGCTGTTAGTAAAAAGAAAGGGTGACCAAGGTATGAAGAAACCAGAATTGTTAGTAACACCAAAAGCAGTGGCGGATATCGAACCTCTTGCGAAAGCAGGAGCAGATGCGGTAATGATCGGTGAGCAAAAGTTTGGTTTACGTTTAGCAGGGGAATTTTCACGTGAAGATGTGAAACAAGCTGTGAAGATTGCACATGAAAATGGTGTAAAAGTATACGTAGCAATGAACGCTATGTTCCACAACGATAAAGTAGAAGAATTAACAGACTATGTTGCATTTTTAAACGAAGTACATGTAGATGCAATTGTTTTCGGAGATCCAGCAGTATTAATGGCGGTTCGCGAAGTAGCGCCAAATATGCAATTGCACTGGAATACAGAAACAACAGCAACAAACTGGTTTACTTGTAACTACTGGGGACAAAGAGGAGCAAAACGTGCTGTATTAGCTCGCGAGCTTAGCTTAGATGAAATTGTTGAATTAAAAGAAAATGCTGAAGTGGAACTTGAAGTGCAAATTCACGGTATGACTTGTATGTTCCAGTCGAAGCGTTCGTTAGTAGGAAACTACTTTGAGTATCAAGGACGTCATCTTGACATTGAAAAGAAAAAATATGAAGAGAATATGTTCTTATATGACCCAGAGCGTAACAATAAATATCCAATTTATGAAGATGAAAATGGTACTCACATTATGAGTCCAAATGATATTTGTTTCATCGATGAGTTAGAAGAGCTAATTGATGCTGAAATTGATAGCTTAAAAGTTGATGGTGTACTAAAAAGCTCTGCATACATTATTGAGGTAACGAAGAAATATCGTAAAGCAATTGATTTATGTGTAGAAGATCGTGATGCGTATTACGACGTGAAAGACGACTTATATAAAGAGATAGAAGAAATGCAACCGGTGAATCGTCCGTTAGATACAGGATTCTTCTTTAAAGAGACGGTTTACTAAACGAGGAGGGTGTAGGAAATGACTGTACAAGAAATTTCACGAGTGATCGATGGCAAACGCGTTATTGTGAAGAAACCTGAACTGTTAATCCCTGCGGGTAACTTAGAAAAATTAAAAGTAGCTATCCATTACGGGGCAGATGCTGTATATTTAGGTGGACAAGAATTTGGTCTTCGTTCGAATGCAGGTAACTTTACACTGGAAGAAATGGCAGAAGGTGTGGAATTTGCAAAGAAATATGGAGCAAAAATATATGTAACAACAAATATCTTTGCACATAATGAAAATATGGACGGGCTAGAGGAATATTTAAAAGGGATTGAAAAAGCTGGCGTAACGGGAATTATCGTTGCTGATCCGCTTATCATTGAGACTTGTAAACGTGTAGCGCCTTCTGTTGAGGTGCATTTAAGCACACAGCAATCACTATCCAACTGGAAAGCAGCACAGTATTGGAAAGAAGAAGGTTTACATCGTCTTGTATTAGCTCGTGAAGCAAGCTATGAAGAAATGAAAGAGATTAAAGAAAAAGTGGATATTGAAATTGAAGCATTCGTCCATGGTGCAATGTGTATCGCATATTCAGGAAGATGTACGCTAAGTAACCATATGACAGCGCGTGACTCTAACCGTGGTGGTTGTTGTCAATCTTGTCGCTGGGACTATGATTTAGTTCAAACAGTATCACAACATAAAGATGCAAAAGAGCTTCCTCTATTCCAAGAAGAAGATGCTCACTTTGCAATGAGTCCAAAAGACTTAAATTTAATTTTATCAATTCCGAAAATGATTGAAATTGGAATTGATAGCTTAAAAGTTGAAGGACGTATGAAATCAATCCATTACGTAGCTACTGTAGCGACAGTATATCGTAAAGTAATTGATGCATATTGTGCGGATCCTGATAACTTTGAGTTTAAACAAGAATGGTTAGATGAGCTTGATAAATGTGCAAATCGTGATACAGCTCCTGCATTCTTTGAAGGGGTTCCAGGACATCAAGAGCAAATGTTTGGAAATCATAGTAAGAAAACAACGTATGATTTCGCTGGTTTAGTGTTAGATTATAATGAAGAAACGGGCATCGTAACGATTGAGCAACGTAATCATTTCAAACCAGGACATGAAGTGGAGTTCTTTGGACCAGAAATAGAAAACTTTACGCAGACGGTGGAGAAAATTTGGGATGAGGATGGAAACGAATTAGATGCAGCGAGACATCCGTTGCAGATCGTGAAATTCAAAGTGGATCAACCAGTGTATGTGAATAATATGATGCGCAAAAGCATACTTCAATAAGAAAGAGTGATAGTCGAATGGGGACGAATAAGCCTGTTGTAATTGGAATTGCTGGTGGTTCAGGGTCAGGTAAGACAAGTGTAACGAAAGCGATTTTTGACCATTTTAAAGGTCATTCCATTTTAATCTTAGAGCAAGATTATTATTACAAAGATCAAAGCCATTTACCAATGGAAGAGCGTTTAAAAACAAATTATGATCATCCATTAGCGTTTGATAATGATTTGTTAATTGAACATTTGCAGCAGTTGCTTGCATATAAACAAGTAGAGAAACCTGTATATGACTATACATTGCATACGCGTTCAGATGAAATTATTCCAGTTGAGCCGAAAG
Source organism: Bacillus paranthracis (assembly GCF_001883995.1). Taxonomy (GTDB): domain Bacteria; phylum Bacillota; class Bacilli; order Bacillales; family Bacillaceae_G; genus Bacillus_A; species Bacillus_A paranthracis. Next base: position 636,089 of record NZ_MACE01000018.1, on the reverse strand, counting down.
ATGTAATCATTTTAGAAGGAATTCTTATTTTAGAAGACCCACGTCTTTGTGAGTTAATGGACATTAAGTTATTCGTTGATACAGATGCTGACCTTCGTATCCTGCGCCGCATGCAACGTGATATTAAAGAACGTGGTCGTACGATGGATTCAGTTATTGATCAATATGTAAATGTTGTACGTCCAATGCACAATCAATTTATTGAGCCTTCTAAGAAATTTGCGGATATTATTATCCCTGAAGGTGGACAAAACCACGTTGCAATTGATATTATGGTTACAAAAATTGCAACAATTCTTGAACAAAAAGTAAATTTGTAATAGCATAGTAAAAGATATACGGTAGGAAGGGATTTTTTCCCTTCCTATCGAATACAATGAAACATGCAACCTCATCTATATATAGGTGAGGGCATATTTATATCAACTTTCCATACATATCTTCTTTATATAAAGAAGAATTGGGAATACGGGGTTGTATGTGACAACTCCGCTAGTACAGGCGTGCTAGAAACCTCCGCTTTACATATAAGCGGGGGAGTTTTCATATGGAACTCCTCTTTTTTTCGGGGGATTGGTATATAAAAGGAGTGGAAAATATGGCAACAGAAAAAACATACCCTATGACGCAAGAGGGTAAGCAAAAGCTAGAGAACGAACTTGAGGATTTAAAAACGGTAAAACGTAAAGAAGTTGTAGAGCGCATTAAGATTGCACGTAGCTTCGGAGATCTTTCTGAGAACTCTGAGTATGATGCAGCGAAAGATGAGCAAGCGTTCGTAGAAGGACGTATTACACAATTAGAAAACATGATTCGTAACGCAGTTATCATCACAGATAACGGTGAAGAATCTACAGTTGTTACATTAGGTAAAACAGTAACATTTAAAGAACTACCAGATGGAGATGAAGAAGCTTACACAATCGTAGGTAGCGCAGAAGCAGATCCATTTGAAGGAAGAATTTCTAACGATTCTCCAATCGCAAAAAGCTTATTAGGTAAGCAAATTGGCGAGAAGGTAGCAATCCAAACTCCAGGTGGAGAAATGCAAGTAGAGATTATCTCTGTAAAATAATTAAAAATCACTCGTGTAAAAGCGAGTGATTTTTTTATTTGTATAAAAGATGAAACACTCCGTCCAAACTATACTAGACGAGGTGTTTTTTTATGGAAATAAAACGGAGAATTACAATTGTTTTAATTTGTTTTATATGTGTCATGTTTATGTTACTTTGTCGTTTAATTCAAATACAAATTATCGATACGGAATCATTTACGGATCGTAAGATTAATTTAATTGAAAAAAGTGTTACACAACGGACGCAATCCATTACGGTAGATGATGGACGCGGCCATTTTATAGATCGTAATGGTAAGGAGATAGGTGAGAAAAAGTATCCTGTTTTAATTGTTTTTCCATTTCTACAATTAAAAAATAACATGTTGGAGAAAATTGCGCATATCATTGGTATGTCGAGACAAGAGATTGAAAGTCAAATGAAACATAAGAAAAGTGCATTTATCCTGCAAAGAGGAAATGAACCACTTCGCTTGGAACGAGAGCAGATGGAGAAGGTGAATCAATTAAATGTATTAGGCATTGTAGCAGCTGAAGTTCGTTTGCGGCAAACTAGCGTGGTGAATCATTTAATTGGTGATGTGGGTGAGAATGAACGAGAATTTCAAAAACGATACGGAGAAGTTAGAAAAATTTCAAAACAAACACCGATTGGCATTTCAGGATTGCAGCAATCATTTGATGAATTTCTTTTGACCGATGGAGAGGCAAAAGTATTGTATCAAGTGGACCGGCAAGGAGAACCGATTTTTGGAAAACAAGCGAAATATACATCGCCTGGAAATCCGTTTTATCCAGTGACGATTCAAACTACTTTACATAACGAGTTACAGAAAAAAGCAGAAGAAGTAGTTGAAGCAAGTGAAATTAAGAAGGGAGGAGTAGTGCTACTTGATGTAAAGAAAAATGAAATTTTAGCAATGGTTAGCAAACCATCTGTACAGGTGAAAGATGAGAGTTTATATAAAACTACACTTGAAAATCAAATGTTAACACCACACTTTCCCGGTTCTGTTTTTAAAACAATAATTGCGGCCGCAGCGATTGATCAAAATGAAAATGTTTTTAATCGCGTATTTAATTGTAATAAAGATTTATATGGTGAAGATCACCCACAAGTTAGGATGGGGACACTTAGTTTTAAAGAGAGCTTTGCTAGAAGCTGTAACAGGACATTTTCAGAGTTAGGAAATGAGCTAATACAAAAGGATAAGATGGTGTTAGAAACTTATGTAGAGGCTTTAGGAGGCGCTGAGAAGGTTGGATGGAGAGGTTCTGTATTTCATACAACTCATTTTGAGCAAATGCCAGAGGAGAAAAGTGTTACGATTTGGGAGAGTGAAGGAAATAAGAATAGTAAAAAAGCGGTAGCGCAAACAGCAATTGGACAGAAAGATGTACGTATGTCACCTCTAGCGATTGCAAATATGATGGCGACGATTGCTAGAGGTGGAGAAAAGATGGAAGTGAAAGCTGTTGAAAAAATAATGTACAAAAATGGAACGGATTTTTATACATTTGAAGACCATACATTAGGTGGGAAACAGCTTTCATATGAAACAGTGAAAACATTACAACAGTTATTAAGGAGCGTTGTAACAACGGAGAAAGGCACAGGAGCAGCATTCAAGTCGTTACCACTAAGTGTCGCTGGAAAATCTGGGACAGCACAAACAGGAAAAGGAACGAAAGAGAATCGTTGGTTTGCAGGTTATTTTCCATATGAAAATCCAAGATATGCTTTAGTTGTCGTGGATATAGAAACGAGTAGCAATGTAAATGCAGTTACACCTATTTTTAAAGCAATCGTAGAATCAATCTATCGATTAGAGAATGAAAAGTAATCTTGCAATTCATAGTAAAATGTTTTCATTTCATGAAAATATTATTGTAAATGTTCAACCTTTCTAGATTTAATGTTACAATAGCAAGTATGAAAAACTGCATGGAGGTTTGAAGAATGGCAGGAGGATCTAGATTCCAACAGAAACAACAAAAACGTCGTCAAAACGGTGTTTTAAATATTGCAATCGCTATTGTACTAGTAGCAGTAGCTATTGTAGCATATCAATTGTTTGTTCCTGACACGAAAGAGCAAGCGTCTTCTAGCGATAAAAAGGTAGCTCAGCAAACAACGAAAGAGAATAAGTCTGAGAAAGCTAAAGGCAAAGAAGAGACGAAGAAGAATGAACAAGAGAAAACAGAGGCTAAGAAGAAAGAAGAAGAGAAGCTAAAGGCTGAAGAAGAACAGAAAAAAGCTGAAGAAGAAGCGAAAGCTAACGAGAAAGTACCAGCTGAAAAAACACAGCCAAAGGCAACTGACGCTTATACGAAACCTTCTTGGAAGCCAGTAGGCACAGAGCAAGGTGCAACACCTGCGATGACGTTTAAAAAAGGTACAGCAGATTGGAATGAGATGAATCAAGCGATTTCAGCTGCAATTGACGTTCCAGTAGAGCAATTAATTATTCATCGAATCGGAAATAACGGTAAGAATAAAGCTTACGGTAACGTACAAGATAAACAAACAGGTAAAAGATATTATGTAAATATTGATTGGGTAGACAATGAAGGCTGGAAACCAGTACTTGTTCAAACTCTAAACTAAAAAAGAGAAGCTCCTTAGGAGCTTCTCTTTTTTAGTTAGCGTAATTTCTTTAATTTAAAATGAACAACCGCGCTATAATATGGTCTTTTACTTTCAGGATCCATAACCATTTGATGCGAGATGTGATGAACTTCAAGCATAAGTGCTTTATTATTATCGATTTGTTCACTGATTTTACGTTCTAAAGAAGCTAAGTCTCCCGCTTCAAAAAATTCTACTTTATCTTCTAACATTTCAAAGGTAAATGACATGAAGACGGCCCCTCTCCTATGTAATCAACTATAGTGTAACAAAGAAAAGAAGGAAATACCATGTACATTTCAATTGACATTTTTAGAAAGAGGGAATATCATACTGATAAAACCGATAAGAAAAAGGGGAATTTTTATGGGTACAGAATTTAATGGTTTATTTGATGAGTGGGCTCATACGTACGACTCATTTGTACAAGGCGAAGATATACAATATAAAGAAGTTTTCGCCCATTATGAGGACATTCTAGAGGATGTAGTTAACAAGTCATTTGGTAACGTATTAGAATTTGGTGTCGGTACAGGTAATTTAACAAATAAATTATTACTTGCTGGCCGCACAGTTTACGGTATAGAACCGTCACGTGAAATGCGCATGATTGCAAAAGAGAAATTGCCAAAAGAGTTTTCCATTACAGAAGGTGATTTTCTTTCGTTTGAAGTCCCGAATTCCATTGATACCATAGTAAGCACCTATGCATTTCATCATTTAACAGATGATGAAAAAAATGTAGCGATTGCGAAGTATAGTCAATTGCTAAACAAAGGTGGTAAAATAGTGTTTGCTGATACGATATTTGCAGATCAAGATGCATATGATAAAACTGTTGAAGCAGCAAAACAAAGAGGTTTTCATCAGTTAGCAAACGATTTGCAAACGGAATACTATACACGTATTCCAGTTATGCAGACTATTTTTGAAAACAATGGCTTCCATGTAACGTTTACGAGATTAAATCATTTCGTGTGGGTAATGGAGGCAACTAAGCAATAGAAAGAGGGATTAGATTGAGAATTGCTGTAATTGGAGCAATGGAAGAAGAAGTACGTATTTTACGTGATAAATTAGAACAAGCAGAAACAGAAACGGTTGCGGGTTGTGAATTTACGAAAGGGCAATTAGCAGGACATGAAGTAATCTTGTTAAAGTCTGGTATTGGTAAAGTAAATGCAGCGATGTCAACGACAATTTTATTAGAAAGATATAAGCCTGAAAAAGTCATTAATACTGGTTCAGCTGGTGGATTCCATCATTCTCTAAATGTTGGGGATGTCGTTATTTCAACAGAAGTTCGTCACCATGACGTAGATGTAACAGCATTTAACTATGAGTATGGTCAAGTACCAGGAATGCCGCCTGGATTTAAAGCTGATGAAGCATTAGTTGCATTAGCTGAAAAATGTATGCAGGCAGAAGAAAATATTCAAGTTGTAAAAGGTATGATTGCAACAGGTGATTCATTTATGAGTGATCCGAACCGAGTTGCAGCCATTCGTGATAAATTTGAAAACCTTTATGCAGTAGAAATGGAAGCAGCAGCTGTTGCACAAGTATGCCACCAATATGAAGTTCCGTTTGTTATCATTCGTGCACTTTCTGATATTGCTGGTAAAGAATCAAATGTTTCATTTGATCAATTTTTAGATCAAGCAGCTCTTCATTCTACAAACTTTATCGTAAAAGTATTAGAAGAGTTAAAGTAATGTAACAAAAAGGCAACTGTCTCATATAAAGAAAATACATACAGTTGCCTTTTCTTTATTGGCAAATAAGGGGGAGAACACGATGAATGTATATCGTGGAGTTCATGAGTTAATTGGTCATACACCAATTGTGGAAATTAATCGTTTTTCACTTCCAGAAGGGGTCCGTTTATTTGCAAAGCTTGAATTTTATAACCCAGGCGGAAGCGTTAAGGACCGATTAGGAAGAGAATTAATCGAAGATGCGCTAGAAAAAGGGCTTGTTACAGAGGGCGGAACAATTATTGAACCGACAGCTGGAAATACTGGTATTGGACTGGCACTCGCAGCGTTACAACATGATTTACACGTTATCGTTTGTGTACCAGAGAAATTTAGCATTGAAAAACAAGAATTAATGAAAGCACTAGGCGCAACGGTCGTGCATACGCCGACTGAGCAAGGAATGACCGGTGCAATTGCAAAAGCAAAAGAGTTAGTAAATGAGATACCGAATTCATACTCTCCAAGTCAGTTCGCAAATGAGGCAAATCCTCGTGCATATTTTAAAACATTAGGACCTGAACTTTGGTCGGCACTTAATGGAGAGATTAACATATTTGTTGCTGGAGCAGGAACTGGCGGTACGTTTATGGGGACTGCATCTTATTTAAAAGAAAAAAATGTAGATATAAAAACGGTTATTGTGGAACCAGAAGGATCTATTTTAAATGGTGGTAAAGCTGGCTCACATGAAACAGAAGGGATTGGCCTTGAATTCATCCCGCCATTTTTGAAAACATCTTATTTTGATGAAATTCATACGATTTCTGATCGAAATGCATTTTTACGAGTGAAAGAATTAGCGCAAAAAGAAGGACTTCTTGTTGGGAGCTCTTCAGGAGCAGCATTTCATGCAAGTTTACTTGAAGCAGAGAAAGCGGCGCCAGGTACAAATATCGTAACGATTTTTCCTGATAGTAGTGAGCGCTATTTAAGTAAAGACATATACAAAGGATGGGAATAAAAAATGAGAGCAAAGACAAAGTTAATTCATGGTATTCGCATAGGAGAACCTTCAACTGGATCTGTAAATGTACCGATTTATCAAACGAGTACGTACAAACAAGAAGCAGTTGGTAAGCATCAAGGATATGAATATTCACGTACAGGAAACCCAACACGTGCAGCTTTAGAAGAAATGATTGCGGTATTAGAAAACGGTCATGCTGGTTTCGCATTTGGTTCAGGAATGGCGGCTATTACAGCTACAATTATGTTGTTCTCAAAAGGTGACCACGTTATTTTAACAGATGATGTGTATGGCGGAACGTACCGCGTGATTACGAAAGTGTTAAACCGCTTCGGTATTGAGCATACATTTGTAGATACAACAAACTTAGAGGAAGTTGAAGAAGCGATTCGTCCAAATACGAAAGCGATTTATGTAGAAACACCAACGAATCCGTTACTAAAAATTACTGATATTAAAAAAATATCTACTCTTGCTAAAGAGAAAGATTTATTAACAATTATTGATAACACATTCATGACGCCATATTGGCAGTCGCCGATTTCTTTAGGAGCAGACATTGTACTTCATAGTGCAACGAAATATTTAGGAGGTCATAGTGACGTAGTTGCAGGTTTAGTAGTTGTAAATAGTCCGCAATTAGCAGAAGACCTTCACTTTGTACAAAACTCAACAGGAGGCATTCTTGGCCCGCAAGATAGTTTCTTACTACTTCGTGGTTTAAAAACATTAGGAATTCGAATGGAAGAGCATGAAACGAATTCACGCGCAATTGCTGAGTTTTTAAATAATCATCCAAAAGTGAATAAAGTATATTATCCAGGCCTTGAGTCACATCAAAACCATGAACTGGCAACAGAACAGGCAAATGGATTTGGTGCTATTATCTCATTTGATGTAGATAGCGAAGAAACATTAAATAAAGTACTTGAGAGATTACAATACTTTACGCTGGCTGAAAGTTTAGGAGCAGTAGAAAGTTTAATTTCTATTCCCTCTCAAATGACGCATGCATCAATTCCGGCAGATCGTCGTAAAGAATTAGGAATTACAGATACATTAATTCGAATTTCTGTCGGTATTGAAGACGGAGAAGATTTAATTGAAGATTTAGCACAAGCGTTAGCATAGTAAAAATGCACTGCTAGTATAGGCAGTGCATTTTTACTATATTAATTTGTGAAATATTTCACAAATTAGACAAACACAAATAAAATAAATTCATGTATATTAAGTTCATGAAGTGTTACCCACGAACAAACTTGTGAAATATTTCACAAACAATGAGGTTCATGTAGGAAAGCAATTCTATTTTTTTGCGCTAATCAGGACTAATTATGACCTGTAGGGTCTTATTTAGTCCAAGATAGCAGAATAGGAGGAATTTACATGGTAGTCAAAGAGAAAGTTGTAAATGAAATGCAGGAAGTAAAAGAGATGATTGATACGTTAGTGAATAACGGTCAGAGAGCTTTACAAGCATTAGAAAGTTTTACACAAGAGCAAATTGACAACATTGTTCATGAAATGGCATTAGCAGGTGTTGATCAACATATGCCGCTTGCGAAGTTGGCTGTTGAAGAAACAGGTCGTGGTGTATACGAAGATAAATGTATTAAAAATATTTTTGCTACTGAATATATTTGGCATAGCATAAAGAAAGATAAAACAGTAGGGATTATTCACGAAGATCCTCATGAAGAAATAATAGAAATTGCGGAGCCCGTCGGTGTAGTAGCTGGGGTAACACCAGTAACGAATCCAACATCGACAACAATGTTTAAAGCATTAATCGCGATAAAAACGAGAAATCCAATTATTTTCGCATTTCATCCTTCAGCACAAAACTGTTCCATTGCAGCGGCAAAAACAGTATATGATGCAGCGGTGAAGGCGGGGGCACCAAAACATTGTATACAGTGGATTGAAAAACCTTCTGTCGAAGCAACGAAACAATTAATGAACCATGAAGGTGTTGCTCTTGTTTTGGCAACTGGAGGGGCTGGTATGGTGAAATCAGCTTATTCTACTGGAAAACCAGCGCTAGGTGTAGGTCCTGGTAATGTACCATGTTATATAGAGAAATCAGCGCATATAAAACGAGCGGTTAATGATTTGATTTTATCTAAAACATTTGATAATGGTATGATTTGTGCATCAGAACAAGCAATTATTGTAGACAAGGAAATTTATGATAATGTGAAAACAGAAATGATTGCAAATGATTGTTATTTTGTAACCGAGGAAGAGAGAAGTAAATTAGAAAAGCTTGTTATTAATGAAAATACATGTGCAGTAAATAGTGATATTGTAGGGAAATCCGCACAGTATATTGCCGAATTAGTTGGAATTACTGTACCTAAAAATACAAAAATGCTTGTAGCTGAAATACAAGGCATCGGAGCTGCATATCCACTATCTCGTGAGAAGTTAAGTCCAGTATTAGCTTGTGTAAAAGCAAATTCATTAGAAGAAGGGTTTACATATTGTGAAGAAATGTTAAACCTCGGTGGTTTAGGACATTCAGCAGTTATCCATTCTGTAAATAAAGAAGTGCAAAAGCAATTTGGATTACGTATGAAAGCTTGCCGCCTTATTATAAATGCCCCTTCATCACAAGGTGGAATCGGTGACATATATAATGGATTTATTCCATCACTTACGCTTGGCTGCGGTTCCTACGGGAAAAACTCGGTTTCTCAAAACGTAACAGCGACGCACTTATTAAATATAAAAAGGTTGGCAAATAGAAAAAAGAATATGCAGTGGTTCAAATTACCACCAAAAATTTATTTTGAAAAACATGCGACATCATATTTAGCAAATATGCCTAACATTTCACGTGCGTTTATTGTAACGGATCCAGGAATGGTTGAGCACGGATATGTAGATACGGTTACGCATTATTTACGTAAACATGCAAATGATGTGAAAGTTGAAGTTTTCTTTGAGGTCGAGCCAGATCCGTCAGATGAAACTGTGTTTAAAGGTGCGGAAATGATGAGAAGTTTTCAGCCTGATGTCATTATCGCACTTGGTGGTGGTTCAGCGATGGATGCAGCGAAAGGGATGTGGCTTTTCTATGAGCACCCAGAAACAACATTCTATGGAATTAAACAGAAGTTTTTAGATATAAGAAAACGTACATGTAAATATCCGGAATTAGGAAGTAAGGCGCAGTTTGTTGCTATTCCAACAACATCTGGAACAGGATCAGAAGTGACACCATTTGCGGTTATTACAGATAAGAAAAATAATATAAAGTATCCACTCGCCGATTATGAATTAACGCCAGATGTAGCAATTGTTGATCCACAATTTGTAATGACAGTACCACCACATGTAACAGCAGACACTGGGATGGACGTATTAACGCATGCAATCGAGGCGTATGTGTCTGTTTTAGCAAATGACTATACAGATGGATTAGCATTAAAGGCTATTGATCTCGTATTTAAATATTTACCAAGAGCATTTAAAGATGGACATGATGAAGAAGCACGAGAAAAAATGCATAATGCTTCTGCAATTGCAGGGATGGCATTTGCAAATGCTTTCCTAGGTATTAATCACAGTTTAGCACATAAAATTGGACCAGAATTTCATATTCCGCATGGGCGTGCGAATGCAATTCTTATGCCGCACGTAGTTCGCTATAATGCTATTAAGCCAAGAAAACACGCATTGTTCCCAAAATATGAGCATTTTGTAGCTGATGAACGCTATGCACATATTGCGAGAATGCTCGGGCTACCAGCAAGTTCGGTGGCAGAAGGTGTAGAATCACTCGTCAAAGCAATTATTGATCTCGGAAAAAGTTTAAATATAAATATGAGTATTGCGGGACAAGGAGTTGCTAAAGACCAATTTGAAGAGGTTGTTGGATTATTAGCAGAAAGAGCTTTTGAAGATCAATGTACAACAGCTAATCCGAAATTACCTCTCATTTCAGAGCTGAAAGAAATTTATATGAAAGCATATAAAGGTGAGTAATGGTTATGAAAGAGTCGCAATAAAGCGGCTCTTTTTCTTTTGGAAAACATCTCCCAGAATGGCTGTATTTACTTGTCTTTAAGTTTAGTAGAATATGATACAGTGAAATGGAGGAGTGAGAATATAATGAAAGAATTACAAGAGAAAATAGAAGATTATACTCGGTTCGGACAAATTCTTCTCGCTGTAAGTACATTGTTAATGGTTGGCTTATTGATTCCAAATGGAGCAAAAGAAACGATACAATTTTTTGTTATGATGGGGAGCATCGTTATATTTTTAAGTTTATCTTTCTTTTTCTTTCAGCGTGTGAAAGTGATGCGAGACAAGTTAGAGGGAAACGAATGTGAATAATATTGATAAATAGTGCGTTACAAAAAGAAGGAATCTTTTTGTAACGCTTTTTGTTTTTTTCTAGAAAATGTATGTGTTTCATATTGACAATGATAATCCTTATCAATTAAAGTAGAATAGTAGTTAATGATTATCATTATCAATTAGAGGTGGGAGAATGAAAAAATCTATTACGCTATTTACAGCGATTTTATCTATTTTTTTCTTATTAATAGGTTGCAGTGCAAAGGGAGACGAAAAAGCAGCGGCAACAAAAACAGAAAAAGGAAAAGAGAAAATAGAAGTTACCGACCTGTCAGGAAGAAAGGTAATATTCGATAAAGTGCCAGAGAGTTTTGCAACATTAAGTATGGGAGACATGAATATTATTCATGCTTTAGGCGGAAAAATAGTGGGTCGTCCGGATGCAAAAATAACTCTTCCAGAAGATATAAAGAAAGTACAAGTAATCGGGAATGCACATCAGCCAAATTTTGAGCAAATTGCCAGCTTAAAGCCCGATGTACTTATTGCTAATAATGGGTTCCAAAAGAATGTTCCAACGGTTGAAGGGCAAGGAACGAAAGTAATGATTTCTTCTACGAATTCTGTACAAGATATTCTAAAGAATATTGAACTATACGGAACGATAATGAAAAAAGAAGATAAAGCAAAAGAACTTAACCAAAAAATTACGAATCAAATGAAGACATATGAGAAAAAGAGTGATGTGAAAGCATTGCTAGTGTATGGAGCACCTGGTACTTATTTAGCAGCATTACCAACTTCTTTATCAGGTGATATTTTAGAGAAAACAGGTGGGAAAAATATTGCCGCTGATTTTCCAGAAATGAAGGAATATCCGCAATATGCACAGCTAAGTGTAGAACGCATTATTGAGGCGAATCCTGATGTGATTTACTTAATTACACATGGAGATCCAAATAGCGTTAAAAAAGCATTTGAAGGTGAAATGATGAAAAATGAAGCGTGGAAAAATTTAGATGCAGTAAAACAAAATCGCGTAGTTATTTTGCCACCAGACTTATTTGGATCAAATCCTGGAACAAAAGTTACAGAAGCGATGGACTTTATGTATAAAAGTATACAAGATGTAAGGAAATGATAAGTATGGAAAGTAGTGAAGTAGTAAGGGAAAAGGAACATCCTTTTGCGAAAAAAAGATGGATCATAGCAGTTACCTTAGTTGTATTAACGGTTTTATGTCTTTTTTACGGTCTTTTCGCAGGAAGCCTATCCTTTTCTTTACGAGATATTGTAACAGGGATACAAGATGAAGGTTCGACAGTTCATCGAATTGTATGGGACCTTCGTATACCAAGAGTGCTCGTTGGATTTATAGTAGGAACATGTTTAGCTGCATCTGGCGCAATGCTGCAAGGGGTGATGAGAAATCCTCTTGCAGACCCTGGTATTATCGGGGTGTCATCTGGAGCAGGCCTTGTTGCAATTGTAATTATGATTTTATTCCCTCAGCATATGGCGTTTTTACCACTCGGTGCGTTTTTAGGAGCTTTCATAACGGCGATGATCATTTATGCTTTATCATGGCAAAAAGGGGCGCCACCTTCAAGAATTGTCTTAGTAGGTGTGTCAATTAATGCATTAATAGGTGCAGCGACGTCAGCATTAATGTTATTACATAGTGACAAAGTACAATCCGTGTTACCGTGGTTAGCGGGTGGTATTGGCGGTGTAAGTTGGGCACATTTAAACATGATTATTTATTATGCAATATTCGCTATTATACTGGCCTTCTTCGGTATCAAGCATATTCGAGTATTAATGCTTGGAGATGAAATGGCGAAATTATTAGGTCATAACGTGGAGAGAAGTCGTTTTTATTTAATAGTAGTAAGCACATTATTAGCTGGAATAGCAGTTAGTGTTTCTGGTCTTATTGGATTTGTCGGCCTTGTCGTACCACATATGTTACGTTTATTAGTTGGAAATGACTATAAATATTTACTGCCATTATCATGCCTTGGCGGAGGGATATTACTTGTTTTCGCGGATGCGATAGCTCGAAGTTGGTTTAATCCAATTGAATTGCCTGTCGGTATTTTATTATCCTTCTTAGGCGGTCCGTTCTTCTTATATTTAATTCATAGAGGGGGAAAACAGCGTGATTTCCGTTAATAAAGTGTTTTACGCACATTCTGAAAGATTTCAAATGCAAAATATGAATGTACATATTAAAGCTGGAGAAGTCGTTAGTTTGATTGGACCGAATGGATCTGGGAAATCTACTTTGCTTCGTTTAATAGCAAGACTACTTAAACAAAGCGAAGGGGATATCGTTTTAGATGGAAAAAGTATTCATACGATGAAAAGTGCCGATGTAGCGAAGCAATTAGCGATGTTACCACAAATGCATGATCATCAATTAGATTTAACAGTGAAAGAATTAATAGAATTTGGAAGAGGCCCTCATAAGTTATGGAGAGGTCGCTTAAATAAAGAAGATGAAGAAATTGTTGATTGGGCATTGTCTGTTACAAATCTTGAAGGGTATGAATATCGTCTTTTACAATCTTTATCAGGAGGGGAAAGACAACGCGCTTGGATTGCAATGACGCTAGCACAACGTACGAATGTCTTATTATTGGATGAGCCAACAACTTTTTTAGATATCGTTCATCAGTTGGAAGTAATGGAACTTGTGAAACGACTAAACGAGGAATTTGGCATGACAATTATAATGGTTTTACATGATATTAACCAAGCGGCTCAATATAGTGATCGTTTACTCGTATTAAAGCGAGGGAAGCTTCAGTATGATGGTATACCAGAAGAAGTGTTATGTCATGAAATGTTTCAACATGTATTTGGCATAGAGGTAGATATTTTTCAAGGAAGCGATAAGCCATTTTTTACACCGAAACGAATTTCTAAAAAAGGAGGAGCAAAATGCGAACAGAAGAACGTGTTACCACTGAGTTAGTAAGGGAATTTGTTATGGCAGCTCACGGAGATTTAGAAAAAGTACAAGAACTGTTGGCTGAATCGCCAAGTTTACTTCATGCTTCTTACAATTGGGGTGGATCAGATTGGGAAAGTGCGTTAGGAGCAGCGGCACATGTAGGGCGTAAAGATATTGCTCTTTACTTATTAGAAAAGGGTGCTCGAATGGATATTTTCGCGGCCGCTATGCTGGGGGAATTAGAAGTTGTACAAGCTATTTTAGTAGCACAACCAGAAGCATTACGTGCATCTGGTCCACATGGTATTTCTCTTCTTCAACATGCACGAATGGGTGGAGAAAAAGCACAGCGTGTATTTGACTACTTAACGGTGCTTTCTTACTGACCGCCAAAGTTCTTATGTGCGGTAAACTTTTCACTTTTATATAATTGGAAAGTTTACCGCCCGTTAGAACGGGATAAGTATCTAGTGTATTTGAAAATCCTACACCCCCCTCAATTGTAGTTTTCTTTATGCTAGTTATGATATGGATGCAGTAGACAATATTTGTCTACTGCCTTTTTTAAATTCTTTTGAGATTGAATATTCTGTATTTTAATGTTAGTTCATTTATAATAGATAGTAACATTTAGTATGGATACAAGACGTGAGCGTGTAATGAAGTACAAATTCGTGGGAAGGAGTGCAGAAATGTTTCATACAGATCGTTTACAAATTCGCAAATATACAATGGATGATTTACAGTTCTACGCTTCACTATGGGGAAATGAGAAGGTAATGCGCTATATTGGAAATGGGACGTTAAAAACATATATGCAGTGTAAAAAAAGTTTGGAGGAGTGGGTGATTCCTAGCTATAAAAACGGTCTCGGTTTATTTGTATTGATTGAAAAGGAAACGGGAATACGAATTGGTCATGCAGGATTAGTAAAGCAGCAAATAGATGGAAAAGAGGAAATTGAAATTGGTTATTGGTTATTACCTCAGTATTGGGGAAAAGGGTATGCGAAAGAAGCAGCGGCAGCATTTCGAGATTATGGCTTCCAAGCGTTACGAATGAATAAATTAATCTCTCTTATTAATCCGGATCACCCCGCCTCAATCTTTGTTGCTAGAAAAACGGGGCTTAGTTATGAGAAAACAACTTCATTTCATGGGATGGATGTTCTCGTTTATTCCATTAGGCGCATTGGATGAAAAAAGGTGAATTGCATCTTTTGAAGAATGGTATATAAAAATAAAGGGGGGATTACATGTACATTTATCATAATGGACTTATTATTCGTGAGGGAACGAATGGTGTACCTGCATATGCAATTAAAACTTTATTCGAAGATGCCGGTTGGAGCAATGATAATATCCCTTCTTGGCAAATTGAAAAATTCACGATAGCATTTGAAAATTCAACATGGGCATTCACAATTTGGGATGAAGAAGAGATGATTGCGATGGTTAGAGTCATTTCTGATGGAATCATGGTAGCCAACATAGTAAATTTAGTTGTGAAATGTGAATATAGAGGGAAGGGATTAGGTAAGAAACTTGTTGCTCTTTGTTTGCAAAAATTGCCACATGGTGACTGGTTTGCGCATACTTCTGCGAGTAATTTTGATTTTTATAGAAGTTGTGGTTTTGAGGTGAGAGAGTTATCGAGAAATGGAACATGTGCGTACTATGGATATCAAATAGCTAAAAAAGAGGGGCACCGATAAGGAGAAAAAGTAGAACAGAAAAAGGCTTACTATTTTAATAATATAAACTGAACTAAGATTCATTTTATGATAAAATGAAAGAAAATTCTGTTTATTATTAGGGGGATAAAAATGAGTATAAAAGTTGGGGATGTATTTAAATACGAAAGAAGATTTACTGAGGAAGAGGTTTTTGAATTTGCAAATATTACAGGGGATAAAGGTAGGCATCATATGGAATATGATGAAAATGGACGTTTAATGGTTCATGGTTTATTGACTGCTAGTATTGGAACGAAAGTAGGCGAAGAATTACATTACATAGCAAGAGAATTAGTAAGTGAGTTTATTAGACCAGTTTTTACAGGAGATACGATCACTTGTGAATTAACTTTAACGAATGTTGAACAGATGGAAGGATACAAAAAGGTTTCAATCGAGTCAGTTTATCGTAATCAACACGAAAAGACTGTACTAGTTGGGACAAGCTATGGAGTTATAAGAGGATAAAAAGAAGCCTGATTTACAGGCTTCTTTTTTTAATAAACACGTTTTCGATTTTCTGCATGACTAGAGATGAGTAATAATGCAGTTTCTTCTCCTATATTACGAACGATATGAGGAACACATGCATTCCAGGAGAAAGAATCTCCTTCTTCTACAATTGCAACATCTTCTCCATGTTGAACTTCTAGTTTTCCGCGTAATACAAGGTGACATTCTTCTCCTTCATGGGCATTTGGTGTGTTTTCTTTCGGAAACCCAGCAGGAATTTCTACGAGATTGAGGCGAAGGCCACCTTGCTCTGCAACATGTTCAATTCTTTGTTCATCTTTTCCGTATACACTATATTTACGCTCTACCTTTTTGACAACTTTCAATCGATCTTTTTGTTCTAACAATAAATAGGGAAGAGGAACGTTTAAAAAATTGGAGATTGTTTCTAAAGTTGAGATAGATGGTGATGTTTTATTATTTTCAACCTGACTCATAAACCCTTTAGAAAGACCTGTTCCCTCACAAATTTGTGCAATTGTTATGCCTCTACGTTGACGAATTTCACGTATTGCAGAACCAATATTCATAAAATCAAGCTCCTTTTTATAAACAACTATTTGTATCATAGCAAAAAAAATATATATTTTCCCAGTGAAAATGAATTGACGAATAAAAAAAATTAGTGTATGTTTTGTAATGTAAATAAAAGTTTTGTATAAGAAAACTATAAAGGAGAGAAGGAAATGAATCAACATATTGGTAACTTAATTATTCGTATCGTGTTAGGGGTAACGTTCTTTATGCACGGTTTAACAAAATTCCAATCGGGAATTGACAATATTGCAGGGTGGTTCACAAGCATTGGTTTACCAGGAGGACTTGCATACGGTGTAGCAACAGTTGAATTAGTTGGCGGTCTATTATTAATTCTAGGTTTAGGTGTAAGATATATTGGATTATTATTTGCACTAGTTATGGTTGGAGCAATTGTAAAAGTAAAATGGTCAGCTGGTTTATTAGGAGATGGAAAAAATCCTGGTTTCGAATTAGAGCTTGCATTGTTAGCAATGGGTGCGTACTTATTTGTTGCGAAAGCGGATGGTTTTGTAGATAATTTCTTAAAAGAGAAAATGTCAAAGAAGAACTAATTTAAATGGGAGGCTAACAAGATGAGTTTTCAACTTCATCCCGATACAACACTTGATGTTGTTCATTTATATGTATCAAATATAAAGAAATCACTAGAGTTTTATACAGAAGTACTACGTATGAAAGTGCTAAAAGAAGATGAAATGGTCGTTACATTTGGGAATGAAAATAACGAACCACTCCTTATCATTGAAGAAAAGAAAGAAGCCTTACCAAAGCAAAGAGGGAGAACGGGTTTATATCATTACGCAATTTTATTACCGAGCAGACAGGATTTAGCGAATATCCTTCGTCATCTTGTAGAAATGGTTTATCCACTGCACGGCGGAGCTGACCATTACTTTAGTGAGGCCCTTTATTTAGCTGATCCAGATGGAAACGGGATTGAAATTTATCATGATCGCCAAAAAGAAGTTTGGCGTGATGAGAATGGAGAGCTACCATTTGTTAGTAACCCGTTAGCTGGTGAAGAATTATTACAGCAAGGAAGTACATGGAGTGGGTTTCCAGCTGGTACTGTGATGGGACATATTCATTTCCATGTAGCTGATTTGGAAGAAGCGAAACGTTTCTATGTGGATGGTCTTGGCTTTGAAGTAACGATTCCAGCCCGTAATGGGGCGCTCTTTGTATCGGCAGGTGGCTACCATCACCATATCGGTTTAAATACGTGGCAAGGTGAAGGAATACTACCGCAAATGCCAAATTCCGTTGGCTTGAAATATTTCACAATTGTATTAGCAAATGAAAAACAAAAAGAGCAAGTATGTGAAAGCTTAAAAAATATTGGCAAGATTGCTACGTACAAAGATGGAATATTACAAGTAGAGGATCCATTTGGACATTGTATCCATTTCAAAATAAAAGGAGAAGCCTAATAAAGGCTTCTCTTTTTTACTTTCTTATAATGGCTTTTTCATTTTGGACAAATAGTTCATCAAATTGCTTCGCAAGCTCAAAATCGAGTTTCGTTAAACCTTTTGCATTCCAAGATGACAAAGTAATAATGACTGCTTTATACTGGATAAGGATAAATGGGTGGTGATTATGTTCTTCTGATAGTTTGGCGGCTTCAGAGACAAATTCGACTCCTTTTAAGTAGTCGGAAAACATATATTTTCTTTCAATCCATTTTTCATCTTTTACTACCCATTTATCTAACCTCAATAATTCTTCTTGAACTTCCTCTTCAGTTAATCGTAGCATCATTTTTCACATCCTTTACTGGAAGTAGCGTAAGACCATTGTTAATAAGACGTGTTACAGCTTCATCCGTTGTGAAAGTAGAAAGTTGTTGTAATAATGCTGCTGATGTTTCGTGCCCTTTGTTATGCTCTAAAAGCAATTCTAATATTTCAAGGCGAAGTAACCATTCTTTCGGATACAATTTATTTAATACTTCTTGAATTGCTACTAATTGCTCGATATGCGCGTCGTGTAAAATACCTTCATTTCGGATATCGCGAACTGTTTGATACATACGTTCAAGTTCATTCAGTACAAGTGGAGCAGGAATTTCTTGGATTTCTTCATCCATTGGGAAAAATGCTGCAGCATCTGCGGCACCTGGGAATACCGAAGTGATTGTTGAACCAACAGCCATATCAAATGCGCCCCATGAAGCATCAAATAAAACGCGGTCGTTATAAGTAACTGTACAATTGATAAAGGAAATAAGCGCAATTTTTTTATCGTTTTTTACAATATCTGTTACTGTTCCTTTTACATGAATACCACTTGCAAAAGTAAACTCAGCAACATTTCCAATTGTAATTCCTAATGATTGTAATTGTTCATCTGTACAATTTTCTAATGCAATATTTTCAGTGAGTAATCCAATTGGTGTTCCAAACCCGTCACTGTGTACAGACGTAGAATGATTCGCTAGCTGTTTATTGTGAATTGCTAATGCTGTTGGCGAGCTCGTTCGCATGTAAATCAATTCACCTGCATCGTTTTCAATTGTCTCGGTAAATGTACCTGTAATTTGTAAGCCGCTATTTAATTCAGCAGTTGCATGATTTTCAGAGCGAATTGCTTTTTCTAATCCTTCTTTACCACCTGTTTTAAAGGCCATCGTTTCAGAGAATTTCTCAAGTGCTTCTGTTAATTCTTCAAATGATTCACAAACAAATAGTTGTGGTTGCATTTTTGTTACGTCATAAGTTGTACTTGTACATGCCTCTATAGAGAATGGAACCTTTTCTACAGCGTCTGTTAAGCAATATTTGCTTTCGCCAACAGAAGAAAGGAGACCAGCACCATATATTTTTGGAGCATCTATATTTCCAATTAATCCATATTCTACTGTCCACCAGAAAAGACGTGAAATTTGTTCCGCTTCTGATAAGCCAGAAACTAACTTTTGTTTTTCAAGTACATTATTCTCAGCAGCTGTAACTTCATCAGGAGTAGAAGTAGGGCTTTCTTTTACAATTGTTAATGTACGAACAGCTTCGAATGCATCATGTTCTTCTTTTGTTGAGAAAGCTTTTGCACCAATTTGTCCAAATCGTTTCACATATTTTGCATATGTAGGATCAAGTAAAATAGGTGCGTGTCCTGCAGCTTCGTGTACAATATCTGGAGCTGGTGTATACTCGATATTCTCTACCTTGCGAATATCTGTTGCGATTGGTAGCAATCCGTGCCCTTGAAAATCGAAAAATGCGACGCCAGGAATAAGTCCGTCAATCGTTACAGCGCCCCAGCCGCTTGGCGCCAAACATTCATTCATTTCTTCTACCTTTGGAATTGCATCTATATTAATACCAGATGATTGTAGTCCGTTCACATAGGCTGGATGAGCAACGTCTTTTAAGAAGCTATGATTTTGTCTCATAATGTAACGCCATACAGCGTGGTTCACCGGTGTGTATTGATCATAATGCTGTGTGGATACGAATGGTTTTAAATGCGATGGAATTTCTCTTTTCTTTGTCATTTAGACATCCTCCTTTTTTTAAATAAAATTAAGTATCGGTTTCGTATAGCTTGTATCACCCCCTTTCAAAAATTGTAAGCGCTTATAAAATTTTATCATAAGATTCGGAATTATTTAATATTTGTTTCTGTGAGAAATAGAAAAAGCCCCTATCGGAAAATCCGATAGGGGCGAAAGAATCGGGTTACTACCTTATTTCACATCTAAATCAACATTTAAATTAGATGTATTTCCAGCTGCATCTGTTGCTACAATGTGAATTGTATTTTTACCTTCTTGTAATTGAGTACGATCTAAATAAATGCCGTAATTTTTCTCCCAAGGATTTAGGAATGCACTTTCCCATACACCATTTCCGTTGATTTCATACTGTAGTCTCACTGGAATTCCAGGTGCTACCCAACCAGATTCTGTCATCCAATCTAGTAAGATATCATCCACTTTTCCTGTGATTACAAGGTTTTCTTGGTCAATTTCGTATGTTAACTTAGGTGCAGTTCGATCCAGAAATACAGCAGCTGTTTGTTTTGTTTCCCCACCAGAATTAGAGGCAACTGCTTCGATTTGGTATAGACCGTCAGCTAACGGAGTACCATCTGCTTTTGTACCATTCCATTTGAAAGGTTTGTATCCAGCTGTTTCATTTTTAGCTTGATGGATAATCCCTTGGTACGTTACACGTTCTTTTGTAACTAAATTTGCGTGCAATGTTACATCATCCACAGGTGCAACTAAATAGTAGTTGATGAGATTATCGTCTAATATTTGGTCACCATTTGGACTAAATGTAGAATTAATAATTTCGAGTCCATCTATACGTTTGTAATCTTTAGGATCGATACTAAATGTAAATGGAATGCGAGTTTCTTCCTTCTTACCTTGTTCTTTTATATACACATTTCCAGTATAGACACCTTGGGGTAGCGAACTATCGACAGTGATAGTAAATGGTTTTTCGGTACTACTATTCGGCTGTATGCTAATCGATGAAGGTACAGAAGTTTTTACTTTTGTTTTTGTGTTTGTATCTAGCAATTCCACACGAGTTGAAAAACTTTTCTTTTTACTAGATAGATTTTGTAACGTAATATTTTGCGTCAGTTTTACTTTCCCACTGTTTGGCTTAATAAGACCGAAGCTCACATTGTTAGGTTTGACTAATACATCTGTTTGAGCTGCTTTCGGGATGTTAATTAAACCAGACTCTTGTGTCATAATAGGATATGTATTTTCATTCACATCTTTTAAAGTTTTTGCGGTATTGGCAAGGGATGCTTTTAATTGCTCTGTCGTCCAATCAGGATGCATTTGACGCAAGAGGGCAACCGCTCCAGCTACTTGTGGAGCAGCCATACTTGTACCATTATGAGATTCATAGCCGCCTCTCGGTACTGTACTCGTAATTTGTACGCCAGGTGCAATTATATCTGGTTTTATAAGCCAACTTCCTTGTGACGGACCTCTGGAACTGAAGTTAGCAATCAATTCGGTTGGATTTGGTTGACCAATTTTTATATTTTTCTTACGCTTTGTAATTAAGTTTTTCAACTCTTCACCGTTTACATTGGATAGTTGCATAACTGGAAGGGCTAGGTTTTCACGTGTAAAGTATTCAGGCATAATATTGATTTCTTTTTCTATAGAAATGAATAGTACACCAATTGCACCAGCTTGCTTTGCTTGTTCAGCTTTTACTAACGTGCTAGAAGTACCTTGTAAAACAAGTGCAAATTTTCCTTTCACATCTTGTTTTGCATAATCGCTTGGATTACCATAGCCAACATATACAAGTGGAGAATCATTTCCTATTGGGAAATCTGATTTTGATAACGGTAATCCTTGGTATGTTTTGCTGGAACCAGCTACTTGGAATGTTGGAAACGGAATAGAAACTGTAGATGCTCCAACTGATATCACGCTACTTGCATTTCCAGGTGCATCAACAGACCAAGGTTTTGGACCATCATTTCCATTGGAAACGACTGCAGTAACCCCAAGCTTTGCTGCACGTTCTAACGTTAAAGTTACAGGCTGATCAGGTACATTTAAATCTTGTCCAAGGGATAGATTTAACACATCAGCACCATCTTGAATTGCTCGTTCAATACCTTGAATAATATCATCTGTTGTACCAGTACCACCGTCATTCATGACACGATAAGCTAAAATAGAAGCATTCGGAGCAACGCCTTTAATTTTTCCGTTACCAGCAATAATTCCAGCTACATGAGTACCATGTACGTTACCATCCATTGGATCATTATCTTCATCAACTGTGTCGTATCCACCGATATAATTTGCTTTTAAGTCAGGGTGTGTATAGTCTACACCAGAGTCGATAATCGCTACTTTCATACCTTTTCCATCAAGCGGTTTGCCAGATGGGTCTTTTAAATTCCATGCTTCAGTTGCACCAATTGTTGGTCCGCCGATATTTGGTGCTTCTTCATTAGTAGTACTTTTTGATGTTTCATGTAATTTATATGTTAAGTTCGGATAGACTGCTTTTACTTCAGGTAAAGAAGCAAGAGCGGTAATTTGATCTCCAGGAACTGAAATAGAGAATCCAGAAAATAACGTATTATACACTTCTTTAATTTTTGCACCAGGTGCTTTTTCTTTTATTTTCTTAGTTGTATCTTCTTGTGCTTTTTTAAGCTCGGTATGATAAGACTGTGCATGATTATTTTGTAAATCTGGAGCATGCTGAATGTTACTTTGTGAAGCGAGTGGAGCATGTTGCAATTCTACAATGACAGAAATTTCTTTTGATGTTTTTGTTTCAACATTTTGCGCAATTTTGTTTTCTCCCCATTGTTCAATGTTCGTTTTTAACTGTGGACTAAATTGCTTCTCCTTTTGTAGCGATTCAGCATGTGCGCTTAAAGCTCCAAAACTGGAAAAGACGAGCGCCATACTTAATAGTGTAGATGTAGTTTTTTTCATTGAAACTCCCCCTGATAAAAAGTGCTAATATTCCGAAAAAACATCTTACAAATTGATCTCGAATTACATAATCGGATGTTAGCTAAACTATATTTTCGACATAATTCATACCAATCCTCTATGAATTTAAAATTTCTTGGGAAATTTTTTCTGATTATGTCGAATAGGTATTTTTTACATATTGTAGGTGGACATTGAGGAATGCTATGAGGGGAATGGAGGGGTGTTATGAAACGGTTCATAGTAAGCGTTGGTACAATGTTAGTCGTATTTTTATGTTCAACTATTAATAGTAGCGCAGAAAATAATGAATTTAAAATTGCTTTTATTCGTCATCATGACCTCTGGATTAAAGTTGATGGAAAAGAAAAGCAACTTACAAAAGGAGAGTATATAACAGGGCCAAAGTGGTCTCATGATGGAGAGTGGCTGGCATATGTAAAAGGAAAGAAACAAAGTAGTCTTGAGTTATATTGGCTGAAAGATGGAAAGAAAGTTACGCCGTTTCACTCAGAAGCATCGAATTATCAATGGTCACCAACAGAAAATATAATTGCATTTATATTTACAGGTACATTACATACCTTCGAGGTAGAAAAAAAGAATACAGATTTTGAAAATGTATCGGCAGGTGTAGGAGATTATGCATGGTACCCTGATGGAAAGAAGTTTTTTGTATCCTCTGAAGCACACTTACTTCCAACAGGATGGACAGGAGCTCAGCTATATGAAGTGCAAAAAGATGCACATATGAATCCTCACAAAATGAAGCATTTGTATGCATTACCAAATGAACATGATGATTTCCTAGCATTAGTTGCAAGTGGCTTTCAGTGGTCGCCAGATCAAAAGTGGATTTCATTTTTAGCAGTACCGACAGCTTCATGGTCAGCTGATAGTAATACGCTTTGCTTAGTTCGTGCAGATGGCAGTCGGTTTGAAAAAGTAGATCAAATGTTATTAAACGCACAATGGTTTCAATGGGCACCATCAAAAAATATATTAGCTTATATTGAAGGGAGCGGAAGGGTTGCGTTAGAGAATAAACATTTAAAAGTCAAAGAATTGCCAGCACTTCAGCAGAACACATTTACGCCGCAAGGATATGTTGATTGGGATTTTGCATGGAAGAACGATAACGTAATTATCGTCTCTCGAGCAAAAGAGGGAGGATTTGAAACATTGCCAGAAAAAAGGCCACTACCATCTTTATATGAGGTTGATAGTACAAGCAATGTACAGCATCGAATCACAAAGCCACCTCATAAGCAGGGTGATTATCATCCAATCTTTATGAAGAAGAGCAATCAATTAATATGGATACGTTCAGACCGTAAGAAAGCAGATGTATGGCTTGCTCATAGAGATGGAAAGCATGAAATGAAGTGGATTGAAAATATAGATGTACCAGAGTGGTATTATGAGAAATGGAATTGGGGAAATGTTATATCGGTGAAATAACAATAAAAAAATCTGCCTAAAAGATAATTTTAAGCAGATTTTTTATTATTATTATTTATGCGTTTTATTTGGCTTTTTTTTCGCTGGGTTTCCGTTCCCTTGACGTTTTCTATTTTGTTCATCTTTTGCTTGTTTTTCATGCAGTGTATCTAAAAAGTCATTCGAGTTACTCATTTTTCTATCGCTCCTTTCCTTTCATCTTGTCCTAATTACTATAACCATTTAGGAGGATAATCATGAGATAAAAAGTTAAGCGCTTAATTTTCTTCGATAGTATACGTAAAATATGCCATACGTAATAAATAACATAAATAAAATTTGTAACTCTACATTTTCTTTTAAAATAGTTGCGACAGAAGTTAGTAAGTATGGTGATGTATTACTCGTTTCTATACCTAACCATTTGTTTAAGAGATTAATGGTACAAAACATAAAAACACCAGACCAGCTTGCAATAATTGCTTTCTGTTTAATTTTTGTTTCACGTTCATCATCTGTAATCCAAGGATTAGAAGTTTTATCACTGCTAAAAAATCCGTTTATATATCCCCATATAATCATGCCAATTAAGATAGTTAGCCATTTCATATGCATGTGTCTCCTCTCTCTTGTAAAAAGTATTTGACACAATGAATTGTAATGTTTTCCAATTCGTTGTGTCAAATATTTTTTACATATCGATGTTTCATATAGCAGGAATAAAGGATGGAATAGGGAAGAAATATGTAAGAGGATTTTATAGTGAGAGGAGGATGGGGATGAAACTCATCTTTGTTCGGCACGGTGAAGGAGAACATACAAAAGATTTGCCATCAAGTTTACAAGTGCCTCATCCACCGTTAACGGATGAGGGAAGGAATCAGGCTAAATTACTTCAATGCAATGTACCCTTGCAAGAAACGGATATATTAATTGCTAGTCCTACAATTAGAACTTTACAAACGGCAACAATATGGAGTGCGAAAGTAGCTTGTCAAAAAATTGTCCATCCATATGTATCCCCACGTATTTTTCCTTATCGAGAAGGAGCAAAAACATTACCATGTGACCACATAGTAGATCAGGGGAGAGTAAAAAGATTATTTTCGAATTTTTCGATAGAGAAAAGTACAAATAAACAGCTATGGACGGAAGGCATAAATACTATTTCAGAAAATAGCTTTCAGCGAATAGTAGAGGAATTTCTTCTTTGGTGTTATGAACTGGGCGCTGAAAGAATTTGTATTGTATCTCACGACGGGACAATTACTGCGTATCGGCAATATTTACAAAAAGTCGTTTTAACTAGAGCTGATTTTTTGCAAGAAACGGGTATATATGAAATGGATGTATCCCTTAAAATTTTGATTGAGGAGATCTAATTATAGGATGGTGGGTGTATGTGGAATGTTGCACTAGTAGTTGGCTTTAATTCTGATTTAGAGGCACAATCAATCCGAGCATCACTTGAATACTTTGGGGCGAAAGTTATAACGTACTGGATTGGTAGACCGAAAGAATTCATCGACATTCTTTCTGGAAAGGGTTTATATAACGATATTAATTATGTCGTCTTTTGCTTTCATGGTGAGGAAGGAAAGTTTGTCATGGAAGAGTTAGGTGAAGATATATATGAACAAGATGAACCGAGAGGATACTTTGGTGCAGAAGAAATTTATAAATATGCAAAATTGCATAATACAAATATTGTAAATAGTGGGTGTACGTTAGGGGAACAAAAACTAGCAGAATCTTTCTTACGTAGTGGTGCGAAATCGTATATTGGATCGATAGATTATGTAGATGGAAATGCAGCACTTATGTTTACTATACGCTTATTTTATGGGGTTATTAACCATGGGAAAACGTTAGAAGAAGCGTTTCAAGAAGCGAGTTTAATTGATGAGGAGACACGTACATTTCGATTATATAAGTAGTGTGAAACACGTTTATTCTATATTCGAATAAATGTGTTTCACATTTAACTCACATTTTTTTTACAATTTTTTCAATGAAAATGATTATCACCTGTGGTATGATATGTTCAAGTTTTTACAGGTAATAAAAGTTACTATATAAACGTTAGTTTTTAATGTTTCCTACACATGTCACGGATTATTCATAATTAACGTTTGAAAAATAAGTAACTAATGTTATTATATTACCTGTAACTAACTTAATTACAACTTTAGGAGGAAGATATGGTTATTCAATTTTTAAGAGAAAACAAAGCAGTTTCTTTTGTGTTAGCGGTAATTCGAGTGTATCTTGGTTACACATGGTTAATGGCTGGAATTGGTAAACTACAAGGAAAAGGATTCGATGCAACGGGTTATTTACAAGGTGCAATTGAAAAATCTAAAGGAGCACAACCGGCTGTTCAATCTTGGTGGGCATCATTTTTACAAGATTTCGCAATTCCAAACGTTGATCTATTTAATACACTTGTAACGTGGGGAGAAATTTTAGTCGGAATTGGTTTAATTGTAGGCTGTTTAACAAAAACAGCGGTCTTTTTCGGTCTTGTAATGAACTTTTCCTATATGTTTAGTGGGTCAATTGGTGTGAATCCTGAAATGGTTATTCTATCAATGTTCGTTCTAGTTTCTGGTATGAATGCTGGTAAATTTGGAATAGATGGTTTCGTTATCCCGAAAGTATTAGGATCAAAAACTCAAAAACGCCAAAAGCAAGCTGCTTAATATATGAAAACGGGTATCTCAAAATGAGATACCCGTTTATTTTTCAGTTATTATAGGGTTTTTGCCAAAGAAATCTTTCACATACCCTACAAACTCCTGTGGTTCCTGACGAAATGGTGCGTGATAGCCTTTCTCGATAATATGGAAAGTGCTATTTTTTAAGAATTGATGATACGTTTCTCCTTCTTTCCACGAAACGCTACTATCATTTCTTCCCCATATAATTAAGGTCGGTTGTTTTATTTCATTTGCGTTGATTTGAAGACGTCTAGGCCATAATTTCATTTTATTGTAATGCTCTTCATCATTACGTTTAAATTTCACTTTGCTCTCATCATAATCTGCAATGGCAGAAACGGTATTTAAATCAGTCGACAACTGTGGTCTTGGTGATCCTTGTTTATTAACGAGTGTATGAGGACCGCCCGTAGCATCAGTTAAAATAAGGTGGGTAACGGATTCTGGATATAAATATGTTAAATTAAGAGAAATTTCTCCGCCCATTGAGTGGCCCAATATTGCAAACGAATCGTAACCTAGTTTTTTCATTAATTTATAATACAAATTTGCATGAGTTGGGAAAGAATAATAAAAATCCATCGGCTTAGATGAGCGCCCGAATCCTAAAGCATCTACAGAAATAATTGTATGATCTTTTGCTAAGTCTGAGTAAATCTTTTGAAAACCATCTGACGATCCTCCAAATCCATGGATCATAAGTAAAGGTGGTTTTTCATTGCCAATCTTTTTGAAGTAAATGGTTTGACCATCTATTTCTACCATTTTTTCCTCGGTAGCTAGTTTTGCTGTAAGTGTATTTTTAACTTGTTTTACTTGTTCTACTGGCTTTTCTGCTGCACTACATCCTACTAATAGTGTAAGAGTAAGACAACCTACCATAAAATAGCTAAATCGCTTCAATTAGGTGTCCCCTTTCTAACATAACGCTGTATCTATCATAGCAAATAGCATATTACGATTTCCAGGAAGTTGGCTACCATTTTTGATCATAAGAGGTGAAAGGAGCGTTTCTTGGAAATGTTCTGTTTGAAGAAATTTGCGAAATGAAAATTGTGAATGTGGGACATCAATTCTTACTGTGCCATTCCAACATTCACATATGTTTTGTAGTAATTGAATAGCATCTTCTTCTCGTTTGGCGATAAGTGGATTGATACATAATACATTCCCCTTTTGTATGCATAAGGAAAAAGCTTCTATACAGTTATGTCTCTCAATTTTAAAAGAGTGGCTCGTTCTTGGGAATAGTAATGAATAAAGTAAATAACGATCGGCACCAGTTGTACTTTGATCGAGAGAAATAAGCGATATAAGATCTTTTTCTTTTACTTGTTTTGTATGAGTGATATGTGTCTTAGTAGTTTGTTTTTCAAAACGATGAATCGTCGTTACTGTTTGAAATCCGCATGATGTATACAGAGGCTCGCCAGCTTTTGTTGCAATAAGTGCAATTGGTTGTTTTGGGTGAGTGTGTTCTAAGCAGTGATTAAGCAAAATACGCCCGATACCTCGTCTTTGAAAATGAGGATGGACGATTAACATGCCAATAGTAGAAAACCTATCTTTAAAAGGAAATACGCCTCCAGCTGCAATCAGTTTATTTTCATGCATATAACCGACAAGTGTACCGAGAGAAAGGTACATTTCGAATTGTTTTTTCATAAATGCTTTATTTTGTAACCATCCAATAGATTTGCAAAGGTCGAGTAAATCAAAAATAAAAGTTTCATCTAGCTTTATTATTTTCATACATGTTCACCACATTTCTATTAATTTTCATAAAAGTAGATGGAAAATGTTAAATAAGAGATTTACGTTAAATGAAATCCAACTTGTTTATATTTTGATTGTAAAGGTGAAAATGGTTGATATGAAAAGACAAACTTATACAAATTATAACTGATATTTACATAAGTTAACAAAAAATTTACATATAACTAATTTTCTCTTAATAGTCTTCTATTAGATTTGATAGTGGGAAATGAATAACGTAATTAGGGGGACAAGACAGTGAAAAAGTTTGTGAAAAAAGCATGGCCATTTGCAGTTGTGGCATCATTAGCAGTTACTTCGGTAGCAACATGGAATTTTACACGTTCTAGTGAAGTGAGTGCAGATGAGAACGGAAGCAATGCAAAGATTAAAAATGTCATTGTATTAATTGGGGATGGTATGGGCCCTTCATATATGACAGCTCACCGTTATATGAAAGATAATCCAAAAACTTTTGAGATGGAATCTACAGAGTTTGATAAACATCTTGTAGGAACACAAAAGACATATCCAGAAGATGAACATGAAAATATCACAGACTCTGCATCTGCAGCAACAGCTATGTCAGCAGGAATTAAAACATATAATGCGGCAATTGCAGTTGATAATGATAAAGCAGAAGTGAAAACTGTTCTTGAACAAGCGAAAGAAAAGGGGAAATCAACAGGACTAGTTGCTACTTCTGAAATTACACATGCAACACCAGCTGCTTTCGGTGCGCATGACATTAGTCGTAAAAATATGGACGCAATTGCAAATGATTATTTTGATGAGAAAATTAAAGGGAAGCATAAAGTAGATGTTATGCTTGGCGGCGGCGTAAAAAACTTTGTTAGAAAAGATCGCAATCTTACAGAAGAATTTAAGAAATCTGGTTATAGTTACGTAACAGATAGAGATCAATTGTTAAATGATAAAAATGATCAAATTCTTGGTTTATTTGCACCAGGCGGTTTAGATAAAATGATTGACCGCAATGAGAAGACACCTTCATTAGAAGAAATGACAAATGCAGCAATTGAGCGTTTGAACAAAAATAAAAAAGGTTTCTTTTTAATGGTTGAAGGAAGTCAAATTGACTGGGCAGGACACGATAATGATATCGTTGGTGCAATGAGTGAAATGGAAGACTTTGAAAAAGCATTTAAAGCTGCGATTGAGTTTGCGAAAAAAGATAAAAATACGTTAGTTATTGCAACGGCAGACCACGCTACTGGTGGATTATCTTTAGGTGCAAATGGTGAGTATAACTTTAAAGTAGATCCAATTAAAGCTGCAAAACGCACACCAGACTTTATGGCAAATGAGATTGCAAAGGGTGCAAATGTAGAAGAAACATTGAAAAAATATATTGATTTACAATTAACACCTGAAGAAATTAAAGCGGTAAATGATATTGCTCCTTCAAAAGATGTAACAAAGATTGATAATGCGATTGAAGATATTTTCAATAAGCGTTCGGTTACAGGATGGACAACAGGTGGACATACAGGAGAAGATGTAAACGTATATGCATTTGGCCCTGGTAAATACTTGTTCTCTGGCGTTCAAGAGAATACAAATATCGCGAAACGTGTCTTTGATATTGTTGGCGGTGGCGACCCGAATAAAGGAAGACGCTAATTATAAACGAAAGTGAGGCGAAATGCCTCACTTTTCTTTTTAGGAGATGGGAAGATGAGAGCTTTTTTCAGGGGGATAGGACTCTTTCTAATAGGTGTATTATTGCTAGTTGGATGTCAATCCAAAGAGAATCAGATAGAACAAAAAGCTACTACAAAAGCTGAAGGAAAGGTACAAATAACGAAAGAAGAAGAGAAAACGATTCAAGGTGTGATAGAGAAATTTGTACGGACGACAAATGAAAAAAATCTTACTGAACATATGGAGTTATTTTCAAAGAACATGCCTAGTGCTGAAGACTTAAAAACGCAAAAAGAAGCAGCTTTTCAAAAGGGAAATAAGAAAATTGAATTGGAACATATAGACATAAAAGCTAGTAAAGCAGGGTATGTTGTTGTTGAAACAAAAGAAAAGGAAATAGATGGAGAAATCACTCTTCAGAAAAAAGTACAGTATGCACTTGGAAAAGAAGAGGATGGCTGGAAAATTGAAGAGGTTCGCACGATAGAGAAGAAATAAAGTGAAATTTTCCGTAAATAGCGCAAAAAGGTTCTCATTGGCGAGAACCTTTTTTTATAGTGGTAACATAATTTGATCTGAGCATGCTTCGATATCATCAATATCTTGGCGAATGGTTGCCATTTTATTATCAAGATCCTCAGCTTTCATTGCGGCATCATGTAGTTCATCTTTTAAATAATCAGGTATTTTCCCTTCATATTTATAATAAAGTTTATGTTCTAAACTTGCCCAAAAGTCCATTGCGAGCGTACGTAACTGAATTTCTGCAAAGACTTCTTTTGTACCAGAATTCAGTGATAAAGGATATTTAATAATCATGTGTAAACTTTTATATCCATTTTGTTTTGGATTAGCGATATAATCTTTTACCTCTATGATTTCCATATCTTCACGCTTTTGAATGACTTCTTTCAAATGATAGATATCTTCTACGAAGCAACATGTAATACGAATGCCAATGATGTCTTGTAAATGCGTTTGCGCATTTTCAACTGTCGGTAATAAATTTTTACGCTCAAGTTTTTTAATAATACTTTCAGGTTGTTTTAATCTTGTTTTTATATGTTCAAACGGGTTGTAATCCTCTAAAAATTGGGCTTCCCGGTTCATAATTTCAAATTTAGTTTTTAACTCTTCTAAAGCAAATGTATATGGTAGTACAAAAGCTTTCCAGTAGTTAACTGTTGATTGATTATATTCCATTTATATACACACCTTTTCCTATTTACAAGTGAGGTTGTTATTATACTAAACACCAAATCATGTAGGCGCAAGCAGCAAATGATGAGATCATAAAACGATATTTAGTTTTCATACTTTCAACTCCTTTCAAATAAAATTTTATATAAATAAACGTGATTGTTAATAAGTTCACTATGTACAGTTTCTATAGTAATAGATTCGTGTGAATTTCGTATGAACTAATTGTTTCAGCTTTTTGTCTTTTTTTGCAAATCATCATTATTCTCGATAATTTAAAGTGTTTTTATTTGATTTATTCATTTGTATAAATTAATGTATATTTGAATTTATAGTTATTAAGGAGGCTATACGGTGAACTTTGAAGAATTAGCAATTGCTAGACGTTCTGCAATGAAATTTGTACAAGGAATAGAAATCCCAGATGAGGACTTTAAAAAAATATTTGAGCTCACAAAGCTTTCTCCATCTTGTTACAATTTGCAACATACACATTATGTTGTAATTCGTGATCAAGAGCGCAAAGAAAGATTAAAAGAGTTAGCCTTCGGACAATATAAAGTATCGAGTGCATCTGCGGTAATACTTGTTTGTGGTGACAAGAGAGCATACCAAAATGTCGAAAATATTTATTTCGGTATGAAGGTTTTAAAGATGATTGATGAATGTGAGTATGAAGATACAATTAAGCAAACGAAAGGGTTATATGAAGGAAAAGGAGAACGCTTCATGGAAGAGGAAGCGATTAGAAATGCTTCGCTAAGTGCGATGACTTTTATGTACGCAGCTAAGTATTATGGATATGATACGTGTCCAATGATCGGTTTTGATGAGAAAGCAGTACAAGGTGAATTGAATATGCCAGAGCATGTAGTACCTGTTTTAATGATTACGATAGGAAAAAGTGATACTACTAAAATTCGCCCACGAGGATATAGAAAACCAATTAGTGAGTTTGTTACATATGAGACATTTTAATACAAGGTATAGATTACTTAAATAAAAGGGTTCTATTTAGATCCCTTTTATTTTGCAATTGACAAATAGAATGAAGTTATATAATATATAAATCGTAATCATTACGATTTAGTTTGCGATCTTTAAAAGAAAGGAGAATTACATATGCGTGTAAATATTACACTAGCTTGTACGGAGTGCGGTGATCGTAATTATATTTCTAAAAAGAATAAACGAAACAATCCAGAGCGTATCGAACTAAAAAAATATTGTCCACGATTAAAGCGAGTAACGTTACATCGTGAAACGAAGTAGAAGACTAGAGATATCTCTAGTCTTTTTTCGTTTATCCCGCTATTTGCCGGGCAGTAAGACATTTACCTCAAAATTCAGCGAAAGCAAAGAAGGTAGGTGGGGGTCTTACTGCCCGTAAAATCCCGATTGGTGAGGGCTGATTAAAGTTTCACTTTATATTTCTTTTGTTTGTTATAATTACCTTAAATTGTAATAAAGGGAGCGGTATGATGAATCAAAAAGATAAAGAAAGAAAAGAGCAAGTGGCTCATATTATTAACATTCCAGATGATTATAGGCTTGTTGTAGATGATCAAGAAGGTGTGGATGACCCATATCATCTATTATGGTGGGAGCATAAAGCGGATGGGGAGAGAACGATACAGATTACGTTGAATAGACATACTGGTAATTTAATTGACTTTAGGATAGAGGATGAAAAAGCTTTTTCGAGCGGTAAGGAAGCGATAGAAGAGAATAAAGCAAGAGAGGTTGCAAATACATTCTTAAGAAAATATACAAAAGAAGGATATGAATTTTATACATATGTAACTGTTAAGGATGATTGGCGCGGTTGGAAAAAAGTAAATTATATGCAAGAAGTGAATGGCTATCCATTGCCGAATACGGGGTGTGTTGTGCTAGTACATCCATTAGGTGATGTGATGCATTTTCATTATAATGGACAAAAAGCTATCGAGAAAAAACCGTTATGGCCAAGTGATATTGTTGAGGAGAACGTCGTCTTAGAAAATTTGAAGGTTAGACAAGATATGAGACTTGCATTTGTAGATTTAACACACTCCTCATGTGAGTATGAAAATGGAGAAGAAGTAAAAGGGGACCATCTTGTATATGAACCAGATCCTAGCCATGCATGTATTGATGCAAGTACAGGTAAAGATTTATATGGGCCAGAACATTATAAATTACCGCCAACAGTAGTTGTTGAAAAAATAGAAGAAGGTAACCGGCAAGATGACATATTCGAATTATTTGACTGGGATAAAGAAAGTTTTGCAAAAGTAGATGAGACGGAAAATAATAATGAAATAAGGATGAAATTTGTTCCGAAAGAGGAATTACAAAAACAGAAAGAAGAAAAGAATTCATATTTAATGAATGAATTCTTTAAAAAGCATTTACCGATGCTGAAATATAATAATTTAGTTAGCGTTACAATTGATAAATTAACCAATGAATTAACTGGTTTTATAAAATTGACAGATGATAAAGAAGTAAAGCAAATACTGCCTAGAGAGGAATGTTTAAAAAAAGCACTTCAATTTTTGGAACAAGTTATTCCAGATATCACACAATATCTGCGTCTTTGGGAGGAACGTGAAGAAGCTGAAGATGGGATTGAAAGATTTATTTTTTCTGTATATATAAATGATATTCCGGCAGAGTATAACCAATTTATGATTAACATCAATACGGAAAACGGTGCTGTGATGCACTACTCTGGAGAGTCTAGCAAATTTATAAAAGAATTACTTACATACGAAACAACACCAAAAGTAACGAAAGAAGAAGCGTTAGAAATATACAGAGATGCTATCCGAGTTAAATTAGAATGGTCTATAGATCATGATGTAGAGGAAACGGTATATCAATTGCTGTATAAACAAATAACGGGTGAAAATTATAAAGAATTCTTCGACGGTAGTCGAGAAATTCGTTATATTGATGCGCATACTGGGGAGAAAATTTGGAGCAAGTAAAATAAAAAGAGTTATTTTTCAAAGAAAATAACTCTTTTTATTTTTATAATTTGCCTGTTCGTTTTTCAAATGTAAATGTGATAGGAAGGTTGGAAGGAGAACTATCACTTTTAAATGTTACTTTCCATTCTTTAGAGTGGGCTTTAATTTCGAAATCAAGAAGATTCATTGCTCTACGTTTATCTATTTCTAAAAACATATTATGAATTTCTGGTTCCTGCTGTAAATTAAGAGCCTTTAGTGTGACTGTTAATGTGAAAAAATCTCGCCCTTCATATACTATTTTTGATATTTTTGTTTTTTGTGTATTTAACAGTATATAAAAACGGTCTGATGGAGTTAATTGTACAGAGTCATCAGTAATTTCATCCTCCATATTATGAAGTTCAACTAAGAAAGATGTACTATGGGAAGAATCTTTTTTGCTTGTAATCTGTAATTCAGTAGGAATCATCGGTATTTCATAAAAATCATTCCTTATTATGTTGTTGTAATCCTCTGAAAATTTACGGACTTCTTTTGGGAAAGAGTCTTCTTCTTGTGTACTTAAAAAAGTTTTATGTTGCTTTGGAATTTTTTCACTAAACTTAAATGTTTCTTTAAAGTAATAATTGGATCCAGTTAAAAATAAAAAACTACAAATTAATAAAAAAATTCGATAGGGATTTTGAAAGTGAAAGAACGATAGTATACATGTAATAAATCCAATTACATAGAAAATAAAGATAAGTAGTTCTAATTTTGAGTGAAAGGAGAAACCATAGTTATGAAAAAATTTCATTCCAATTATAATTTGAGCTCCAAAAAACAAGGAAATTCCAAATTGAAAAAATAATAAATCAGGCCCTCTCTTAATAACAAAAGTAATGAATGAAATGAAAAGTAAAAATACCCCTAAATAAATTGTTACATTTAATAATCGATCTAATGTGAGCATGAATAGTGTCCCCTTTAATAGCATATTCATATATAAATAACAATTTTATATAATTATAATATAACAATAAAATATTTTAAATGTTGGAAGTGTTGAGTTTTATAAATAAACTGTACAGACACAAACAACCTCATGCCCACATACACTTAGTAAAGACCACTATTTTGGCGGAGGTGAAAGGTTTGAGTCTATTCGCCGCAATTGGATATATGGTTCGAGAAGTGTTTGTTTTTGTTTCTTATGTGAAGAACAATGCGTTTCCGCAGCCATTATCATCAGACGATGAGAGAAAGTACTTAGAGTTAATGGAGCAAGGTGATGCTCAAGCGAGGAATCTGTTAATTGAACATAATTTACGGCTTGTAGCTCATATCGTTAAAAAATTTGAAAATACAGGGGAAGATGCAGAAGATTTAATTTCAATTGGTACAATCGGGCTCATTAAAGCAATCGAGAGCTATTCGGCAGGAAAAGGAACGAAACTTGCGACGTACGCAGCACGCTGTATTGAAAATGAAATTTTGATGCATTTACGTGTATTAAAGAAAACGAAAAAGGACGTTTCACTTCATGATCCAATCGGGCAAGATAAAGAGGGGAATGAAATATCGCTTATTGATATATTAAAATCAGAGTCTGAAGATGTAATTGATATGATCCAGCTTAGTATGGAGTTAGAAAAGATTAAAGAGTATATCGATATTTTAGACGAACGAGAGAAAGAAGTAATCGTGAAGCGTTTTGGACTGGGGCTTGATAAGGAGAAGACGCAACGAGAGATTGCGAAGGCACTTGGTATTTCCAGAAGCTACGTATCAAGAATTGAAAAGCGCGCTTTAATGAAAATGTTCCATGAATTTGTAAGAGCAGAGAAAGAGAAAAAAGCAAAAGAATAATGTACATTACAAGCAGCCGTATTTTAAAATGGGCTGCTTTTCTTTTTGGAAATAAGGAAAGAAAAAGAGTTGTGTTCAGAAGAAATCCATGTTCACTGTTGAAAATGACGGATTCTATCTGTAATATTAGAAGGTGCTAAACAATTTAAGAATGATACCGTACTTAGTTTTCTGCATGTATAATATGGCGGTTCTATATGATATGTGGGAATAAGAACTAATTTTACATATGATATAGAAGGAAAAGAAGGGGAAGCTAAAGTTATAGACTGATTAGGAGGTTCCGCAATTTGCGACGTACATTATATCGACTTATGATCGAACTTACAAATGGTCGTTTTACTTCTTATATATTACGTAAATTTGCACAATCTCGTTTGAGCTCTATCATTATTCCATCGTATGCGAAAGTATTTCAAATTAATCAAGATGAGATGGAAAAGGATTTGAAGGAATATAGAACATTGCATGAATTATTTACACGTAAGTTAAAAGAAGGAAAGCGTAGTATTGATACAGATGCATCGAGTATCGTTAGTCCTGTTGATGGTGTTTTTGCTGATCACGGTCCTATTGAGGACACAAAAACATTTGATATTAAAGGCAAGCGTTATTCGATTGTGGATATGCTAGGTAATGAAGAACGTGCACAGCGATATGCAGGTGGTACATATATGGTTATTTATTTAAGCCCAAGTCATTATCATCGTATTCATAGTCCGCTTTCTGGTTCTGTGACTGAAAGATTTGTACTCGGTAGAAAATCATATCCGGTAAATGCAGCTGGTATGGAATACGGGAAAGAACCATTGTCAAAAAACTATCGCTCCGTTACAGAAGTGAATAGTGACGGTGAACATATGGCGCTTGTAAAAGTAGGAGCTATGTTTGTAAATAGTATTGAGCTGCTGCATGAAAGAGACACTGTTCAAAAAGGTGAAGAAATGGCATACTTTACATTCGGTTCAACAGTTGTGTTATTGTTTGAAAAAGATATGATAGAAGTAGTGCAAGAATTGAAGAGTGGACAAGAGCTTCGCCTTGGTGAAAAGATTGCTACTCGATTGGCTCATAAGTAAAAAAGATTTTATAACTGTAAGCAAGATTTATGGACAAAGATGCGTAATGATGAAATTCCCTAGATGGGAGTACTTGTTTATTCGAGAGCCATCGCAGGATGGCTCTTTTTACAAGTTAGTTAATTAAAATTCCTCTTTATATGTAATCAAGACGATTTGACAAGCTTGTCCTCTAATGAGCGTCTAATAATTTCTTGTTTTATAAGTAAAATGAAGTCGGGATTTAATTTTAGTTCTTTTGCTTTATAATAAGACTCAGTGAGTAACTCAGTAGATAACTGTTCCATATGTTTTGTTTTCAAGGTGAGTCACCTCCTAATAATATAAGGATTGATTCGTTGTTGCATTTAATGTACCAAAAAAATATGACAGTCACAAACGGGTGGTTATCCACATACCTAGGTGGATAAAATGTGTATAGATTGTTAGTAAATTCCAAATTAACTGAAATATTAATGTGGAAAATGTGTACAATTTTATCCACAGGCCATATATCGAAATATGTTGTCGAAAAATTTTTATGAAAACTCCTCAAAGAGGTGAAAGAAATTGAAACTATTTTTACCAAATGAATATGTGAAAAATGTATATCATGTTCAACCAGAAGATTTGAAGAAACGTGGAATTAAAGGTGTTATTACTGATTTAGATAACACTTTAATTGAATGGGATCGTCCAAATGCAACGCCACAACTTGAAGAATGGTTTTTGAAAATGAAAGAGCAAGGCATTCAAGTAACGGTCGTTTCAAATAATAATGAGCAACGAGTGAAAGATTTTGCTGATCCATTAGGCATTCCATTTATTCATAGTGCGCGTAAGCCATTTGTCCGTGCGTTTAAGCGTGCGATACGAGAGATGCAGTTGCAACCAGATGAAGTTGTAGTAATTGGGGATCAGTTACTGACAGATGTGTTAGGTGGAAACCGAGTTGGACTGCATACAATTTTAGTTGTACCAGTAGCACAAACAGACGGATTAGTAACGCGCTTTAATCGAAAAATTGAACGAAGAATTATGAGAAACATGAAGAAAAAAGGTTTAATTAACTGGGAGGAATAAAGTTTGACTGAAACAATTAAATGTATTGGTTGCGGTGTAGAAATTCAAACAGAAGATAAAAATGAAGTAGGATATGCTCCTGCCTCATCTTTAGAAAAAGAACAAGTAATTTGTCAACGCTGTTTTCGATTGAAACATTATAACGAAATTCAAGATGTCTCATTAACAGATGATGATTTCCTACGTATTCTAAACGGTATTGGAAAATCGGATGCGTTAGTAGTTAAAATTGTAGATATTTTCGATTTTAATGGTAGCTGGTTACCTGGCTTACATCGTTTCGTGGGAAATAATAAAGTATTACTTGTTGGGAATAAAGCGGATTTAATTCCTAAGTCAGTAAAACATGATAAAGTAAAGCATTGGATGCGCTATAGTGCAAAGCAGCTAGGATTAAAGCCAGAAGATGTCTTTTTAATTAGTGCAGCGAAAGGACAAGGGATTGCTGAGCTGGCAGATGCGATTGAGTATTACCGCGGCGGAAAAGATGTTTACGTTGTTGGATGTACAAATGTAGGGAAATCAACATTCATTAATCGTATGATTAAAGAATTTAGTGATGAGACTGAAAATGTAATTACAACATCTCATTTCCCAGGAACAACGCTTGATTTAATTGATATCCCGTTAGACGAAGAATCTTCTTTATATGATACGCCAGGTATTATTAACCACCATCAAATGGCTCATTATGTTGGAAAACAAAGCTTAAAGCTTATTACACCAACAAAAGAAATTAAGCCAATGGTATTCCAATTAAATGAAGAACAAACATTGTTCTTTAGCGGATTGGCACGTTTTGATTACGTAAGTGGCGGTCGTCGCGCATTTACTTGTCACTTCTCAAATCGTTTAACAATCCATCGTACAAAGCTTGAGAAAGCAGATGAATTGTATAAAAATCATGCAGGGGATTTACTAAGCCCGCCAACACCAGAAGAATTAGAAAATATGCCAGAGCTAGTGAAATACGAGTTTAATATTCGTGAACCAAAAACGGATGTTGTATTCTCTGGATTAGGATGGGTTACTGTGAACGAACCGGGAGCAAAAATTGTTGCACACGTACCAAAAGGAGTAAGTGTTTCATTGCGTAAATCTTTAATTTAATATGGAGAGGGATTTATGAAACAATTATATGGTGTAATCGGAAATCCAATTGGACATTCATTATCACCCGTTATGCATAACGATGCATTTGAACACTTGAATATGGATGCCCATTATCATGCCTTTCTTGTTAAAGAGGAAGTGCTAGGGGAAGCAGTAAGAGGTTTAAAAGCGTTAGGTATTTCAGGATTTAATGTAACAACTCCGCACAAAGTTGCGATTATGGATTATTTGGATGAGATTGACCCGCTAGCAAAACAAATTGGTGCAGTAAATACGGTGGTTCATAAGGATGGGAAATTGATTGGCTACAATACAGATGGAATTGGTTTTGTCAAAGCGCTACAGTCAATTAGTAGTGAACCACTTCAAGAGAAACGTATTTTATTGCTTGGCGCAGGTGGTGCTAGTCGAGCTATTTATTTTTCACTTGCTGATGTAGGTGTGAAAGAGATTGATGTAGCGAATCGTACAGTAGATAAGGCGAAAGAACTTATTACTGCATGTACGGCTACTGTTCATTCTGTTGCTTTATCGTTAGAGGAAGCAACAGAAGAACAAGAGAATTATGATATTATCATTCAGACGACAACGATAGGTATGCATCCACGTGTCGAACATACGCCGTTACAAATTTCTTCGTTGAAAAAGGGAACGATTGTATCAGATATAATTTATAATCCATTTGAAACGAAAATTTTATGTGAGGCGAAAGAGCAAGGTGCAATCATTCAAAATGGTATTGATATGTTTGTTTATCAAGGAGCGCTTGCATTTGAAATGTGGACAGGTTGCGTACCGAATATTGAACGAATGAAACAATTAGTTATAAGAAAGCTTGGAGGCTAACATATATGTTAACAGGAAAACAAAAAAGATTTTTACGTGCACAAGCACATCATTTAACACCAATTTTTCAAGTAGGAAAAGGCGGAGTAAATGAAAATATGATTAAACAAATTGCAGATACTTTAGAAGCTCGTGAGTTATTTAAAGTAAGTGTGCTACAAAACTGTGAATTCGATCGCCGTGAAGTTGCAGAAGAACTTGCAAAAGGTGCACGTGCGGAAATCGTTCAAGTAATTGGAAGTACAATTGTTTTATACAAAGAATCAAGAGAAAACAAGCAAATTAAACTTCCTCGATAAAAATAACATATGTTATTTTTATCACTAGTAATGGTGTAGAGATCGAAACCAATTGAACTTTTATTAACAGTAAACTCTCTTCGGATGGAAATGAAGAGAGTTGCTGTATGTAAAAGGAAGGGGCGTTTCTTTTGAGAAAAATTGGCATCATTGGCGGTACATTTGATCCGCCACATTATGGACATTTGCTCATTGCAAATGAAGTATATCATGCTTTGAATTTAGAAGAAGTATGGTTCTTACCGAACCAAATTCCGCCGCATAAACAAGGGCGGAATATTACAAGTGTAGAAAGTCGCTTACAAATGTTAGAACTTGCGACTGAGGAAGAGGAACATTTTTCTATTTGTTTAGAAGAGCTAAGCAGGAAGGGCCCATCTTATACGTATGA
The DNA here is from genome assembly GCF_001883995.1 of Bacillus paranthracis. Taxonomy (GTDB): domain Bacteria; phylum Bacillota; class Bacilli; order Bacillales; family Bacillaceae_G; genus Bacillus_A; species Bacillus_A paranthracis. Next base: position 594,777 of record NZ_MACE01000018.1, on the reverse strand, counting down.
CACTATGCTACAATTAACGAAGAAGCATCCGGATGTGCAGTTTCACTTTATTATTGGTGGAGATATGGTTGAGTATTTACCGAAGTGGTATAACATTGAAGCGTTACTTGATCTTGTAACGTTTGTTGGGGTTGCAAGACCGGGTTATACATTGCATACACCTTATCCTATCACCACTGTGGAAATTCCGGAGTTTGCAGTTTCTTCATCTTTATTACGTGAGAGATATAAAGAGAAGAAAACATGCAAATATTTACTTCCTGAAAAAGTACAGGTATATATCGAGAGGAATGGGTTGTATGAATCGTGAGGAAGCACTTCATATTGTGAAACAACAAATGCATGAAAAACGTTATATACACACAATTGGTGTAATGGAGACGGCAATTGAACTTGCTAAATTATACGGTGTGGATGAAAAAAAGGCTGAAGTTGCAGCTATATTCCATGATTATGCGAAGTGTAGAGCGATTTCAGAGATGGAAGAGATCATTAAAAGTGAAGGTTTGCCGAAAGATTTACTTTGTTATAACAAAGAGTTATGGCATGCACCTGTTGGGGCATACTTAGTAGAAAAAGAAGTAGGTATTACAGATCCTGAAATCCTGCAAGCTATTACATATCATACAAGTGGTCATGAGAAAATGACGATGTTAGATAAAGTAATTTATGTAGCTGATTACATTGAGCCTGGGCGAAAGTTTCCAGGGGTGGAGGAAGCTCGTAAACTCGCATATACGGATATAGATCAAGCTTTATTATTTGCGCTAAAGAGAACAATTCAATTTTTAATGGAAAAAGATCAAACGATTTATCCATTAACATTCCAAACATACAATGCAGTTATCAAGGAGGAAATGAGTAAATGAAAGATAAAGATTTATTAGTATTAGCAGCAAAAGCAGCTGATGATAAGAGAGCAGAAGATATGGTTGTCCTAAATATGCAAGGTATTTCACCAATTGCAGATTATTTCATTATTTGTCACGGTAACTCAGATAAGCAAGTGCAAGCAATTGCACGTGAAATTAAAGCGAAAGCACACGAGTTCCAAATCGACGTACAACGTATGGAAGGTTTTGACGAAGCTCGCTGGGTATTAGTTGACCTTGGAGATGTAGTTGCTCATGTATTCCATAAAGATGAGCGTAATCACTATAATTTAGAGCGTCTATGGGGCGATGTGCCACGTGAAGATATTACAGAAGAGTTAGGCCAATGAACTACGAGCAATTTGCGTTGCTGTACGATGAACTAATGAATGATGTCCCTTATGATAAATGGGTGGAATTCACAGAGGAAAGCTTGCAGCAAGCGGATATGAAAGAGGCGAAGATTCTTGATGTAGCATGCGGTACTGGTAATGTAACGCTTCCGCTTGTACAAAAGGGTTACGATGTAATCGGTGTCGATCTTTCAGAAGAAATGTTAGCAGTCGCACAGCAAAAACTAGGCGAGGCAGGATATTTTATTCCTTTTTACCAACAAGATATGCGGGAGCTTGATGTTCCAGGTGAGTTTGACTGTGTAACGATCTTTTGTGATTCATTAAACTATGTATTGCAAGAAGATGGAGTGCAAGAAACATTCCGAAGAGTGTTTCATCATTTACGTCAAGATGGTTTGTTTTTATTTGATGTACATTCTTTATATAAAATACATCATGTATTTCAAAATGAAACATACACAGTGAATGGAGAAGAAATATCTCTTATTTGGAATTGCTTCCCTGGTGAAGATTCAAACAGTGTAGAACATGATTTAACATTCTTTGTTCAAGACCCAGAAGAAGATGTGTACCATCGTTTTGACGAATGTCACGTACAACGTGCATATCCGGTTGAAGAGTTAACGAAATGGCTTGAAGAAGCTGGTTTTACAGTGCTTCGTGTAACTGGTGACTTTGAGCGACTTGAAGTTACAGAACAAACAGAGCGTATTTTCTTCATGGCGAAGAAAAACGGATAAAACAAAAGCAACCGAGAAGGTTGCTTTTGTTTTGTGAAGAAGCTGTAATTTTAGTTCTAGGATAATAAGAAAATGACATACGTGGATTGTGAAAAAGCTAGTTTAAGTAAAAATGTAATGTGAAAAATTAAGTATTTATAAAAAGGATTTGGAATGACGATGACGTATTTGTTATGTGTGTTTATTGAATTGCTGATCAACGCATTTTAAATCTTCATCAAATTTCTCGTGTGTCCGCTCGATTAATTTATGAAACATATCCCCAACATGTTCTTCTAAAACCCGAATGCCTTCTCCTGTAACGCCGCCTTTCACACATACTTTTTCTTGTAAAGTAGGCAATGTGAAAATCCCTTTTTCGAGTAGTTTCCCCATTCCGACGACCATTTCACTTACTAAAGTAGTGGCTTCTTCATGTGTAATATTTGTTTTATCTACAGCAGCGTTAATGAAACATTGTAATAAATAACTAAAGAATGCAGGGCCGCAGCTTGCTATATCAGATGAAACGCGCGTTATATCTTCTTCTATTACAAGGGGAGTAGAAATGTTTTTGAATAAGCGAAATAGTTTTTGTTGCCATTCTTCAGAGCAGTTACTTCCAAATGTAAATAGTGATGCGCCGGATAGGGCGCGGTTTGTAATGCTCGGAATAATACGGGCAACATGGCAAGGTACAAGTGTCTCTAATTGTGATGGAGATATTGGACTTGTGATAGAAACTAAGCACTTTTCATCAGAAAAATGTTCAGCGTATTTTTGCAAGATTGGGTATATATCTATCGGCTTTACGCAAATAAAAATAAGATGTGATCGTTCGATTACCTCATCAATAGTTTTGGCTATATGAACAGAAGGGTGTTTTTCCTTTATATGATATGCTTTGGCGGGCGTCCGATTAATGATCGTAAGGCACGAAGGTTTGACAGCACGGGTTTCTAAAAATGCATCGATTAGTATATTCCCCATGTTTCCTGTCCCTATAATTCCTATGTTCAATGTTTCATCCCTCCTTCGTAACAGCTTTCTCCTAAACAATATGAATGATGTTATAAATTTATGATTAGAGGTGAAAAATGATGTGGGATTTTCCAAAGAAATGGTTAGGATTAGTTGCTATTATTGGAACTGTGCTTTTTCTTATTTTCTGGAAAACGAATGAGCATACAGAGCGATCAGTTATTGCAACGGATGTTCAAGAGAAAGATATAGAGAAGAAAAGTAAACCGAAAATATCGGATACAAAGCAGCAGAAAAAAATAATTGTAATTGATATGAAAGGGGCTGTTGTTAAAGAGGGGGTGTATGAAATGAAAGAAGGGGACCGGGTCAAGGATGCCATTGAAAAAGCAGGTGGTTTTTTGCCTGAGGCAGATAGGATGAAGGTGAATTTAGCGCAAATGGTACAAGACCAAATGCTTCTTTATGTACCGAATAAAAACGAACAAGTGCAAGAGGTAGCTGCTGTTTCAAAGGGAGAGGGAAAAGTTCAAATAAATGCAGCTTCTAAAGAACAACTTGAAAAAATTACAGGTATTGGTTCTCGGAAAGCAGAAAGTATTTTGAAATATCGAGAGGAACATGGTCCGTTTCAAAAAATAGAAGATTTGTTAGAGATTGATGGGATTGGTGTGAAGTCTTTGGAGAAAATAAAAGATCAAATTATTATTCCGTAAAAGATTGACGAAGTTTTTCTTCATTCGCTACACTACAAGTAGACAAAAAAGTAGGTGAAGAATATGGAACGAATTTCATGGGATCAATATTTTATGACGCAAAGCCATTTGTTATCTTTACGTAGTACATGTACAAGGCTTGCAGTAGGAGCGACAATTGTTCGTGATAAACGAATTATTGCTGGTGGATATAATGGTTCAATTAAAGGTGGCGTACATTGTATAGATGATGGATGCTACGTTATTGATAATCATTGTGTTCGTACAATTCATGCAGAAATGAATGCTTTGTTACAATGTGCAAAATTTGGCGTGAAAACGGAGGAAGCGGAAATTTATGTTACGCATTTTCCTTGTTTACAATGTTGTAAGGCGATTATTCAAAGTGGTATTACAGCAGTTTATTATGCACAGGATTATAAAAATCATCCGTATGCCGTAGAGTTATTTGAAAAAGCGAATGTAACGGTGAAACACGTTCCGCTAGAATATGATATTGCAGCATTAGAGGATCAAAAACGTCATATGGAGTTAAAAGAACTATTTGCATCTTTAGAAAAAGAGAACTTATCAATGGAAGAATTACAGCATGTATTCACGAAAGCAAAAATGATGCTATAAGGAGTGGGTATGAGTTGCAAGGACAATGGGGCTATGTTGCAATCTCATTTATAATAGGGATTGCAATTGCCTTCTCCTCTTCAGTTGTATTGCTGACTTGTTGTCTCGTTGTATATGTTTTCTTTTGTTTATATCGTACTTCGCGTAAAACCTTCTTTTATTGTATGATAGCGTGTTTAAGTGGCGCTATGTACACCACGTATGTTCAAGGGCAAAACAAGCCTCTGGGAGAGTCCTATGAAGCTACAAGAGGAGTGATACATAATACACCTCTTATTAATGGAGATCGCCTCTCGTTTCAAATTGAAGATCAGAATAAAAATATAGTGCAGTTAAGTTACAAAATGGAATCAGCTTTGGAAAAGAAACAGATGCGACAATTACATGCAGGAGTATCATGTGTATTCGAAGGTGAGAGGAAAGAACCACAAATAGCTCGGAATTTCCATGGGTTTAATTATCGTGATTATTTATATAAGCAAAATATTCATTTCATATTGGACGCTACATATATTTCTGAATGCCATAAAACATCGTTGTCACTCGTGCAATGGATTCTTCTTTTGAGGCAACAAGCAATCTCAGAAGTTACAGAAATGTTTCCAGAACAATCAGGTGCTTTTATGAATGCATTAGTATTTGGTGATAGACAACAAATGACATTTGAAGTTGAAGAGCAATATCAACAATTCGGTCTCGTACATTTGTTGGCGATTTCAGGATCGCATATCGTATTGTTAATGGTAATCGTGTATTTTATTTTGCTAAGAAGCGGTGTGACAAGGGAGGTAGCAACAGTATGTCTTATCTTCTGCATTCCTCTATATATGATTTTAGCAGGAGCGTCACCATCTGTTATAAGAGCTTCTATAACAGGAGTTTTCATGTTAATTGCTTTTATGTGTTCTATTCGTTTATCTAGCTTAGATGCTTTAAGTATAACAGCTATATGTATGCTTATATTTGATCCATATCTCGTGTTTAATATTGGTTTTCAGTTTTCTTTCGTCGGTAGTTTTGCTTTACTTTTATCTGCCCCGCTTTTACTAGAGAGTGGTAATGGAGTAATTCGAAATTCTATTTATATTTCTTTCATTTCACAGCTCGTTAGTACTCCGATTTTGTTATATCACTTCGGTTGTTTTTCTCCATATAGTATTTTCTTAAATATCCTATACGTTCCGTTTTTATCTCTCGTTGTATTGCCGTGCAGTATTGTTATTTTGATATGTATACCAATCATTCCGTTTCTTGCAAAAAGGCTTGGGAATGTATTATCAATAGGTTTGAATCTTTCTAATGATTTTTTAAGTTATTGCGAAAACTTACCATTTACCCGTCTTAATTTCGGACAAACACCTATACTTCTTGTAGCCCTATATTGCGTGAGTATTATTAGTATATTGATGGTTTGGGAAAGGCGAATGACGAAGGGGATTCTGTTTATATCTGCGGGTGTATTTCTTTTTATTAGTACATGCCATTATGTATATCCGTATTTTCGAGAAAGTGGAAGTGTTACCTTTCTCGATGTTGGACAGGGAGATGCAATATTAATTCGCCTCCCGTATGATCAAGAGATTTATCTTATTGATACTGGTGGAACAATTCGTCCAAACAAGGAAGAATGGCAACGTAAAAAGCATGAATTTTCTGTCGGAAATGATATTTTGATTCCTTATTTACAAAAGGAAGGTATTAAAAAGATCGATAAATTAATTATAACGCATGGAGATGCGGATCATATAGGTGCTGCGCAACAGTTATTATCAAATATAACCGTAAAAGAAGTTGTATTTGGCCGAAAGGAACAAGATGCGGAATTAGAAAAAATAGTAAAGAAACAGGCTTTAGAAAAGGAAGTGAAAATAAGAGAAGTGAGAGAGGGAGAAAGTTGGAGCATAAATGGAGCGGAATTTTTCGTATTAGCGCCAACAGGGAAGGAGAGCAGTGAAAATAACGCTTCAATTGTAATGTTGGCAAAATTAGGAGGACTAACGTGGTTGTTTACAGGTGATTTAGAAGAAGAAGGTGAGAAGTTTTTAGTAGCTACGTATCCAGAGTTGCGAGCGGATGTTTTAAAGGTTGCTCATCATGGGAGTAATACGTCATCTACAACAACTTTTCTGAGCGTCGTACAGCCTAATATAGCCGTTATTTCTGCCGGTGAGCGTAATAGGTATGGGCACCCTCATAAGGACGTTATAGAGCGTTTTGAGAAGAGGGGGATTGAAATATGGCGTACGGATAAGCAAGGGGCTATCTCCTATGTTTTTAAAGGGGAAAACGGAACCTTTCGCAGCAAAATCACATATGATGAAACACATAATAGATAAAAAAGACTGCCAGTAAGCAGCAGTCTTTAAGAACCGATAAATTTAATAACAGTTGCAATGATGAAAAGTGTTGCGAAAAAACCAAATGAGACGATAAATCCTACCCCTGAATCAATAGCGTCATTGCGTTTACTTTGAACGTTTTGTTCAAAATCATTCATTTAGAATCCCTCCCCAACATTCCACTTTAGTATAAAATATTGTCAGAAAAAAATCTACAATTTCCATGTGAGGAGAAATAGAGCGTTTTTACTACTTTTAGATCATGAAGTAATGTGAATTTTTGTTTCCAAGCATGTTAACAGTTGGCACTTATACTCGAATTTTTATTGCGAATAATAAAGGGAAGGTGATTACCGCACACCAATAAGAAACCCGGGGCTTATTGCGTGGCGTTTAATATAAATAAAGGGACGGGTTATATTGCCTGTTCCTTTGTACTTGTAAAACAAAAGCTAGGGCATTAGTATAAATATATATTGCCAAGTTAGGGAGTAGGAAAAAGTATGAGTGATATACATAAAAAGATTAAAAAGAAGCAGTTTGCTCCGTTATATTTACTGTATGGAACGGAAGCGTTTTTTATAAATGAAACGATAAAGCTTATTACAACAGAAGCGCTTGAAGAGGAAGATCGCGAGTTTAATGTTGTTACATATGATTTAGAAGAAGCGTATTTAGAAGATGTGGTTGAAGATGCACGTACACTTCCTTTTTTCGGAGAACGTAAAGTGTTATTAATAAAATCACCACTCTTTTTAACTTCACAAAAAGAAAAATTGGAACAAAATATAAAAATTTTAGAAGAATATATCGGGGAACCTTCTCCCTTTTCTATTCTTGTTTTTGTTGCGCCTTACGAAAAGCTGGATGAACGAAAAAAAATTACAAAACTATTAAAGAAAACAGCGGATGTAGTAGAAGCGAATGCAATGCAAGTGCAGGATGTTCAGAAGTGGATTGTTGCTCGGGCGGATGAAGTACATGTGCATATTGATCATGCGGCTGTTAGTTTGTTGTTAGAGCTTGTGGGAAGTAATGTAACAATGTTGGCGAAGGAAATGGACAAGTTAACGTTATACGTCGGTATGGGCGGAGAGATTACACCAAAACTCGTTGCAGAGCTTGTACCAAAATCAGTTGAACAAAATGTGTTTGCTTTGACAGAAAAAGTGGTGAAAAAAGATATCGCGGGTGCGATGCAAATTTTGGATGGATTATTTACGCAGCAGGAGGAACCTATTAAATTGCTTGCGTTATTAGTAAGTCAATTCCGTTTACTGCATCAAGTGAAAGAGTTACAGCAGCGTGGTTACGGCCAAAATCAAATCGCGTCTCATATTGGTGTGCATCCATATCGTGTAAAATTAGCGATGAATCAAACGAAGTTTTTCTCTTTTGAAGCATTAAAAAAAGTGATAATGGAATTAGCGGAAGCTGATTATAGTATGAAAACGGGAAAAATGGATAAAAAACTTGTGCTCGAGTTTTTCTTAATGCGGTTAAATCATATGTGATGAAACAAAAAAAGTTCACGTGCTAAGAGCGTGAACTTTTTTGTATATAAAAAAACGATCCGAATGGATCGTTTTTTAAACGCCTTACGCGTTTACTTGTTTCGCTAAGCGAGATTTTTGACGAGCTGCAGCGTTTTGGTGGATAAGACCTTTACGAGCTGCTTTGTCAAGTTTTTTAGAAGCAGTTTTGAAAGCTTCTTTAGCATTTTCAAGATCGTTATTAGTAACTAAAGCTTCTACAGTTTTAACAGCAGAACGCATGTCAGACTTGATAGAAGCGTTATGTGCACGACGCTCTTCGCTAAGTTTAGCGCGTTTGATAGCAGATTTGATGTTTGCCATACTTTTCACCTCCCTGGTGCAATCGAATGACTCGATTCTTAACATAGAACAAGTGATATTCTATCAAACGGTGAAGAGAATTGCAATAGTATATCCATGAAATTTCACGTAAAGAAAAGAATGACCTTATATAACTTTGGGAAATCTAACGATATTTACTATGAATGACGGAGGAGATACGATGAAAGAACCACTAGATTTAAGTAAATATAGTGTTAGAACGGACCTTGCTGTAGAGGCACATCAAATGCTGCAAGAGCGCCAAGAAGAGCAACAAGGGATACAAGGAGTTGTTGTAAAAGAGAGGGAAGAAGAAGGTATTACCATTACAAAAGTAACGATTGATGAAGTTGCCTCGGAATCGATGGGTAAAAAACCTGGAAATTATTTAACGCTTGAAGTACAAGGTATACGTCAACAAGATACGGAGCTGCAACAAAAAGTAGAGCGTATTTTTGCAAAAGAATTTTCGTATTTCTTAGAAGAGGTTGGCGTTACGAAAGAAGCGAGCTGTTTAATTGTTGGTCTTGGGAATTGGAATGTAACACCAGATGCGCTTGGACCGATAGTTGTAGAAAATGTATTGGTAACGAGACATTTATTTCAATTGCAGCCTGAAAGTGTAGAAGAAGGCTTTAGGCCTGTTAGTGCAATTCGGCCCGGGGTAATGGGGATTACAGGAATTGAAACGAGCGATGTCATTTATGGAATCATTGAGAAGACAAAGCCAGACTTTGTCATTGCAATTGATGCATTAGCTGCTCGTTCTATTGAAAGGGTAAATAGTACGATACAAATTTCTGATACAGGAATTCATCCTGGATCGGGTGTTGGGAATAAACGTAAGGAACTCAGTAAAGAAACATTAGGTATTCCTGTTATCGCAATTGGTGTTCCGACTGTGGTGGATGCCGTTTCGATTACAAGCGATACAATTGATTTTATTTTGAAACATTTTGGCCGAGAGATGAAAGAGGGAAACAAACCTTCCCGATCTTTGTTGCCAGCTGGTTTTACATTTGGAGAAAAGAAAAAATTAACAGAAGAGGATATGCCGGATGAAAAGAGCCGGAATATGTTTTTAGGTGCTGTAGGTACACTGGAAGATGAAGAGAAGAGAAAATTAATTTATGAAGTGTTATCTCCTCTTGGTCATAATTTAATGGTGACTCCGAAAGAAGTGGATGCTTTCATAGAGGATATGGCAAATGTAATAGCAAGTGGTTTAAATGCAGCGCTGCATCATCAAATTGACCAAGATAATACAGGAGCATATACACATTGATGGGAAGTGACGATAATCATGTAAGCCGCTTTTCGCTTTTATGTATATGTAGTGTGGCTATATGCTTACTTATGGTAATAGCAGGGGTGGCACTTGCAAATCATGGGTTGAAAAGTATGAAAGGTTATCAGCAAATGTCGTATGAACAAATCGCTCATATGACAGGAACAAAAGGTGAGGCCACTGAATCAGAAACTTTGGAAGGTTCGTTTTCCGCTACTGAAAAACAAAAACAATTAGAAAGCTTAAAAAGTTTTAATATTGTAGAAGGAATGGGTATGGCGATAGCAAGCGTTGCCTATGAAATAACAAAGTTTGGAACAGATATAGTTGTTGGGAAAGTAAAAGGGATTTTTAGTTAAGAGTCAAACGGAGGACGGTTGTTTTACAGGTTTGTAAGACAGCCGTTCTTTAATTTGAAAAAGGTTTGTCTCTTATGGTTTGTTCGCATAAGATATAAATAGAATGATTTGTATTGTAAGCAGCACGAGTTTTCATTGAATCTTTGCTGCTCTATTGATATAATCAGTGCTAGTGTATATTGGCGAGACTATTAGGAGTTGAGAACATAGATGAACAAAGAAGAAAGAGCAAAAAGACAGTCCAAAATTCGTAATTTCTCTATCATTGCTCATATTGACCACGGAAAGTCAACGTTAGCAGACCGTATTTTAGAGAAAACAAACGCGTTAACACAACGTGAAATGAAAGCTCAGTTGCTTGACTCTATGGATTTAGAGCGTGAGCGTGGTATTACAATTAAATTAAACGCAGTACAATTAAACTATAAAGCAAAAGACGGCGAAGAATATATTCTTCACCTAATTGATACACCAGGACACGTCGACTTTACGTACGAAGTATCTCGTAGTTTAGCGGCTTGTGAAGGTGCAATTCTTGTAGTAGATGCAGCGCAAGGTATTGAAGCGCAAACGTTAGCGAACGTATACTTAGCGCTTGATAACAATTTAGAAATTTTACCGGTTATTAATAAAATCGATTTACCAAGTGCAGACCCAGAGCGTGTACGCCAAGAGGTGGAAGATGTAATTGGGTTAGATGCATCAGAAGCTGTACTTGCTTCGGCAAAAGCTGGGATTGGTATCGAAGAGATTTTAGAACAAATCGTTGAAAAAGTGCCAGCACCAACAGGTGATTCAGAAGAACCGTTACAATGTATGATCTTTGACTCTTTATATGATCCATACCGCGGTGTAATTGCGTATATCCGTGTTGTAAATGGAACGGTAAAAGTTGGCGATAAAGTACGTATGATGGCAACTGGAAAAGAATTTGAAGTAACAGAAGTAGGTGTGTTTACACCGAAAACTACGCAACGTGATGAGTTAACAGTAGGTGATGTAGGTTTCTTAGCGGCATCGATTAAAAATGTTGGTGACACACGCGTTGGTGATACGATTACACATGCGAAACGTCCAGCAGCTGAGCCATTACCTGGTTACCGTAAATTAAATCCAATGGTATTCTGTGGTCTGTACCCGATTGACTCTGCACGTTACAACGACTTACGTGATGCGCTAGAGAAATTAGAATTAAACGATTCTGCTCTTGAGTTTGAGCCAGAAACATCTCAAGCGCTAGGATTTGGTTTCCGTTGTGGATTCTTAGGACTTCTTCATATGGAAATCATTCAAGAGCGTATTGAACGTGAATTTAAAATTGATTTAATTACAACAGCGCCAAGTGTTATTTATAAAGTATTCTTAACGAATGGTGAAGACATGATTGTCGATAACCCGTCTAATATGCCGGATCCACAGACAATTGATCGTGTTGAAGAGCCATTTGTTAAAGCAGCAATTATGGTTCCGAATGACTATGTTGGAGCTGTAATGGAAATCTGCCAAGGTAAACGCGGAACGTTTATTGATATGCAATATTTAGATGAAACGCGTGTTACTTTGACATATGAAATCCCATTATCAGAAATCGTATATGACTTCTTCGATCAGTTGAAATCAAATACGAAAGGATATGCATCATTTGATTATGAGTTAATTGGTTACAAGCCATCTAAACTTGTGAAAATGGATATTCTTTTAAATTCTGAGCAAGTCGATGCTCTATCATTTATCGTACACCGTGATTCAGCATATGACCGTGGTAAAGTAATCGTAGAAAAATTAAAAGAATTAATTCCAAGACAGCAGTTCGAAGTGCCAATTCAAGCGACGATCGGAAACAAAGTTGTAGCGCGTTCTACAATTAAAGCGATGCGTAAAAACGTACTTGCGAAATGTTACGGTGGTGACATTTCTCGTAAGCGTAAACTTCTTGATAAGCAAAAAGAAGGTAAAAAACGTATGAAGTCTGTTGGTTCTGTAGAAGTACCGCAAGAAGCATTCATGGCTGTACTGAAAATGGATGACAACTAATAGTTGGAATGAAAAAAGAAGTCGTTTATGCGGCTTCTTTTTTACGTATAATTACTTTTTAGACATCTGAGTAGCTCTCATTTACAATAGTGAGAGAGCTTTTTAGTTCATATAAAGTTAGGAGTTTGTTAATGTCCGAAAATATTCGAAAAGATATTCAAGAAAAAATACAAAATGGCAATTTTAATTGTGAAAAGGAATTGACGCTTTCTATTATTAGTGGAAAGTGGAAAGTTGTGATATTGTGGCATCTTGGTGTGGAAGGGCCTCATCGTTTTAGTGAATTACAGCGATTATTTCCGAGCATTTCTCATAAAGTTTTATCAAACCAATTAAAAGAGTTAATGGAAGATGGGATTGTTGATCGAACAGTATACCCAGAAATTCCACCGCGAGTGGAATATTATATGACGGAATTAGGCATGTCGCTTTTACCAATCGTTGAAATGATGTATGATTGGGGAAAAATGCGAATGGAACAAATTCGTAATACGTTAGAGAAGTAAAAGAAGCCTCCCGAGCGTGGAGGTTTTCTTTTTAGAAAGGTAGGAGTTATTTTTGGTGCAAGCTGCATATATTCATATTCCGTTTTGTCAGCATATTTGTCACTATTGTGATTTTAATAAAGTGTTTATTGAACGCCAGCCGGTCGATCAATATTTAGAGTATTTAGAGAAAGAAATAATAAATACAGTTCAAAAGGTACCGTTTGATAGTATGAAAACGATTTTTGTTGGCGGGGGAACTCCAACAGCATTAAATATGGAACAGACAAAGAAATTATTAAATATTATAAATCGTCGTTTACGTCCGTTTGCCCCGAATTGTGAATTAACATTTGAAGCGAATCCAGGTGATTTGCCGAAAGAGAAATTAAATGTATTGCTAGAAGGTGGAGTGAACCGAATTAGTTTTGGGGTGCAAACATTTCGAGATGAATTGCTTGAGAAAATTGGACGTAAGCATACGAGAGAAGATGCGTTTGTAGCAATTAGAGAAGCGCAGGAAGTAGGCTTTAAAAATATAAATGTAGATATTATTTATGCTCTGCCAGGACAGACGATAGAAGATGTAAAAGAAACATTAGACATTGCTTTTACGCTTGGTGTACAACATTTCTCGGCATATTCATTAATTGTGGAACCGAAAACAGTATTTTATAACTTAATGAATAAAGGGAAATTAAGACTTCCAGGTGAAGACCACGAAGCGAAAATGTACGAAATGGTAATGGATGAAATGGAGAAACATGGCTATACCCAGTATGAAATTAGTAATTTTTCAAAAGGTAATAATGAAAGTAGACATAATCTCACATACTGGAATAATGAAGAGTATTATGGATTTGGAGCTGGAGCGCATAGTTATGTAAATGGAGAACGTATCCAAAATGTAGGGCCGCTCAAGCAATATTTCAATAAAATCGATGAAACCGGATTTCCGTATTTAGATGTTCACGTGGTGACGGAGAAAGAAAAAATGGAAGAAGAATTGTTCTTAGGACTCCGAAAAACAAAAGGTGTATCTAAAATAGCGTTTCAAAAGAAATTTAATATGGAAATGGATCAAGTTTTCGCGAAGCAGTTACAAAACAACCAAGAACAAGGATTGCTTGAAGAGAGCGATGGATATGTTCGTTTAACGCGAAAAGGGAAATTATTAGGGAATGAAGTATTCCAATCATTTTTGATTGACTAATTAAATGTTCCATTAACGTGAAAAAGTTTCATTATTTCGTGACGTTTCCGTTGACAATTGAATGTCAATTTTGGTAAGTTATTAATAGATTTAGCACTCGAAGACAAAGAGTGCTAACAGAGGTGATGATGAGATGCTTACGGAACGTCAGCTCTTAATTTTACAAACAATTATTGATGACTTTATTGGATCAGCGCAACCTGTTGGGTCAAGAACGTTGGCTAAAAAAGATGAAATTACGTTTAGTTCAGCTACTATACGAAATGAAATGGCTGATTTAGAAGAACTAGGATTTATTGAGAAAACGCACAGTTCTTCTGGACGTGTTCCTTCTGAAAAAGGATACCGATTTTATGTAGACCATCTTTTAGCGCCGCAAAATTTACCGAACGATGAAATTGTACAAATTAAAGATTTATTTGCTGAAAGAATTTTTGAAGCGGAAAAGATTGCACAGCAATCGGCTCAAATTTTATCAGAGCTTACAAATTATACGGCCATTGTTCTTGGACCGAAGTTAAGCACAAATAAACTTAAAAACGTACAAATTGTTCCGCTTGATCGTCAAACCGCAGTCGCTATTATTGTAACGGATACAGGGCATGTACAAAGCAAAACGATTACCGTTCCGGAATCTGTTGATTTATCAGATTTAGAAAAAATGGTTAATATTTTAAATGAAAAGCTATCAGGCGTACCAATGTCGGAACTCCATAATAAAATCTTTAAGGAGATTGTTACGGTATTGCGTGGGTATGTTCATAATTACGATAGTGCAATAAAAATATTGGATGGTACATTTCAAGTTCCGTTATCGGAAAAGATATACTTTGGAGGGAAGGCAAATATGCTTTCGCAACCAGAGTTTCATGACATTCAAAAAGTTAGATCTTTACTTACCATGATTGATAACGAAGCTGAGTTTTATGATATTTTGCGTCATAAACAAGTTGGTATTCAAGTGAAAATTGGTAGGGAAAACTCTGCGACAGCCATGGAAGATTGTAGTTTGATTTCTGCAACATATTCGATTGGAGAAGAACAACTTGGAACAATTGCAATTTTAGGTCCAACGAGAATGCAATACTCTCGTGTAATTAGTTTGTTGCAGTTATTTACAAGGCAAATTACAGATGGACTAAAAAAATAAAGAATAAAGAAGAATACATTCGCTCAAGTGATAAGCAATACATCACTGTGTGTAATATATAACTATACTTAGGTAATCATGCTATGCATGATACCTAATACCTTTTAAGGAGGTGAAAATTGTGGAAGAGCGTAACGAACAAGTTGTAGAAGAAGTGAAAGAAGAAGTAAAAGAAGCACAAGTTGAAGAAGCCGTAACATCTGAAGACAGCGAAGAAACTGTTGAAGAAAAAAGTGAGGCTGCTCTTTTACAAGAAAAAGTAGATGAATTGCAAGCGAAACTGACGGAAACGGAAGGCCGTATGCTACGTCTACAAGCTGATTTTGAAAATTATAAGCGTCGTGTTCAAATGGATAAACAGGCTGCTGAAAAATATAGAGCACAAAGTCTTGTTTCAGATATTTTGCCAGCTCTTGATAATTTTGAAAGAGCGATGCAAGTGGAAGCAACTGATGAGCAAATGAAGTCCTTATTACAAGGGATGGAAATGGTATATCGTCAATTGTTAGAAGCGATGACAAAAGAAGGTGTAGAAGCGATTGAAGCTGTTGGTAAACAGTTTGATCCTCATGAACACCAAGCTGTTATGCAAGTAGAAGACAGCGAATTTGAATCAAATGCGGTTGTGGAAGAATTCCAAAAAGGTTATAAATTAAAAGACCGTGTAATTCGCCCATCGATGGTAAAAGTAAATCAATAATTTACATAAAAGTAGGAGGATTCGCCATGAGTAAAATTATCGGTATTGACTTAGGTACAACAAACTCTTGTGTAGCTGTTATGGAAGGTGGAGAACCAAAGGTTATCCCAAATCCAGAAGGAAACCGTACAACACCTTCTGTTGTAGCTTTCAAAAATGAAGAACGTCAAGTTGGGGAAGTAGCAAAGCGTCAAGCAATTACAAACCCAAATACAATCATGTCTGTTAAACGTCATATGGGTACAGACTACAAAGTAGAAATCGAAGGTAAAGAATATACACCTCAAGAAATTTCTGCAATCATTTTACAAAACTTAAAAGCTTCTGCTGAAGCATATTTAGGTGAAACAGTAACGAAAGCTGTTATTACAGTACCTGCATACTTCAACGATGCAGAGCGTCAAGCAACGAAAGATGCTGGTCGTATCGCTGGTTTAGAAGTTGAGCGTATCATTAACGAACCAACAGCAGCAGCGCTTGCTTACGGTTTAGAAAAACAAGATGAAGAGCAAAAAATCTTAGTATATGATTTAGGTGGCGGTACATTTGATGTATCTATCCTTGAGTTAGCAGATGGAACATTTGAAGTTATTTCAACTGCTGGTGACAACCGTCTTGGTGGAGATGACTTTGACCAAGTTATTATTGATCACTTAGTAGCTGAGTTCAAAAAAGAAAATAACATTGATTTAAGCCAAGATAAAATGGCACTTCAACGTTTGAAAGATGCAGCTGAAAAAGCGAAAAAAGATCTTTCAGGTGTAACACAAACACAAATTTCATTGCCATTCATTAGTGCTGGAGCTGCTGGTCCATTACACTTAGAATTAACATTAACAAGAGCGAAATTCGAAGAGCTTTCAGCAAACCTTGTTGAAAGAACATTAGAACCAACTCGTCGTGCTTTAAAAGATGCTGGTCTATCTGCAAGTGAATTAGATCGCGTTATCCTTGTAGGTGGTTCTACTCGTATCCCAGCTGTACAAGAAGCTATTAAACGTGAAACTGGTAAAGAACCATATAAAGGTGTAAACCCGGATGAAGTTGTAGCATTAGGTGCTGCAGTTCAAGGTGGCGTACTTACTGGTGATGTAGAAGGCGTACTATTATTAGATGTAACTCCACTTTCTTTAGGTATTGAAACTATGGGTGGTGTGTTCACGAAATTAATCGAGCGTAACACTACAATTCCAACGAGTAAATCACAAGTATTCTCAACAGCTGCTGATAACCAACCAGCAGTAGACATTCACGTATTACAAGGTGAGCGTCCAATGTCAGCTGACAACAAAACGTTAGGACGTTTCCAATTAACGGATATCCCACCAGCACCACGTGGTATTCCACAAATCGAAGTAACATTCGATATTGATGCGAACGGTATCGTTAACGTACGTGCAAAAGATTTAGGAACAAGCAAAGAACAAGCTATTACAATCCAATCTTCTTCAGGTCTTTCTGATGAAGAAGTAGATCGTATGGTAAAAGAAGCAGAAGCAAACGCTGACGCTGACCAAAAACGTAAGGAAGAAGTTGAACTTCGTAACGAAGCTGACCAACTTGTATTCCAAACAGATAAAGTTGTAAAAGATTTAGAAGGTAAAGTAGATGCAGCTGAAGTTGCAAAAGCAACAGAAGCGAAAGAAGCATTACAAGCTGCGATTGAGAAGAACGAGCTTGAGGAAATCCGTGCGAAAAAAGACGCTTTACAAGAAATCGTACAACAACTAACTGTTAAACTATATGAGCAAGCTCAAGCAGCTGCAGGGCAAGCAGAAGGTGCACAAGGAGCACAAGATGCTGGCGCGAAGAAAGACAATGTAGTAGACGCTGAGTTTGAAGAAGTAAAAGAAGACAAGTAATTCCACTTTAAACATAATAAGTAAGATGACAAAAAGTCAAAGTCAAGCGTGCCTTGGCTTTGGCTTTTTTCACGAATGAGAAGGAATGTGTGAGGGTCTTAAGTTTTTTACTTTGCATACTGTAAGTGAGGAAACTTTGTTGCAAAGCACTTTCTTTCGGTGTTAAAATTACGTTTATGTGAAAGATTCGGGGGTTGTAAATTTATGAGTAAACGAGATTATTATGAGGTCCTTGGACTTAGCAAGGGTGCTTCAAAAGATGAAATAAAAAAAGCGTATCGTCGTTTGGCTAAAAAATACCATCCAGACGTAAGTAAAGAAGAAAATGCAATTGAAAAGTTTAAAGAAGTACAAGAAGCATACGAAGTATTAAGCGACGATCAAAAGCGTGCGCAATATGATCAATTTGGTCATGCTGGTGCTAATCAAGGCTTCGGCGGCTTTGGCGGCGGAGGAGACTTCGGTGGTGGCTTCGGTTTTGAAGATATCTTTAGTTCATTCTTTGGCGGCGGTGGCGGCAGACGTCGTGATCCAAATGCTCCGCGCCAAGGTGCTGACTTACAATATCAAGTCACTTTAGATTTTGAAGAAGCTATTTTTGGTAAAGAGTTAAATGTTGAGATTCCAGTAGAAGATCCATGTGATACTTGTAAAGGTAGTGGGGCAAAACCAGGAACTTCAAAAGAAACATGTAAACATTGCTCAGGATCAGGGCAAGTAAGTGTAGAACAAAATACACCATTTGGTCGTATCGTAAACCGTCAAGCTTGCGGTCATTGTTCAGGAACTGGGCAAATCATTAAAGAAAAATGTACGACATGCCACGGTTCTGGTAAAGTTCGTAAACGTAAAAAAATCAATGTTAAAATTCCAGCAGGTATCGATAATGGTCAACAAATCCGCGTATCTGGAAAAGGTGAAGCGGGCGTAAATGGCGGCCCAGCAGGAGATTTATATGTTGTTGTTCATGTAAGAAATCATGAATTCTTTGAGCGCGAAGGAGATCACATTATTTGCGAAATGCCATTAACATTTGCGCAAATGGCACTTGGTGATGAAGTAGAAGTTCCTACTGTTCATGGTAAAGTGAAGCTGAAAATTCCAGCAGGAACACAAACAGGAACAGAATTCCGCCTAAAAGGAAAGGGTGCTCCGAACGTACGTGGATACGGTCAAGGAGATCAATATGTAGTCGTGCGTGTTGTTGTACCGACGAAATTAACTTCACAGCAAAAAGATTTATTGCGTGAATTTGCAGGACAAGAAGAGCAGGATGATAGTTTATTCGGAAAGCTTAAACGTGCTTTCAAAGGGGAATAATGGAAATAAAAAATGGAGTTGGTAAATTGTGAAATGGTCAGAAATTAGTATTCATACAACAGAAGAAGCAGTAGAAGCTGTCTCTCATATTTTACATGAAGCTGGTGCTAGTGGAGTTGCGATTGAGGACCCAGCGGAGTTGACGAAAGAGCGCGAGCAACAATATGGTGAAATTTATGCATTGAACCCAGATGAGTATCCGGCAGAAGGTGTGTTAATAAAAGCATATTTCCCGCAAACGGATTCTTTACATGAAACAATTGCAGGTGTAAAATCATCTATTGATGTGCTTCCATCTTACGACATCGAAATTGGTACTGGAAATATTACCGTTAACGAAGTCAATGAAGAAGATTGGGCTACTGCTTGGAAAAAATATTACCATCCAGTACAAATTTCTGATACATTCACAATTGTACCGACTTGGGAAGAATATACACCATCTTCTCCGGAAGAAAAAATTATTGAATTAGATCCAGGTATGGCGTTTGGGACAGGAACTCATCCAACAACAACGATGTGTATCCGTGCTTTAGAAAAAACAGTACAGCCAGGTAACACAATCATTGATGTAGGAACAGGTTCTGGTGTGCTGAGTATTGCAGCAGCAAAACTAGGTGCGTCTTCTGTTCAAGCATATGATTTAGATCCGGTTGCGGTTGAAAGTGCAGAAATGAATGTACGTTTAAATAAAACAGATGATATCGTGACTGTTGGACAAAATAGTCTTTTAGAGGGTATTGAAGGTCCTGTTGATTTAATCGTAGCTAACTTATTAGCAGAAATTATTCTTTTATTCCCTGAAGATGCAGCAAGAGTTGTGAAGTCAGGCGGATTATTTATTACATCGGGCATTATTGCTGCAAAGGAAAAAGTAATTTCTGAAGCGCTAGAAAAAGCTGGATTTACAATTGAAGAAGTGTTGCGAATGGAAGATTGGGTAGCAATTATTGCACGAAATGCGTAATGTAGATTTTAGTTTATAATGAAAAGGGGAGTCTCTCACTATAAGGTGAGGGACTTGCCGTTTGTTATATGAAAAATGATAACGTTTCGTTCTTTTCGTAAGTATTGGCTTACGAAAGGAACGAAACTCTACTAAGGTGATTATATGCAACGTTATTTTGTAGAAGAGAAATATGTAAATGAGACAAGTATTCGCATTGTAGGTGATGACGTACATCATATAGCAAGAGTGATGCGTATGTCAGCTGGTGATCACATTTATTGCTGTGTAAACGGAAAAACAGCCGTATGTTCAATTGATGAAATTACCAGTGAATTTATTCATACGGCTATTGTAGAATGGGTAGAGACGTCAAGTGAACTTCCTGTTTTCGTGACGATTGCAAGTGGACTGCCGAAAGGAGACAAGCTAGAGTTAATTTTTCAAAAAGGAACTGAGCTTGGGGCAGCTGCATTCTTACCATTTCAAGCATCTCGCTCTATCGTAAAATGGGATGCGAAAAAAGCTGATAAAAAAGTTGAGCGTTTAAGAAAAATTGTGAAAGAAGCTGCGGAACAATCACATAGAAGTGAAATTCCAGAAGTACACACCCCAGCATCGTTTAAACAATTGCTGTCAATGAGTGGTGAGTATGATGTTTGCCTTGTTGCTTACGAAGAGGAAGCGAAACAAGGCGAGAAATCTAATTTTGCGAAAGCTTTAACGATGATGAAACCAGGTCAAAAGCTATTGATTGTATTTGGCCCAGAAGGCGGTTTAGCTGAGGAAGAGATTACAGCGCTTCGTGAACATAAATTTGTACCATGTAGTTTAGGACCAAGAATTTTAAGAACAGAAACGGCGCCGTTATACGCGTTAAGTGCTGCTTCGTATCATTTTGAATTGATGGGGTGATGATCAATGTCAACTGTTGCGTTCCATACGTTAGGTTGTAAAGTAAACCACTATGAAACAGAAGCCATTTGGCAATTGTTTAAACAAGGTGGATATGAAAGAACTGAATATGAAAAGAAAGCTGATGTATATGTTATCAATACATGTACAGTAACAAATACGGGAGATAAGAAAAGTCGTCAAGTTATTAGACGTGCTGTTCGTCAAAACCCAGATGCGGTTATTTGTGTAACGGGATGTTATGCACAAACATCTCCAGCGGAAATTATGGCGATTCCAGGTGTAGATATTGTAGTTGGTACACAAGATCGTGAAAAGATGTTAGGATACATCGAAGAATTCCGTAAAGAGCGTCAGCCAATTAATGCTGTCCGCAACATTATGAAAACACGTGTATACGAAGAACTGGATGTACCTTACTTCACGGATCGTACACGTGCATCTTTAAAAATACAAGAAGGTTGTAATAACTTCTGTACATTCTGTATTATTCCTTGGGCGCGTGGTTTAATGCGTTCTCGCGATGGGAAAGAAGTTATTAAACAAGCGCAGCAATTAGTAGATGCAGGCTATAAGGAAATCGTATTAACAGGTATTCATACAGGTGGATACGGTGAAGATATTAAAGATTATAACTTAGCTGGATTACTTCGTGATATGGAAGCGGAAGTAGACGGATTAAAACGTCTTCGTATTTCTTCTATTGAAGCGAGTCAGATTTCAGATGAAGTAATTGAAGTGTTAGATAAGTCTGAAGTAGTTGTACGTCATTTACACATTCCGTTGCAATCTGGATCTAATACTGTATTAAAGCGTATGCGTCGTAAATATACGATGGAATTTTTCCAGGAGCGCTTAGATCGTTTGAAAGAAGCGTTACCAGGTCTTGCGATTACATCAGACGTAATCGTTGGTTTCCCAGGTGAAACAGAAGAAGAATTCATGGAAACATACAATTTCATTAAAGAGAATCGCTTCTCTGAGTTGCACGTATTCCCGTACTCAAAACGTACAGGAACACCTGCAGCGCGTATGGAAGATCAAGTTCCTGAAGATGTGAAGAATGATCGTGTTCACCGTTTAATTGAACTATCTAATCAATTAGCGAAAGAGTATGCATCACAGTTTGAAGGAGAAGTACTTGAAATTATTCCAGAAGAACAATTTAAAGAGGGCGACCGTGAAGGCCTATATGTAGGTTATACAGATAACTACTTGAAAATTGTATTTGAAGGATCAGAAGAATTAATCGGTAAATTAGTGAAAGTAAAAATCACAAAAGCTGGTTATCCATATAACGAAGCGCAATTTGTTCGTGTCCTTGAAGATGATGTGAAAAAGGAATCAGCAAGCGCATAAAGTGAAACTTTAATGAGCGTGGGATTCATTCCCCGCTCATTATTAGCCCGCACCAATCGGGATAAAAAAGCATGCAAACGGAAACGATTTGCATGCTTTCTTTTTTAGTGGAGAAGTTAAGTACTGAAAATGTACGAAATGAGTAGTTTTTCCGTACGTTTCTGCATGAAAAAAGGTATAATGACAAAAATATAGTTGCCTTCAGGGGAAAAGATAACAGCTATCTGCATAGTTTTTGAAAAAGGAAGAGCATCTATTCTTCTTTTATTCTGTCAAATAGTTGACCTGAAGTGATAAAATGTATTATAATCGTAAAAGACATGCTGAAGAAGTGTTTCTTTTTGCATGCTGGAGTTAGTATGTAAGTGTGATGTTTCGGAGGGAGGGAAAGAGAATGTCAAAAACAGTCGTTCGTAAAAACGAGTCTTTGGAGGATGCACTTCGCCGTTTTAAAAGATCGGTTTCTAAAACTGGTACACTTGCTGAAGCAAGAAAGCGCGAGTTTTATGAAAAACCAAGTGTAAAACGTAAGAAGAAATCTGAAGCGGCAAGAAAGCGTAAATTCTAAGAGAGGGTGTAAGTTATGAGTCTTCTCGGTCGTTTAAACGATGATATGAAACAAGCGATGAAGAATAAACAAAAAGAAAAATTAACCGTCATTCGTATGGTTAAGGCTGCTTTACAAAATGAAGGTATTAAACTACAGCATACTCTTACTGAAGAAGAGGAACTAACAGTTTTAGCTCGTGAAGTAAAACAGCATAAGGACTCCCTCCTTGAATTTAAAAAAGCTGGTCGTGAAGACCTTGTTAATAAACTGCAAAGTGAAATTCAGATTTTAAGCGCATATTTGCCGGAGCAATTAACGGAAGAAGAGCTAGTTGATATAATCAAGCAAGTTATTTCTGAAGTTGGTGCGACGTCTAAAGCAGATATGGGTAAGGTGATGACTGCTGTTATGCCGAAAGTAAAAGGTAAAACAGATGGATCGCTTGTGAATAAGCTGGTTATCCAGCTATTAGCATAAAAAAACGTCTCATTTCGTATGAGACGTTTTTTTATGCTTTTTTCAGTTTGGACGTGATATTACAAGCTCTTTTTTCATACATATGGGATGAGAGGGGGTCTTTTGGGATGAAAAAATTAGAACAAATGAAGAATTGGTTAACGAAGCAAATAGACCTACCAGTGGATGTGCTAATGGATCTACCTCGGATCACGCTTGTTGGGCAAGTGCATATCTATATAGAAAATCATCGAGGTTTATTAGTGTTTTCAGATAAAGAAGTAAGATTGTTGTTAAAACATGGTCAGTTATTGATTAAGGGGCAGTCCTTTGTTATTAAAACAATCCTTCCGGAAGAACTTTTGCTTGAAGGGATAATTGAGCAAGTGACGTTTTTAGAAGACGAACAGAAAGAGAAGTAAGGGAAACTTCCGTATGTGAAGTTTTTCTTCTTTATTCTAATGATTTGTCCCTACTATTTAAGTTTATCCCGCTTTAATGGGCAGTAAGCCCCCGCCTCAAAATTCAGCGAAAGCAAAGAAGTTAGGTGGGGGTCGGGCTATCCATTAAAGTCCAATTGGTGAGGGCTGATTAAAGTCTCACTTTATCCCGCTATTTATGGAAAATAAAACTCTTTATTTCATTTTCGTACGAGCTATTTTGCTAATTAAAGTGAAAAGTAGTGTGTCTACTTTTGGAAAGGTAGTGAAGGTAGTAGATGAAAAATAAATGGTTTATAAAGTGGCTTGGATATGTGAAGGTACGAATTGAAGGTAGAGGAGCGGAGCGGTTTGTTAACGAATGTGTGCGTAGAAAATTATTAGTTTGGGACGTTAAGAAAATCGCCGATGAAACGTTAGTCTTTTGTATGCTATTACGAGATGTGAAAAAAATAAAGCCGATTTATAGAAAAAATGAGTGTAAACTATATTTTATTGGGCGTTACGGTTTTCCATTTTGGAATAAGCGCTTAATTAAAAATAGTGGATTCTTAATTGGTTTTTTAATTTTCTTCTTTGGTATGATTGCATTATCGAATATGGTTTGGAAAATTGAAATTACGGGAGCGAAACCTGAAACAGAATATATATTGATGAAAGAATTGGACAAAATGGGTATTAAAAAAGGAAAATTACAATTCCAAATGCCTAGTGTAGAAGATGTACAACGTCATTTGACGGACAATATTAATGCGATTACTTGGGCAGGACTAGAAGTAAGGGGAACGACGTACCATTTTAAAATTGTTGAAAAAAATGAGCCGAAAAAAGAAAAAGAACAGAGGCCGCAAAATTTAGTGGCAAAAAAAGAAGCGATTGTTACAAAAACATTTGTTGAAGTTGGAAAACCAGTCGTTTTAAAAAATGATCATGTAGAAAAAGGGCAGCTTCTCGTATCAGGGATATACGGTAATGAGGAGAGTCCAACCATTGTTTCGGCGAAAGGTATTGTATATGGAGAAACGTGGTACACATCTGAGGTGAATGTACCACTCAAGACGCAATTTCAAGTATATACTGGTAATACGTATAATGAGCATTACCTTACATTTGGGAGTACAAAAATAAAAATATGGGGATTTCAGCATGATAAGTATAAACGTTCTCGTACGGAAAGTGTAAAACATGATGTGAAATTATTTGGTTTTACACTGCCGATTGCATATGAAAAAGATGTAGTGCGAGAAGAGGAAGAGGCGAACCGAGAATATACAGAAAAACAGGCAATGAAAGTAGCGAAAGAAATGGCCGAAAAAGAACTAAAGAAAAAATTGGATGAACATGCTATGATTGTAAGTGATAAGATTTTGAGTAAAGAGGTTGAGGCGGATCAACTAAAAGTCACTTTGCATTATACTGTGATTGAAAATATTGCAGAGCCACAACCAATATCCGAATCCGATATTCAAGGAGACTGAGTAATGGCAGAACAATTAGTAGAAATGAACCAACAATTGGAAAATACTAACGAAGCAATCGCTCTTTTTGGAGTCAATGATGCTCATTTGAAAGTAATTGAACGGGAACTGAATGTATCAATCGTAACTAGAGGTGAAACTGTTCATGCATCTGGAGCAGTTGAAACTGTGACACTCGTAGAAAAAATCTTACAACAACTACTTGTTGTTATTCGAAAAGGTGTGTCAATTACAGAAAGAGATGTTGCGTATGCAATTCAGCTCGCACAACAAGGGAAAATTGCTCAATTTGAAGAGTTATATGAAGAAGAAATCTTTAAAACGGCAAAAGGTAAATCCATTCGTGTAAAAACGATGGGACAAAGAAGATATATTCATGCAATGAAGAAAAATGATATTGTATTTGGAATAGGACCTGCCGGGACTGGGAAAACATACTTAGCTGTAGTAATGGCTGTAAGAGCTTTAAAGCAAGGGTATGTAAAGAAAATCATTTTAACGAGACCGGCTGTAGAAGCTGGAGAAAGTTTAGGATTTTTACCAGGTGATTTGAAAGAGAAGGTAGATCCGTACTTACGTCCATTGTATGATGCTCTGCACGATATTCTTGGACAAGAATATACGCAGCGTATGATGGAGAGAGGTGTAATTGAAATCGCGCCTCTTGCTTATATGAGAGGACGTACGCTCGATGATTCATTTGTTATTTTAGATGAAGCGCAAAATACAACGGGTGCACAAATAAAAATGTTTTTAACTAGATTAGGTTTTAGTTCTAAAATGGTTATTACGGGGGACCCTTCACAAGTAGACTTACCAAAGGGGGTAAAATCAGGGCTTACGCTAGCCGCTAACATTTTATCTGGTGTATCAGGTCTTTCATTCATTACGTTAGAACAAACGGACGTTGTAAGGCATCCACTGGTACAACGTATTATTGAGGCATATGATAAAATGGAATGATCCTATTTGTCAGGATCATTTCTTTTTGTATTAAGGTTGGCGAACGGCATATTTTTTACTATCATAAAAGATAAGAGAAATAAACTATAGGTACTGGTGTATAAAAATGTTACCTAAAAGTATCGTTGGCTAGAAGAAATGAAAGCTATAAATAGTTTCACTTTATTTCTAGAGAGGAGAAGGTATTGAAATCATGTTAAGATCTCAAGAAATTTCTAAGTGGTTTCGTAATTTACAACATTCGAAAAAACTAAGTTGGATTTCTTACGTTTTATTAGGAGCAGTGCTGTTTTTCGCACTTATGAATAATGTGAAACCAGAGCAATTAGATGTTGATATGTATTCTATTGCGAAAAAAACAATTCATTCTCCTATTAAAATTGAAGATAAGGTTATAACGGAAAGAAAAAAACAAGAGGCCGCTCAAAAAGTCGGGGATCAATATACATATAGAAGTGAATATAAACAAAATAGAGTAGATATTGTAAATGATGTTTTTGCTAAGGTGAATGAAGTAATTCAGGAGATGAAAGCTGCTGGACCTGAAGAGCAAAAAAAGATGACCGATGCGAATAAATTAGAAAAGTTGAAGAAGAAGTTGCCATCTAATTTAACGAAGGAATTATCGGATGAGAATTTATTATACTTTATTAATGCAGAACCGGATCAATTAGAATTAGCAAAGAATGCGGCTTTAACGTCTGTTAGCGTTATCATGGGTGGAAATATTAAAATGTCCGAAGAAATGGCAGCGAAAGAGCGATTTGTTAATGAAATGAAAAGCCTGAATGTGAATAGCGGATTGAAAGAAGCTGTGAATGCGCTAGGATCATATGCGATTACAGCAAATTATTTCTATGACCCGGCTGTAACGAAAGAGAAGAAGAAAGCAGAAGAAGATTTAGTTCCACCTGTTTATATTCTTCAAGGACAAGTTATTGTTAGAGAAGGTGAAACAATTTCAAGTGATATGTATAATCAGTTGAAATTAGTCGGTTTATTAGAAAAAGGTAATAGTTTTCAGCCTTATGTTGGATTAGCGGTGCTCATTGGTGTGTTACTATACTTTATGCATAAACAGTTTGAAGTATTTTTACAGCGGAAAAGAGAAGACAAACCGTACATTTTAGCGTATATTACAATTTTGTCTATCACGATTGTTTTAATGAAAATTATTAGTTTGTTTCAAAAGCTTGAATATGCAGGAATTGCGTATGTTGTCCCAGTTGCGATGGGAACGATACTTGTAAAACTAATGATTGGCGATCGATTTGTATTTTTAACAAGTATGATTTTTTCTGTGTGCGGAAGTATTATGTTTAATGAAGGAGTAACAAGTACACTAAATTATAGTGTAGGCATTTATGTGTTATTAAGTTCATTATCAGTGAGCATTTTCTTAAGAGAAAAAAATCGTCGTACGATGATTTTACAAGCTGGTATACTCGTTTCAATCTTAAATGTAGTCGTCTTGGCGGCGTTATTATTATTACGTAATGGGAATTTTTCGCCTCTTGAAATTGGTACCCAATTATTAATGGCTTCCCTTTCAGGAATTATCTCATCCGTTTTGGCTATGGGGATATTACCATATTTAGAAAGTGGACTTGGAATTGTATCAAGTATGAAGCTTATGGAATTATCAAGTCCGAATCATCCGCTGTTGCGTAGAATTTTATTAGAAGCGCCAGGGACATATCACCATAGTGTAATGGTAGCAAATCTTTCTGAGGCGGCTTGTGAAGCAGTTGGAGCAAATGGTGTATTAGCGCGTGTAGGGGCTTACTATCATGATGTAGGAAAAACAGTACAACCACAATTCTTTATTGAAAACCAGATGGGAATTGAAAATCCGCATGATAAATTAGATCCTGTGACGAGTAAAGATATTATCATTGCTCATGTAACCGATGGAGTAAAGATGCTTGAAGAATACCATATTCCGCAAGAAATTATCGATATTGCTGGACAACACCATGGTACAACGCTCCTGAAATATTTTTATTATAAGGCGATTAAAGAAGATAAAGAAAAATATACAGAAGAGATGTTCCGTTATCCGGGATCAAAAGCAACTTCTAAAGAATCGGCAATCGTTGGTATTGCGGATAGTGTTGAGGCAGCGGTACGTTCTATGAATCACCCAACGCCAGATCAAATTAATAATTTAGTACAAAGTATTATTAAAGATCGCCTGCAAGATGGGCAATTTAGTGAATGTGATTTGACATTTAAGGAACTACAAATCGTTGGAAAAACGTTATGTGAAACGTTAAATGGTATTTTCCATTCGCGTATTACATATCCGGAACCACCGGAAGATAAGGAGAAAGAATGAGTTTATTAATTGATTTCATTGATGAAACAGAAGAAGTGAAAGAAGAGTATGTGAATTTAATTCGTGAGATATTAGGAAAAGCAGCTCAAATGGAAAAAATAGAGGATGGTGCAGAGTTATCAGTAACATTTGTAGATAACGAACGCATTCGCGAGATTAATCGTGATTACCGAGATAAGGATCAGCCTACTGATGTCATTTCTTTTGCTATGGAAGAAATGGGAGAAGGAGAAATGGAAATTGTAGGTGTAGAGATGCCGCGTATGTTAGGTGATCTTATTATTTCTATTCCGAGAGCGAAAGAACAAGCTGAAGAGTATGGACATTCTTTTGATCGTGAACTTGGCTTTTTAGCGTTACATGGCTTTTTACATTTACTTGGTTATGACCACATGACAGAAGAGGATGAAAAAGAAATGTTCGGAAGACAAAAAGAAATTTTAGAAGCATTTGGATTAGGACGATGAAAAAAGGAAAACTTATAGATAGTTTTGGGTATGCTATAGTCGGTATATTCTTTTGTCTTCGTCATGAACGAAATATGAAAATTCATTATTTAGCCGCAGTTGTTGTTATATGCTGCGGCTTTTATTTCCATATTACAAAAGTAGAATGGATGGTATTACTTATTGTAATAGGAATTGTAATGAGTTTAGAGATGGTAAATACGGCTGTGGAAAAAACAGTAGATTTAGCGACTACCGATATACATCCTTTTGCGAAAGTCGCAAAGGATGTCGCGGCGGGAGCGGTTTTATTGTTCGCGATAATAGCCGTTATAATTGGTGCTATTATCTTTTTACCGTATGTGGTATAGTTGCATTCCAAAGCTTTTCTTAAGCTTTGAAGGTGCCGTAAAGGCCTTTAATAAGAGAGTGTATCTATTCACAGCTGTGAACAGGAAGGATGCGGGAATATGAATGGTCAACAATTAATTCAAGAAGCAATCGAAGCGCGTAAACAAGCGTACGTACCATATTCTAAATTTCAAGTAGGTGCAGCATTATTAACGCAGGATGGAAAAGTATATCGTGGATGTAATGTTGAGAATGCTTCATATGGCTTATGTAACTGTGCAGAAAGAACAGCTTTATTTAAGGCGGTTTCTGAAGGAGATAAAGAGTTTGTAGCTATCGCAATTGTGGCGGATACGAAGCGTCCAGTACCTCCTTGTGGAGCATGTCGACAAGTTATGGTAGAATTATGTAAACAGGATACGAAAGTATACCTATCAAATTTACATGGTGACGTTCAAGAGACAACAGTCGGGGAATTGTTACCAGGAGCATTTTTAGCGGAGGATTTACATGAATAGAAAAGGTTATAAATCAGGTTTTGTCTCTATTATTGGCAGACCGAATGTTGGAAAATCTACATTTTTAAATCGTATTATTGGTCAAAAAATTGCTATTATGAGTGACAAGCCACAAACAACTCGTAATAAAATTCAAGGTGTATATACAGAAAATGATTCACAAGTAATTTTTATTGATACACCAGGAATACATAAACCGAAACATAAACTAGGCGACTTCATGGTGAAGATGGCGCAAACGACATTAAAAGAAGTTGATATCGTTCTATTTATGGTGAATGCTGTTGAAGGCTTTGGTCGTGGTGAAGAATTCATCATCGAGAAGTTAAAAGAAACGAAACAACCAGTATTTTTAGTTATTAATAAAATTGACCAAGTTCACCCAGAACAATTATTAGAGCTAATTGATCAATATCGCAAATTACATGACTTTGCAGAAATCGTACCAATTTCTGCATTAGACGGTAATAACGTAGAGGCCCTAATTGGTACAATTAAAAAGTATTTACCGGAAGGACCACAATACTACCCAGATAATCAAGTAACGGATCATCCGGAGAGATTTATTATTGCAGAGCTTATTCGTGAGAAAGTACTACATTTAACACGTGAAGAAGTGCCGCATTCTGTAGCTGTTGTTATCGATGCAATTCAAAAACGTGAGGGCGGGGCAGTTTATATTAATGCAACGATTGTTGTGGAACGTCCGTCGCAAAAAGGGATTATTATCGGAAAACAAGGGAAGATGTTAAAAGAAGTCGGTAAGCGAGCTCGTTTTGATATTGAAGCATTACTTGGTTCTAAAGTATTTTTAGAAGTATGGGTAAAAGTGCAAAAAGATTGGCGTAATAAAATGTCTCAGCTTCGTGACCTTGGTTTCCGCGAAGACGAGTATTAAAATAGAGTAAAGCTGTAATCAGCGGATGTTTTGTTCATCCGCTGATTATTGGTTTTTACGAGTTTTGATAAATTAGGAAAAATTTTTCTCACATGAAAATGGACAAAATGGGTCAATTTAATAACAACAAAGGAAATTGGTTTATAGGCTACGCTTATTGAGAAAGGTGGATTCTTATGCTAGATTTTACCTGGAAGTTTTTCTCCAAAACAGGAAGCATTGAGACGTATTTGCTTTTGAAAGAAATGGAAAAAGACGTAAACGATGAGATGGATCAACATGAAGAGGAGCTAGCGCATCTAGACTCTCCAATTTCTTGACCCGTTTTGTTCAAACCTTGGATGGTGACGAACATGTTTCAAAAAGTTGAGGGCATCGTTATCCGTACGACAGATTACGGAGAAACGAACAAGATTGTTACAATATTCTCAAGAGAATTGGGTAAGGTAAGTGCAATGGCAAGAGGAGCGAAAAAACCGAAAAGCCGGTTAGCATCTGTTTCGCAACTTATGACACATGGTCATTTTCTTATTCAAATGGGATCTGGACTTGGAACTTTGCAACAAGGCGAGATTATTTCAACTATGAAAGAAATTCGCGAGGATATATTTTTAACTGCTTATGCATCATTTATTGTTGAGTTAACTGATAAAGCAACAGAAGATAAAAAACATAATCCATATTTATTTGAAATGTTATATCAAACGTTGCATTATATGTGTGAGGGTGTTGATCCAGAAGTATTATCATTAATTTATCAAACGAAAATGCTTCCGGTATTAGGGATGCGCCCGTACTTTGATACATGTGCGATTTGTCATCAAGAAACAGATTTTGTCGCCTTCTCTGTTAGGGAGGGCGGTTTTCTGTGCTCACGTCATGCTGAGCAAGATCAGTATCGTATACCAGTGGGGGAAGCCGTTCATAAATTATTACGTCTTTTCTACCACTTCGATTTACATAGACTTGGCAATGTATCAGTGAAGGATAGCACAAAAAAACAAATGCGTTTAGTATTGAATACATATTATGATGAATATTGCGGGATTTATTTGAAATCAAGACGTTTCTTAGAACAACTTGATAAGTTTCAAATATAATTTGGGGCCGTATACGGTCCTTTTTACATCCTTTCTTTTTCGAATAGCATATTTAGTATATAATATTTAAGAGATAGTATAACTTTTTTCGTTGTGCATTAAAGGTGGTGATTATCATAGAGCTGAATAAACGGCAAGAACATATCATTCAGATTGTAAAAGATCACGGTCCTATTACAGGGGAGTCAATTGCTGCGCAATTGGGATTAACACGTGCAACGCTAAGACCAGACTTAGCAATTTTAACGATGGCTGGTTATTTAGAAGCACGTCCACGCGTAGGTTATTTTTATACGGGTAAAACTGGGGGGCAGTTATTATCTGAAGCTGTTAAGAAAATTAAAGTACAAGATTATCAATCTAGACCGGTTGTAATTGATAAAAATGTATCGGTATACGATGCGATTTGTACTATGTTTTTAGAGGATGTAGGTACATTATTCGTTGTAGATCAATCGACTCTATTAGTAGGCGTTGTATCTCGTAAAGATTTATTACGAGCTAGCTTAGGGAAGCAGGATTTAACCTCACTTCCGGTTAATATTATCATGACAAGGATGCCAAACATTGCGATGTGTCGTAGAGAAGATTCTTTATATGATATTGCGATGGAATTAATAGAAAGACAGATTGATGCGATGCCAGTTGTAAAAGATACGAAACAAGGTTTAGAAGTGGTTGGACGAATTACAAAAACAAATATTACACGTGCGTTTGTAAACTTAGTAAATAACGAATAAGTGTAATTTGTTTAAAGTGAGGTAATGTAATGGATAATAAAATCGTATATGTCGTATCTGACTCTGTAGGAGAAACGGCTGATTTGGTTGTTCGAGCAGCAATGGGGCAATTCCCATTTGCTCCTGATATTAGACGTGTGCCGTATGTAGAAGATACAGGGACATTAAAAGAAGTGATTTCGATTGCTAAGAGCAATCAAGCACTTATTTGTTTTACGTTAGTAAAGCCTGACATGCGCCAATATTTAGTGACAGAGGCTGCAAAAGAAGGTGTAGAGGCATATGATATTATTGGTCCTCTAATCGATCAAATTGAAGAAATTACCGGGCAAGTGCCTAGATATGAGCCTGGTGTTGTTCGTAGGTTAGATGAAGAATACTTTAAAAAGATTGAAGCGATTGAGTTTGCTGTGAAGTATGATGATGGTAGAGATGCACGGGGTATTTTAAAAGCAGATATCGTGTTAATTGGGATTTCGCGCACATCAAAAACACCACTTTCTCAATATTTAGCTCATAACAAACGTTTGAAAGTTGCCAACGTACCACTAGTACCAGAAGTAGATCCGCCTGAAGAATTATATCAAGTGGCTAAAGAAAAATGCTTTGGTTTGAAAATTACGCCAGAGAAGTTAAATCATATTCGAAAAGAGCGATTGAAATCACTTGGACTAAGTGATGGAGCAACATATGCCAATATTAATCGTATTAAAGAAGAGATTGATCACTTTGAGAATGTAGTTAGTAAAATAAATTGTCAAGTAATTGATGTATCGAACAAAGCGATTGAAGAAACAGCTAACATTATTGTGAATGCAGTGCAAAACCAAAAAATGTTTTAGCACATTTACCAAAGGTGAATGTGCTTTTTTCGCTCGTGAGAAACACAGTGCCTGCTGATTTCGTAATAGATGATAGCGAAGTGGTTATGCTTATATTTTTCGGTCTTTTTATTATGCTAAAGGTAGGGTTTCGCTATCCTGAAATAGAAGATGAAAAAATAAAGGGATATGTAGCGTAGTTGAAGAAAATATATTATAATAAAAAATTGTGATAAAAACCTATATTTTACGTTTAGACTTTAATTTTTCAGAATAAACTAGGGATAGGATTTAAGAAATGACATGTAATTACGTTAAATCGACAAAATCTATACAAGAAAACGCACATTATGGAAGGATTCGCAGAAGGGATGTAGAATACAGAAATATGCAAAACATCAATATGGTATGAGTTGATGCAGATGCATATACTGTGAAGGCTGACAATTGTGCGAGCTGGAACGAAATTTCATGTCAAAATTTTGTTTGTCACATCGTATGCTCATCGTTTAAGGAAGCAGCGAGGGAATTTGGATCTATGTAGATGCTGAATAAGCAAAAGTTGATTTCTTTATATGTATCAACATGCAAAAAACAGATCTCGTGATCACATAGGATATGATGCTTGCTAGTCTTCTTATGAAAAAGTGCATATGTATTGTCTCCATGAGGTACATTTGTAATAGATGAGCAAATGGATACAATTTTATATAGTAGGTACGTATCTGCGAAGTTACGCAGAAAAGGGTCTGCAAAATCGCTTGATAACGTGATCGACAACATTTTCTAATAAGTTTAGAAAAAATATTGTCGAATTATAAAGGAATTTTTTAATTTATATCGAATACAAAATACGACACGGAGATGGAGTTATGGGGAACAGAATTCCTGAAGAAGTTGTTGAACAAATTCGGACATCATCCGATATTGTCGAAGTGATTGGTGAATACGTTCAACTTAGAAAACAGGGACGTAACTATTTCGGCCTTTGTCCGTTTCATGGTGAGAATTCTCCTTCATTCTCTGTTTCATCTGACAAGCAAATTTTTCATTGCTTCGGATGTGGAGAAGGTGGAAATGTATTTTCCTTTCTAATGAAAATGGAAGGACTGGCTTTTACCGAAGCTGTTCAAAAGCTAGGTGAAAGAAATGGAATTGCGGTTGCAGAGTATACATCAGGGCAAGGACAACAAGAAGACATATCTGATGACACTGTCATCATGCAACAGGCTCATGAACTTTTGAAAAAGTATTATCATCATTTATTAGTAAATACAGAAGAAGGAAATGAAGCACTTTCGTATTTGTTAAAACGTGGTATTACAAAAGAGATGATTGAGAAGTTTGAAATTGGTTATGCGTCACCTGCTTGGGATGCAGCAACGAAAATCTTACAAAAAAGAGGTTTATCGCTATCAAGTATGGAACAAGCTGGTCTTCTCATAAGAAGCGAGAAGGATGGTAGTCATTATGATCGCTTCCGTGGAAGAGTTATGTTTCCAATCTATACGTTACAAGGTAAAGTGATAGCGTTTAGTGGAAGGGCATTAGGAGATGACACTCCGAAATATTTAAATAGCCCAGAAACACCAATTTTTCACAAAAGTAAATTGTTGTATAACTTCCACCAAGCGAGGCCGTTTATTAGAAAACGTGGGCAAGTGGTCCTTTTTGAAGGGTATGCTGACGTACTAGCTGCGGTAAAAAGTGGTGTGGAAGAAGCTGTTGCGACAATGGGAACAGCTTTAACTGAAGAACAAGCAAAACTTCTGCGACGTAACGTTGAAACTGTTGTTCTTTGCTATGATGGTGATAAAGCAGGGCGAGAAGCGACGATGAAAGCAGGGCAATTATTGTTGCAAGTTGGTTGCCAAGTGAAAGTTACATCCTTGCCAGATAAGCTTGATCCTGATGAATATGTGCAACAATATGGGACAACTGCTTTTGAAAATCTTGTGAAATCAAGTATAAGTTTTGTTGGTTTTAAAATAAATTATTTGCGTTTAGGGAAAAATTTGCAAGATGAGTCGGGCAAAGAAGAGTATGTGAAAAGTGTTTTAAAAGAGTTATCGTTGTTACAGGATGCGATGCAGGCAGAATCATATTTGAAGTCATTATCGCAAGAATTTTCGTATTCAATGGAAACACTTTTGAATCAATTGCACCAATATCGCAAAGAACAAAAGGTACAGCAAAAACAAGTAAAGCAGGTTTCTAAGCCGTCTCAAATTGTTCAAACAAAACCGAAGTTAACAGGTTTTGAAAGGGCAGAAAGAGAAATTATTTACCATATGTTGCAAAGTCCAGAAGTGGCCGTTCGTATGGAATCCCACATAGAAGATTTTCATACAGAAGAACATAAAGGGATTTTATATGAACTATACGCATATTATGAAAAGGGAAATGAACCTTCAGTCGGAACATTTTTAAGTTGGCTCTCTGATGAAAAGTTGAAAAATATTATTACTGATATTTCGACGGATGAATTTATTAATCCAGAATACACAGAAGAAGTGTTACAAGGCCATTTGGAGACGCTTAGACGTCATCAAGAAAAACTTGAAAAGATGGAAATCATCTTCAAGATAAAACAAATGGAAAAAACAGATCCTGTAGAGGCTGCTAAATATTATGTAGCATATTTACAAAATCAAAAAGCGAGAAAATAGCTTTTTTGATAAATTTTTAGTATAATGAATGTTTGTATCTCGCGTAAGGAGGGGAACAGATGGCTGACAAACCAGCTCGTTCTAAACAAATTGAAACTGAAATGACCCTTGAGCAAGTGAAAGAACAACTCACTGAGCTCGGAAAAAAACGTGGCGTTCTTACATATGAAGAGATTGCAGAACGCATGAATGGATTTGAAATTGAATCCGATCAAATGGATGAATACTATGAATATTTAGGTGAACAAGGGATTGACTTAGTTGGCGACAATGACAACGACGAAGGCCCTAATAATCGCCAAATAGCAAAATCGGAAGAAGAATTCGACCTCAATGATTTAAGTGTACCACCAGGGGTTAAAATCAACGATCCTGTTCGTATGTATTTAAAAGAAATTGGTCGTGTAGATTTACTATCTGCAGAAGAAGAAATTCGACTTGCAACGCGTATTGAAGAAGGCGATGAAGAAGCGAAACGTCGTCTTGCAGAAGCAAACTTACGTCTTGTAGTAAGTATTGCAAAGCGCTACGTGGGCCGTGGTATGCTTTTCTTAGACTTAATCCAAGAAGGGAATATGGGTCTAATTAAAGCGGTTGAAAAGTTCGATTATCGTAAAGGTTTCAAATTTAGTACGTATGCAACTTGGTGGATTCGCCAAGCAATTACACGTGCGATTGCAGACCAAGCAAGAACAATTCGTATCCCAGTTCATATGGTTGAAACGATTAATAAGTTAATTCGTGTACAACGTCAATTATTACAAGATTTAGGACGTGAACCATCTCCTGAAGAGATTGGTGAAGAAATGGATCTTGCTCCAGAAAAAGTACGTGAAATCTTGAAAATTGCACAGGAGCCAGTTTCTCTTGAAACACCGATTGGTGAAGAAGATGACTCCCATTTAGGTGATTTCATTGAAGACCAAGAAGCAACATCGCCTGCGGACCATGCAGCGTATGAATTGCTAAAAGAACAATTAGAAGATGTGTTAGATACACTAACAGATCGTGAAGAAAATGTTCTACGTCTTCGTTTTGGTTTAGATGATGGACGAACTCGTACGCTTGAAGAAGTTGGGAAAGTATTCGGCGTAACGAGAGAACGTATCCGTCAAATTGAAGCAAAAGCACTTCGTAAATTGAGACATCCAAGCCGTAGTAAGCGTCTTAAGGATTTCTTAGAATAGGCTACCTTTAAGTTTACTTCACTTTTGTGAAGTAAACTTTTTTATTTTGTTAATTTTTGTTAAACTTTAGCTGTCAGCAACGATTACAATTTCTTGTAATTTATTTTACAGAATTGTCTTTTGATTTGCAAATGCTCATTTTTCGATTTTTCGATTAATTTTGTTTATTCTATACAAAAATATATGTAGAAAAGTGAAAAATATGATGAGAAACGTTAATAATTATCGAAATAATAAGCGATATAACAATAAAAAACAATAAACTGAATTTATGGAATATTTTTAACGATTAGTAGTTTACTCTTTTCTGATAGAGCGTTTTCAAGTACAATGGAAATGACTGAATCATCTAACTATTTAGGGGTATAGAGGGGGGAGAAGAGATATGAAACGTAATCCGCTGATTCCGTTCGCTCTTATTGCAGCATTGGGTATTATCGTTATGTTTGTATTTTCATTTCAGGGGCTAAATAAATCTAAAGAGTTAGCTGATGCAAAAAATGGCGGGAAGCCAGCACAAACAGCATCCAAGCCAGAGGATATTGTGAAGCAAAGCTGTACGAGCTGCCACGGTGATCAGTTACAAGGGGCGGTAGGACCTAATTTACAAAAAATTGGTGGGAAACTTTCAAAGGATGAAATTAAAGAAATTCTTTCGAAAGGAAAAGGAAATATGCCACCGAATATAGTTCCAGCTGATCAAGCCGCTAAAGTAGCTGATTGGTTATCGAAGAAAAAATAAAGTTCCGTATGACAAGCCTTTTGCTTAAGCAAAAGGCTTGTTTTTCTATATTTTCTAAAATACGATGAATGATAGAGAAGTGAATTGTTGTTATAGGCTTGCAACAACTACTATAAATTCATTATCATGGAGACAGACTGACAAGAGAAGGAGTAATGGAAATACATGAATGAAGTAAAGCTTTCAAAACGATTAGAAGAAGTTGTGCGTGAAATACCAGTAGGATCTACAGTTGCCGATATTGGATCGGATCATGCGTATTTACCGTGTTATACAATTATAAATAATATTGCTACTAAAGCAGTTGCTGGAGAGGTTGTAGATGGACCATTTCGCTCTGCGCAGGCAACTGTAGCTGAAAGTGGCTTACAAGATAAAGTAGATGTGCGTAAAGGGAATGGATTAGCTGTTATCGCGCCAGGAGAAGTAGATGTAATTACGGTTGCCGGAATGGGCGGAGCGTTAATTCGTGATATTTTAGAAAGTGGTAAAGAAAAATTAGAAGGTGTAACACGTTTAATCTTACAGCCGAATATTGCAGCGCATCACATTCGTGAATGGTTTATTGCGAATGGATGGGAGCTTATCCATGAAAAAATCGTAAAAGAAGATGGGAAAATTTACGAGATTTTAGTAGGGGAGCGAGGAAATATCACGGTTCCTTACTCTGAAAATAAACAGGCTGAATTATTTATGGGACCATTTTTAATGAAAGAAAAAAGTGAAGCTTTCGTTGAAAAGTGGGAAGGAGAATTAAAAAACTTCCAAAATATTTTAAAGCAGTTAGAACGTGCGGCTGATTCTGAAGAAACAAAAGCGAAGCGTGCGGAAGTAGAAGCGAAAATGAAAATGATAGGGGAGGTTTTATCATGAGTAAAATTCCAAATGGCCATGAAATTATTTCGTTATTTGAAAGTATGTATCCGAAGCATTTGGCGATGGAAGGAGATAAGATTGGCTTGCAGATTGGAGCGCTTAATAAACCCGTGCAGCACGTATTAATTGCGTTAGATGTAACGGAAGAAGTTGTGGATGAAGCAATTCAATTAGGAGCGAATGTCATTATTGCGCATCATCCTTTAATTTTTAACCCGCTAAAAGCGATTCATACAGATAAGGCATATGGGAAAATTATTGAAAAGTGTATTAAAAATGATATTGCAATCTATGCCGCACATACAAATGTGGATGTTGCTAAGGGCGGGGTAAATGATTTACTTGCTGAGGCGTTAGGATTGCAAAATACAGAAGTTTTGGCACCGACATATGCAGAAGAAATGAAAAAAATTGTTGTGTTTGTGCCTGAAACTCATGCAGAAGAAGTACGAAAAGCATTAGGAGACGCAGGTGCTGGTCATATCGGCAATTATAGTCACTGTACGTTTAATAGCGAGGGTACAGGTACGTTTGTACCTCAAGAGGGGACAAATCCTTATATCGGGGAAACTGGACAGTTAGAGCGCGTAGAAGAAGTGCGGATCGAAACGATTATTCCAGCTTCATTACAACGAAAAGTGATTAAAGCAATGGTAACAGCACATCCATATGAAGAAGTAGCCTATGATGTGTATCCACTTGATAACAAAGGTGAAACGTTAGGGCTTGGAAAAATAGGGTATTTACAAGAAGAAATGACACTTGGACAGTTTGCGGAACATGTAAAGCAATCGTTAGATGTAAAGGGTGCGCGAGTTGTTGGGAAATTAGATGATAAAGTGCGCAAAGTAGCTGTACTTGGTGGCGATGGTAACAAATACATCAATCAAGCTAAATTTAAAGGTGCGGATGTATATGTAACAGGTGACATGTATTATCATGTTGCCCATGATGCGATGATGCTCGGTTTAAATATCGTCGACCCAGGACATAACGTTGAAAAGGTAATGAAGCAAGGTGTACAAAAGCAATTACAAGAAAAAGCAGATGCAAAGAAACTGAATGTACATATTCATGCTTCGCAGTTACATACAGATCCATTTACATTTGTATAAGAAAAATAAAAAACCGTTGCTCATATAGGCAACGGTTTTTATTATTGTTCTTTTTTCACTTTTACACGAGGTAATATTTTTTGTAACGGTACTTTTCGAACTCTTTCCCATGTAGCAGGATTCATTGGGTCATATTGCTCTAAGAAAGCGATAACCTCTTTTGTAATTGGTGTTGGAGTAGAAGCGCCTGCTGTAACAGCTACGTTCTCGACACCTTGTAGCCATTCTAATTTGATTTCACTTACGTCCGCAACGCGGTATGCTTTCGTACCAGCGATTTCTTGCGATACTTGTGCTAAACGGTTTGAGTTATTACTTTTCGGGTCACCAACAACAATTGTTAAGTCTGCAACATCAGCTTGTTTGGCAACCGCTTCTTGGCGAACTTGAGTTGCTAAACAAATTTCCTTATGGAACTCTGCTGTTGGGAATTTCTTCTGAATGTCCTCCATTAAATGTTGAACATCCCATTGACTCATCGTTGTTTGATTTGTAACTAAAATTTTATCCGTTGGAATTTCTAATGTTTTTAAATCATCGGCTCTTTCGATAAGATGAACGATGTCAGGTGCGATACCAACTGCGCCTTCTGGTTCTGGATGATTTTTTTTGCCAATATAAATGACATGGTAACCTTCAGCTTTCTTTGCTTCAATAAGGTCATGTGTTTTTGTAACATCTGGGCAAGTGGCATCGATTGTTGTTAAACCTTTTTCTTTTGCACGTTGTTTAACTTCTGGAGAAACACCGTGTGCAGTGAAAATAACAGTACCAGAATCGATTTTATCTAAAATGTCTAATCGACTTGGACCATCTAGTGTGATGATGCCATCTTCTTCGAACGCATCTGTTACATGTTTGTTGTGAACAATCATACCTAAAATATAAATAGGTCTTGGTAATGATGTATCTAATGCGGCGTTACGTGCAATAACCATCGCGTCCACAACACCGTAGCAATAACCACGAGGGGAAATTTTAACAATTTTCATACGAGTAATCCTCTCCTTCTAAACAAGGGATACTTTTGTGCATAGTCTTTTACATTATAAAGGAGGAGTGGATAGAAAACAAAGGATTGTTACACATATAGTTTTGGTTTTGTTGCTATTTTTTGAACAGGCTCCTCTCGTACTTCTTTTTCTATGACTGGCTCAATCACCATTTTTTTTCTTTTTCTTTTTTTGGATGGAGGATGTGGAGTTGCTACCTCAACCTTTTCTGTTACGTCTTCAGTTTGATCTTCGGTTGGATTTTCTTCCGTACTTTTTCCAGAGGTTAGAATTTTAACAATGCTTGGTAGGTTACGCATAATGGGACCGTACTGTTC
This sequence comes from Bacillus paranthracis, assembly GCF_001883995.1. GTDB lineage: Bacteria > Bacillota > Bacilli > Bacillales > Bacillaceae_G > Bacillus_A > Bacillus_A paranthracis. The sequence goes on along the minus strand of NZ_MACE01000018.1, from coordinate 553,668 downwards.
GACGACAGGGCTTACAGATTGAACGACTTGTGATACTTTTTCGATATTATTTATCATATTAGTTGGATTCGAAATTAAATTCGAAAAAAAACTACCGATGCCGCTACTTGATGTGTCTGTAGTTGCTGCACCGCCGCGCGTGTCGTTTGATTCATACATTTGAGGAGGGATCATTTGCTCGGGATGCTGCTGCATGTATGGTTGATATTGCTGTTGATATTGCTGTTGATATTGCTGTTGATATTGTTGCTGATATTGCTGTCGATATTGAGGTGGCGGTTGCTGGTGCATCATTGGCGGTCCTTCCATTTGTCGATAAGGCGGAACCATTTGCATGAAAGCTTCGGTTGGATCGTGTTTTTTAAAGAGTTTAGCAAGAAATCCTTTCTTTTTTTGTGCCATCGGTGGTAGTTGTGGAATTGGATATGGTGTATAAGGTTGCTGCCCTGGATTCGGATACATTTGCCTCATGGGGGATTTTGGAAACATGTGAGAAATCCTCCTTTCTTCAGTTAGGTATATACACATACAATATGCAATAAGAGGGAAGAAGGTTAGTTTTTGAAGTAAAAACCTAAACTAAAGATGGATTTTACTTGTAGATTTCGATATAATGTAGACTTGACTGATTTGTGCGCGCAGTAGAAATTTAGAAAGAAGGTGTAACTTATGACACAACAAACTTTTACACAGTATGATTTTAAACCATTTTTAATAGATGCAGTTCGTGAACTACGCTTTACAGAGCCGACAGGAATTCAACAGAAAATTTTCCCGGTCGTGAAAAAAGGTGTAAGTGTAATTGGACAATCCCAAACAGGTTCTGGGAAAACACATGCATACTTACTTCCTACATTGAACAGAATTAACCCAGGTCGTGAAGAAGTACAACTTGTTATTACAGCGCCTACTCGTGAGTTAGCACAACAAATTTACGAAGAAATCGTGAAATTAACAAAGTTCTGTGCGGAAGATCAAATGATTACAGCACGTTGTTTAATTGGTGGAACTGATAAACAACGATCAATTGAAAAGTTGAAAAAACAACCTCATATTGTAGTTGGAACACCAGGACGTATTAAAGACTTAGTAGAAGAACAAGCACTGTTTGTTCATAAAGCAAATACAATTATTGTCGATGAAGCAGACTTAATGCTTGATATGGGATTCATTCATGATGTAGATAAGATTGCAGCACGCATGCCTAAAAACTTGCAAATGTTAGTTTTCTCTGCAACAATTCCTCAAAAACTAAAACCGTTTCTGAAGAAATACATGGAGAATCCAGAGCATATTCATATCAATCCAAAACAAGTTGCGGCTGGAAATATCGAGCATTATTTAGTGCCTTCTAAACATCGTAACAAAATTGATTTAGTGAAAAGAATGTTGCTACAATTTAAGCCGTATTTAGCAGTTGTTTTCACGAATACGAAGAAAATGGCAGATCAAGTTGCTGACGGATTAACGGAACGCGGCTTAAAAGTTGGACGAATTCACGGAGATTTATCACCTCGTGATCGTAAAAAAATGATGAAACAAATTCGTGACCTTGAATTCCAATATATTGTTGCAACTGATTTAGCAGCTCGTGGTATTGATATTGAAGGAATTAGTCATGTTATTAACTACGAACTTCCATCAGATTTAGATTTCTTCGTTCACCGAGTGGGAAGAACAGCACGTGCAGGCTATTCAGGTATTGCAGTGACGATTTATGATCCAGCAAACGAAGAAGCGTTAGATAGTTTAGAAAAACAACGTCATATCGAGTTTAAACATGTAGATTTACGTGGAGATGAGTGGGCAGATTTAGGTGAACGTCGTCGTCGTAAGAGCCGTAAAAAACCAAATGATGAACTTGATGTTATGGCAACGAAAGTTGTTAAAAAACCGAAAAAAGTAAAACCAAACTATAAACGTAAACTTGCAACAGAACGTGACAAAGTGAAAAGAAAATATAGCAATAAAAAAAGATAAGGGATTTCCCTTATCTTTTTTTATCCAGCTATTTGTGAGAGCCGTAATCAATATGGATAGAAAATATTGATTAAAGTTTCGCTTCATCTAGATAATGTAAATGAAGAGTATAGTCTGTTTAAATAGTCGTATAAATTTATGTAGTGCGTTTTTTGTGAACAAACAATTCACTACATATTTCTACAAATTATGCTATCATTATATCTATTGTATATTGAAGAGGTGATTGTATGTTAAAGATTGGATCTCATGTTTCTATGAGTGGTAAGAAAATGTTATTAGCAGCAAGTGAAGAGGCTGTTTCATACGGTGCAACGACGTTTATGATTTATACAGGTGCACCGCAAAATACGAGAAGAAAACCAATTGAAGAATTGAATATAGAAGCAGGAAGAAAACATATGGAACAAAACGGTATCGAAGAGATTATCGTACATGCGCCATATATTATTAATGTTGGAAATACGACGAAGCCAGAAACATTCCAATTAGGTGTAGATTTCCTTCGTATGGAAATTGAAAGAACATCAGCATTAGGTGTGGCAAAACAAATCGTTCTTCACCCAGGTGCGCACGTTGGTGCAGGGGCAGACGCTGGCATTCAACAAATTATTAAAGGACTGAATGAAGTATTAACGCCAGATCAGACGGTGAACATTGCGTTAGAAACGATGGCAGGAAAAGGAACAGAATGCGGCCGTAGCTTTGAAGAAATTGCAAAAATTATTGATGGTGTAACATATAATGAAAAACTATCGGTATGCTTTGACACGTGTCATACGCACGATGCAGGATATGACATTGTAAATGACTTTGACGGTGTATTAAACGAATTTGATAAGATTGTTGGTATCGATCGTTTACAAGTACTTCATATTAATGATAGTAAAAATGTACGCGGCGCAGGAAAGGACCGTCATGAAAATATCGGTTTCGGTCATATCGGTTATAAAGCATTGCATCATATTGTGCATCATCCGCAATTAATGCACGTACCAAAAATTCTGGAAACACCATATGTAGGTGAAGATAAAAAGGACAAGAAGCCGCCATATAAATTGGAAATCGAAATGCTGAAAAATGGTACTTTTGATGAAGGGCTTCTTGAGAAAATTAAAGCGCAATAAGCAATAAGGAGGGGAATATCCCCTCCTTATTTTAGTAGTTGTTGAAATAAAGTATTTACTTGTTGGGCAGTAGCGGGCGAGGTTACTTGAGCTATTTGTTTTAAGAGCGCTAGTCGTTCGTCATTATCGTAAATGTTAATATTCTTTCCTTTCATAAGTCCAACAATTTGATCAGCTTGTGCAGTCGTAATTGGAACATCATATTCTTTACTATATTTCAATAATTCCTTTGTAGAAATATGATTTAATTTTTTATTTACAAGTTGTTTAATGAGGTTCATCGAGTTATCCTCCTTCACACGTTCTTCTATCGAAATATATGAGTACGTAGCTTGTACATATTCATATAGGGCTTCTTTTTTCATGAGAAAAAGAAGCGTATGTTATAATATAAGGACAAAACTATAGAAAAAGAGTATAAGGGAGGACTTATGGAGCAGAAGCAACATCGAAAAGAAAGTGTTATCCATCTTATGTATCGTTTAGTTATGATTATTTTTGGAGCAGCATGCGCAGCGGTAGCGATTGAATTATTTTTAATGCCAAATAAAATTATTGATGGTGGAATTATTGGTATTTCTCTTATATTAGATTATCTTACTCCTAATATTTGGTGGTTAAGTTTCTCTACTTTAGTCGTTATTCTCAATATCCCATTTATGTATTCGGGTTATAAGCAAATTGGAAAAACGTTCATGTTATCTTCGGCGTTCGGTATTGTAGCTTTAGCGTTTATTGAATCAACGTTACATGCTGTTCCGCCATTTACAACAGAGCCAATTTTAGCGACAGTGTTTGGTGGTCTTATTTTAGGGCTTGGTGTAGGGCTTGTTATTCGTCATGGTGGATCAATGGACGGAACAGAAATTATGGGTATTTTATTAACGAAAAAATTACCTTTCTCCGTAGGCGAATTTGTAATGTTTGTGAACTTATTCATTTTTGCATGGGCAGCATTTGTATTTGGTGTGGAACAAGCGATGTATTCTGTTATGACGTACTACATTGCATTCAAAACAATTGATACAGTCATTCAAGGTTTAGATGAAACGAAAGCTGTTTTAATTGTATCAGATCAATATGAGGAAGTATCAAATGCGATTTTGCATCGTCTTGGTCGTGGAACTACAAAGCTTGTAGCGAAAGGCGGTTACACGGATAAAGAAAAAGAAGTTATTTATGCAGTGGTAACACGTCTAGAAGTGACAAAGTTAAAATCAATTGTGTATGAAATTGATGCGAATGCGTTTGTTACGATTATGAGTACACAAGAGACAAATGGTGGTAAGTTTAAATCGGCTATTCACTAAAAAATTAATTATAATATCTTTTGAAAGCAGAGAATTTTTCTCTGCTTTTTGTTATAATAGTAAGGTTTCTTGAAAAAGTAGATATATTTTAGGCAGATTGGTTTACAACTATAATAAGCTGTACTATAATTCAAATAGATATAAATCGGAATCATTCTGAATTAAAATAGGTGAGATGCTATGAACAATATATTAGAAATAGAAGGATTGTCATTTCGATATGAAGATCGAAATGTGTTAGAAGATATAAATTTGCAAGTTCCGAAGGGAGCTTTTTTAGGTTTAGTTGGGCCAAATGGTTCAGGGAAATCCACTTTGCTAAAATGTTTATTAGGCGTTTTAAAGCCAAAACAGGGAAGCATTCGTTTGTTTGGTGTTGATAGTAAGAAGTTTAAAGAATGGAACAAAGTTGGTTATGTGTCGCAAAAGGCAAATAGCTTTAATTCTGGTTTTCCGGCAACTGTGTTTGAAGTTGTGTCAATGGGACTCGTTTCGAAAAAAGGGCTGTTTCGCTTTTTTACGAAAAACGATAAGAAAAAGGTAGAAAAAGCGATTGCTGATGTAGGAATGAGTGAGTTTCAAGGGCGTAATATTGGAGAACTTTCTGGTGGACAACAACAGCGCGTATTTATTGCTCGTGCGCTCGTTAGTGATCCTGAATTACTTATTTTGGACGAGCCCACTGTTGGAATTGATGTGAAGAATGTAGAAAGTTTTTATGAGATATTAGAGGATTTAAACAAAAGGCTAGGAATCACATTAATTCTCGTTACGCATGATATGGGAGCTGTTACCGAGAAAGTAACACATGTTGCATGCTTAAACAAACATTTACATTTCCATGGAAATGTAGAAAAGTTCCGAGAGTTAGAAGATGCAGAAATGTCCGTCTTATATGGACACCATGTTCATCGTTTAGAACACGAGCATGAGCATCACGGGAGGATATAATGATACAAGATTTTTTACAATATGACTTTTTACGTAACTCTTTATATGCAGGAATTTTAATAGGACTTGTTGCGCCGCTTATCGGTGTATTTGTTGTCATTCGCCGCATGTCGCTTATTGCGGATGCATTAAGCCACGTGACATTATCGGGTATTGCTGCAAGTTTACTACTAGAAAAAACAATTTTCACAGGGGGATTTTTAAATCCGTTATATATGGGGATGATTTTTTCTATTGGTGGGGCGTTACTTATTGAAAAACTACGTACTGTATATAAACATTATCAAGAATTAGCAATTCCAATTATTCTTTCAGCAGGAATGGGGATTGGCGTTATTTTTATTTCACTTGCAAATGGGTTTAACACAGATTTATTTAGTTATTTATTTGGTAGTGTAAGTGCTGTAACAAGTACGGATTTAATAATTATCGGCATTGTAGCAATTGTTGTTATTGTAATGATTACTTTATTATACAAAGAGTTATTTTTACTATCGTTTGATGAAGAATACGCTGTATCAACCGGTTTGAGTGCAAAGTGGATTCACTTTATTTTCATTATATTGGTTGCGCTTGTCATTGCGGTATCAATGCGTGTAGTGGGGGTTCTTCTCGTATCATCATTAATGACGTTACCAGTTGCAGCAAGTATTCGTATTGCGAATGGATTTAAACAAACAATTTTCTTCTCCATTTTATTTGGTGAAATTGCAGTAATTGGTGGAATGTTTGCTTCGTATCAACTTGATTTAGCACCAGGTGGTACAATTGTTATGATAGCGGTTCTTATTTTAATTGGTGCGATTTTATGGAAAAAGAAAAAAACTGCATAAAGTAGGGATAGATATGAATCTAACAGAAGCTTTACGCCTAATGAAAGATAAAGGATACAAACATACTGGGAAAAGGGAAGAAATGCTCAGGTTATTTGCAGCTCACAATCGTTATTTAACAGCGAAGGACGTTTTAGAGCATATGAAGGATGATTATCCAGGTCTTAGCTTTGACACGATTTATCGTAACTTAACGGTGTTTGCTGAAATCGGTGTTTTAGAACAAACGGAATTAAACGGTGAAAAACATTTTCGTTTTACATGTTCTATTATGGAACATCATCATCATTTTATTTGTTTAGATTGCGGAGGGACGAAAGAGATTACTTCTTGCCCGATGGATTTTATGAATAAAGATTTTAATGGTTATGAAGTAACAGGTCATAAGTTTGAAATATACGGACGTTGTCCAAAATGTGCAAAGTAAAAGCTCGTTAGTTCTATAACTGACGAGCTTTTTTACGTAGAAAAGAAGGTTGCTCACAAATGTTGTGGGCAACCTTCTTTTTATTGTTCTTGTGTTTCTTTTTCTTTTTCTCGTTCAGCAGCCATTTCAGCAGCAATTACGTCGATTTCTTTTTTCAGTTCTTCTACCATTATTTCTTCTGGTACTTTACGAACGACTTGCCCTTTGCGGAATAATAGTCCTTCTCCGCGCGCGCCGGCAATACCGATATCAGCTTCACGAGCTTCCCCAGGACCATTTACGGCGCAGCCAAGTACTGCAACCTTAATTGGTACTTGTAGTGTAGAAATGTACTCTTCCACTTCGTTAGCGATGCTAATTAAATCAATTTCAATACGACCGCAAGTTGGACAAGAAATAAGTGTTGCTGCATTAGATGCAAGGCCGAATGACTTTAATAGTTCACGCGCAACTTTTACTTCTTCAACTGGGTCAGCACTTAATGAAATACGTAGTGTATTTCCGATGCCTTTACTTAAGATTGCTCCAAGACCAGCGGCACTTTTTACAGTTCCGGCAAATAACGTTCCAGATTCTGTGATACCTAAATGTAGTGGATAATCAAAAGCACGTGCAGCTTTTTCGTATGCTTCAATTGCCAAGTTAACATCAGAGGCTTTCATAGATACGATAATATCATGGAAATCTAAGTCCTCTAAAATTTTAATGTGATGCAGGGCGCTCTCAACCATACCATCTGCAGTTGGGTATCCGTACTTTTCTAAAATGTGACGCTCTAATGAACCTGCGTTTACACCGATACGGATTGGAATACCACGTTCTTTTGCTGCATTTACAACAGCTTCTACTTTATGGCGACGACCAATGTTACCTGGATTGATACGTACTTTATCAATGCCGCCTTCAATTGCTTTTAAAGCAAGGCGATAATCAAAATGAATATCAGCAACAAGTGGAATGTTGATTTGTTTTTTAATATCAGCAATAGCATTTGCTGCGCGTTCGTCTGGAACAGCAACACGCACGACTTGGCAGCCAGCTTCTTCTAAACGTTTAATTTCAGCAACTGTTGCTTCAACATCATGTGTTTTTGTTGTTGTCATACTTTGTATAATTAATTCATTATTACCGCCAATTGTTAAATTACCGACTTTAACTGGACGTGTTTTTGTACGATGAGTCATTTCATTCACGAATAGATCGCTCTCCTTATAAAAGAAGTTTCTTATTTAGTCCCTTATATCAATGATAGTATACGTGATACAGGGCTATAGAAACCGAAGTGCTCGGTTTCACTTTTACTATTGTATCAGCGCCTTTATGTAATTGACAAGGATTAAGTGATTGCTTATTGATATAACGGGAATTTATAAGACTTTCCAAGTTGTATTTTTGTAGCAGGTGTATTTTTATTTAATTGTTTAAAATCATCAATTACTTTTTCGATAGAAGGAATTTTCTTCTTATTAATCGCTTCTGTAATGGAAAGAACCGTATCACCTGTTTTGACTTCAATTGTTTTATAAGTGACATCTGTTTCTTTTTCCGCTTTGTTTTCTTTCTTTTGTTTTGTATTTGTACTTTCTTGTTTTATCGTTTCGGCCGCATTTGTCTTTTTATATGAACTTAACATCGGTAAAGTGCCGATTTTTATATCGTAATAAAATATATAACCAAGAACAAGCACGAATAAGAATATACCTAATCTCTTCATATTCTTCACTCCTTTGCTAGGAATATATGCTTGTCCAAAAAAAAAATGCCTATTTAGGCATTTTTTTCGTTCGGTTTTGGAACTTCTTTAATTGTTAAGTATAGGACAATTAAAACAACTGCGATATAAATGAATGTTGAGCCAGGTACAACGATTTTGAATAAATCCATAATCATAAAGAAGATGGTTGGAATTGTGTAGCTGTAGGCAGTTAACGTCCATACTTGCTTATAAGATAATTTACGTTGACCACTCATAGCAGAACCGATAAACGCAAGTAAAGTAATTCCTAAGAAAGTAATGAACAATTGGAATAGATATACTAACACTCCGATAACAGCTAATAAAATTGGATAAATACTATCGAATACAGAAATGAAATCTTGCAAATCTTTTTTCTCAAGAGATGTCCCTAATAAATCATTGTAGGAGTATGTTTGCGTCTGGCCATTTCCTATAGAAACTACTTTATCTTTTAAAATAAATAAACCAGTTTTATTTTGATACTTTTCGATATCTGTTGTATTTGGATCAAATACGAAAAGAGCATCTCCCTCTTCTTTTTGAATAGGTTGTTCAATATCAGCTTTTAGTTCACCATTTTCGATTTTAAAATCAGGTAAATCTTTTTCAATTGCTTGATTTACCATAGTAACACTATCTTGGATAAAGCTACCGTAAAAGAATGTTCTTGGAATAGTAGTGATTAGACAAAGTAGCATAATATACAAAATGGTTTTTCCGATTTTTTGAAAACGGAATAGCGCCATATCTTTAGGCGAATATACGCTTTTGACTAATTGGGCAAATATGGACATAGATTCACTTCCTTTATGTATGTATAAAATCATTGTAACGTAGGAATCTAGGGAATCTCAAGATATATTATATTTACATATAGTAGCGATAACTAAATTTCTTTTTATTAATTTTCTTCTTTTAAATGAAAAAAATACAATTGACAGTTTTCTTTTCTATATGGTAAATTTATCTTACATTTCTTAAAGGGTATATCCGATAGGAATTCCTTTATTTGATGTATTATTACATACATAATTGTGGACCCTTAGCTCAGCTGGTTAGAGCAGACGGCTCATAACCGTCCGGTCGTAGGTTCGAGTCCTACAGGGTCCATATCCATTTCACCTGTTTATTATGTCAGTAGGAAGCTTCCTTGTAGAAGGGAGCTTTTTTTATGAAATATATGAGCATTTTAATTGAAAAGAAGTGGGAATTTTGCTACTTTAATGATAGCAAGACAATGTGATTTATTTGTTTGCACCCTATGGCAATTAGGGTAGAATGTAGTTGTATGTCACTTAAGTGGCAATACATAAACTGGGAGGAATATAACAATGGCAAAACACGAATTACCAAATTTACCTTATGCGTATGATGCTTTAGAGCCTCACTTTGACAAAGAAACAATGAACATCCATCATACAAAGCACCATAACACGTACATCACAAACTTAAACGCTGCTTTAGAAGGTCATGCAGAATTAGCTGACAAAAGCGTAGAAGAATTAGTTGCAAACTTAAACGAAGTACCAGAAGCAATCCGTACAGCAGTACGTAACAATGGTGGCGGACATGCTAACCACACATTCTTCTGGACAATCTTATCTCCAAACGGCGGCGGACAACCAGTAGGCGAACTTGCAACTGCAATTGAAGCGAAATTCGGAAGCTTCGATGCATTCAAAGAAGAATTCGCAAAAGCTGGCGCAACTCGCTTCGGTTCTGGTTGGGCTTGGTTAGTAGTAAATAATGGTGAGTTAGAAGTAACAAGCACGCCAAACCAAGATTCTCCTCTAACTGAAGGTAAAACTCCAGTTATCGGTTTAGATGTTTGGGAACATGCTTACTACTTAAATTATCAAAACCGTCGTCCAGACTACATCGGTGCATTCTGGAACGTTGTAGATTGGAACGCTGCTGAAAAACGTTACCAAGAAGCAAAATAATTGTAATAACGATAGAAAAAGCTAGGAGAATGCTCCTAGCTTTTTTCTATGCTTTCCTTTTACATAATTGAGCTTGTCTTTGGAAGACTAGAACATGAAGTAAAGGAGAGTTGTGTATGAAGTGGAAACATATAATTGGTGACGTTGAAGTGAATCGGGATTTAGTGTTATTACTCCTCATTGGAGGTTTATACACGCTCGCAATTTCTTTATCGAATACGTTTGTTAACATTTATTTATGGAAACAAACACAAAATTATGTGAATCTCGGCTTGTATAATTTGGCCAGCGTTGTATTGCAGCCCCTCACATTTCTTATAGGTGGGAAATTAGCGAAGCGTATTGATCGCTCGATCTTGTTACGAATAGGCGTAGGCACGTTAGCGATTTTTTTTATCGTTGTTTTAGTAGCGGGGAAAAGCGCTTCTCACTATATTTTATTAATGGGGGCTCTTTTAGGAGTCGGATATGGTTTTTACTGGCTCGCGTTTAACTTATTAACATTTGAGATTACAGAACCAGAAACAAGAGATTTCTTTAACGGGTTTCTTGGGCTTCTTACATCCTTCTCTGGCATGATTGGACCGATAGCAGCTGGATACACAATTTCACGTATGGAGAAGTGGAGTGGTTATACGGTCATATTCTTTCTCTCGTTATTGTTATTTGCAATTGCTGTCGTTTTAAGCTTTTTTGTATCTAAGAGAGAATGTGAAGGTCGTTATGAGGTTACACAAGTTTTGAAAGAGCGACGGATTGATAAAAATTGGGGGAGAATTACACACGCTCATTTTTTCCAAGGATTGAGAGAGGGGACATTCATTTTTGTTATTTCAGTATATGTGTACTTAGCAACCGATAGTGAGCTTGCATTAGGGAAATATAGCTTAGTAAATTCTGCTGTATCATTTGTATGTTACTATTTAGTCGCCCGTATGTTAAAGAAAGAGTGGCGAAAAAAAGCAATTTTACTTGGAGGCATTATTTTATATGCTGTTGTATTTTTAGTTATATTCAATGTTACATACACAAAATTACTTATTTATGCAGCATGCATTGCGATTGCATACCCTATTTTACTCGTTCCATATGGATCGATGACATATGATATAATTGGTAGAGCGAAAAATGCGAGAGAGTGGCGTGTAGAGTATGTTGTTGTCCGAGAATTATGGTTAAATGCCGGGAGAATTTGTTCAGTTTTAAGTTTTTTATGTGCTGTATTATTCTTTCCGCCTGAAAAGAGTTTACCTGTCTTACTATGTATTTTAGGTGCTGGACATTTTCTTATTTATTTTGCAGTTAAAAATGTCAAATATGATGAAGGAAATGCAGGGAACACAAGTGTCGTAGCGCAAGGAACCACGCAGAATCAAACAGAACCAGAAGGTTAACTTATCGTTTGTTTTATGCTAGAATAGAAAAAGATGTAAGACAGCAGTGAGGACACCTGTATGAAGGTGTCCCTTTCAAATTACATAGCTGTTGGTAGAGGGGGTTTGTATGGGCAAGAAGCAGAAACAACAAAAGAAAAAGACTCACGTTCCTTTTCGGTTAAACGTGCTGTTTTTCTGCGTGTTTTTAATGTTCTCCGCGGTTATTGTAAGGCTTGGTTATGTACAAATTGTTCGCGGTGAGGAATATAAGAATGAAGTGGAGAGGAAAGAAAACTCGACGATAAGTAATCCTGTACCACGTGGGAAAATATTTGACCGTTATGGGCGAGCTGTAGTAGATAATGCAGCTGTACGTACGATTACATTTACAAAAATGAAAGGATCAACTGCAGAGGCTCGCTTAGAAACAGCGAAAAGATTAGCAGATTTGATTGAAGTACCGACAGATAAATTAACAGATCGCGATAAAAAAGATTATTGGCTTGCTATTCATAAAGAAGAAGCGCAAGAAAAAATTACGAAAAAAGATCGTCAAGAGTTTAAAGATAAAAAAATTGACGATAAAGAATTAGATGAGCGTCAACGAAATCGCGTGACAGAAGAAGAAGTGAATCAATTATCCGCAAAAGATTTAGAAGTGCTAGCGATTAAAAGCAAAATGGACGGCGGATATGCGATGACGCCACAAGTCATTAAAAAGGATGCTACAGATGAAGAATATGCGATTATTAGTGAAAATTTAGCGCAATTGCCGGGAGTAGATACAAGTGTCGATTGGGAACGAAAATATGCATATGATGGCGATTTGTTCCGAAGTGTACTTGGAGGTGTAACAACTTCTGACGAAGGCTTACCGAGAGAAAGACTAGATTACTATCTTGTTCGTGATTATAATCGAAATGACCGCGTAGGGAAAAGTTATCTTGAGCAGCAATATGAAGATAGTTTGCACGGTAATAAAGCGGAAGTGAGAAATATTACGGATAAAAACGGTAATATTTTAGAAACGATTAATGTATCAAAAGGGCAAAGTGGTAACAATCTGAATTTAACAATTGATATGGAATTACAAAAGCGTGTAGAAGAAATTATCACGAAAAATTTATTGAGATATAAAGGGGGACAACCTCTTTTAGATCGCGCATTCGTTGTAATGATGAATCCAAAAAATGGTGAAGTTTTATCTATGGCAGGGAAACAGTTAGTGGAAGAAAATGGCGAAACGAAAGTGCAAGATTTCGCATTAGGAACGATGACAAGTTCTTATCCGATGGGATCAACTGTAAAAGGTGCAACAGTACTTACAGGATATCAAACAAAAGCGATTCAACCGGGTTCCTACCAACTGGATGAACCAATCGTATTGAAAGGAACGCCGAAAAAATCTTCTTGGAAGACGATGGGATCTATTAATGATCTGACAGCATTAAAAATGTCTTCTAACGTATATATGTTTAAAACAGCGATGAATATCGCAGGTGTTCAATATGTGAGAGGTGGTACGTTAGATGTACCAAAAAAAGCATTTGATACGATGCGCTATTATTTCGGACAGTTTGGACTTGGTGTAAAAACAGGTATCGATTTACCAAACGAATCTGCGGGTCAAATAGGTAGAGGAAATCAGCCTGGTTTCTTATTAGATTTATCAATTGGACAGTATGACACATATACACCACTTCAATTAGCACAGTATGTTTCAACAATTGCAAATGGTGGTTACCGTATGCAGCCGCAAGTTGTAAAAGAAATTCGTCAACCGGAAGCGAAACAAGGCGAAGTTGGAAAAGTCGTTCACTCAATGGAACCAAAAGTACTAAACCGTATTGATATGCCTGAATCACAAATTAAACGTGTTCAGGAAGGATTTAGACAAGTATTTAATGAGTCTGGTGGTACAGCTGCGAAATACTTTACAGGCGCATCATATAAAGCTGCTGGTAAAACAGGTACAGCTCAAACTGTGTATGGCGGAGATAAAGAGATTGGTAGAAAAGCAAACGGTGAGCGTAAAGAAACATATAACTTAACATTAGTAGGTTATGCGCCACTTGAAGACCCTGAAGTAGCATTTTCTGTTGTTGTCCCTTGGGTAGATGATAAATCAGGTATTAACGGATATATCAGTCGTGACATTATGGACGCGTACTTTGATTTGAAAAAGGTAGAAAATGGCGAAGCTACACAAGAGGAAATAGATAAGAAAAATAAAAAGCAAGATGATGAATAAAAAAGTTGTAAAAAAAGCACACTATCTGAAAAGATAGTGTGCTTTTTTTTTTGATTCATGCATACGTTTTAATAAAGTGGACAAGCAGATCATATCGGAATTTTAAGGGACCTTGCAAATAATACGTATGCATTCACTATGGAAGTTATGGACCAATCCTCAGTGAAGATGAACAGTGGCTACGGATTAATAATTTACCTAATGTTGATTCTTGTGGAACTTTACAAAACTTTTACAAACAATTAAAACCGAATTAATAGTTTAGCAGTATTCTTATATCTGTAATCCTGTTATTTCCGGTTACTTCTAGGAGGAAGAACACGTGAAATGGATAAGTGCATCAATTAAAGTTTTCATACTGTCTACATGTTTCTTTTATGTTGGCACGTCTACTGCATTTGCTGTGAATGAAATGGGAGAAGTGAGAGTTGATGGATCCTCAACGGTTTTTCCTATTATAGAAGCAGTAGCGGAGGAATATACAAAGGTGCATCCAAACGTGAAAATTTCCATCAGTGTTTCTGGGACAGGAGGAGGATTTAATCGTTTCAGTAAAGGAGAAGTAGATATAAATAATGCTTCGAGAGTAATGAAACAAGTGGAAGAAAATGAAATGAAGAAAAACTCCATTCAGTTTACACCGTTTGAAGTCGCTTATGACGGCCTTACGATCGTTGTGAACCGTCAAAATACTTGGGTAGATAATATGACGGTAGACGAGTTACGTCTATTATGGAGTGAAGATGAAAGTGAAAAGCGATGGTCACAAATTCATTCATCATGGCCACGTGAACAGGTAAAGTTTTATGCGCCAGGTGTAGACTCTGGTACGTATGATTATTTTCAAAATGTCATCTTACAAAAAAGTCGCATTGTAAAAAAAGTCTCTTTGTCTGAAGATGATCAAGTTATTATGCAAGGGGTAATGAATGATAAAAATGCCATTGGTTTTGTAGGATATGCTTATTATATGGCCAATCGAGATAAGGTGAGAGCAATAAAAGTGAATGGTGTACTTCCGACGAAAGATACCATCCAATCAGGTGAGTATAAGCCGTTATCTAGGTCGCTATTCGCTTATGTGAATCATGCATCTATCCGAAATAAAATGAATGTAGCAAATTATATTGAGTTTATGATTCAGCATGTTGGTAATCTTGCTGAAGAGGTTGGATATGTAAAATTACCAAAAGAAAAATACAATGAACAGCTGCGGATGTTAACAGAAATAAAAAGGTAATGTCAGGGTGGAAAGGGGTTTTCATCTTTGGCTTATAATGACAAAAGTCAAATTACATTTTCTGTACAACATTTGATTGAAAGAAATACAAAACATAGAAAAAAAACGCAGCGAATCAATCGAATCGTTCCATTATTACTAAAAATAATTGCTAGCGTGTCTATTGCGACGACACTTGGAATTATTTTTACGCTTTCTAATGAAACAATAATGTTTTTTAAAAAAATATCATTGCTCTCCTTTTTGACAGAGAAAGAATGGTTACCTTTTTTTGAAAATCCTAAATTCGGTATATTACCACTTATATGTGGAACGGTACTTGTAACAGCAATCGCTATGTGCGTAGCAGTTCCTATCGGTTTAGCGTGTGCCGTATTTTTAAGTGAATATGCTTCAAACAGTGTAAGAAAAGTATTAAAACCGATGTTAGAACTATTAGCAGGTATCCCGACAATTGTATATGGCTTTTTTGCATTAACAGTTGTTACACCGCTTTTACAACGGATTATACCTGATTTACAGTTTTTTAATGCGATTAGTCCAGGTATTGTTATTGGCTTTATGATGATACCTACAATTGCATCTCTGTCTGAAGATGCAATGAGAGCTGTAGCAAAAGGAACGAAAGAAGCTTCGTTGGCACTTGGAGCAACTCGGTTTGAGATGGTAAAACAAGTCGTGTTTCCTTCAGCTTTCGCAGGGATTATGGCAGCGATTATATTAGCTGCTTCAAGAGCAATCGGTGAAACGATGATCGTTGTAATTGCAGCAGGGTCCACACCGAACGTATCTCTCGATCCGACACACTCTATTCAAACGTTAACAGCTTATATTGTGCAAGTGAGTTTAGGTGATGCTCCGCATGGAACAATTACTTATTACAGCATGTACGCTGTAGGCGCAACGTTATTCTTGTTTACTTTTATAATGAACATCATTTCGCAGTTTATTATGCGCCGCTTTAGGAGGGTGACATAATATGCGCATGTTGAATCATAAAAAAATACAAGAAAATATGGCATCACGTTTTTTTAAAGATCGAATTTACAAATTGTTATTTTATATGGCAATTTTGTTTTCAATAGTAATCCTGCTTATTTTGCTTTTTCAAATTTTTGAAAAAGGTGTCAGTTACCTTTCGTTAGATTTCTTTACAAACTTCGCTTCGCGTAATCCGAAAGAAGCTGGGATTGCTGCAGCTTTGTCAGGAACAATATTATTTATGAGTATTGTTATACCACTCTCCTTTATATTTGGGGTCGGAACTGCTCTTTATTTAGAGCAATATGCGAAGGAATCTATATTTAAAAAGGTAATAGAAATTAATAATCAAACGTTAGCGGGAGTACCTTCCGTCGTATTTGGATTACTCGGCTTAACCATTTTTGTATACGCTCTTCACTTAGGTGAGAGTATTATTGCAGCGGCACTGACGATGAGCTTACTCGTCTTACCGACAGTTGTTGTAGCGAGTCAAGAAGCGATACGATCTGTACCGAGGTCATTATTAGAAGCTTCTTACGGGTTAGGTGCTACGAAGTGGCAAACGATGTATCAAGTTGTATTGCCATATGCGTTCCCAGGAATTATAACAGGTTGTACGTTAGCGATATCAAGAGCGATTGGAGAAGCGGCACCGTTATTAGTTATCGGGGCACTTGCATTTGCAAATTATGTTCCGTTTAGTATGTTTGATAGATTTACAGTTTTACCAATTCAAATTTTTAATTGGATGAGTAGACCACAGGAAGAATTTCAGTATGTAGCAGCTGCTGGGATGATTGTTTTGTTAGGTTTGTTGCTCTTGATCAATATAGTTGTCCTATGGTTACGAAATCGAAAATAAGTTGGAAATGGATGAAAGGGGAATTCAAATGGTAGCAACAGTAGTAAATGTACAGGTGAAAAACGAGGAGAAAATCGAGACTGCGCCAAAGAAAGTAGTATTTGATACGAAAAACTTAAATTTATGGTATGGAGAAGACCATGCTTTAAAAGATATTAACTTAAGTATTCATGAGAATGAAGTTACAGCAATTATCGGGCCAAGTGGTTGTGGTAAATCAACGTACTTAAAAACATTAAATCGTATGGTAGAGTTAGTACCAATCGTGCGAACTACAGGCGTAATTGAATATAGAGAGCGCAATATATTTGATAAATCATATCCAGTTGAAGAATTACGAACACATGTAGGAATGGTGTTCCAAAAACCAAATCCATTTCCAAAATCTATTTATGAAAATGTAGCATATGGCCCGAAAATTCATGGGATTAGCGACAAGAAAACGTTAGATGAAATTGTTGAAAAAAGTTTACGTGGAGCAGCGATTTGGGATGAGTTAAAAGATCGTTTGCATGATAATGCATACGGTTTATCTGGTGGACAGCAACAGCGTCTATGTATTGCACGTTGTTTAGCGATTGAACCAGACGTTATTTTAATGGATGAGCCAACATCAGCACTAGATCCAATTTCAACATTAAAAGTAGAAGAATTAATTCAAGAGTTAAAGAAAGATTTTAGTATCGTTATCGTAACGCATAACATGCAACAAGCTGCGCGTATTTCAGATAAAACTGCTTTCTTCTTAAGTGGAGAAGTTGTGGAGTATACAGATACAAATAAATTATTTACGACACCTTCAGATAAGCGTACAGAAGATTATATTACAGGCCGATTCGGTTGATGTCGCTAGCAAGGCTAAGAGCAAATACCCTCTTAACAGAGGGTATTTCTTATTTTTACCTTAAGATAGGAGAAGTAATACTTCTCCTATCTTAAGGTTTATTATAAGTAGGCTAGGTAGGAGAGTTATATATAGTGGCACATAATATTAAGGGGGAAGAAACAATGGTACGAGAACAATTTCAATGTGATTTAAAAACGTTACAGCAAAAAGTGATTGAGCTTGGTGAACTAGCGAGAGAAGCTTTATTGCTTGCTATGGAAGGGCTTCATAAAAAGGATGTAGAGAAAGCGTTAGAGGTAATAGATGGTGATTATCGTATGGATAATTTAGAAGAGGAAATAAATGATCTTGCGCTTATGCTCATTACGAAGCAGCAACCTGTAGCGAGTGATTTAAGAAGGATTTTCATTTCAATTAAAACAGCGACAGATTTAGAACGGATTGCAGATCATGCTGTTAATATTGCGAAATCAACCATTCGTCTCGGGGAAAAAGACGTGTCTGTTAGTTTGCACAATCTTGATGAGATGTTTGCGATTGCAAATAAGATGTTACAGTTAGCGCTAGATGCATATGAGCAAGAAAATTTAACTTTTGCGAAGCAAATTGCCGAAATGGATGATTCTGTTGATGAAATATATGGGAAAGCGATTCGTGAATTTATATCTGCAGTTCCAGAACAACCAGAAGCAATTACACAAATTACACAATTATCCTTTGTAGCGAGATATATCGAACGTGTAGCAGACCATATTACAAATATTGCTGAAAATGTTTTTTATTTAGTAAAGGGAAAGCATTACTTATTAAATGAATAAAGAAAAAAGTAGGTGAAACATCACCTGCTTTTTTTAGTCAAAACATGACAAAAAAAGCTCGTTGTTTCCTTTAGTTTATGATGATAAGATGTATCATAATATAATGGAAAAAATAGGGCGTATATGTTATTCGCTTATTAAGTAATATTTTAAAAGTTAATAGTAAGCGCTTTCTTCAGTTGTTGAAAGGTGAATGTATATAAGGGGAACTTTACTGCCTGTCGGCCCGATTGGTCAAGGCTAATAATCAGTAGGGGATGAAGAAAACCTCCACTGATTAAAGTTTCACTTTATTTTATACTGCTAGTTAATGCTGGGTAGATAATATACATATCGTATATGAAGTTACTGAACATTATATAAGTGGAGGCTGAAGTATATGAAGGGGGTTATTTTAGCTGGAGGAAAAGGACGACGCCTTAGACCATTAACATGTAATACTCCAAAGCCGATGTTGCCATTATTAGAAAAGCCAGTTTTAGAATACAACATTGAATTATTGCGTCAGCATGGTATACGTGAGATTGCAATTACTGTTCAGTATATGAGTACAGCTATTAAGCAATATTTTGGTGACGGTAGCAAATGGGGCGTTAACTTGTACTACTTTGAAGACTCTCCACCGCTTGGAACTGCAGGGAGTATTAAACAAGCGGAAAAATTTTTGGATGAACCGTTTGTTGTCATAAGTGGGGATGCGTTAACTGATTTTCAATTATCAGAAGGAATTACGTTTCATAAACAAAAGAAAAGAATGGTAACTATGTTTGTAAAGGAAGTAGAAAATCCACTCTCATTTGGTTTAGTTGTAATGAACAAAGAACAAGAGGTTACACGATACATAGAAAAACCGAGTTGGAATGAAGTAGTCTCTAATATTGTGAATACAGGTATATATATTATGGAGCCAGAAATTTTTTCTTACATACCGCCCCGAGAATTTTTTGATTTTAGTCAAGATGTGTTTCCGTTATTGGCAAATAAGAACGCATTATTTGCATATTTGTCAGAAGGTTACTGGTTAGATATCGGTACATTTGATCAATATCGACAAGCACAATTTGATTTGTTAACGAAAAAATTGCAAGTACCTATCCCGTATACGGAAGTATTACCGATGGTATGGATGGGAGAAGGGGTAACGATTGGAAAAGGAACGAAAATTCACGGTCCTTCTTTTATTGGTGAAGGAGTAAGAATTGGTGCTGGATCTGTAATTGAGCCATACTCTATTATCGGGAAAAATAGTGTTGTTTCAAGTTATTCTCATCTTCAAAAGAGTATTATTTTTGCAAATGTGCACATTGGGAAATATTGTGAGTTACTAGAAACGACAATAGGAGAACATACAATGGTGGAAGATGATGTTACATTGTTTCAAAAAAGCATTGTAGCGGACCATTGTCATATAGGGAAAAGTACGGTAATTAAGCAAAAGGGAAAACTATGGCCATATAAGGCGATTGATAGTCATTCGGTAGTAGGATCGGCTGGTGTTCAAGAAAGTGAGAAGAGTGCAGGATGGTTGCAAAAAAGCCGCATTGTAGGAAGAGGTAATGTGGAGATTACGCCTCAATTTATTGTAAAGGTTGCGATGGCGTACGGATCTCTTTTTACAAAAGGGGAAAGTATATTAATCGGGAGTCAAGAACATATAGAAACGACTTCTTATAAAAATCTTTTTCTTCATGCAATTCATGGTATTGGGATTCATACGATGGAATGCAAAGAAATGAACGAATCACTTTTTCAGTACAGCATTCAAGATTTGCAATGTGCGGGCGGGGTTTTCATTCAAGCGGAAAAAGAAAAAGAGATTGTTATAAAGTTGTATGGTAAGGATGGGGCACAGTTAACGTATAAGCAGCAAAAAGCGATAGAACAAGTGTATATGTCTGAGTCGTTTTATTACGTATGTGAGAAGGAAATGGGGCGGAATAAGCTAGTACACGTTTCTTTACATAATTATATAGAGGCTGTATTAGAGCGTATTGATATTGAGAAAATAAAAAAACAGAAGTTCCATCTTCTTATTAATAAGAGAAATGATATGTTACAACATTTGCTTATGCTCTTTTTGCAAAGACTCGGATGCACAGTTACGTGGATTTATGCTGGTGAACAAAAGGATCATGTGAAAGCTTTAATGAAATCAAGTAAAGCAAATATGGCGCTTATGTTTTCAGAGCAAGGAAATTATTTCGAGTTATATGATAATCATAGTAATATTTACCAAGGGACGGATTTTGAAGAGATTGATATTCCAGATTTATTACTGGAATCGGCAGGAAATATTTACCCAATGTCTTTGAAATTAGGAGAATGTTATCTTCTATTTTATACGCAGGATGAAAAAAAATCGTTTCAAGCGAGATGGAAGCGAGATATTTTATATCGAATTGGAAAATTATTCGAGTTAATAGCATTGCAGGGAAAAACCTTTCTCAGCATAGTAGAGCAATCCCCGCCGCTTTATTTACTTTGTGATGAAGTTGTATGTTCGTGGAATGAAAAAGGGAAGGTGATGAGGAAATTATTGGCTGATATCGAAAGGAAGGAAGAAGGCATATTTGAAGGAGTACAGTTCAAATATACCGAAAAAGAGTGGTCTTATATCGTTTCTGACACAAAACAACCGAAATTTTTAGTGTATTCACATGCTAGAAACCCAGTAATAGCAAGGGAAAACATGAAAAATCTTATAGAAAAAATTAGACAATATCAAAAGGTGTAGAATTTTTATTTTAAAAGTGGTATTATAGTATAGTCTGATTTAAGTTATTAGTACTGGAGGGAAATAAGAATGCGTGTGAATATTACTCTAGCATGTACAGAATGCGGAGATCGTAACTATATCTCAAAGAAAAACAAACGTAACAACGCTGAGCGTATCGAGCTTAAAAAGTATTGCAAGCGTGACAAGAAGTCTACGTTACACCGTGAAACAAAGTAAGCAGTAGGAATATTTTCCTACTGTTTCTTTTTTTATTCGATTCCTCTCTTAAAAGTGATACACTATCATCGTAGAGCAAAGTATCACTGTGAGGGGGAAAATGTGTGAGAGAAGAGAAACTACGTTTACGTAAACAAATAATAGAGCACATGAATTCTTTATCAAAAGAACGGTATACAACTTTATCAGAGCAAATTGCATTTTCGTTGTATGCACAAAAAGAGTGGGCTGAAGCTAAAACAATTGGAATCACTCTTTCAATGGAAAATGAAGTGAATACATATCCTATTATCGAAAAAGCTTGGGAAGAAGGAAAGAAAGTTGTTGTTCCGAAGTGTAATAAAGAAACAAGAACAATGTCCTTTAGGCAAATTAGTAATTTTGATCAATTGGAAACAGTGTATATGAATTTACGTGAGCCAATTCCAGCGCTTACGGAAGAAGTGAATGCAGATGAAATTGACCTTCAAATTGTACCAGGTGTAGCTTATACAGAGCGAGGAGAACGGATTGGATATGGTGGTGGCTATTATGATCGTTATCTCATGCATTATAAAGGGAAAACGCTATCATTAGCTTATAGTTTTCAAATGGTAGACCATATTCCAATAGAGCCGTTTGATAAAAATATAGAAAAAATTATTACAGAAAAAGGAACAATGGTTAAAAATGGGCTTGTATAGACAAATAAAAATTGACGAGACTTTTTCTTCTTGATTATAATAAAATATGTGAACGTTTTCTTATTATAATTTTTTATAGTAAGTGAGCATAGAGGGTGATGAAATGTTATCTATATATGATATTCAGCAATTGCTAAAGAAATTTGGTACGATTATTTATACGGGAGATCGAATTGCAGATTTACAATTAATGCAAGATGAATTGCGTGAATTAAATCAATCACAGCTAATCGATTCACAAGACTATCAAACAGCTTTATTTTTATTGAAGCAAGAAATTCAAAAAGAGCTAAATAAGAATTAGATAAAGGTAGGTAAGTAACATGGAAGAGAAATGGTTAGTTGGTGTTGACCTTGGTGGTACAACGATTAAATTAGCATTTATTAATGTATACGGTGAAATTTTACATAAGTGGGAAATCCCTACGAATATAAATGAGCAAGGAAAACATATTACACTTGATGTAGCGAAAGCTATTGATAAAAAGTTAGAAGAGTTAGGCGAATTAAAAAGTAAGTTAATCGGTATTGGTATGGGAGCTCCTGGCCCTGTACACGTGGCGTCTGGAATGATTTATGAAGCGGTTAACTTAGGATGGAAGAACTATCCGTTAAAAGATTTATTAGAAGTAGAAACAGGATTACCTGTTGTGATTGATAATGATGCGAACTTAGCAGCGCTTGGTGAAATGTGGAAAGGTGCTGGTGAAGGAGCAAAAGATTTAATTTGTATGACGCTTGGCACTGGTGTTGGCGGCGGTGTAATTGCCAATGGAGAGATTGTACACGGCGTAAGCGGTGCTGCTGGTGAAATCGGACACATTACAGTCGTTACAGAGAATGCTTTCCCATGTAATTGCGGGAAGTCTGGTTGCCTAGAAACTGTAGCATCTGCAACAGGTATTGTGCGTGTTGCTATGCAAAAAATACAAGAGACTGATAAAGAAAGTATTCTACGTTCTATGTTAGCAGAAGAAGGACGTATCACATCAAAAGACGTATTTGAAGCACATGGACAAGGTGATGAACTAGCAGGCGAAGTAGTAGAAAAGGTAGCTTCTTATTTAGGATTAGCTGTAGCGAACCTTTCTAGCACGTTGAACCCAGAGAAAATCGTTATTGGCGGAGGCGTTTCTAAAGCTGGAGATGCACTTTTAGAACCAATTCAACGCTATTTTGAGCAATATGCTTTCTCACGTGCTGTAAAGAGCACGAAGTTAGCTATTGCAACACTTGGTAATGATGCAGGTGTTATCGGAGGAGCTTGGCTTGTAAAAAAGCACAAATACGAAGCGAAGATGATATAAGTTGTGAAGTATGAAAAGAGGAAGGGGAAACCCTTCCTCTTTTTGTGCGAAATCTTGATGAAGACGAGCATGTAAATGAATTAAGCTGCTGGTGGGTACCCGTTATATAGAACAGTCATGATTGTAAACCATCCGAAAACGAGTACAGTTGCAATTGCAAAGCCGCCCGCGAGAAAATTCTTTTCGCGAAGTGTTCTAAGCGTAGCAAATACAGCTAACAGAGTGACAAGCGTAAAAATAATAACAAGGCCCATACAATATCCTCCTCTGTCTACCCATTCCTTAATATGAGTTTTTGGAATATTTACTCTTTTATATTGTACATGTTTTAAAAATGATTGTCGAGATAGCATCCTTTCTTTTCCTAAGAGAAAAAAATGTTGTATCATTGAAAGTAAGTTTAATAATTGGAGGAGATTTTCATATGAAATGGATACAAATGCCGTTAGGCCCATTACAAACAAATGCTTATATTTTAACGAATGAGCAAAATGAGTGTATTATCTTTGATCCTGGTCACGAAGGAGAGAAGCTCGTTACATATTTACAAGAAGAACAATTAAAGCCACTGGCTGTTTTATTAACACATGCTCACTTTGATCATATTGGTGCTGTTGATGCGGTAAGAGACGCTTTTCATATTCCTGTGTACGTACATAAAGAAGAAGCAGATTGGTTAGGCGATGCAACTGTAAATGGTTCTCAAATCTTTATGATGAATCGCAGCATTACAGCAAAACCAGCTGATCATATTATTGATGCAGAAGGTGCATTAGCAATTGGTTCATTTAACTTTGAAATTTTTGAGACACCAGGACATTCTCCAGGCAGTATTTCTTATTACTGTAAAGAGGCGAATGCTGTATTTTCTGGAGATGTATTATTCCAAATGAGTATTGGAAGAACAGATTTACCTGGTGGAAGTTTTGCAGAGTTGATTGGAAGTATTGAAGAGAAATTATTTGTATTACCTGATGAAACAGCGGTGTTATGTGGACATGGTCCAGAAACAAGCATTGGTTTTGAAAAAGAAAATAATCCATTTTTACAGTAAGGAGCTAGTATGGGGATGGAGCTCATTTTAAAAGAATGGATGGAAAAAGAAAAGGATTATTCAATTTCATACAGTACATATATGAACCTCGCATTATATGCAGAGGAACATGGATATTATATGAAAGAACGTGAAAAAATAGGAAGACAAGGGGATTTTTTTACAAGTAGCAACGTATCCTCTGTGTTTGCAAAAACTTTTGCTAAGTTTTTTATTCGTCTTGTTGAAAATGGTGAAGTTACTCCACATATTTGTGAGATTGGTGGGGGGACAGGAAGGTTTGCTTATGATGTTTTACAAGAATGGAAGCAATTATCACCGGAAACCTTTATTGATTTAAACTATTCAATGATTGAAATGAGCCCTTTTCATAGAAAATTGCAGCAAAAGACTCTTTGTTTGTTTTCTAATGTGTCATATTATAGATCGCATAATGAAATGGGAGAATCGTTTGAAGGGATTCTTTTTTCGAATGAGTTATTTGATGCATTTCCTGTTGAAGTAATTGAGAAGAGAAATGGAATATTGTATGAAGTACGTGTTACGTACACAGAGGAAGGGAAACTTGCAGAAGTATGTAGGCCATTACATAAAACAATTGGCCGATACTTATTGAAATATAATATTCATCTTGCTGAAGGACAGCGGTTTGAAGTGCCGATTGCGATGGAAGAATATATAAAAGAAATTGCGAAATGGTTTCAACGAGGTGTATGTATTACAGTTGATTATGGATATACAAAAGAAGAATGGATGCATCCTGCACATCAAGAAGGTAGTTTACGAGGATATTATGAGCATAAGTTAATTCGTAATCCTTTAGCGTATCCAGGTGAAATGGATCTTACTACTCATATTCATTGGGACGAACTGAAAGAAATGTTTAGCCTGCAAGGTATGAATATGGTATGGCATAAGAAACAATCTGAGTTTTTGTTAGCAGCAGGAATACTAGAGCTGCTTACGAATCATCAAGATCGGGATCCTTTTTCTGAAATTCAAAAACAAAATCGTGCAGTTCATTCTATGATTTTGAGCGGAGGATTAGGGAGTGCATGTGATGTTGTTATACATACGAAACATATGCAACAGTTACACTTGGATCGGTATTTGAAAATATAAAAAACAAGACACAGCATAGTTCTGTGTCTTGTTTTTTAATACGACTTATGTAGCATCATATATTTCCTCTCATGATATATATTTATATTAAAGATATGAGATGAAAAATATAAAATACATCCTTTTTTTCTGTCTATGAGTCCCTAACCCAATAATACGCGAACGAGTTGAATAATTGTCTCGTTTTCTACTTTGTAATAAATTTCCAATCCTTTTCTTTCACTTGAAACGATTTTAGCACTTTTTAACTTTGCTAAATGCTGTGAAATTGTAGATTGTGGCATGTTTAAGCCAGTGTACATTGTAGAAACGTTGCTTGGACCGCGTTCAATTAATCCTTTTACAATACATAAGCGAACAGGATGAGCAAGTACTTTCAATAATTCTGCATTGCTTTCATATAGTTCTATTTCTTTTTGAAAGGTTTCTAACATGTTCTTTTCCACCTCCGTGTGAGCTGTTATACCATACTATACATACCAAAAAATTAAAGAAAAGAAAACAGTTGTTGCAGAAAAACATTCCTAAAGTAAAGAAATTGTAAGAAAAGAGACCCTGATGTAAATAAAGTAGATAATTTAGCACGGTTTTGTAAAATGACATTTTTGGGTGAAAATTTCGATGCGTTTTAAAAATTGAAAGATATAGATATATTTGTAACACAATTTTATCATGATTTTCTTATTCTTTCAAATGAATATACGAAATTTTTAAAATAATATGACAAAGGAATTATAATGTTATATATAGAATATAAAACAGGTTAAAAGAAAAGAAGCCGAATGTAGTCAGCTTCTTTATGGTGAAAATGAAATGTTTGAATATAGCTGATAAATCTTAGAATTACCAAGATGTTAGTTATGTATTCTAGATTTCATCTTTCATCAATTTTAAAAATCTGTGGTTCCATATATTTTCATAAAAATCAATTGTCTCTTTTGCGGACATAAATGGATTATTTAACGTAGAGGTTGCTTTCTGGAACATGAAGTTTTCGTACCCTAGTCCATGGGCAAATTTAATCGTGGTATCCATACAGTACTCTGTTTGGGCACCACAAAATTCAATACGATGTACAGATAATTGATCTAAAATCTCTTTCAAGTTTGTGTTATAAAAAGAATTGGCATGTGTTTTTCTTACAAAAAAATCTTGTTTTTGAACATCTAAATCTGAATGAATAGCCCAAAGTTCTTTTTCAGGTACTAAATCATCATCACAATGTTGAACGAAAAGAATTGGTTTATTTGATTTTCTGTATGAAGAAATTCTTTTATTTACTTTTGTAAGTAAATTTTGTAAGTCAAATAAATGTTCTTCGCTATAACATACTCCATTTTGTAGATCGATAACGATTAAAATATCTGCACAAGTATCCATTATTTTTGCCCCTTTTTTACTTCTTAATATATCAATTAATTCATTACTTGGAAATGGGTGTACTCTTTCTTTTTTTATGAACTATACGAAAAGTAAAAAGTATAATCGAAAACATAAAAAGAAGATATGAAAATTTAATTTCATATCTTCTTTTCGCTCTATGCATTTACAGGCTCTTCTACATAAGAAAGGGCATTTTCAAGACCGACGGATAGCCGAAGTAATGAATTTGAAATCCCTCTTTTATCACGAGCTTCTTGCGATAGTGCTGCATGTGACATTTTAGCTGGGTAGGAAAGGATCGATTCGACAGCCCCTAAACTAACCGCAAAGACAGGTAATTTTACTTTTGATAAAAATTGGCGAAGTGCGTCTTCTGATTGTAAAGTGAAAGATAGGACAGCTCCTGCTGATGTAGCTTGAGATTGTTGAATGTTAAATCCAAGATGTGTTTGTAATCCTGGATAATAGACATTTTGAACTTTAGCGTGCTTTTGTAAATAGTGTGCAATTTTATTGGCATTAGCAGCTGAATGCTCAAGACGTACATGCAATGTTTTTAGACCACGAAGTACGAGAGAACAATCTTGCGGGCCTAGAATAGCGCCGAATGAATTTTGTAAAAAGCCAAGTTTTTGAGCGAGATCAGTATTTTTTACAACTGCTAATCCGGCAGTAACATCACTATGACCGGCAATGAATTTTGTGGCACTATGAAGAACGACATCAGCGCCAAGGTCAAGTGGTTTCTGGAATAGTGGTGTCAAAAATGTATTATCAACAAAAGTAAGGGCGCCAATAGATTTTGCAAGTTTAGAAACAGCACGAATATCTGTCACTTTTAAAAGTGGATTGGAAGGTGTTTCTACATAAAAGAGTTTTGTATTTGGCTTAATGTTTTGCTTTATTTCTTCTAAATTGGTCATATCAACAAATGTATGTGAAACACCGTAACGGGAGAGAACTTCAGTTATCATTCGATAAGTTCCTCCGTATACGTCTTCTGAAATGAGTACGTGATCACCTTGTGAAAGGAGGAGGAATGCAGTAGAAATCGCTGCAATTCCTGATGCGAAGGCAAATCCTTTTGTTCCGCCTTCTAATAAAGCAATGATGTCTTCAAGAGCTTCACGAGTTGGATTGCCTGACCTGCTATAGTCATATTTCCCGAACGTATCTACATCAAATTGGTGAAATGTTGATGTGTTATAGATGGGAACGTTAACAGCTCCTGTTTGCGAGTCATGTTTATATTGGTTGTGCAGTAAGAGTGTATCTATAGAATAACTCATATTCTTACACCTTCTTTTACAAGTTTAATGGCTTGCTTTAAGTCTTGAATTAAATCGTTACTATTTTCAATACCAACGGAAAATCGAAGAAGACGATTACATACACCGTTTGCTGTTCTAATTTCTTCAGGAATATCAGCGTGTGTTTGTGTTGCTGGATATGTCATTAAACTTTCAACACCACCAAGACTTTCGGCAAATGTAATTAAGGATAAAGATTGTAAGAATGGATTAATCCATGTTTCATCTTTCAGACGAAACGAGATCATGCCGCCTCTTCCAGGATAAAATACATCTGTCACCCCATCCTCATCATTTAAATAAGCAACAACTGCTTTTGCATTTTCTTCATGTTGTCTCATGCGAAGCGCTAACGTTTTCATACCACGGATTAATAGCCATGAGTCAAATGGACTTAAGACCGCACCAGAGGCATTATGATAATGAGCGATTTCCTCACAAAGTTCCTTTCCTTTTGCAACGACAAGTCCGCTTAGTACATCGTTATGACCACCTAAATATTTCGTTGCGCTATGAAGTACAATATCGGCACCTTCTGTTAATGGCTGCTGTATATAAGGTGTGTAGAATGTGTTGTCTACAATAAGAAGTAGTCCGTGTCTTTTCGCTACAGTTGCAACAGCGGCAATATCGGTAACTTGCATTAATGGATTAGTTGGAGTTTCTATGAAAATAGCCTTCGTTTTCGTTGTGATGGCTTGCTCAATTTGTTTAATAGATTGTGTATTTACGTATCTACATCGAACGTTCCACTTTTTTTCGTGCTCAGAAAATAATCGATAAGTGCCACCGTATAAATCTTCAGAAACAATAAGTTCGTCTCCAGAGCGGAATAGGGAAAGGACAAGAAGAACGGCTGCCATCCCTGAACTACAGGCATAACCTTGTTCACCGCATTCTAAGTCTGCGATTGCCTGTTCTAATAGGCCGCGCGTTGGATTTCCAGTTCGTGAATAATCAAATCCAGTAGATTTACCGATTCCTTCGTGACGATAAGCAGTTGAAAAATAAACAGGTGGATTAACAGTTCCTGTTGTAGTTTCACTCCGGTTTCCGATTTGCGCTAATTTTGTTTCGATAGTTGACATGTGAAAATTCCTCCTTTTTAAATTGAACCATTAGTTGAATATAAAATAAAAAAGCCTTCTAAGAAGAAGGCTTTCGGTTTGAATAGAGTCTTCTTCTCATCTGTCAAATCTTTCACAATTTGCTGGAATTAGCACCTTATTAACAAATGTTAATGGTTGCTGAGGCGTCATAGGGCCAGTCCCTCTACCTCTCTAGATAAGAATGTTCGTATGAAATTTTATTATGTTTTTAACTTTACAACAAAAGATAATTGAATTGCAACTTTATTTTAAATAATTTTTATTTTTCCGCAAGTGTCATTGACTTTTGTATTTGTGCGTGCTAAATTTATAAAAAAATTAACAAACATTGTTAAAAGGGGAACGCATTTCCTTTTAGCTACATAAATAAAATAATAAAGACAAACTCTTATTGAGAGCGGTGGAGGGAAAGGCCCTGTGAAACCCGGCAACCTTCAAACGAAATGTTTGAAACGGTGCTAATACCTGCAAAACGAATGTTTTGCATAATAAGAGGAGGATCGATTATGTCCCCCTCTTCAAAGTGAAGAGGGGGTTTTTATATTGATAGAAATGAGGGAGATTTGTGAAATTACTAGATTTATTATCAAAAGGAATTGTAATAGGTGATGGTGCGGTTGGGACGTTATTACATTCACATGGTTTGCAAAGTAGTTTTGAAGAATTGAATATATCTGATCCAGATTTAATTGTATCGATTCATAAGCAATATGTAGCGGCTGGGGCAGATGTGATTCA
Organism: Bacillus paranthracis; assembly: GCF_001883995.1. GTDB lineage: Bacteria > Bacillota > Bacilli > Bacillales > Bacillaceae_G > Bacillus_A > Bacillus_A paranthracis. The sequence continues at coordinate 523,322 of NZ_MACE01000018.1, read as the reverse complement.
AACAAATACGTACGGAGCAAATGAAGCGAAATTACGTATGTATGGATTAGAAAATCAAGTTACTGAAATTAATAGAGCGGCAGTAAAACTGGCGAAAGCATCTGTTACAGACAGAAATGCAATTTTAGGCACAATTGGTGGTATGAAACATATCGGGGCGGTTACGACAACTGATATGGAGCGAGAATTTATGTTACTGGAACAGGCAAGTGCATTATTAGAAGAACAGGTTGATGGACTGCTATTAGAGACTTTTTATGATGAGTTTGAATTACTTCATGCTGTCCAGGTGTTACGAAAAGAAACAAATATTCCAATTGTAGCGCAATTGGCGTTACATGAGGCGGGTACGACTCAAAATGGAAATGATGTAAATGAAATATTAAAACAACTTTTAGATTACGGTGCAAATGTTGTTGGATTGAACTGCCAACTAGGGCCACTTCATATGACGGAAGCTTTTAAAATGATATCGATTCCGAAAAATGGTTACTTGTCAGCATATCCAAATGCAGGTCTCCCAAATTATGTAGAGGGACGATACGTATATGAGGGAAGTCCAGCTTATTTTGAAGCGATGACACCGAAATTTATTGAGCAAGGTATTCGGTTATTGGGCGGTTGTTGTGGCACGACTCCAGAACATATTGAAAGTATGAAACGTGCTACTCTAAATGTTACGCCTGTAATAGAAAAGGATACGGTTCAAAGACCGAAAGTAGTTCATACACATGAGAAACGTTCAAAAGCTCATGTCACTTTAGCAGAGAAAGCAAAAAAACAAACGACCGTAGTAGTGGAATTAGATCCACCAAAAACGTTAGATACGCAGCGGTTTTTTGAAGGTGCAAGAGCATTGAAAAGAGCTGGAGCAGATGCTATTACTCTAGCAGATAATTCATTAGCATCGCCCCGTATCTCGAATATGGCAATGGGAGCATTATTAACGAAGCATGATATTCCGGTATTGACGCACTTAACATGTAGAGACCATAACGTCATTGGACTACAATCTCATTTACTAGGATTATCAGCGTTAGGCATGGAAGAAGTGTTAGCTTTAACTGGAGATCCAGCGCGCGTTGGTGATTTTCCAGGTGCCACTTCTGTATATGATTTGTCCTCTATCGAGCTCATTAAAATGATTAAAGAAATGAACGATGGGCGTTCCGTTTTAGGGAAATCCATTGGACCGGCAACAAGGTTTTCTGTGGGCGGTGCATTTAACCCGCATGTAAGACATTTAAAAGCAGCGGTTAAGCGAATGGAACGGAAAATAGATGCTGGAGCAGAATATTTCTTAACGCAGCCAATCTATGATATCGCGTTAATTGAAGAAGTGTATGAAGCGACAAAGCATTTAGAACAACCTATTTTTATTGGAATTATGCCATTAATAAGTAAACGGAATGCAGATTTTCTTCATTTTGAGGTGCCCGGTATTACTTTACCTGAAGCAGTAAGAGAGAGAATGGATGGACATGAAACGAAAGAGGCAGCAATTGAGGAAGGGATTCGTATTTCTCAAGAATTGATCGATGCGGCGATGAAATACTTTAACGGCATTTATCTTATTACACCATTTTTAAAATATGAAATTACAGAACATCTTGTTAAATATGTGAGAGAAAAGCAAGAAGTGAAAGAAGGTATTAATTGATGAAATGTATAGAAGAAAAATTACAAAATAACATCTTACTATTAGATGGTGCAATGGGAACAATGATCCAGCAAGAGGACTTAACTGCGGAAGATTTCGGAGGAGAGGAGTACGAAGGGTGTAATGAGTATTTAGTAGAAACAAGACCAGATGTTATTTTAAAGATTCATAAAGCCTATATTGAAGCTGGAGCGGATATTATTGAAACAAATACATTTGGGGCAACCAATATTGTACTAAGTGATTATGAGTTATCTCATTTAGACGAGGAGCTAAATGAGAAGGCAGCACGTTTAGCGAAGCAAGCAGTCGAAGAAAGCGGGAAGGAAGTATATGTTGCGGGAGCAATGGGACCGACAACGAAAGCGATTAGTGTTACTGGTGGTGTAACGTTTGAAGAATTAATTGAAGCTTATACACGGCAGGCAAGAGGATTGTTGAAAGGAGAAGTGGATGTATTACTCGTTGAGACGAGTCAAGATATGCGTAACGTGAAGGCTGCTTATATTGGAATTCAAGCGGCTTTTGATGAACTAAATACAGTTGTACCTATCATGATTTCGGGAACGATTGAACCGATGGGAACGACTCTAGCTGGGCAAACAATTGAGGCTTTTTACTTATCGGTAGAACATATGAAGCCATTATCTGTTGGATTAAACTGTGCGACTGGTCCGGAGTTTATGAGAGACCATATTCGTTCTCTATCTGATTTATCGGAGTGTTACATTTCTTGTTATCCAAATGCAGGTCTTCCTGATGAAGATGGACATTATCATGAATCTCCATCCTCGCTTGCCGAGAAAGTGAAGCGATTTGCAGAAGAAGGATGGGTTAATATTATCGGTGGTTGTTGTGGTACAACACCAGAACATATAAAAGCAATGAAATCCGCATTAACGTCTCTTAAACCTCGTGAACAGCAAGAGAGAGCGGGACATGGGGTTAGTGGATTAGAGGCACTGCAATATGATGACTCTATGAGACCGTTATTTGTTGGTGAAAGAACAAATGTTATTGGATCACGTAAATTTAAAAGATTAGTAGCAGAAGGGAAATTTGAAGAGGCTGCTGAAATCGCTAGAGCGCAAGTGAAGAAAAATGCTCATATTATTGATATTTGTATGGCAGACCCGGATCGCGATGAAATAGAAGATATGGAAAACTTCTTGGCAGAGGTTACGAAAGTGTTAAAAGTACCGATTATGATTGACTCAACAGATGAACATGTGATGGAGCGAGCTCTTACTTATATTCAAGGGAAAGCTGTTATTAATTCAATTAATTTAGAAGATGGAGAAGAGCGATTTAAAAAAGTGACACCGCTTCTTCGTAAATATGGTGCTGCAATTGTAGTTGGAACAATCGATGAAGATGGAATGGCAGTAAGTGCGGAAAGAAAACTAGAAATTGCGAAAAGAAGTTATGAGTTATTGACGACGAAATATGGTATACGCCCATCAGATATTATTTTTGATGCACTTGTATTTCCTGTAGGGACAGGTGATGAAGAGTATATTGGCTCGGCGGCTGCGACGATAGAAGGGATTCGCCTTATTAAAGAAGCATTACCAGAGTGTTTAACGATTTTAGGTGTAAGTAACATATCATTTGGTTTACCACCAGCTGGTCGCGAAGTGTTAAATTCCGTCTTTTTATATCATGCAACGAAAGCAGGATTAGATTACGCGATTGTAAATACGGAAAAATTAGAGCGCTATGCGTCAATTCCTGATGAAGAAAAACGCCTTGCAGATGCATTGCTTTTTGAAACGACGCAAGAGACGTTGGAGAAATTTACAAACTTCTATCGCGTGGCAAAAAAGAAAGATGTTGTTGTCCAAGAAACATTAACACTTGATGAAAGGCTCGCAAATTACATTGTAGAAGGTACGAAACAAGGTTTATACGAAGATTTAAGTCTCGCACTTACAGAAGGAAGAAAACCTTTGGATATTATTAATGGTCCGCTTATGACAGGAATGGATGAGGTAGGACGATTATTTAATAATAATGAGCTTATCGTTGCTGAAGTATTGCAAAGTGCTGAAAGTATGAAAGCTGCTGTAAGTTATTTAGAGCCACATATGGAATCTAGCGATAGTGCGAAAAAAGGGAAAGTATTATTAGCAACTGTAAAAGGTGATGTGCATGATATTGGGAAAAATCTCGTTGAAATTATTTTAGCAAATAACGGATATGAGATTATTAATTTAGGAATTAATGTTCGCTCGGATCGAATTGTGCAAGAAGTACAAGAAAAGAAGCCTGATATTATAGGTCTTTCTGGTTTATTAGTAAAATCGGCTCAACAAATGGTAACGACTGCTGAAGATTTAAAAGCGGCGGATATTGATATTCCAATTGTTGTAGGCGGGGCAGCGTTAACGAGAAAATTTACAGATAATCGCATTTCGCCATCTTATAAAGGGCTCGTATGTTATGCGAGTGATGCGATGACGGGGCTGGATATTATTAATAAGCTTCAAAAAGAAGAAGAGCGTGAGAAGATGAAGCAGGATAAAAAAGAACGTCATCTTCATATCGTAACAAAAGAAGAGAAGAAAGTAGAAATTCCAGCAGTAATTGAGCCATTGCCGAAGGCTGAGGTTATCGTGCCGGATTCAACAAAACGAATTGTATTAAGAGATGTTCCGGTTTCACATCTCGCGCCATTTCTAAATAGACAAATGCTGCTTGGACATCACCTTGGCCTAAAGGGAAGTGTGAAGAAACTTTTGCGAGAGGGAGATAAAAGAGCGCATGAATTAAATGATTTAATAGATGAATTATTGCAGGAAGGACAATCTTGGTTAAAACCGAAAGCAGTGTATCAATTTTTCCCAGCGCAAAGCGACGGACAGAATATTGTAATATATGATCCAGAAGATCATACGCGTGTTATAGAGCGTTTCACATTCCCAAGACAAGGAAAAGCACCATATCGTACTTTGGGTGACTATTTACGCCCAGTTGGAGATGAGATGGACTATGTTGCTTTCCTATCTGTTACGGTTGGAGAAGGTGTTCGTGACATTGCTGAAGAGTGGAAGGCGAAAGGTGATTATTTACGCAGTCATGCTATTCAATCGTTAGCGCTTGAACTAGCAGAAGGACTTGCTGAAAAAACACATATGCTCATTCGCGATCGCTGGGGGATTCCAGATTCGCCAGAATTGACGATGGAAGAACGCTTCCGTACGAAATATAGAGGGATACGAGTGTCCTTCGGTTATCCAGCATGTCCAGAACTCGCAGATCAAGAAAAGTTATTTCGCTTAATTCATCCAGAGGAAATAGGTATTTCATTAACGGAAGGATTTATGATGGAGCCAGAAGCGTCTGTAACGGCTATGGTATTTTCTCACCCCGAGGCAAGATATTTTAGTGTATTATAGTCTAGAAGGGGGAGACGTATGAAAAAAATAGTCTTTACAGGTGGCGGTTCGGCAGGGCATGTAACACCTAATTTAGCCATCATTCCACATTTACAAGAACAAAATTGGGATATTTCTTATATTGGTTCTCATCAAGGAATTGAGAAAACGATTATAGAAAAGGAAGGCATTCCGTACTATAGTATTGCGAGCGGAAAGCTACGCCGTTATTTTGATTTAAAAAATATAAAAGATCCTTTTCTTGTGATGAAGGGTGTTATGGATGCGTATGTAAGGATTCGAAAACTAAAACCAGATGTAATTTTTTCAAAAGGTGGTTTCGTATCTGTACCAGTCGTAATTGGAGGATGGTTAAACAGGGTACCAGTTTTATTACATGAATCTGATATGACGCCAGGACTAGCAAACAAAATTGCGCTCCGTTTCGCTTCAAAAATATTTGTTACATTTGAAGAAGCTGCGAAACATTTACCGAAAGAAAAAGTAATTTATACAGGATCTCCTGTACGTGAAGAAGTACTAAAGGGAAATCGTGAAAAAGGTTTAGCATTTTTAGGTTTTTCACGTAAAAAGCCAGTTATTACAATCATGGGAGGAAGTTTGGGCGCAAAAAAAATTAATGAAACGGTTCGAGAAGCGTTACCAGAACTTCTGAAAAAATATCAAATTGTTCACCTTTGCGGAAAAGGTAATCTTGATGATAGTTTACAAAATAAAGAAGGATATAAACAATTTGAGTATGTACACGGAGAACTGCCAGATATATTAGCCATAACAGATTTTGTTATTTCACGTGCGGGCTCTAATGCCATTTTTGAGTTTTTAACATTGCAAAAGCCGATGGTTTTAATTCCACTATCGAAATTTGCAAGTCGTGGAGATCAAATACTAAATGCGGAGTCTTTTGAGAGACAAGGATATGCTTCCGTATTGTATGAAGAAGATGTGACTGTGAAATCTCTTATAAGGCATGTCGAAGAATTAAATCAAAATAATGAAGTGTATAGAACAGCTCTAAAAAAATATAATGGAAAAGAAGCAATTCAAACAATCATTCAACATATTTCAGAGGCATGATGAAACAATCATGCCTCTTTTAGTAGGATGAAAGATTCCAAGAAACGGTGTTTTTATGTTACAATAGCAAATGGATTAGTAGGGAAATTCCAATTAATGAAGCGTGAAAATACGAATGGATTAGGAGTGACTGTGTTGGAGCTAAGTCTCTATGAAAATACTGCACTTATTATATGCTTTGTGTTGTACGTTGGTAGTGTTATTGTTTATATTTCAAGGAAGTTTTCGCAAGAAAGAGAGCTTGAAAAATCAGAAATAACAGCAGAACTAGAAATGTTAGCTGATGAAAGTTATAAAAAACAAAAAATAAAAGAAGACCATGAGGCATCCCATCATTTAAACGCAAATAAGTTTTAAAGATGGGGATTTTTTTTGAAGGAGATGTAGCAGAATTTGCATCTTATGTTATGAATCATGTGAAATAATAGTAACTATCTAAAAGGTTATAAAAGTGATCTTTTGGGTACAGTGATGATAAGAAACATATATAAAGGAGTACATAATATGAAATTAGAAAATGGATGGGAAACGAGCTTTTTAGAAGTCGTACAAAATAGCGAATTTAAGAAAGAGGCACTTCTTAGCCAATTACTTTTTGCAGATAGTGAAGAAGTTGAGGAGCTTGTAGATGATTATGGTTATGAAGAAATCATTGACCGCGAACATGATGATGAATTAGCTGATATTTTAGGAGAAGAACTTTTTAGTGAGATGGAACGACACGTATTCTTATCTTCACAGTCAGAAGAAAAACTTATTTCATTCGTAAATGGATTAGGTTTTCATGTGTTAGATTGGATCGTTCTTCTTGAAACAGAATTTGGCATCGATAGTGCACACTTTACGTCGGATGCTGTGAAAATGTTAGAAAAGCGTTTCAGACAATTTCCATACATAGAAGATAAAACAATTTTTGACATGACATTTGGAGAAGCAATGGATGTATTAGAGTCTATTACAGGATTACAACTGAAAGAAAAGATGAATGTATAATGTAAAAAAAGAACGTGAGACTATCACGTTCTTTTTTTACATTATAATAATTTTATCATCTAGTTTCGTTTGTCCGCTAAGAAGTGCGTTTAAATATTCCACTTTTCTTATACAGGCTTGTATATGTCTTTCAACCTCTTGTAACTCTGCTTGGTGATGCGTTTCAATAGGATGAATTTGTACGTTGAATTTTTCAAATTGACTACTATATGTTATTTCTGCATAGCCGCTCATAATATCTGTTTCGTTATGAAATAAAAATTGCTTCGTTTTGTCACAGAATGATACATTCTGAAAGCCATATACTTTTAATGCTTCAATTACTTTTTTTATCATTTTTGTATTCATTTTTTTTAACCCTCTTTACGAAGTTCTACTTATACATTATAACATAAAAAATTACATAGAAAGCGCTTCCAAGTGTATTTTATTATAAACTTTACGTTTCAATCACAAAAATGAAACAAAGAAAAAATAATTGTAAAGAAGGAAGGACTCTTTTATTGTTTCGTCATATATATAGAGAAATAGTGCAATGAAAGGAAATTTTCCGAGGTGGAGATCGTATTTCCAATTTGAGCGCAGTAAAAGAGGTGAAGATCTTGAACTTTGATATTGTAGGACAAAAAGCATATATAAAAGATGGACCGCATCGGAACCGAATTGGAATTGTAAAGAAAAACGAGACAAAATTAGAATCGCAGTTTGCTATTGTAATTGGAGAACAAATCATTGAGGTAGAGCTAAAGGATATCGTGTTAGTTGGAGTAGACGTAGGACAATTTCATAAATGGTGCGAACAAAATGGTTATTTGTGAAAAGGACGGGCTGTGAGATAATGAAGTATATGTGAGGAAAGAGAATATGTTATTGTATTCTCTTTTTCTATGTGTAAGGAGACGGAGATGAAGTATACAGAACGAGATTTTACATTGGAGTTAAAAGAGAACATTCAATGCATGGAGAAGGAAATAGAGAGAATAGCATTTAAACTTTTTAAAGATTATTCACATTTGTACATAGAAAAAAACATGGAATTATTTATAGAACTCATCAGAGATAAAGAAAATCCTTTTGAAACAGGATATTCTTCATCAATTTCGATAGCTGTATTAGATGAAGAAGGAAAGATGGTTGAATTTTATACAGTTCCTATCTGGGAATGTTGTAGTTATTTTTTAGGAGTACCGCTTCCAATAAGGTTTTGGGGAAGTAAGTTAAGTGGTGAACTTGTTGATGAATCTTATTGTGAGATAGAGGAGGAGTTAAAGGAGCGGTTGGAAGAATTTTTACAGTTTGCGGGTGAGGAATAATAGTTAATCTGTAGTTTATAATTAATAGTTATTAAAAAAATGAAAAACGGTGTAATTTCTTTATATCTGTACATAGTGTTTGAAACAATATGTTATGCCTTATGTATAAAAGATAAAGAGGAAGATGAAAAGAACTAAAAAAGGACGCTAACCGTTTTGTTAGCGTCCTTTTCATTATGAAGCAATTTCACCAGTTTTTGTATCATCTTGATTGTACGTATCTTGATCTAATTCACCAAGCCATTTACTAGAAATAAGACCTGCTGTCATAGAACCACTTACGTTAAGAGCTGTACGCCCCATATCGATTAATGGTTCAACTGAGATAACAAGAGCGACAATACCGATTGGTAAGTTCATTGTAGATAGTACGATTAACGCTGCGAATGTTGCACCGCCACCAACGCCGGCAACACCGAATGAGCTAATCGCAACGACAGCGATTAAAGTTAAAATAAATTGTGGTTGTAATGGATCAATTCCTACAGTTGGAGCGACCATCATTGCAAGCATTGCTGGATAAATACCTGCGCAACCGTTTTGTCCGATAGATACTCCAAATGAGGCTGCGAAGTTTGCAATCCCTTCAGAAATACCAAGTTTTTCTTTTTGAGCTTCAATATTTAATGGCATTGCACCAGCACTAGAGCGAGATGTGAATGCAAATGTTAATACAGGGAACACCTTTTTCAAATATTGAATTGGATTTAAACCAGATAGAGCAATTAATAATAAGTGGATAACGAACATTACGATAAGTGCCACGTAAGACGCTAACACGAAGTTACCAAGTTTTAAAATAGCATTTATGTCGCTACCAGCAACTGTTTTTGCCATAAGAGCTAATACGCCGTATGGAGTAAGACGTAAAATTAAGGTTACCATACGCATTACAATTGCATATACAGCATCAAGCATTTTCTTAAATAGCTCTGCTTGTTCTGGATATTTTCGTTTTACACCTATAAAGGCGATACCGATAAATGCTGCAAATATTACAACAGAAATTGTTGAAGTTGGACGAGCACCTGTTAAATCAAGAAATGGATTTGTAGGTAACAGCTCTAATAATTTATCTGGAATTGTTGTTTTTTCAATAGAAGTAAATCTTTCTTCAACTAGCTTCAGACGAGCAGATTCTGCATCACCTTGTTGCAGACCAGTTGCAGAAACATCAAATCCTGCACTTGCAGCGATACCGACAGCTGCAGCAATTCCTGTAGTCAGAATTAAAATTCCGATAATAAGACCACTAATTTTACCAAGGTTTTTCGTTAACTGTAATTTTGTAAATGCTGAAATAATAGATACTAAAATAAGTGGCATAACGATCATTTGAAGTAACTTCACATAACCGTTACCGATTAAGCCAAACCAAGTATTTGATTCAATAATTACTTTAGAAGTTGGCTCATAAATAAATTGTAATATAAGACCGAAGATAATTCCGACTCCTAAAGCGGTAAATACACGTTTATTAAAAGATACATGCTTACGTTGCATATAATATAATACGCCAACTAAAATGAGCATGACTGCAACGTTAATTCCGACAAGCAGTGTATTCATGATGATTCCCCCTAATTCCAATCTGTTATATAGAATATAAATCAATAAAACCTATAAGTCAACTAGGGAATTCCGGAATTAAAAAAAAGATGGCAAAATGCCATCTTTTAATGTCCAGCCCCAGGGACAAGTAAAAATGTCGTGTAGTATGTAAATCCTATGAAGAAAACAGTTAAATATGCCCCGAATACGTATATATACATACGCTCTGTTAAATTTAAATAGCTTAAAAGTACGAAGAATCCTGTTTGTCCTAAAAATAGTAGTGCAGTCGAATGCATATCCCCTACGTAAAACATAACCGAGAAAATTCCAGTCCAAAAGCCGAGAACGCGAAACATGCGCTCCATGCCATCTCCCTCCTTTTCTAAAAAAAGTAAACCTCACTTCATTATAGTTTATTTTTCTTACTATTGTAAATATTCGTTCATATAAAAAGAAGCCAATTATAATTGGCTTCTTTTTATATGAGAAATCAAATTGTTAGTTTATAATTACAAGATTTACATCCATCTAGTAAACTATCATTTCGTGTTAATTCCGTGTTAGGGAATAGGATTTCAAAAATCCCTTTCATCATATCTCCGTGCATATTACAAATTTCAGTTGGGTGATGGACAGCAACTTCTTTAAATGGACAATTGTGTACATCATAGAAAATTTTTGTTCCATCTGCACTTAATTCAAATGCAGGTGATAAGCCAGCTGTTGAAAAGGCTTCCTTTGCAATTTGAACTTTTTGCTCCACTGTTAAAGCATCTTCGCTCACATTTAAGCGCTGCATATGTTGTTGCATTAATTCGGCCCCGAATTGTTTCCCTGTTTCGTAGAGCGCTTTTTCACCAGCAGCTCCAAGGCTAAGTAAAGAATTAAACGCTATTTTTGCTAATAATTGATAATCACGGAATGGGAATTGTAATTGGATAACATCTTCAGATAATACATATAATCTGCTTGGTCGTCCGCCTTTTCCAGTTTTCTTCGTTTCAGATTTCAGCATATGAACATCTTCTAATTTAGATAAATGTAAACGCGCTACGTTTGGATGAATGTCAAACTCATCAGCAATTTCTTGTACAGTTACGTAACTATGTTTTTGAGAAATATATTTATAAATGTAATAACGAGTTGGGTCAGCTAAAACACCTGTAATTTTTAAAGCTTGTTCCATGAGGATCTCCACCTTTATCACTTTATCCAAGATAATAACATTATAATACAGATAAACATGGGTATAGGTAATTTTAGACAATAATTCGGAAATTGTTCATAATTTCACAAACATATTTTTCCTTTTTTATCTAGTGAAAATGCAAAAATACCGATTTTTCAGATGGATTTCTTCATGCTATATACATAGTGGGGAGGGAAAAATGATGAATGGAATTGAAAGCTTTGCGAATACGATTTTGAAAGAGGCGTGTAGGGTACAAGCTTCGGATTTACATATTGTGCCCCGGAAGAAGGATGTAGTGATTCAACTGCGCATAGGGAAAGATTTAATGACGAAACAATACATTGAAAAGGAATTTGGAGAAAAACTTGTTTCACACTTTAAATTTTTAGCATCCATGGATATAGGGGAGAGGCGGAAGCCACAAAATGGTTCACTGTATTTACAAATGGATGGACAGGAAGTGTATTTACGTCTTTCCACGCTTCCAACTGTATATCAAGAAAGTCTCGTTATTCGTCTTCATTTACAAGCATCTATTCAGCCGTTATCTCATCTTTCGTTATTTCCAAGTACAGCGAAGAAACTACTTTCTTTTTTACATTATTCCCATGGGTTACTCGTATTTACTGGACCGACTGGATCGGGGAAGACAACAACAATGTATGCATTATTAGAGGTAATTAGAAAAAAGAAAACACGCCGCATCGTTACACTGGAAGATCCAGTTGAAAAAAGAAATGACGATGTATTACAAATTCAAATAAATGAAAAAGCAGGTATCACATATGAGGCGGGACTAAAGGCTATTTTGCGTCATGATCCAGATGTTATTTTAGTGGGTGAAATTCGTGATGAAGAAACAGCAAAAATCGCTATAAGAGCAAGTTTGACTGGCCATTTAGTAATGACGACACTGCATACGAATGATGCGAAAGGAGCAATACTTCGGTTTATGGACTTTGGCATAACAAGGCAAGAGATTGAACAATCTTTATTGGCTATAGCTGCACAGCGACTTGTTGAATTGAAGTGTCCGTTTTGTAAAAGAAAGTGCTCAACTGTATGTAAATCAATGAGGCAAGTAAGGCAAGCGAGTATTTATGAGTTGTTATATGGATATGAGTTAAAACAAGCGATTAAAGAAGCAAACGGGGAATGTGTCACGTACAAGCATGAGACATTAGAGTCTTCGTTGCGAAAAGGATACGCTTTAGGATTTTTAGAAGAGGATGTTTATGTTTAAGAAAATATGGAGTTTAAGTGATCAAGTAATATTACTGAAACGATTAGGAGAACTATTAGAAAAAGGATACTCTCTTTTGCAGGCATTAGAATTTTTACGGTTTCAATTACCTTTAGAAAAGAAAGTACAATTGCAGCGCATGATTGATGGATTAAAAAATGGAAAAAGTCTACACGATTCTTTTCATCAATTAAAGTTTCATCAGGAGATGTTAAGCTATTTATTTTATGCCGAGCAACATGGTGATATTTCTTTTGCGTTGCAACAAGGGAGTGCACTTCTTTATAAAAAGGATAAGTATAGGAAAGATATGATGAAAATAATGCAGTATCCTATGTTTTTGGCGTTCTTTTTAATAATCATGATTTTGATTTTTAACTGCATTTTATTACCACAAGTTGACATGGTATATAGTTCATTTGGTTCTACAGCACCGTTATTTACAGAGCAAATTTTAAGTGCAATTAAGCTACTACCTTATCTTATTTTTAGCACTATTTTTATCGTTACAATTGGCTGTAGTTTATATATATTTTACTTTCGGAAACTCCCACATATGAAGCAGGTAAAAATTATGCTTCGTATCCCCCTCGTAAAAACATTTCTTATTTTAAAGCATTCACATTATTTCGCTACTCAATTGAGCGGTTTATTACACGGTGGGCTATCAGTACTTGAGGCTCTAACAATAATGATGGAACAAAAATACCATCCGTTTTTTCGATATGAAGCGGGTCGAATTGAACGCCAATTAATTGCAGGAGAATCGTTGCAATCTATTATTGCTAAAAGTGGATATTATGAGGAAGAACTTTCTTATATTATTACACATGGCCAAGCAAACGGTAATTTGGCGATTGAATTAGGTGATTATAGTGATCTGATTATGGAAAAGATGGAGCAAAAAATTAACCGTATGTTAGTGATTATTCAACCGATTTTATTTACGTGTATTGGAGGAATAGTCGTTCTTATGTATTTAGCGATGATTATGCCAATGTTTCAAATGATGAATTCTATATAGGAGGCATTTACATGCAGAATGAGGAAGGGTTTACCCTTTTAGAAATGTTATTAGTTATGGTCGTCATAACTGTATTATTACTATTAATTATTCCTAATGTAGTTACGCAGCGTTCATCCGTTGAAGGAAAAGGATGTAAAGCCTATGTGAAATCTATAGAAGCACAAGTACAAGTATACCAACTACAACATAATAAAATTCCTACACTAAAAGAGTTAAGTGATGATAAATATATTACAGCTGATAAGTGTCCGAATGGTGAAGAGATTCATATTTCCAATGATGGCACAGTAACAAGTGGGAAACAGTGAAGCAAAAAGGTTTTACACTTTTAGAAATGCTACTCGTTTTATTTGCCATTTCTGTACTAAGTGTGGTCACGTATTTTCATGTACATTCATTATATGAAAAACAAAAAATTGAACAATTTTTAAGACAGTTTTCAAATGATATTTTGTATATGCAACAATTAGCCATAAATCGTCAAAAACACTATACATTACGATGGCATAAAGATAGACATATGTATTATATAGGGGAATCGAGTACGGATCATTCTATCATTAAAAGAGAATATGATAGCGATATACAATTGGATTTGAATACTTTTCCAAATCCGATGACATATAATCCGAGTGGGAATATTAATAGAGGTGGCACGATTTTACTTTCGTATCGAAGTTATAAATATGAGATTGTATTCCAGCTTGGAAGAGGGAGATTTACGTATCGTGAAATGTCAAAAAGGGTCAGTGATGGCTGAAATGCTTGTAGCATTAAGTATAGTAATGATGATGGTATCTTTACTACTTCCGCAAACAGTATTGATTATGCAAGAACGAAAAAACATACAAATTCGTTATAAGGCATTTGTATTATTAAAAAAAGAAGCAGCTTTATATATGTATGAGAATGAGGCAAAACAACAGAAAGAAAAAGTTATAAATGGAAATGTATATTACACATATTGGGGAGGAAATGAAGTTTGTGCGATGTGGAAAGATGTGAAAGGAAAAATGATGGAACAATGCTTTTATGCGGGAGAAAAAATGAATTAGAAGTTGGATTTACATTAATTGAAATGATCGTATGTTTTTTTCTGTTATCACTTTTCTTTTTACTCTTACCACGTTTAAGCTTTATTGGAATAGAAAACAAGCAATCAAAAGGGTTAAATAATTGGGAATGGGATGTGTTTGTAGGACAAGTACAGTTAGAGTTTCGTGAAGTATCATTTGTGGAAAAAATAGTTCCTGAAAATAGAGAGAGTATGTTGCGCTTCCGTCTTCGCACTGGAGATGAAGTGACGTATGAAAAATTGAATAATCACCTTATAAGAAAAGTGAACATGCGCGGAAGAGAAGTTATATTACAAAATGTTGAAATGGTTTCGTATGAAGTAACACCTCATTTGCTCTTTATCAATGTGAAAGATAGGAGCGGGAAAAAATATGAAGGTGTAGCTATAAGGTATAGCGAAATGGGAATACATGTATGATAAAACAAGATGGATTTACGATGCCAGGAACAATCATTTTTCTTATATTATTCACTTCGTTCTTTATATACGAAACGAATATGTTGCTTATAGATAAAAAATTTTATATTGAAATAGAGCAAAAGTTTGTACTGGAGGAAATACTAAATCAATCTATTACAAATATAAAAAAAGACTTACGGCAAAAAGAAAAGGAAGATACTTTTTTCTTTTCATATGAAAAGGGCGAAGCGAGTGGAAATTACGTATTTGAAAACGACGTTATTCTCGTTTCATTGCAGTGCAAAATAAAACAGGAAGTTTTCTATAAAGTAAGCTTTCGGTATAGAAAAAAAGATGAGAAAATATTCGATTGGATAGAAGGATAGTATGTGAAATATATGGATAAAAAACCATGATTTATCATTTGAAAATAGGCTGTTTTTTAAAAGGAAATGGATAAATAAAACAATTAAAAGTTTAAATTTTCTCAAAAAAGAGAAAGGTAGAAAGAATATGATATATTCATGCTATCCAATCATTATTTTTAGGGAGAATAGGGAAATGACAAACAATAATCAAATAGGTGAAAATAAGGAACAAACTATTTTTGATCATAAAGGAAATGCAATTATGACAGAAGATAGGGAAATACAAATTATTTCAAAATTCGAAGAACCTCTTATTGTCGTGTTAGGAAATGTATTAAGTGATGAAGAGTGTGATGAATTAATTGAATTGTCTAAAAATAAATTAGCACGTTCTAAAGTTGGTTCATCACGTGATGTAAATGATATTCGAACGAGTAGTGGTGCATTTTTAGATGATAATGAACTTACTGCGAAGATTGAAAAACGAATTTCATCTATCATGAATGTTCCTGTTTCGCATGGAGAAGGATTACACATTTTAAATTATGAAGTGGATCAACAATATAAAGCACACTATGATTATTTTGCGGAACATAGTAGATCCGCTGCTAATAATCGTATTAGTACGCTTGTCATGTACTTAAATGATGTAGAAGAAGGCGGAGAAACTTTCTTTCCGAAATTAAATCTTTCTGTGCACCCTAGAAAGGGAATGGCAGTATACTTTGAGTATTTCTATCAAGATCAATCACTAAATGAGCTTACGTTACACGGAGGGGCACCTGTAACGAAAGGTGAGAAATGGATTGCAACACAGTGGGTGAGAAGAGGTACTTATAGATAAAGCGAGTATGTTACGTTTTGTTCTTCAGTGTATAAGAAGAACAAAACGTTTTTTTATTAAATAAAGTAGCATCTTTCGTTATAATAACAAGTAATACATGACGATTGAGAGGAACGAAAATGAAATCTATATACATAACCGGCTATATGGGAGCTGGGAAAACAACAATTGGAAAAGCATTAAGTAAAGAACTTCATATGGATGTTATAGATACAGATCAAAAAATTGAAGAGAAGCAAGAGAAGGAGATTCGTGATATTTTTGCCGAAGAAGGTGAAATGGCTTTTCGGGAATATGAAAGTGAGATGTTACGTTCACTACCTGTTGAAAATGTAATCATTACAACTGGCGGCGGAATCATTGAGCGAGAGGAAAACCGCAAGTGGATGAAGGAAAATGGAACTGTCGTGTATTTATATTGTGATCCACATGTAATTGCAGAAAGGCTTCGTGAAGATACGACACGGCCACTATTTCAGAAGAAAGATATAGATGCATTTGTAACGAAATTCGAATCGCGCCGAGCTTATTATGAAGAGGCTCATATTCATATCGATACGACGAATAAGTCTGTAAAGCAAATTATGGATGAATTAAAAGAAAAGATTAATGAATAAAAAAGTGGACATACTAATCAAGTAGAGGTGATGATAATATGTCTACTAATGATTATGTTCGCTTTGTGACACAGCAGTTTGTGTCGTATATGGATGCTCCAAAAGAAGATCGTAAACAAAAGAAAGAACAACGTCGTGCTGAAAAAGAGCCATTTATGAATAAGTGGTTTGGTGTTATGCCGCTAAGTGCTGCTTTGTTTTATCAAAACGTAAAAAATAAAAGAAAAAAATCAAGTTAAAGATTTCGTAATATGTGTAGCAAAATGAAAATCCCCTAGTAGCATCGTACTACTAGGGGATTTTCATTTACTGCATAGACTCTTTTTCTTCTGTAACGGCATGTATTTTATTGTTCACCCAGACAAATCCAATTCCGATACAAATGGAAATGCCCCATCCAACAGCAGTCATAATTGCTCTCATTTCACCGTAGCCATCTACACCGAAAACAGAGATGAAATAAATTTTTAAGAAGCTTTTTAATATGAATTGTAGACCGAAAAAGAGCGTTAAATATTGCAATGCTGGATAGATACGACTATCACGATACAGTTCACGACTTTTATCACGGTCATGGCCTTGCAGTGCAGCAATATCTGCTGCGAAATATAACATAAGTGGTTTTTTTATAAAAATTGTGCATATAACGATAATACCGAGTACGATGTGATAATACGCATCGTTCCACAACATTCGTTCAGCTGATCCAGATAATAGATCTACCGTTGTATTAGAAATGAGTGTAATTAAAATAAAGAACCCTGTTACGTTAAACTGTTTTTCTTTTTTAAAGGTATACAGTGTATAAATAATCCCCGGAACAGAGGAAAGTAACATTGCGTAATAAGGATCGATATAAGGTTTTGCAAATTTCCAAATGAGGAATGGGATTACGAGATAAAAGACAAGATCTAATATAGCTTTTTTATTTTGATTCATATACAGCCTCCTTAAGTCATACATATATTTTATAATATAATTTCTGAAAATTGTATAAGGTTTAGTGGAAAAAGAAAAAGAAAAAGAAAAAGTATATGTTTAGTAGATTGAAAAAAATACCCCTAGCGTAGTAAGTTTTTTTAGTATACAATAAAGGAAACGCTTTCATTTTTAGTTTGTTCACAAAATAGACGGAAAATCACATATTTACTATCGATATGTTGCTTTATAATGAAACTAATTAAATATACATGCATACAATATTGTGAAATAAATAACATAAATAATTTATATAAATGTAAACGTTATCAAAAGAGAGAGGTGGAGGCAATGAGTAAATTTTTCTTCAATCATAATCCAGCGACAGTAGAGGATGGAAGGCTTGTTGAATATGCTGAAATTATTTATGGAGAAGGCGGCCGTTCTGTATTAGAAAATTTAATGGTGAAGGCATCTATCAGATTGCGTGATCGTTATCCGAATAAATCTGACGAGCAGATCTCGAACCTAGTAAATAAAGGCATCCATGATATGTTTCAAAAATATGTGAGTGAGTAAGAGTAGCCATTGGCTACTCTTATTTTTTTGTATAAGGATGGTGTCTATAGCTGAAAATAAGGGTGTATTTTGAAAGATATAAATTGTTAAAATTTGTTAAATAATAAGCGGAACTAAAAAATAGGAAGGGGTAATATAATGTTAAGAAGTTTTATTATAATTTTGGCATTTTTAGGTTTGAACTTTTCTTCCGTAGTATTTGTAGAGGCTAAAAGTAACATGACTTCACATGAGGATAATAGTACTTTTCGATATAAACATAATTATAAAAAATTATACAAGTTCCTAAATATCCCTAAAGAAGAATATAGTAAGTCTATACAGAATGGCAAGTCATTAGGTGAAATTGCCGTAGAACAAGGGATTCATGAAAAAGAATTGATTGTTTTTTTGAAAAAGGAAGTATTAAAGCAATTACACCAACAATGGAAAACTGGAAAACTTAATACACGTACATACAAAGGGATAAAAGGACATGTAGATGACTTTGTTAAGGATGATATACATTTTAAATATAAAGAATTAAAAAGAAACTCATCTGGTTAAATCGAAAAATCATTGATGTAGGAATGTTTCTACACCAATGATTTTTCATTTTTCTTTGAATTATACTAATCAGACTGCATTGTATATAATCGATAATATTCCTTTTCTAAGATCATGAGTTCATCACGGGTACCTGTTTCAATGATCTCTGCTTGTTTAAAAACTATAATTCGGTCTGCAATTTTTGTTGAAGCCATCCTATGAGAAATATATATTGTTATTTTATTTTTAGTTATTTCTTTAAATTTCTTAACTCGGAGAGCGTACCTTGTATTTATGAACAATCATGGATGCCTTTAATCATGAAATCATTAGTTATGTCATCAGCGAATCATAAACACTGATATTAGTGATAAAGACATTAAAATAAGCAATGAGAGGCCGAAAAGTAAAAGATGTCCTATTTATACAGCGAAAAAATTTCAAGCGTATACCAAAGAAAACGACATTATCACCAGCATGTCCCGGAGAGGAAATTGTCATGATAATGCCGTCATGTAAAGCTTCTTTGGTCATTTGAAAAGTGAAGTTTCTACTCGCAAGAGATAATAAAAGTATCCAATATAACTGTGCGAAAGAGTGTGCTAGAATAAATTTATTACTACAATTGTGTGCGAATTAAAGAAAAATTACACCACCTATCCTCTAAAGAATTTAGGGAATAGATGGTTTAGGTATTTTGATATATGTTCCGTTTTCGGGGGCCACTTCAAAAATGAAGGGGCTTTTTAAGTTAGAAAACGATTCGCGGTAACATAAAAGAGTCCACCGTTAATAATTTGTACTGTAATGCGGGGTTCATATTGTTCTTGCAGTGCTTGTTTTTCAATTTCATAGCTTTCAGGAAGTTCATCACTTTCTTCATAAAAACGATTTAAAAGGTCCAAATCGTGATTCCAGCGCACTCTTGCTTCTTTCGCCCACGTATGGTCATCTTCTGCAATAATATTTTTTAAAGCATCCTCTATACGTTGTAAACCGCTTTGCGGTTTAATAATAGGCGAGAGCGTAAAACAAAAGTCAGGTATTTTCGGTGTAAGTTTAATTTTAGTTAATGTTTCATGAAAGTTTGCAATCATTGTGCCAGAAATAAGATGAATGCCAATCGAGTGGAGGATATCTTTTTTTCGATCACATTGATAGGAAACTTTTATATTTACACCGAGCCACGGATGGAGCGGTGTATGTGTTGCTCCGCTATGCCGTACTTCCTCATATAAGCGTATGTAAGAGCCTAATTCTTTTGTCGTTTGAAAAATTTGATGAAGACGTGGTGAACCGTAGTGAATAAGTTCACCATCGTTTTCTTCATTTTCTGGATTTGTAATAAGAGTAAGGCGCATCGGATTCGGTACGCCTCCTGTCTTCTCAAGATAGTGCCAATAAAAAGGACGGTTCATTAATAATTTATCCATCTCAATTGTTAATTGCACATCCAATAGATGAGGAGAACGTTCTAAAATTTCACAGTTATTCGCCTCAAAAAAATTGTATAAGTAATTATGAATTTCATGTTGCTGCATAGCCTTGCACCTCAGCTTCATTTCGCTTCGCAAAGTCGATAATAGATGTTAAGTTTTCCATCTTAATTCGGATTTCTCCTTCGCTTTTTGATTGCGCAAATATTTCTTGAATGTGTGCGTCGATGTTTTTCATATTAATTCTCGTTAAAATTTCATCAAGTTCACCGATCACACGCTCAAATAAATTAATTTTTTCATATAACAGTTTCAAAATATGTTCTTCCACAGTGTGTTTTGTAGCTAAGTTATAAATATGAACATCATTCTTTTGACCAAGGCGGTGAATACGTCCGATTCTTTGTTCAAGGCGCATTGGGTTCCATGGTAAATCGTAATTGATCATATGGCTACAAAATTGTAAGTTAATTCCTTCACCACCAGCTTCCGTTGCGATTAGCACTTGCGCATGATTTTGGAAAAGTTCCTTCATCCAATCTTTCTTTCCCCGTTTAAATCCGCCGCGGAATGGGACAGAAGAAATACCGTGCTGTTGTAAAAACCATTGTAAGTACATTTGTGACGCTCGGTATTCTGTGAAAATGACGACTTTATCGTCAATTTCTTTTATAAGCTCTAGCGCTTTATTTGCTTTTGAGTTAAAAGGAATACGGTTAATTTTGTCCATTAGCACATCGATATGCGGATCTTTTACGTAATGTTCATTTTCCTTCTGTCGTTTTTCTACATGTTTTTTTAATGAATAGTAAACGGCCTCGCGACTACTACACGCTTCCCGTTTTAAAGTTAACGATGAGAAAGCTGATGTGAATGCATCTTGTCCTCGCCAATTTTCAATATTGTTATATAAATCTTGCTCTTCTTTATTAAACTCAACAAAAATTGTACGTACATGTCTCTTTGGCCAATCAATCCCAGTATTATGGCGCCGATTTCGGACCATCACTTTGTTAATAAGAGCTTTTAAATCTTCATCAGATTCGGCTGAACGATTTTTTGAAGCGTAATATTCTTCAAAATTGGATTGATTGCCTAAGTGTCCTGGTTTTAATAAAGAAACAAGGTTGAAGATTTCATCAATCTTATTTTGAACAGGAGTAGCGGTTAATAATAAACAAAATTTCTTTTTTAATCGCTGTGCAAATTCATAGTTTTTTGTTTTATTATTTTTAAGTTTATGTGCTTCATCGATAATAATAAGGTCATATTCTAAGTTCAAAACGATATCACGATGTGGGGAACGTTTTGCAGTATCAATTGATGATACAATCACATCGGCTTGTTCCCACGAGTAGCTTTTCTTTTGAGCTACAGCTGGAATGAAAAACTTTGTATTTAATTCGTATGCCCATTGTGATACGAGAGAGGCTGGAACGAGTATAAGTACTTTTTTCACAAGGCCGCGGACCATATATTCTTTTAAAATAAGTCCAGCTTCAATCGTTTTTCCAAGTCCTACTTCATCTGCTAGAATCGCTTTACCATTCATTTGTTCAATAACATTTTGAGCGACTTCTAATTGATGAGGAAGTGGTGTGAAATGGGATAAATGTTTCGGTGCTTGTAATCCATCAAAAGTAGGAACAAGTAATGATTTTTCTGTTTCATAAGCTAAATGATATAAATCCCAGTTTGTCCAAGGACCATCTTCATCAATTCTATTTAAAAAATTGTTTTGCCACGTTCGATCTATGGAAATATCGACATTCATTACGACTCTCCCACCTTTTATAAACTAAAGTAATTATGAAAAAATCTTTACTATATAAGCCTTGTAATAAGGCGCTATTACACTTACTGAAAGGTAAACAATAAGTAAAGATAAAGGACTAAATCTTAAAAACTGTATGTAATAAGATTAAGCGTAAAAAATTCTAAATTATTTTTTATGCTAGAATATTGATGAAATATAGCGAATAATGTTAGGATAATGGTGTGAAATGTGTGGAATCTTTCGTATTTTATCCAAGAAAGTGATTTTTTATTTACGCTTTCATAAAAAAATATAATGAGATTCCGTATATCCTATCTTTTTAGAATGAAAATGTTTAGAAATGAGTAACAACTTTTATTGATTTGTCAGAGCATAAGGGGGAGAGATCATGATTACATTACAACGTACACCGTTATTTGATGTATACGCGAAGTATGGTGGGAAAACAATCGACTTCGGTGGTTGGGAGTTACCAGTTCAATTTTCAAGCATTAAAGAAGAACATGAAGCTGTACGTACAGCGGCAGGTTTGTTCGATGTGTCTCACATGGGAGAAGTTGAGGTAAAAGGTGTAGATAGTTTAGCATTTTTACAACGTGTTGTTACAAATGACGTATCTACCTTAAAGGTAGGGGGCGCACAATATACAGCAATGTGCTACGAAAATGGTGGTACAGTAGATGATTTATTAATCTACAAACGTGGTGAAGAAGACTATTTATTAGTTATCAACGCATCAAATATCGAGAAAGATTACGAATGGTTAGCTAGCCATGTAATTGGCGATGCGACAGTAGTCAATGTTTCTAGTGAAGTTGCACAGCTTGCAATTCAAGGACCAAAAGCAGAAGGCATTTTACAAAAAGTTGTGTCAGAAGATTTGAAAGAAATTAAGTTCTTTAAATTTAAAAACGATATTCTTGTAGATGGAATTTCAGCACTTGTATCTCGTACAGGTTATACAGGTGAAGATGGATTTGAAATTTACTGTAAGAGTGAAGATGCTGCAAAACTTTGGGAGAAACTTCTTGAAGTTGGAGCAGAAGAAGGCTTAAAACCATGTGGCTTAGGTGCTCGTGATACACTTCGCTTCGAAGCAACATTACCACTTTACGGTCAAGAATTATCAAAAGATATTACACCGATTGAAGCTGGAATTGGCTTTGCGGTAAAACCAAATAAAGAAGCAGACTTCTTTGGAAAAGCAACGTTAAAAGAGCAAAAAGAAAACGGTGCACCTCGTAAGTTAGTCGGCATCGAAGTAATTGAACGTGGAATTCCTCGTACGCATTACCCTGTATTTATTGGAGAAGAAAAAATTGGGGAAGTAACGAGTGGTACACAATCTCCAACGTTAAAGAAAAGCATTGGTTTAGCACTAATTGATGTAAAATACGCAGCAGTTGATACAGAAGTAGAAATTGAAATTCGTAATAAACGCGTCAAAGCAGTAGTTGTTCCAACACCATTTTATAAACGTTCAAAGTAACGGGGAGAGGGGTAGATTTCATGTTGCATCGTTATCTTCCAATGACAGAAGAAGACAAAAAAGAAATGTTACAAACGATCGGCGTTCAAACGATCGATGAGTTATTCTCTGATATTCCAGAGAGTGTTCGTTTTAAAGGGGATTTAAAAATTAAAGAAGCAAAATCAGAGCCAGAGCTTTTAAAAGAGTTATCTCAAATGGCTAGTAAAAATGCGAACTTAAAAGAATACGCTTCTTTCCTAGGAGCAGGCGTATACGATCATTATGCTCCAGTAATTGTAGATCATGTTATCTCTCGCTCAGAATTTTATACAGCTTACACGCCATACCAACCGGAAATTTCACAAGGGGAATTACAAGCAATTTTTGAATTCCAAACAATGATTTGTGAGTTAACAGGAATGGATGTAGCAAACTCTTCTATGTACGACGGAGGTACAGCTTTAGCTGAAGCGGCAATGCTAGCAGCTGGCCATACTCGTAAAAAGAAAATTCTTGTATCTAGCGCAGTTCATCCAGAATCAAGAGCTGTACTTGAAACGTATGCAAAAGGTCAACATCTTGAAGTTGTTGAAATTAATCATAAAGATGGTGTAACAGATTTAGACGTATTACAAAGTGAAGTAGATGATACAGTTGCTTGTGTAATCGTTCAATATCCAAACTTCTTCGGACAAGTTGAAAAATTAGCTGATATTGAAAAAATCGTTCATCAACAAAAATCATTATTTATCGTTTCTTCAAATCCATTATCATTAGGCGCATTAACACCACCAGGAAAATTTGGTGCTGATATTGTCATCGGTGATGCACAACCATTTGGTATCCCAACGCAGTTTGGTGGACCACACTGTGGTTACTTTGCAACGACGAAAGCATTCATGCGTAAAATTCCAGGACGTCTTGTCGGGCAAACTGTAGATTCAGATGGTAAACGTGGATTTGTATTAACGTTACAAGCACGTGAACAGCATATTCGCCGTGATAAAGCGACGTCTAACATTTGTTCAAACCAAGCGTTAAATGCATTAGCAGCTTCTGTTGCAATGACGGCACTTGGTAAACAAGGTGTGAAAGAAATGGCGCGTCAAAACATTTCTAAAGCACAATATGCAAAACGTCAATTTGAAGCGAAAGGCTTCACAGTTACATTTGCTGGACCATTCTTCAATGAGTTCGTTGTAGATTGCAAGCGCCCAGTGAAAGAAGTAAACGATGCATTATTACAAAAGAATATTATCGGCGGTTACGACCTAGGCCGTGATTATAAAGAGCATGAGAACCATATGCTTGTAGCAGTAACTGAGCTTCGTACAAAAGAGGAAATTGACACACTTGTAAACGAAATGGGGGCTATCCAATGAAGAACCAAGACCAAGCACTTATCTTTGAAGTAAGTAAAGAAGGACGCATAGGATATAGCCTGCCAAAATTAGATGTAGAAGAAGTGAAACTAGAAGATGTATTTGAGAGCGATTATATTCGAGTAGAAGATGCAGAGCTACCAGAAGTATCTGAACTTGATATTATGCGCCACTATACAGCACTTTCAAACCGTAACCACGGTGTTGATTCTGGTTTCTATCCACTTGGATCTTGTACGATGAAATATAATCCGAAAATTAATGAGAGTGTAGCTCGTTTCGCAGGATTTGCAAATATTCATCCACTGCAAGATGAAAAGACAGTACAAGGTGCAATGGAATTAATGTACGATTTACAAGAGCATTTAATTGAAATTACAGGTATGGATACTGTTACATTACAACCAGCAGCTGGTGCACACGGAGAATGGACAGGCTTAATGTTAATTCGTGCATACCATGAAGCAAATGGTGACTTTAACCGTACGAAAGTAATTGTTCCTGACTCTGCTCACGGAACGAACCCAGCATCTGCAACTGTAGCTGGTTTTGAAACAATTACAGTAAAATCAAATGAACATGGTCTTGTTGACTTAGAAGATTTAAAACGTGTTGTAAATGAAGAAACAGCAGCACTTATGTTAACAAACCCTAATACATTAGGTTTATTCGAAGAAAATATTTTAGAAATGGCAGAAATCGTCCATAACGCAGGCGGTAAATTATACTATGATGGTGCAAACTTAAATGCAGTATTAAGCCAAGCGCGCCCAGGAGATATGGGATTTGACGTTGTGCATTTAAACCTTCATAAAACATTTACAGGTCCTCACGGCGGCGGTGGACCAGGTTCTGGTCCAGTAGGTGTGAAAGCTGATTTAATTCCGTACTTACCAAAACCAATTTTAGAGAAAACGGAAAATGGCTATCACTTTAACTATGATCGTCCAGAAGCAATTGGGCGCGTAAAACCATTCTATGGTAACTTCGGAATTAACGTTCGTGCATACACATACATTCGTTCTATGGGGCCAGATGGCTTGCGTGCAGTAACAGAGTATGCGGTATTAAATGCGAACTATATGATGAGAAGATTAGCACCATTTTATGATCTTCCATTCGATAGACATTGTAAGCATGAGTTTGTATTATCAGGTCGTCGTCAAAAGAAACTTGGTGTACGTACATTAGATATCGCAAAACGTCTGCTTGATTTCGGTTACCATCCACCAACAATTTACTTCCCATTAAATGTGGAAGAATGTATTATGATTGAGCCGACGGAAACAGAATCAAAAGAAACATTAGACGGTTTCATTGATAAGATGATTCAAATTGCTAAAGAAGTAGAAGAAAATCCAGAAGTTGTACAAGAAGCACCTCATACAACAGTCATTAAACGTTTAGACGAAACGATGGCTGCACGTAAACCAGTTTTACGTTATGAAAAGCCAGCTCCTGTACAAGTTTGATTAGAATAACAAAGGAAGAACTCGCTATATGCGAGTTCTTTTTTTGTATGGAGAATTTGTTCCGCAATTTGTGGCCTGGTAATCAGTAGAGATGAACAAAAACACCCACTGATTAAAGTTTCACTTTATGCAGAAGTGGTGAAGAAAATGTTAAAAATTTATATTTTTTGTTTCATAATGGTGTAAAGAAGCAGTTTTATAGGTGATTTTGTTGAAAAAGTCAGTTTGATAAAAGTATTTATTTTTGTTAGAATTTTATTGAAATTAAGAAGGTGTGATGAGGCAAAAATTACTCATTTTTATGTATATGTGAAAAAACGAGCAAGACGGGGGTGAAAGTGTGGGATATCGATGTTATAGGATGGTATACCATTTAGAAAATGGAGAAACAATTAAAGATGTAAAAGAATTTTGTTACCGAGATCAAGGAAAAGTACTAGAAAGAGTAGCGCATCGTGTAATGGATAATAGAGAAGTGACGGCAATTGATAAGCAAGGAACGATCATTTCAATAGCATGTGAGGACATTGTAAAGGTGGAACTTGATTACATAACAGAAAGTTAACCTTGAGTCATATCGAATTATTCGATAAAATATACTGTTGAATGGTGAAGTGAGAAGAGAGGAGTTTATCATGGGTAGTACAAGACACTTTTATATGTTTATCTTAGCGTTTGTTCTTGTTGTGGCATTAACGATTTATTTAATTGTTGATAGCACTTGGTACAACACAGTTCATCCGGCGTTCCTTCTGTTTATGTATGTAGGAATTGCGGTAGTGAGTTTCGGAATGAGAGATGAGATGTTAGATCGCTTTGAAAAGTGATACATATACGAAAGGCCAACAGGAAAATGTTGGTCTTTTTTTCTTGCCAAAAATAGGATGTTGTGTATATACTGTATATATAAGGTATATACAGTATATACACACTGGAGGAAAACATGAATATTATTATTTCGAATTCTTCCCAAGACCCTATTTATGTACAGATAAGAAAACAATTAAGCCAGCTTATTTTAAATGGTGGTTTAAAGGGTGGAGACCAATTACCGTCTATTCGTAGCTTAGCAAAGGAATTACAGATTAGTGTAATTACTACGAAGCGTGCGTACGAGGAGCTTGAGAAAGAAGGATATATAGAAACTGTTGCTGGGAAGGGGACTTATGTTTCACGTAAAAATAATGAACTATTAAAAGAACAAAGGCTTCGTCTATTGGAAAGTAAAGCGGAAGAGATTGTAAATGAAAGTAAAGCGTTACAGCTTTCACTTGAAGAATTACAGCAGATGATTGCGTGTTTATATGAGGGGGAATAAGAGATGTTAGAGTTAAAAAACGTATGTAAAAGCTATGAAGATTTTGCAGTAAAAAATATAAGTTTTACATTACCACGCGGATATATTATGGGATTTGTCGGACCGAATGGGGCCGGGAAAAGTACGACGATCAAAATGATTATGAATTTAATTCGAAAAGATAGCGGCGATATAAAAATTTTTGGCAAGGACAATAAGAAAGCCGAAAAGGAAATAAAGCAAAATATCGGCTTTGTATATGATGAAAATCATTATTACGAAGATTTAACGTGTGAGCAAATGAAGCGTATTATTGCACCGTTATATAAAAAGTGGGATGAAGAGCAGTATCAATCGTATATGCATAGATTGCAAGTTCCGAAGTATAAAAAAATTAAAGAATTATCAAAAGGAATGAAAATGAAATTTGCGATTGCCATTGCGCTCTCGCACCACGCAGAATTTATCATCATGGATGAACCAACAGCAGGATTAGATCCAGTTGTTCGAAGTGAATTACTTGATATGTTGCAAGAAATTGTAATGGAAGATGAAGTATCGGTATTATTCTCAACGCACATTACAACAGATTTAGAGCGCATTGCAGATTATATTACGTTTATCAACGATGGAGAAATTATATTTACTGGTGAAAAAGAAGACTTGATGGAGAACTACGTAATCGTAAAAGGAAGTAATGATTTATTAGATCGAGAAGGAAAAGAACTATTTGTTGGATTACGAAAAAATAAATTTGGTTTTGAAGGTTTAGCGAAGGATAAACAAGCAATTATTGACTGGTTTGGAAATGAGGTTGTACTAGAAAAGCCTACATTAGATGATATTATCGTTTACACTGCGAAAGGGAGGGGTGCCTATGCGTCAGCTCGTATATAAAGATTTGTTCTTTTTTCGAGGGATATGGCCAGTGTATCTTACTATACCCTTTATATTCTTTTTATTTGAAAACGGTGATAGAATGCTGTTTCCTATGAGTTGTGTATTTATAACTCTTTCCTCAGTTATTATATTAATCATAATAGATGAACGGAATACAAGTGACATTATGATTAATAGCTTACCGCTAAGTAGAAAGGATATCATAATTGCTAGATATATTTCCTGTGCAATATTCATTGTAGGGGGCATGATTTCTACTATGCTAGTTGTTTTTCTTATAAGGTGTATCGCTGTTATTGGTGATATCGGTGCATACTATCCTAAGCTTTATATTGAGATTTCATGGTATGAAGTAATAAATGGAATTGTTTATGCCGTATTTTGGATGGTCACCTTTTCCCCTATGTATTATGTTACAAAATCAAAGGCGGTAATAAGTATAATAGCAGCAGCTTCAATAATAGTTAGCGGGATACTTTGGATATTTATTAGTGATGGAATAAAGGAAGTAGCACCTTCATTCCTTGATTGGATTATGAATCCTCTGCATATTGGTGTATTTATAGTTGGATTCATTGCATTAGTCAGTATTTATATCGCTTCTATGTTTCTTACAATTAAAATTTATGGAGCGCGTGATTTATAGAGAGGGGAATTACCATGCAGCAATTGATTTTGAAGGAGTTTTTCTTACAAAGAAAAATGTTTCTTATCTATTTGATCTTACCAATATACGGAGCATTCCAAAACTCTATAGAACCATTTCAAATGGCGTATGTTTGTTTTGCTATATGTCTTTTGATGATTTCAATCTCTTTATCAAATGAAGAGAAAAATAGTACGGAAAAAATATTAGTAAGTCTACCTTTTACTAGAAAAGATATTGTCATTGCGAAATACATATCTACACTATTTTTTATGGCATTCAGCTTAATCATTACATTCGTTTTCTTTGTACTACCTGTATGTGTATTAAAAGAGAATATAAATATTCCTTGGTATGCAGCATTTATAGCTATTTTCTTTTCTATTCTGTATGCTGTTATGATCCTTCCCATAAAATATAGTGAGGATAAGCGAACGGTTACTATGCTGGGATTAGTTATGCTTTTTCCTATAATAGGTTTACTAGGATTTATGTGCAATATATTTACGGATGAAAGGCTTATGGTAATGATTTTTCGAACTTCAAATGTGCTATTAGTTGTAAGTGTTTTAAGTATAGGCGCGTGTGTAAGTTATTTAGCTTCAATGTTTGTAGCTATTGTGAGTTTTAAAAAGAGAGAGCTTTAATACTTATGACTGGCCTTATATAAAAATGAATAATTGATGTTAAGGAATGAGTTTAGTGAGGTGTAATATATGATTAAGCAACTAGTTTTCAAAGATATGATGTTGCAAAGAAAGTTGGGATTTATTAGTTTTATATGTTTGCTTTTCCTGATAATTGTTGATTTTGGTAGCGACAATTTTCTTTTGAAGCTTAGCATATCTATACCTATCCTTGGAACGATATGGTCGACCAGTTATGAGGCTAGAAGTAAGAGTGAAAAAATATTAAATAGTTTACCGTTTGATCGTAAAGACATTATCGTAGCAAAATACGTATTTGTAAGCATTTTAGTTCTTTTAGGTGTGATTTTCTCACTTTTAGTTGGTCTAATTCAGTTGCAAAATGAACATATAACTGGATTTATGCTGTGGGGAGAGATTCTTGGCGGAATAACGGGAGGATTGGTTTATAGCATGATCGTACTACCAATTGAATTTTCGGTAGAATATAGCAGTTCGAAACAGGTTGCTTATTTTATGGGAATTATAGTTGGTGGATTAAGTGGAGTGATTGTAAGTAGTGAATGGTTAGATGTAGAAAATGCTTGGAGCACGAGTCTAGTCGTAAATATTTGTTTTATAGCAGGGCTTCTTATTTTGTATGTTATATCCATGTTACTCTCAATTAACTTATACAATGAGCGTGATTTATAAGGAGGGAGCGATTGTGAAGCAACTTATAATAAAAGACTTTATCGTGCAATGGAAGTATTTAATATGGCACTTAATATATCCTCTTTTCATGTATATGACATTAATAGACATGAAAAGTTTTTACATAATTATGTCAGCTATAATTCCAGTTATAGCAATTTTAAGAACATTTAATGACGATAAAAAATATAATAGTGAAGTAATAGTAAATAGTTTACCACTAGCAAGAACGCAAATTGTGTTAGCTAAATACATAATGGCACTTATTATTTTTATTATAAGTATGATAGTGTCTAGTCCTGTAGTAATTAATCGGTTTGAAGATGGAACTGTTGAATTTATAACGACAACAGTAATTACGATTTCTGGTTTTGTTTTTATATATTTAAGTTTTGTCTTACCGATGTTGTTTTGGGTTAGCTACAAAAAAGCTACTTTTATTACGTTTTTCATACTAATAGCACCGACAGCAATTGGTACCATGTTCTTTGAAATCAGCATGGAACAAATTCAACTATATAACAGCGTGTTATTCATTAGTTCAATATGCATGTTTATAATATCTATCTTCGTTTCAGTGAAATTGTATGAGAAGAGAGAATTTTAAAAGGTGCCTTATGTAAGGCACCTTCTTCAATAGCGACAATAGGAAAGTAAAA
Organism: Bacillus paranthracis; assembly: GCF_001883995.1. Classification (GTDB taxonomy): domain Bacteria; phylum Bacillota; class Bacilli; order Bacillales; family Bacillaceae_G; genus Bacillus_A; species Bacillus_A paranthracis. The sequence goes on along the minus strand of NZ_MACE01000018.1, from coordinate 492,154 downwards.
GTTTATCCCGCTTTAACGGGCAGTAAGACCCCCACCTCAAAATTCAGTGGAAGCAAAGAAGTTAGGTGGGGGATCAACTGTCCGTAAAAGTCCGATTGGTTCAACTAATAATCAGTGGGGGATGAACAAAACCCCCACTGATTAAAGTTTCACTTTATAAACAGAGAGGCTATTCGGTACAACATCTTTTGGAGTATGTAATATAAAGCTGAAAACGATAACGAGAATAAGAAAGAGGAAAAATAAAAATAGGATTTGCTTATGTATAGAATTTTGCATATTATCCACTCCTTTTTTAGGTAGTATGTCCAAAAGAAAGGAGTGTATGAAAAATTTTAGGAGGGGAGAATGATGAACAAAAGAAAATGGTTATATAGAATAGGGGTATTTTTCGTTTCAATCGGTCTCATATTAGAAAATGTTTATTCAGATATACCACCGTTATTTCCTAGTTTGCATAAAGTGATTGGTATAAGTATTGTCATAGTTGGTCTTCTTTGTCTTATCACATCAAACTTCTACAGAAAGTCTGAATGAATATAAAAAAGGACAGTTACTCTTTTTCAGAAGAACTGTCCTTTTTAAATAACTTATTCCATAGCCTGGCGATACTCCATATAATGACGATTGCAATGGAGGCAATAATGGACCAGACGATTGATATTATTTCAAGTGTCATGTTAGGAAGGAATGTGAGAATGGATACTACTTTATGAAACAACCATTCTATTATGTGAAAACTTATTTGTAATAGAATGACGATACTAAGTGTGATCCATGCTAACAGTTGCTTCCCTTTTTCTTTCCACATGACATTCACCTCACGTTAGCTTAATAGTTTTAAGCCAACAGCGCCGCATAGAATGCAGCTTAAGAAAGCAAGACGACGCCAATCCGCTGATTCGCGGAAAATAAGGATGCCTAGAAGTGCACTTCCGGCAGTTCCGATTCCAGTCCAAATCGCGTAAGCAGTTCCCATCGGTAATGTGTTCATCGCAAGGGATAAGAAGAAGAAGCTTACGCCGAAGTTAGCGATTAAAATAACTTTTGGTGCCCAGCCTTTCTTTTCAGTGGCTACTTTCATAAAGAGTACACCAATAATTTCACAAATACCAGCTAGAATTAAAAATACCCAAGCCATTTTATGCGGCCTCCTTCTCTTCTTTTTCTTCTGTTACTCGCTTTAAACCAATTACGCCAAAGAAGATTAAACCAATTAATAATACTTTTACGATAGAGAATGGCTCTCCGAAAACGAAAATTTCTGTAAGAACGATTCCACCAGCTCCAATTCCAGTGAAGACTGCGTATACAGTACCAACAGGTAAATCTTTATAAGCCCTAAATAATAAGACGAAACTAATTGTAATTAATAACGCAACACCAGCCCATTCAAGTGGAGCCTCCGCGTGTTTTAATCCAATTACCCAAAAGATTTCAATAATACCAGCTAAGATTACATAAATCCATGCCATATGTCATTTCTCCTTCCTACCAGTCGTTAGGTAAAGGGCTTAAAAACGACGCATTGCAAAGGAGCAATCCGTCAGTTTGAAAGTCCACGCCAAAATACTTTCCAAGAAGCGTCTAAACGTGTCTCAAAACGATTTAAACCTGCGTATAGTAGTTCAACCATAAGACCGTCAAGTAAGCATAGAAAAGCCTCTAAGGCGTCTTTTACTTCAATGTTATGCAACTCATCTCGTTCGCTTGCTTTTTTAAATACAGGGAATAAAAGTTTTCCGACGTTTTCAATGTGTACATTTGCTTTATTAATAATTTGTTCGCGAAATGCATCAGGCGGAAAATAAGAAGTTCGTAACCAAAACATTGATTCTTCACTTTCACCAAATCGTTTTGCATAGCCCTTTAGTAGCTGTAAGAGCAATTCTTCAGTAGACGAATTGGAAAACTTTTCGATATCGCCTGTGAAGCTCTGTAAATCTTTTTGAAGAGCGGATTCTAAGCATATAAAATATAGCTCTTCTTTTCCTTTAAAGTGTGCGTAAATTGATGGTTTTTTAATCCCGACTTCTTGAGCAATATTTGCTAATGAAGTTCCTTCGTAGCCGTAGCGTGCGAAATGAGAAAGTGCTACAGCTTTAATGCGGTTTGCTGTCATTTTCATCCCCTACCTACCGTTCGTTAGGTTTATTATATGCGAGTAAAAATATAAAGTCAATAGGTGAAGAGCTGAAAAAGAGCGCTATAGGTAACGCTCTTATTAGACAGTATCTCGTTCGATTAAATGGAATGAAAGCTCTTTTGCGTTCCCGATAATTTGCTCGCTTTGGATTTGTTTATGGAATAAAGAAAACGCATGTGAGCCCATTTCGAGACCGGGATGTTCAATTGTTGAAATTTCTAACGCCTTTGAAATTTCATGATTATCAAATCCGAGGATAGCAAGATCTTCGGGTACTCGAAGACCTTGCTTTCGAGCCTCTGTTAATAAACCAGCTGCAACTTGATCGTTCGCTGTAAAAATAGCGGTTGGACGATTTTTCATGTTTACAATACGATGGAGTATTTGTGCACCGTCTTGCATTGTATAGCATTGGTGAAAAATCCATTCGGGATGTAACGTTTTGCCTTCGTTACGAAGTGTATCAGCAAACGCTTTTTCACGTTCCATAGAATTTACACTTGTTTTTCTTGCTAAACAAATCCCGATTTTTTCATGACCTTTATTGAGTAAATAGGCGGTGCCGAGACGGAAGCCTTCATAATGATCTACGTAGACAGATGAAATGAGGGGGTGGTGCATTTTTTCGCATGAAATAATAGGAGCGAATTTTGCGAAAGTTTCAATTTGTTCCCATGAACTCGTTCGAGAGCAAATAATCATCCCGTCGAATTGTTTCATTTTCATCATTTCCAGAACACGAATTTCTTCGATACTATCGTAATTCGTTTGACATAAATTAATGTGATATCCAGCTGCTAACGCTTCGTTACCGATTCCTTCAATAATGGTACTGAAGTATGGAAGGTTAATGAAAGGGAGCATAACACCGATCGTATATGTTTTTCCTTTTATTAAATGAATAGCATTTATATTTTTGGCATAGTTCAATTCTTCAACAGCATCTAGAACACGCTTACGTTTTTCTTCTTTTACGTAAGGGTGATTATTCAGGACGCGAGAAACAGTTGATATGGATACACCAGCGGTTTTTGCAATTTGTTTTATATTGGCCATATGTATCACCTCTTCCTCTTATTATAAAGGGAAAATAATAAGAATGAAAAAAATCTTGACCTGAAAAGCTTTTCACAAACTATGTTATAAATATGACTTCTGTTATTCGCGTAACCTTTTTATTTGGGCGTGAGAATGATAGGGGTCTTTCTTGCGTCTATAAAAGAATTTTTGTCAAAATGTGTGAGAATAACGTGGAAAGTTTTCAAATGAAAAAACTAGCTGAATTATTCAGCTAGTTTTTGTATGTTATTATTTCTTTTTAATTTTTCCAGTCCACGTTTTAAATCCACCTTGTAATTGGTAGAAATCTTTGTAGCCTTGTTTCTTTAAGTATTGAGCCGCACGACCGGTACGGAATCCACTTTGACAGTATAAGTAAACTGGTTGATCTTTACGAAGTTCTTTATGACGAAGGCGAATTTGTGATAACGGAATGTTACGTGCGCCTAAAATATGCCCTGCAGTATATTCGTCTGCTTCGCGAATATCGATAAGCTGTGCTTTACGGTAGCCAGCGCGAAACTCTTCTTCTGAAAGTGTTGTAATTAATTTCTTCTGATAGAAATACATCCATACAGTGTAACCGATGAACGCTACGATTACGGCTAATAAAATAATCCAAGTTGTTGACACGATTCTATCGCTCCCTTTTTTCTTATCCTACTTTCAATATTATAATGCCCGTATGTATTTATGCAACAGATTCATTTGTATATAAGAAGAAATTTCGTATTCTTTCACAAATTTTGTCGAATTTGGTAGACTAGAGAATGTGAAAAATAATTGGTTATATGAGGTGCAGGATGGGAAAAGAAAAATGGTGTTATATTAACTCTGGTCAATGTTCACCGGCATTTAATATGGCGTTAGATGAATGTCTATTAAATTGGCAAAGTGAAAAGAAAATGCCACCAACTATTCGCTTTTATGAATGGGAAGTACCAACATTAACAGTCGGATATTTCCAGCGTGTTGAAAAAGATATTAATATGGATGTAGTTAACGAAAAGAAATATGGATTCGTTCGTCGTCAAACAGGCGGCAGGGGTGTACTACATGATAAAGAATTAACGTACAGTGTTATTGTGTCTGAAGATCATCCAAATATGCCAAAAACAGTTACAGAAGCGTATCGTGTTATTTCGCAAGGTTTATTAGATGGTTTTAAAGCATTAGGGTTAGAAGCGTATTATGCAGTTCCAAAAACAGAAGCAGATCGTGAAAATTTAAAAAATCCACGTTCAGGCGTATGTTTTGATGCGCCGTCTTGGTATGAAATTGTAGTAGAAGGAAGAAAAATCGCAGGTAGTGCGCAAACACGTCAAAAAGGCGTTATTTTACAGCACGGGTCGATTCCATTAGAAATAGATTTAGATGAGTTATATGATCTGTTTTTATTCCCGAATGAACGTGTGAAAGAACGTATGAAGAGTATGTTCTCATCTAAAGCGGTAGCAATTAATGAATTAACAGACCGTACGTTTACAATCGAGCAGTTAATTAAAGCGTTTGAGGTTGGGTTTGAAAAAGGATTAGATGTAGAGCTTGTTCCGTATGAATTAACAGAAGAACAATTACATGAAGTGCAAACGTTAGCAAAAGAAAAGTATGAAAGTAAAGAATGGAATTATAAAAAATAAGAGGTGGCAATTGCCGCCTCTTATTTTTTTATAGTAAATTAAGTACTTTTTCTACTTTGATTCCTTTATCTTGTAAAGAACGAAGGCGATTGACAACGTCCATAATTTCTTTGTCAAATGTAACGCTAATACCTTGGCTTTGTAGTTCTTCTTTTAAGCCTTCAATAGAATCATCTATGTCGATGCCAAGCTCGTAATCTTGACAAACTTCAATTGTCTTTTTCACGAGTTTCACATAATTTTCTTGTAGTTTTGAATTTGTTTCAGTCAAAGCAGGTTGCTTCGGTTTTGCAGGCGCGACCGGTGCTGTCTCTTGCTTTGTAACCGGAGTTGGTACTTCTCGTTTCACAGGTGCTGGAGTAGATAATTCCACAGCTGCTTCTACACTTACTGGCTTCGGTGCCGGAGTAGGCTTCGGTGTTGGTGCTGTAGCAGGTGTTTCTACACGTGTAACAGGCTTTGGAGCAGGTGTAACTGCTTTTGGAGCTTCTACAACTACTTCTTTTTTCGGAGTAGTTTCTACAACTGTTTCTTCTTGTTCAGCAGCCTCTTTATTTTCTTTACTCCACATAACGCGTTCTATTTCTAGAGAAACATTATTTTTGTTCATCGCTGTTAATGTAACTTTACCAACTTCAGCGTTTCCAGTGAAATCAACAATTTTATAAATAACACTCTTGTTCCAATCCACGTTTCCGCTCAAAAATAATTCTTCGTTACATTTCGGCGTTAAGCCCTCGATTTTAATTTCTGCGTTTACACCGTTTTCACTATATACCATAATTAGCGAAGCATTTACATCTTCGTCTGCTAACATTAGTTCACGTACCATTTTGCCGGTGCGTACTTGCGTTTTCTTCTTAACTGACATCTAATTTCTCCTCTCAAAAATTCAGTAATAATAAAAAAATCGTATAACGAAAAATAATTGCTCACGAAGATTTATGATACCGATAATAAAAGCATCACGTCAACAATTAACTTTAATTATTTTGCATTTTTCTTATTTTCTTTATGAAATTTTTCAATTTGTAAAATTAGACAGAAGAAAAACAGCCTTTTGAAAGGCTGTTAAAACGTGGAAAACTTTAATGCGTTTTAATTTTTCCACGTTCCCCATACTAACGAGAGGAGGGAAGTATATGAAACCGTTTATGCCAAAACTCGTTTACTTTGAACCGAAGGCACTTGAATATCCACTTGGAAAAGAGCTGTATGAGAAGTTTACGAAGATGGGACTAGAGATTCGTGAAACGACATCCCATAATCAAATTAGAAATTTGCCGGGTGAAAATGATTTGCAAAAGTATCGCAATGCAAAGGCGACACTTGTCGTTGGAGTGAGGAAGACATTAAAATTTGATACGTCAAAACCGTCAGCTGAATATGCAATTCCGCTTGCAACAGGGTGTATGGGACATTGTCATTATTGCTATTTGCAAACGACACTTGGGAGTAAGCCTTACGTTCGCGTGTATGTGAATCTTGATGAAATATTTGAGAAGGCACAGCAATATATGGATGAAAGAGCACCTGAAATAACAAGGTTTGAAGCTGCTTGTACATCAGATATCGTTGGGATTGATCATTTAACACATGCATTAAAGCGGGCGATCGAATTTATTGGAGAAAGTGAGCATGGGCGTTTACGTTTCGTTACGAAATATTCGCACGTTGATCATTTGTTAGATGCAAAACATAATGGGAAAACTCGTTTTAGGTTTAGTATTAATTCACGGTATGTAATTAAAAATTTTGAGCCGGGGACGTCACCCTTTGAAGAGCGTATTGAAGCAGCACGTAAAGTAGCAGGTGCTGGTTATCCACTTGGCTTTATAGTTGCGCCACTTTATATGCATGAAGGATGGGAAGAAGGATACCGTGAATTATTTGAACGACTGTACAATGCACTAAAAGATTTGTCCATACCGAATTTAACATTTGAATTAATTCAACATCGCTTTACAAAACCAGCAAAAAAGGTCATTCAAGAGCGTTATCCGAGTACGAAGCTTGAAATGGATGAAGAGAAGCGTAAATATAAATGGGGACGGTACGGCATTGGGAAATACGTATATAAAAAAGATGATGCGGAAGTATTGGAAGAAACGATAAGAGGTTATATATATAAGTTTTTCCCTGATGCAGAAATACAATACTTTACTTAAGAGAAGTCTGTATGCAAATACAGATTCTTTTTTGTTTTATATATTTAGGCTTGTTTTCAACTTGTCACGTTATTCTTTCTGGTGTATCATTTTATTGATTGCTTCGTACGGAATGAGCAAAATGAAATTGGATGGAGGAAACCGATGCCTACCCCTAGTATGGAAGATTATATTGAACAAATTTATTTGTTGATTGATGAAAAGGGTTATGCCCGCGTATCTGATATTGCTGAAGCGCTTAGTGTACATCCATCCTCTGTAACAAAAATGGTGCAAAAATTAGACAAAGATGAATATCTAATTTATGAAAAATATAGAGGGCTTGTATTAACATCAAAAGGTAAAAAAATTGGAGAACGTCTCGTATACCGTCATGACTTGCTAGAGCAATTTATGCGTATTATCGGTGTGGATGAAAGTAAGATTTACAATGATGTAGAAGGAATTGAACATCATTTAAGCTGGGAAGCAATTGATCGCATTGGTGATTTAGTGCAATACTTTGAACAAGATGAGGTTCGAGTGGAAACACTTCGTGGTGTTCAAAAAGCAAATGAAGAGAAAAGTAATTAAAGGGAACGTATGTCGTTTCCTTTTTTATTTCAATCGAAAAGGATGGGAGAATTATGAAAGCAATTATTTTTGATTTTGATGGATTAATTGTAGACACAGAAACAATATGGTTTCACTCTTTCAGAGACGCCGTTCGTGAGTATGGTGGAGATTTACCTTTAGAGGAATTTGCAAAGTGTATTGGAACGATAGATGATGTACTGTATGCATATTTAAATGATCAATTAAAAGAGAAGTTTAACAAGCATGCATTAAAAGAAAAAGTGAAAACTTTACATAAAGAGAAAATGAAAATAACAGAAGCTCGTGACGGGGTAAAAGAATACTTACAAGAAGCGAAAGAAATGGGATTAAAAATCGCATTAGCTTCCAGTTCATCTAGAGAATGGGTTATTCCTTTTTTGGAAGAGCTACAAATTCGAGATTATTTTGAAGTCATTAAAACGAGAGAAGATGTTGAGAAGGTAAAACCAGATCCAGCACTTTACCGAGTGGCAATAGAAGGTTTAGGGATAGATTCGTCTGAAGCCGTTGTATTTGAAGACTCGTTAAACGGATTGAAAGCAGCAATTGCGGCAGGGTTAACGTGCGTTGTTGTACCGAATGATGTAACACGGAATTTACCCTTTGAAAATCATCATCTTCGAATTGAAAGTATGAAAGATAAAAGCTTGAAAGAAGTACTGCAAAATATAAAGAAAGACCGTATTTCCTAAAAGGAAGCACGGTCTTTCTTTTTGTTTTTTTTACCTTCAATGACAGTTAAATGAGATTGTTTTCTTTTTCGCTTTAAAGAAGAAAGATTCCCTTTTTTCCCTTTGTCATTAGAAGCGTTTGATTTAAAGAAAGAATTGCTTAGGGGGGCTACATTTTGTTTCCCATGCTTGCGGCTCGATTGTTTTGCAGCGCGCTTATATGAGCTTTGCGAATTTGCTGAACCGCTAGAGTTTGTAAACATTTTGTAGAGTAAATAAAAGATACCAACGACAGCCAACATGATACCAATATTTCTTAACACTCCCATTGGATCTGTAATGACAGATGAAACAAGGCCGAATATTGCTAATCCGATAATAAGCACAAATATAGCGAAAGTAAACGAACGACCGTTCATAAGGAACACCTCCTAAAAACATATATTAAAATTAGTATATTAACGATGAGGAAAGGAGTTGAACACCATTTTTAAATAATTATTGTTTGTTTTCTAAACGTAATAATTCTTCAAACGATGCAATGGCTACTTCCACTTGATCATCTGTTGGTTCTTTCGTTGTTAATAGTTGTAGCCATAATCCGGGATATCCAAGTATGCGTAATACTGGAATATCGCGTAATCGATTCGTAAATTGTAACACTTCAAAAGAAATACCGAGAACGACTGGAATTAATAAAATTCGGTTTACCACTCTGGCCCAAAGTGGATCTGTAGGGACAAGGAAATAAACAAACATTCCAATAATGACTGTAAATATAATGAAGCTACTGCCACAACGATAATGAAGGCGAGTTTGTTTTTGAACATTTTCTACAGTCAATGAAAGATTATTCTCATAGGCATTAATTACTTTATGCTCCGCACCATGGTACTGAAATACCCGCTTAATGAGTGGCGTTAAAGAAATAAAGTATATATAGCTCAGTAATAACAGGAGCTTAATGACACTTTCGACAATGATTTGCCCTGTATGAGATGGGAAAATCGGTCTCGTTAATTCAGCTAGTAATGCAGGAACTGCTGTGAAAATGACTTTACCGAATATGAAAGATAAAACCCCAACTGCTGCAACTCCTAATACCATCGTTAACTTCGATTGTTCTTCTTTTTTATTTGCAATTTGTTCATCTTCTTCTGGGTGAACATCAAATCGTTCTGAAGCAAAGTTTAAATGTTTTGCCCCGTTCGCGCTTGCATCCACAATAGCGGCAATCCCTCGTAAAAATGGAATTTTTTTCAGGATAGATAATGCTTTATTACGAACGCGTGGTAATCGATAAAATTCAATCGATTTATCTTTACGACGAACCGCTGTAACAGTATATTCTCTACCGCCAAACATAACTCCTTCTATGACTGCTTGCCCGCCATATATTTGTTTTGACTCTTCTGCCATGTTAACACCAACCTGTATTTGTTTCTCTCTTATGTAGAAAAAGAGGCAATTGTCATACTGGGTTCTGTCGTTTTGAAATAAGACAATCACCGAGTTTCCTTTATTTTATCGACAAATACAAGTAGATGACAAGGAAAAATGTTACGAGAGTCGGACATTTCTTATTCTTTTTATAGACAAATTTCGCAGTATTTAAACATGGTTCAAAATAGTTTCGGGCATACTATTGAGCGGAGGTGTTGATGTGAGTCAAGAACATATAGGAACAAGAAATTTTGTGCAAATTGGTTTATTTGGTGGACTCTTTTGGGGAGGAATATGGTATTTTCTTCATATATTTTCATTTACAGAAGCGGGACCGAACTATTTACTTCTACCATTTGCCTTTGGAAGTTGGAAAGAAGGGGTATGGGGAAATGTGTCAGGAATTGTTTGTATGGGACTACTTTCGATTTTAATTGCCTTTTTGTATAAAGCGTTTTTGGCAAAGTTTGAAGGAATTCTGCCAGGGATTATTTATGGTCTATTTTGGTGGGCGTTACTATTTTTCGGAGTGGGGTTAATAGCGCCTGCTATTAAAAGTGCACTCCATTTACCGAAAGAAACAATTGTGACGACGATATGCATTTTTATATTGTATGGTGTATTTATAGCATACTCTGTTTCTTACGCAGTAAATACCAATAAGGCCGAGCGAGAAGGGGAAGAGAAGACAAACTATTCAAACAAGTAACTCCTATGTTAAAATGTTATATAGACATTTAATATTAAGGAGTTTTAAGCATATGAAAAAGGTACTCCTCGTAAACGGTCCTAACCTAAATCGCCTCGGTGTCAGAGAGGTAAATGTATATGGAAAGGGCACGCTAGCGACACTTGAAGCAGATATGAAGCAAGAAGCAGAAACAATGGGAGTGGAGTTAGAATGTTTCCAATCGAATCATGAAGGTGCGATTATCGATCGTATTCATGAGGCGGAAGATATATATGAAGGGATCATTTTAAATCCTGGAGCATTTACGCATTATAGCTATGCGATTCGAGATGCAATTGCAAGCATTTCGATTCCTGTTATTGAAGTACATATTTCTAACATTCATCAGCGTGAGTCGTTCCGTCACGAATCTGTGACGGCAGCTGTTTGTGCGGGACAAATTGTTGGATTTGGTTTTTATGGCTATAAGTTAGCGTTATTTGCATTAATGGAGAAATTGAGGGAGGCATAAAGTAATGGAGAAAATCGAAAGATTAAGAAGTGCATTTGATGAGGCTGGTATTGACGGTATTTTATTAACAAATGAACATAGTCGTAGATATATGGCTAACTTCACAGGAACAGCTGGTGTTGTACTCATTTCGAAAAACCGCGCTCAATTTATTACAGATTTCCGTTACGTAGAGCAAGCTACTAAACAAGCGGTTGGATACGAGATTGTACAGCATGCGGGATTAATTATCGATGAAGTTGCAAAGCAAGTGAAAGAATTAGGAATTCAAAAGCTTGGCTTTGAGCAAGATACTCTTACATATAGTTCTTATTCAGCTCATAAAGAAGCGATCGATGCTGAATTTATCCCAACTTCTGGGCTTGTAGAAAAGTTACGCTTGATAAAGACTGATTCAGAGATTAAGATATTAAAGGAAGCTGCACAGATTGCAGATGCTGCCTTTGAACATATTCTATCATTCATTCGCCCGGGAGTATCTGAAATTGAAGTGTCAAATGAACTTGAATTTTTCATGAGAAAACAAGGAGCAACATCTTCTTCGTTTGATATTATCGTTGCTTCAGGTCTTCGTTCGGCATTACCGCACGGCGTGGCATCTGAAAAAGTGATAGAAACAGGAGATTTCGTTACATTAGACTTCGGCGCTTATTACAAAGGATATTGCTCTGATATTACTCGTACGATTGCAGTTGGTGAACCATCTGATAAATTGAAAGAAATTTATAATATCGTTTTAGAAGCACAATTACGTGGTGTGAACGGTATTAAAGCTGGTTTAACTGGCCGTGAAGCGGATGCGTTAACGCGTGATTACATAACGGAAAAAGGATACGGTGAATACTTCGGACATTCTACTGGTCATGGAATCGGTCTTGAAATCCATGAAGCACCAGGTTTAGCATTCCGTTCTGATACAGTACTTGAACCAGGTATGGCTGTAACAGTAGAGCCAGGTATTTATATTCCAGGTATTGGCGGCGTACGTATTGAAGATGATATCATTGTGACAAGTGAAGGTAATGAAGTAATTACGAAATCACCAAAAGAACTTATTATTTTGTAATACACAGGAGGATTTTTTTACATGATTTCAGTAAACGATTTTCGTACAGGTTTAACAATTGCAGTGGATAATGGCCTTTGGCAAGTACTTGATTTCCAACACGTAAAGCCAGGTAAAGGTGCTGCATTCGTTCGTTCTAAACTACGTAACCTTCGCACAGGTTCTGTTCAAGAGAAAACATTCCGTGCTGGTGAGAAAGTAGAAAAAGCACACATCGAAAACCGTCGTATGCAATACTTATACGCAAGCGGTGAGTCTCACGTATTTATGGATAACGGAACTTATGAGCAAATCGAACTTGGTGAAAAACAAATCGAGCGCGAGCTTAAATTCCTAAAAGAAAACATGGAAGTATCTATTATGACTTACCAAGGCGAAGTACTTGGTGTTGAACTTCCAAACACAGTTGAATTACAAGTTACAGAAACAGAGCCAGGTATTAAAGGTGATACTGCTTCTAACGTAACAAAACCAGCTACATTAGAAACTGGCCTTGTTGTACAAGTACCAATCTTCATTAACGAAGGCGAAACACTTATCATCAACACTGGTGAAGGTAAATACGTTTCTCGTGCATAGTAGAAAAGCACTCGTGATTATCACGAGTGCTTTTTTATAGAAAATAGGGCAAATAATAAATCGCTGTTATAACAAAACTAACGAAGACAAGTGAAAGGGTACCCATAATATATGGAGTTAAAATAATTTGAAATGGTTTTATTTCACCAGTTTCAATGCCAGTCAGTGTTTTACTGATTGCGTGATCCGTAATGTTGTTTCTATGATTACTCATAATAATTAGCCATGTAATTGCAAATATTGCTAAACTACCAAGGAAAAAGGCTTCCATGAATGACCAGCCGACCAATGATGAAAAAAGATAAATAAGAGCTAATTCTACTACAACGGTTAAATTAATTTTCAATGCCTTCATATTTTTCCTCCTCATTTTGTAATTCCAACCAGTTTAAAAATTTTTCACGTGACACGACGTGCAGAGAGCAAGATGACCTTACTTCTTTCTCTAGTGCAGCGTGTTCGTATGGAAACTTGTTTTCCACATGTAATGAAATATAAGGTAGTTTTTCTTGTGCTTTTAAAGAGCGAATATTATTCGTTTTAGCACCAGCAAATACATAGGAAAGTTGTAAGTCTAAAAAAGCAATCTTAAAAATTTCTTTTTTTACAGCCTCATTATATCCTTTTCCCCAGTATGGATAGCCGAGCCAGCTGCCAATGTGAGATTGTTTCTTCTCGTAATTAATATGTTTAAGTGTGGTGAGACCAATTATTTCATTCTCTGCATTTACAATCACTCTCGATAAAGACTTCTTTTGGCGTTCTTCTTCTATGGCGAAAAGAAGGAATGCTTTCGTGTCTTCGATTGTTTCTACTTTTATTCCTAATGCGTTTTTTACATGTGGATCACTTGATAGCTTGAAAATCGCATTTGCATAACGGAAATCGAGTGGTAATAAAGTAACTCGTTGCATCATTTTCCCTCCTTTTCAATAAATATACCATAAAATACCATCATTATTAAGAATATTCAAATTATTATAGACGGTAGATAAAAATTATGTTTTTAATTCTGAAATAGACAACCTCTGCATATGGTTGTACAAATATATTCTTTTTTAGCACACGCACTAGTAACCGTTATGGGAGAAGGTGGGAGAATGAAACAGTGGCTAGCGGCAATGGAAACATCTGTGCTTGTAATGGGGCTGCTTCGGTTGTTTTCAGGTAGCGCGGAAATATTCGCCGCTTTGCTTATGCTTTATGTGAATGATGCGAAGAAAGCATTGTTTATAAATGGTATGTTGGCGTTTGTTGGACCGACCGTATTAATTTTAACAATGACAATAGGCATAGCGAGTGTGGCAAGTGAGATCTCTTTCTTGAAACTCTTTTTTCTAGCGCTTGGAATTGGCTGCATTTTTATCGCGTTGTTGAAATAAGTAAGTCGAGTATAGTGGGGCGAAGCTGATGAAAGAAGTATTAGAAGTTTTACCAAAAACGATGAAGCAGTTAGTGGAAAATTGTAAGCAGTACGATGCTCTAGAGGAAATCCGTGTTCGAATTGGAAGACCGCTAGAGTGTATTGCTCAAGGTGAAGTGTTTTTTTATGACTATATCGTTACAGCAGAGGATGCTATTTACTTATTGAATAAGTTAAGTCACTTCTCAATTTATACAATGGAAGAAGAATTAAAGCGTGGGTATGTGACACTCCGAGGAGGTCACAGAATCGGCTTAGCAGGAAAAGTTATTACAGAAAAAAGCACAGTGAAAATGATTCGAGATGTCTCTTCTTTTAATATTCGTATTGCTCGTCAAAAAATAGGGATTGCTGAACCACTTTTACCGTATTTGTATGAATCACGATGGTTAAACACGATGGTAATTGGCCCGCCGCAAACGGGGAAAACAACACTTTTAAGAGATGTAGCACGTTGCATGAGTCAAGGTGTAAGTGCTTCGAAAATACCTTCGTGTAAAGTAGGGATTGTTGATGAACGGTCAGAAATTGCTGGCTGTGTGAAAGGAATTCCGCAGTATGATTTTGGCACACGAGTAGATGTGTTAGACGCATGTCCAAAAGCTGAAGGAATGATGATGATGATCCGTTCTATGAGCCCAGATATATTAATTGTGGATGAAATTGGTCGTAAAGAAGATAGTGAAGCAATTATGGAGGCTGTACATGCAGGGGTTCAGCTTTTTATAAGTGCACATGGATTTTCCTATGATGATGTTGTGAAACGCCCATCATTAAAGGCAGTGCTAGAGCTCGGCATTTTTGATAGGTTTGTGGAATTGTCAAAAGCAAGAGGGCCAGGAACAGTTATGCAAGTGAAAGATAAATATGGAAAACCGGTATTACCTCATAGAAAGGCTGAGGGCGTATGGTGAAAATATTTGGTGCAGTGTTAATCGTTGCGGTCAGCACCTTTTTCGGGTTTTCATACGCCAAAAGATACAGTGAGAGACCGAGGCAACTTAGATTATTAAAAGCGGCACTGCAATCATTAGAGGCAGAAATTATGTACGGGCATACACCATTGTCTGAAGCCGCTGAGCGATTAGTGAAACAAATGCCGAAGCCGTTAAATTGGATATTTCAAAGTTTCGCTAGCAGGCTAGAAAGTGGAGAACAAACAGTTAGAGAAGCTTGGATAGATAGTTTGAAAGAAAATTGGAAGCTAACAGCATTTCAACAAACTGAGTATGAGATTTTGCAGCAATTTGGTGAAACGCTCGGACAACATGATCGTGAATCACAACAAAAACATATTCGGTTATGTATTACACATTTAGAGAGAGAAGAAGAAGAAGCGAAAGCATTACAGCTGCAATATGAAAAGATGATTAAGAGCTTAGGAGTACTAGCGGGGCTACTTATTGTAATTTTACTGCTATAGGGGGGAGAAAGGCGATGTCCATTGATGTTGGATTAATATTTCAAATCGCCGGAATCGGCATTGTTTTAGCTTTCATTCATACTGTACTAAAAGAATTAAAGCGTGAGGATATTGCAAATTGGGTTATCCTCGTCGGTTTTGTCGTTATTTTATTTCATGTCGCATTTTTAATTAATACACTATTCGACAAGATTAAAAGTGTCTTTCTCTTCCAGTAAAGGGGGCGGTTCGAATCGAAATTATACAAATTGTCGGATTAGGCCTCGTTGCTACGTTTTTAGCGGCTGTATTGAATCAGCATAAATCTAGCATTACGTCATTATTTATTGTGTTCGTAGGTAGCGTAATGTTCCTTCTTTTAATCGATCAAATTCACGCTATTTTACAAATGATTGAGAGAGTAGCGAGTGAAGCGAAAGTTAGCAACGTATATGTAGAAACGTTGCTAAAAATTATTGGGATTGCTTATATCGCTGAGTTTGGAGCGCAAATTACAAAGGATGCAGGACAGGGGGCAATCGCTTCGAAAATTGAATTAGCTGGAAAGATTTTAATTCTCGTTATGGCGATCCCTATTTTGACGGTTGTAATTGAAACTATTCTCGGATTTTTACCGACGGGATAAGGGGGAGTGAATGTTGAGGGGGTTTGGAGCTAAGCTGCTATTTGCTTGCTTCCTTTTCTTTTCTTTACCAGTTGTTGTACAAGCTTCTCCTGTAGAGACAAACGTCGTTGATCAACAATTGGATAAGCTCGGAATTGAAGATGTGAAGCAATTTTGGGACGGGCTTGTTACAAAATATGGAGGTTACTTACCAGAGAGTCAAAAAGGTAGCTTTATGGAGTTTGTAAAGGGAGAAAAAGAAATCTCTATAAAAGAGTGGATGCTAGGTTTATTAAAGTACTTATTTCACGAACTTGTTGCAAATGGGAAACTACTCGGAACGCTCATTATGCTCACAATTTTTAGTGCATTGTTGCAATCACTGCAATCTGCATTTTCAAAGAGTAGCGTAAGCAAAATAGCCGATGCAGTTGTATATATGGTACTAATTATTTTCGCTTTAAATAGCTTTTATGTCGTTATGACATATGCAAGAGAAACGATACAAACAATGGTAGATTTCATATTAGCGTTATTGCCTATCTTGCTTGCACTCATAGCGACAGGTGGTGGTGTTGTATCCGTATCGTTTTTTCATCCGATTATCATCTTCTTAATGAATACGAGTGGGCTTTTGATGAATTATATCGTTCTACCACTTTTATTACTTGCAACGATATTAAGTATTGTAAGTACGATGAGTGATCAATATAAAGTTACGAAATTGTCCAAGCTTCTGCAAAACGTTAGCGTCGGGATTATCGGTATTTTTTTAACGATTTTTTTAGGCGTATTATCTGTACAAGGAACAGCGACAGCTGTTGCGGATGGAATCGCTGTGAAAACAGCTAAATTTGTAACAGGAAACTTTATTCCCGTAGTAGGAAGAATGTTTACAGAGGCGGCGGATACAGTTATTAGTGCGTCGGGATTATTAAAAAACACAGTCGGAATTATCGGACTCGTCATTCTATGTTTAATTGTCGCTTTTCCAGCGATTCAAATTTTTTGCATTGCATTTATTTATAAGTTCGCAGCAGCAGTATTGCAACCAGTTGGCGGCGGAGCAATTATTCAATGTTTAGATATCATTGGACGGAGCATTATTTATGTATTTGCTTGCTTAGCTATCGTATCGTTTATGTTCTTTTTAAGTATCACAATTATTATTGCTGCGGGGAACATTACACTTATGATGCGGTAGGAGGTGAAGGGTATGCAATTTGTTACAGAGTGGATTAGAAATATTATCGTTTTTTTACTCTTAGCGACAATGCTTCATCTTATTCTTCCAAATTCCAATTTGCAAAAGTACGTTAAATTCGTTGTAAGTCTATTATTAGTTGTTTTAATTTTAACGCCTCTATTTAAACTATTGCAAACAGATGTAAATGAAGTAATCGCAAATTTTAATGAAGAGAAGTACGTAGCAGAAGGATCTGTAAAAAATTCAATAGATTCGAAGAAAAAAGAAATACAAGCTCTAACACGTGCATATAGTTTAGAAGAGATGGCTACCAAAATGAAAAAAGAAGTAGGAAAAGAGTTTGAGAAACAGTATGGTATGTCAGTCTCTGAAATACAAATAGTCGCAGCGGAAAGCACAGCGGAAGTAAAGTCAGCGAAAGATATTCAATCTGTTGTTGTGACGTTGAAAGAAAAAGAACGTAGTAAAAATGATGCAATCGAAACAGTAAAACCAGTTGAAATTAATACGAAAGAACCACCGAAAAAAGTAGAGGAAACGAATGGAGAAATGAAAGACTTCTTTTCAAGCAGGTGGCAACTAGAGAATAAACAAATCCAAGTTCAAATGGAAGGGAGGACAGGTAGAGTAAATGGACAATAAAGATAAAAATTCGAAGTTCTCATTTTTTCGAAACTTATTGAATGGAGATGAAAAAGAAAGTAATGAGAAGGGAAAAAAGGTAACACCTAAGTTCTTACTTGTCCTACTCATACTTGGAATGTTGCTTATGTTTTCTAGTAGTTTTTTTTCAAGTAAAAAAGAAGAAGTACCTGTATTTAAAGAACAAAAAACTCAAAACCAGGAAAAAGATGTACCAACTTTTGGACAAAAAAATAATGATAATATGTCAAATGTAGAAAAATATGAAAAAGCGTATGAACAAGAATTAAAAGCAGCCTTAGAAGAAATAGCAGGAGTAAAAGATGTAACGATTAATGTGAATTTAGATTCATCAGAGGAAAAAATATTAGAAAAAAATACAGTGAAACGTTCACAAACAACAGGTGAAACAGATAAAACAGGCGGCAAGAGGGAAGTAGAAGACGAGTCTCTTGATGAAAAGACAGTCATTATACGTGAAGGGGATAAAGAAACTCCCGTTGTTTTACGAACAGAGAAACCGAAAGTACGAGGTGTTCTTGTCGTAGCAAAGGGAGTGGATAATATACAAGTTAAAGCGATGGTAAAAGAAGCTGTCATACGGCTACTAGATGTACCAGCCCATCGCGTTTCAGTTTCACCGAAAAATTGATAGGGAGGAAATAAAGTGTTAAAAAAACAAACGGTTTGGCTATTAACGATGTTAAGTTTAGTTGTTGTACTATCTGTGTATTACGTAACAACTCCAGACAAAATGAATACAGCATCGCCGGCAACAGGTGAAAAGATTGGACAAGAAAAACAAGGTACTGATAAAGCAGTAACAAACGAAGCACCTAAAGAAACGCCTAAAAAAGAAAATACAAACAAGGAAACATCAAATAAAGAAACAAACAAAGAAACAGATAAAAAAGAGAGTGCTACAAAAGAAACAAGCAAAAAAGAAGCTAACGTAACAGTTCAATCAAGTGATGAAAATTTCACAGCATTACGTATGCAAATGGAAGATCAGCGAAGTGAACAAAAAGCAAAATTACAAGAAGTGATGAGTTCAACAAAAGCTTCAGCAACAGAAAAGAATAAAGCGAAAGAAAATTTTGATGCAATCACTACAATGGAAACGAAGCAAGAATTACTTGAGACAGTAATTAAATCTCAAGGTGGATATAAAGATGCCCTTGTAAGAGCTGATGGAACTGACATTAAAGTAACTGTAAAAGCAGCAAAACATTCACAAAAAGAAGCGAATAAAATTATACAACTTGTAAGAAGTGAAGGCGGATCAAAAGATGTAGGTGTAAAATTTGATCCACCAACAAAATAAAACGAATAATCCGCGGGGAATTCCTCCGCGGATTATTCGTTTTTAGTAATCGGATTGTTTGAAAATAGTTAGATAAAAATAATAATAGAAAAAAGCTATCATTTTCGATAGCTTTTTTCTGTTTCGTCTTTGTTTTTACTATGTTCAACTCGGAACGGAGAAATACGTTGTGAGTAAAAGATTAGCGGTTCATGGTAGTGATGATTACTTTTTCCGGATTTGACGTGGATGAAGAGAACGAATGCCCAGACCATTACGGCAGGTAAGAAGAGAATGAGCCATATCATATGTCCACACCTCGATACGATATATTTTCTACACTTTGAACATACTATTCTTATATGAAGGAATGATGAACGACGTGTAAACAAAAAAATAATATTTGGTAAAAATACGTTATTGACTATAGATGAGGTGACGAGTAAAGCGGTAATGGTAGGTTTACTTTATAGTATTTTGAAAAGTAAGGAATGTTTTTTCGGAAGTGGTCTTGCCAATTTTGTGTGAAACTTGGTATTATTACTAGGTAATAAATTTTTATTGGAATAATATTTTTACAGGAGTTTCGATTTATTATAAAGAAATATAAATTGGAATGTTTAAAAAATTTATCGTAAGATGGAAATAGTAACTATTTCTATTAGTAAATGAAATGCATTTTCTAATAGAGTACATCGTATTTTTACAGTCAATCTAGTTTTAGTGAAGAGAAATCTGTAAAAACGGGACAAACAAGAGTATGGGAGTGGATTTTACATGTTTAAAATTCAAGAAGTTCGTGAATTAATTAAATTAATTGATAGCTCTAATATTGATGAATTTGAATACAAAAAAGATGGTACGACAATCAAAATGAAAAAGCGTGGCAATGAAGTTGTTGCGGTGCAAGCGCCTGTAGCAAAACAAGCCGTGCAACCAGTAGCACCTGTTGAAGTTGAAACGACAGTAGCGGCAGCACAAGTGGAAGTGCCAAAACAAGAAGAGAAAAAAGCTGTTCAGAATGAAAACCTACATAAAATTACATCACCAATGGTAGGTACATTCTATTCTTCTTCTTCTCCTGATACGCCTCCATATGTAAGTGTTGGGGATAGAGTATCGAAAGATTCTATCGTATGTATTGTCGAGGCTATGAAGTTATTTAACGAAATCGATGCAGATATAGATGGAGAAATTGTTGAGATTCTTGTTAATAACGGACAGCTTGTTGAGTATGGACAACCGCTATTTCTTGTAAAAGCGTAATAAGGGAGTCTTTGTGATGATAAAAAAAGTATTAATAGCCAATCGTGGGGAAATCGCTGTACGAATTATTCGTGCTTGTAAAGAAATGGATATTGAAACAGTCGCAATTTATTCAGAAGCGGATAAAGAGTCACTTCACGTACAAATTGCTGATGAGGCGTATTGTGTAGGACCAACGATTTCGAAAGAAAGCTATTTAAATTTGACGAACATTATTAGTGTTGCGAAGTTAACAGGCTGCGATGCAATTCATCCGGGATACGGATTTTTAGCAGAGAATGCAGATTTTGCAGAGTTATGCCGTGAGTGTAACTTAATTTTTATCGGTCCAAGTCCAGAAGCTATTTCAAAGATGGGCACAAAAGACGTTGCTCGTGATACAATGAAAGAAGCAGGGGTTCCGATTGTACCAGGTTCACAAGGAATTATTAAAAATACCGAAGAAGCGATCGAACTTGCGAATCAAATTGGATATCCTGTTATTATTAAAGCGACTGCAGGTGGCGGCGGAAAAGGTATTCGTGTTGCGCGTCATGAAGAGGAGCTTGTAAAAGGAATTCAAATTACACAGCAAGAAGCTAGTACCGCTTTTGGGAACCCTGGTGTATACTTAGAAAAGTACGTTGAAGATTTCCGCCATGTTGAGATTCAAATAATGGCAGATACACACGGAAATGCCATTCATTTAGGAGAGCGTGATTGTACGATTCAGCGCCGCTTGCAAAAACTACTAGAAGAAAGTCCATCACCAGCACTTGATGAAAATGTGCGTAAGCAGATGGGTGAGGCGGCAGTTAAAGCAGCGGTAGCGGTTGATTATACAGGTGCTGGTACGGTTGAGTTTATTTATGAATATAAAACGAAAAGCTTTTATTTCATGGAGATGAATACGAGAATCCAAGTTGAGCATCCAGTTACTGAAATGGTAACAGGGGTAGACTTAATTAAAGAACAAATTCTTGTTGCTTCTGGAGAAAAGTTATCGTTACAGCAAGAAGAAGTACAATTTAATGGTTGGGCAATTGAATGCCGAATTAATGCGGAAAACCCTGCCAAAAAATTTATGCCATCTCCAGGTAAAGTAGAAATGTACTTGCCACCAGGCGGATTTGGTATTCGCGTCGATTCAGCTGTATATCCGGGATATTCAATCCCACCTTTCTATGATTCGATGGTTGCTAAATTAATTGTTCACGGAAAAACACGTGAAGAGGCAATTGCAAAAATGAAGCGTGCACTCAGTGAGTTTGTCGTTGAAGGCGTACATACAACAATCCCGTTCCATTTGCAATTGTTAGATCATCCTGATTTTGTAAAAGGTGAGTTTAATACGAAATTTTTGGAAGAGCATGAACTTGTGACGCAGTGATACATTAAAGGAGGTTTTTTTCATGGCTGAACATATGTTAGATATGGGTCAAGATACAACTCTTGGTAAAGTAGAAATTGCACCAGAAGTAATTGAAGTAATCGCAGGTATTGCAGCTGCTGAGGTAGAAGGCGTAGCGGCAATGCGTGGTAATTTTGCTACAGATGTTGTTGAGAAGTTAGGTAAGAAAAATCATGGTAAAGGTGTAAAGGTTGAATTAGCAAACGAAGATATTATCGTTGACCTTTATGTTGTAATGTATTTTGGCGTAGCAATTCCAGTTGTTGCACAAAAGATTCAAGACAACATTCGCCAAGCACTCTTTACAATGACAGGGCTTGAGCCAAAAGAAGTGAATGTTCACATCGTTGGCGTAACATTCGAAACACAAAAAACAGAAATCGAACCAGTGTAAGAATGAAAAAGGTGCCTAGTAACATAGGCATCTTTTTTATCGTTTCATTTCTTCACAAATTATAACCCTCTAATTATTATACTATTTCAAAAAATGAGAAATAAAAAAGAAAATGTTTCGTTTTACCAAAAAACGTACATTGTGATAAGATATGGAACTTGAAGTTAATCTTTTTATTATTTTTCAGCCTTGTAACCCGTGTGTGAAACGATAAATTGTGTTATTATCATTGTATTATAAGGTTGGAAAATCAATGAAAACTGTAAGAGTAAGTGAATTGACGGCTTATAAATTATAATAATATAACAAAGCATAAGGAAAGACTTGAAGCATAAAGGAGAGTTACAATGAAACGTAGGACGGCTAGAGAAAGAGCTATGCAAGCATTATATCAAATGGATATTACAGGTGAATTAGAACCGAAAGTAGCAGTGGAAAACACGCTAGATGAAGGTGAAGAAACAAATGAGTTTCTAGAATCACTTGTTGTAGGTTTTGTAGAAAATAAAGAAGTAATTGATGAAGCGATTCGTCAAAATTTAAAAAAGTGGAAGCTTGAGCGTATTAGTATTGTTGATCGCAGTATTTTACGTGTAGCTGTGTATGAAATGAAATACATGGAAGAAATTCCACACAACGTAACAATTAACGAGGCAATTGAAATTGCTAAAACATTTGGGGATGAGGAATCTCGTCGTTTTATTAACGGCGTTTTATCTAATATAAAAGATACACTGTAATTTCTTTAAGGGGGAATCTTAAAATGGTAGCAGTAATCATCAAAGGAAATGAAGTTGCGGAGAAAAAACGAGCACAATTAACAGAAGAAGTTGTGAAGTTGAAAGAGCAAGGGATTGTACCAGGATTAGCAGTTATTTTAGTTGGAGAAGATCCAGCATCTCGTTCTTATGTAAAAGGAAAAGAAAAGGGCTGTGAACAAGTAGGAATTTATTCAGAGCTAATTGAATTTCCTGAAACAATTACGGAGGAGCGTTTGCTTGCTGAAATCGATCGCTTAAATGGCGATGACCGCATTAATGGCATATTAGTGCAATTACCTTTACCAAAACATATTGAAGAAAAAGCTATCATTGAAAGAATTTCACCAGAAAAAGATGTAGATGGATTTCACCCAATCAGCGTAGGACGTATGATGACGGGACAAGATACATTCCTTCCATGTACACCGCATGGTATTGTAGAGTTAGTAAAAGAAACAAATCTTGATATCTCAGGAAAACATGTTGTAGTAATTGGAAGAAGTAATATTGTCGGCAAGCCAGTGGGACAATTGTTCTTAAATGAAAATGCAACTGTCACATACTGTCATTCTAAGACGCAAAATATGAAAGAGTTAACGAAATTAGCTGATATTTTAATCGTAGCAGTAGGACGACCTAAAATGGTAACAGCTGATTATATAAAAGAAGGAGCAGTTGTAATCGACGTTGGTGTAAACCGTTTAGAAACAGGGAAACTTTGTGGTGATGTTGACTTTGACAACGTGCTAGATGTTGCAGGTTACATTACACCTGTGCCAAAGGGTGTTGGTCCAATGACGATCACAATGCTTCTTCATAATACTGTTGAATCGGCTAAGCGTGCAGGTGTCGTTTGTAAATAATTTGAGTCGGCTATGAGGAGAGAGAAATGGAGAAACAATATTTAACCGTTACAGCGTTAACACGCTATATAAAAACAAAAATAGAATATGATCCGCATTTACAGTCTGTTTGGTTAAAAGGTGAAATTTCCAACTTTAAAAATCATAGCCGTGGCCACATGTATTTTACATTGAAAGATGAAAATGCAAGAATCGCAGCGGTTATGTTTGCGGGTCATAATCGTAATATTAAATTCAGACCTGAAAATGGGATGAAGGTACTCGTGAAAGGGAAAATCTCTGTTTACGAGGCGAGTGGTTCTTATCAAATTTATATTCAAGACATGCAGCCTGACGGAGTCGGAAACCTGCATTTAGCTTACGAACAATTAAAGGTTCGTTTAGAGGAAGAAGGATTGTTTTCTCAAGTTTATAAAAAAACAATCCCTCCTTATGCGAAAACAATAGGTGTGATTACGTCACCAACAGGAGCAGCGATTCGTGATATTATAACAACGATTAAACGTCGTTATCCAATTGGAAATGTTATTGTGTTTCCAGTACTTGTACAGGGGGAGTCAGCAGCTCCCTCAATTGTACAAGCGATCCGTACAGCGAATGAAATGGAAGGGATAGATGTCCTAATCGTTGGGCGCGGTGGAGGTTCTATTGAGGAATTGTGGGCGTTTAACGAAGAAATGGTTGCAAGAGCTATTTTCAAGAGTGAGATTCCTATTATTTCAGCAGTAGGCCATGAAACAGACTTTACAATTGCGGATTTTGTTGCCGATTTAAGAGCACCAACACCAACTGCAGCGGCTGAGCTGGCAGCGCCTAATATTATCGAGTTACAAGAAAAGGTATTACAAAGAACTCTAAGGTTGCAAAGAGCAATGAGAGAGTTAGTACATAAAAAAGAAGAAAAACTACAAGTATTGCAAAAATCTTATGCGTTCCGTTATCCAAGACAAGTATATGAGCAAAAAGAAGAGCAATTGGATAGAGCGTTAGAACAGCTTGTGTTAGCGAAAGAGCGCTATATTGATAAAAAGGTAAATCAGTTAAAACAGCTTTCATTTTATTTAGAGAAGCACCACCCATCTCAAAAAATTATGCAAACAAAGGTAGCAGTTGAAACATTGCAAAAGCAATTGCAACGTGAAATGCAAACGTTACTCCAAACGAAAGAATTTGCCTTTGTAAGAGCTGCTCAAAAACTTGAAGCGCTAAGTCCGCTTAAAGTAATGATGAGAGGGTACGGGCTTGTATATGATGAAGAGAAGCAAGTGTTAAAAAGTGTGAAAGATGTTAGCCTTGGAGATGCTGTTTCAGTTCAATTACAAGATGGAATATTAGATTGTAGCGTATCAGGAATAGAGGAGCGTGAATTGAATAATGGAAAATAAATTAAGCTTTGAAGAGGCAATTTCGCAACTTGAGCACCTCGTTTCTAAATTAGAGCAAGGTGACGTACCTTTAGAAGAAGCAATTTCTTATTTTAAAGAGGGTATGGAATTATCTAAGCTGTGTGATGAGAAGTTGAAGAACGTACAAGAACAAATGGCAGTTATTCTTGGGGAAGATGGAGAGCTTGAACCGTTTACTGCTTTAGGAGATGAAGCATAGTGACAATTGCTTTTGATACTTTTTTGAAAGAAAGTAAAACTTTCGTAGAAGAGAAGCTTGTAAGCTATGCAAATGAATTACAATGTCCAAATGTACTTCGTGAAGCGATGGCATATTCTTTGGAAGCGGGTGGAAAGCGTCTCCGCCCGTTACTTTTATTTGCAACATTACAAGCGTTTGGTAAAGAAAAAAATCTTGGTGTAGGTGCAGCTTGTGCTCTTGAAATGATACATACATACTCGTTAGTTCATGATGATTTACCTTGTATGGATGATGATGATTTAAGAAGAGGGAAGCCCACAAATCATAAAGTATTTGGTGAAGCGATGGCAGTTTTAGCAGGAGATGGTTTGTTGACATATGCTTTTCAAGTTATTATGGCATATGAACAAAAGGAAATCTCTGCTGAGAAAAAAGTAAGACTTGTACTTGAGCTTGCAAAAGCGGCAGGGCCAGAAGGAATGGTTGGCGGACAAGTGGCAGATATGGAAGCGGAAGGGAAACAGCTTACAATCGATGAGTTGGAGTATATTCATAAGCATAAGACTGGAAAACTACTTGAATTCGCTGTACTTGCAGGGTCGATACTGTCTGATGCGACAGAAGAACAGGAAGAAAAATTACTTGAGTTTGCGAAATATATCGGCCTAGCTTTCCAAATCCGAGATGATATTTTAGATGTGGAAGGAACCGAAGAAGAGATTGGAAAACCGATTGGTAGTGATGTTTCTAACGAAAAGAGCACATATACGACGTTATTTACTGTAGATAGAGCAAAGGATATTTTAGAAGAAACGATTGCAAAAGCAAAAGATGCTATTAGTTCCTTGCAATTACAAGATGAATATTTACTATCTATTTGCGATTTGATTGCAAAACGTAATAACTAATATAACAGCGTTTTCATTTGTTGAGTCATTCATCATTTTATGATATAAATGTAGGAAAAGGTTTTTCTTTTCTTGTTATTGGCAAAAATATATGTAGATTACATTGCCGTTATCACTTCGTGTTAGCGGCTATTTTTTTCATCGCCTAAAGAAATATGGTTTATAATAAGATTAGGGCGCAATAGACTGGTTAATAGCAGGACAAGGTGAAAAATAAAAAAAGAGAATTTCTTGTTTTGTGTAAATGTTTTTTATAATATTTGACATGTTGACAGATTATGAAATGAAAGTGAGTGATCCATGTGGATCTAACGCAAATTCAAAACCCTAGTTTTTTGAAAGAGATGTCTATCAGTGAACTAGAGGGATTGAGTGAGGATATTCGTAAGTTTTTAATTGAAGAGCTCTCTCAAACAGGTGGACATATTGCGCCTAATTTAGGTGTAGTAGAACTCACAATTGCTCTGCATAAATTATTTGATAGTCCGAAAGATAAATTTTTATGGGATGTAGGACATCAATCCTATGTACATAAAATTTTAACTGGACGTGCAAAAGAATTCGGCACATTAAGGCAATATCAAGGTCTATGTGGTTTCCCAAAACGTTGTGAGAGTGAGCACGATGTATGGGAAACTGGCCATAGCTCGACATCATTATCTGCTGCAATGGGAATGGCTCTAGCACGTGATTTAAAGAAAACGAAAGAATATGTTATACCAATCATTGGTGATGGCGCTTTAACGGGCGGAATGGCTTTAGAGGCATTGAACCATATTGGACATGAAAAAACAGACATGATTGTTATTTTGAATGATAATGAAATGTCAATTGCGCCAAACGTTGGTGCGCTTCATAATGTGCTTGGACGTCTACGTACCGCAGGAAAATACCATTGGGTAAAAGATGAGCTAGAGTATATTTTGAAGAAAATCCCAGCTGTCGGTGGGAAAGTTGCTGCGACAGCAGAGAAAATAAAAGATAGTCTTAAATATTTACTAGTATCTGGTGTCTTTTTCGAAGAGTTAGGCTTTACATATTTAGGTCCAGTCGATGGACATGATTATGAAAAGTTATTCGAAACGTTGCAATATGCAAAGAAAACAAAAGGCCCAGTGCTTGTTCATGTTATTACGAAAAAAGGAAAAGGTTACAAACCAGCTGAGAGTGATGTTATTGGCACTTGGCATGGAACAGGACCTTATAAAATTGAATCAGGTGACTTCGTTAAACCGAAAGAAGTTGCACCAGCATGGAGTGCTGTTGTTAGTGAAACAGTACTTAAGTTAGCGAGAACGGATGAGCGTATCGTTGCAATTACACCTGCAATGCCTGTTGGATCGAAACTTGAGAAATTCCAAAAAGAATTCCCAGATCGTATGATTGATGTAGGTATTGCAGAACAGCATGCTACAACAATGGCAGCGGGTATGGCAACGCAAGGTATGAAACCATTCTTAGCTATTTATTCAACATTTTTACAAAGAGCTTATGACCAAGTTGTTCATGATATATGCCGCCAAAATTTAAATGTTTTCATCGGAATTGATCGCTCTGGTTTAGTAGGAGCAGATGGTGAAACGCATCAAGGTGTATTTGACATCTCATTCTTACGCCACTTGCCGAATATGGTACTTATGATGCCAAAAGATGAAAATGAAGGGCAACATTTAGTGTACACGGCGATGCAATATGAAGATGGACCAATCGCATTACGTTATGCGCGAGGTAATGGACTTGGCGTTCATATGGATGAAGAATTAAAGGCGATTCCAATCGGTTCATGGGAAACGTTAAAAGAAGGTACACAAGCAGCTATTTTAACATTTGGTACGACAATACCAATGGCAATGGAAGCGGCTGAGCGTCTTGAAAAGGCTGGTATTTCAGTGAAAGTAGTGAACGCTCGCTTCATTAAACCAATGGATGAAGCATATTTACATGATCTCTTAGGAAAAAATATACCAATTTTAACGATTGAAGAAGCTTGCTTAATTGGTGGTTTTGGAACAGGAGTAGTTGAATTTGCGTCTGAGAACGGGTACCATAGTGCGTTAGTTGAACGAATGGGTATTCCAGATCGTTTCATAGAACACGGTAGTGTACCAAAATTATTAGAAGAAATCGGTTTAACGACAGATGCTGTTGTAGACCGAATTCATACAATGATTCCATCAAAACAAAAAAGGGCGTAACAAATGAGTGCGAAAAAAGAAAGAGTAGATGTACTATTAGTAGAGCGAGGGCTTATAGAAACACGTGAGAAAGCAAAACGCGCCATTATGGCCGGCCTTGTATATGCGAATGAGATGAGATTGGATAAGCCAGGGGAGAAAATCCCACAAGATACAGAGATTACGGTGAAGGGGCAAGTTATGCCGTATGTAAGCCGTGGTGGTTATAAACTTGAAAAGGCATTAGAGACATTTCATCTTGATTTACAAGATAAAGTTATGATAGATATTGGTTCATCAACTGGTGGCTTTACCGATTGCGCGCTTCAAAATGGAGCGAAATTATCTTATGCATTAGATGTAGGGTACAATCAACTTGCGTGGAAATTGCGTCAAGATGAGCGCGTTGTCGTAATGGAACGAACGAACTTCCGTTACGTAACACCAGCAGACTTAGAACGTGGTTTACCGCAATTTGCTAGTATCGATGTTTCGTTTATATCATTAAAACTTATATTGCCAGTTTTAAAAACAATGCTTATGCCGAATGGGGATGTAGCAGCGTTAATTAAACCGCAGTTTGAAGCTGGAAGAGAGCAAGTTGGTAAAAAGGGTATCGTTCGCGATCGAAAAGTACATGAGGCTGTCGTAGAAATGATTGTCGACTTTGCTATAAAAGAAGGATACGACGTAGAAGGCTTAACATTCTCACCAATTACGGGCGGGGATGGTAATATTGAATTTTTAATTCATCTGAAATGGCATGGTGAACGTGAGAATGGCGAAAATCATTCTCCAGTTTCTGTTGAGCAAGTAGTTACAGAGGCACATGATGTCCTAAAACAAAAAGGGAAAGGGGAATAACATATGTTGTTCCTCTTTTTGTTGTAATTGTATAATGATTGTAAAAACAATTGTGTACAAGTAACGAATTATAAGTTAACATAAATAAGTGAAGTATACCAATGTTTAAACTATGGTAAGAGATAGTGTGAGGTGCAAATGTATGAATAAAGGTCAGCGC
Source organism: Bacillus paranthracis (assembly GCF_001883995.1). GTDB lineage: Bacteria > Bacillota > Bacilli > Bacillales > Bacillaceae_G > Bacillus_A > Bacillus_A paranthracis. Next base: position 462,614 of record NZ_MACE01000018.1, on the reverse strand, counting down.
CATATTAAAATCAGGGAAATTATTGCGAACAAAGAAATTGAAACACAAGATGAATTAGTTGATATTTTACGTAATGAGGGATTTAATGTAACGCAAGCAACAGTATCGCGCGATATTAAAGAATTGCACTTAGTGAAAGTGCCATTACATGATGGTCGCTATAAATATAGTTTGCCAGCAGATCAACGATTTAACCCGTTACAAAAATTAAAACGTAATCTAGTGGATTCATTTGTAAAATTAGACACGGCAGGACATATGCTTGTGCTAAAAACATTGCCTGGTAACGCTCATTCACTTGGAGCACTTATTGATCATTTAGAGTGGGATGAGATCATCGGAACCATTTGTGGTGATGACACTTGCTTAATTATTTGCCGTACACCTGAAGATACAGGTGTTGTCTCTGATCGTTTCTTAAATATGCTGTAATAAAAAATCTTGTTTGCTTTCCTCTGTAAAGTGGAAAGTGAACAGGATATTTTTATTGGTTAAAAACGTGAATTCTTAATTGTAATATAATATTTTCTTTGAATAAAATTAGGAAATAGGTGGATTGACCCGTAAAACAAATGTTTGGTACAATGGAGCGGTTAGAAAAGTAATTTATACATACAAACATATAGTATGACTATTTGAATAAAGAACTGAGAAAAGCCCTTCATAGGGGATTAGTTTATAACGAGGTGAATGGGGCATTGTTATCGGAATTATCGATTAGAAACTTTGCTATTATTGAGGCATTAAATATTTCTTTTCAAAAAGGATTAACGGTTTTAAGTGGTGAAACAGGGGCCGGAAAATCGATTATTATTGATGCGATTAGTTTACTTGTAGGTGGCCGTGGTTCAGCAGAATTTGTTCGATACGGAACAGAAAAAGCTGAGATAGAGGGGCTATTTTATGTGGAAGATGATAAGCATCCATGTATTGAAAAAGCAGAAGAGTTGGATATAGAAATAGAAGACGGCATGATTATTTTGAAGCGTGATATCGCTGCAAACGGAAAAAGTGTATGTCGTGTAAATGGAAAACTAGTTACCCTTAGTGTATTAAAAGAAATTGGAAAAACACTTGTTGATATTCATGGACAACACGAAACGCAAGACTTAATGAATGAAGAACGTCATCTATTTATGCTCGATCATTTTGATGGAGAGCGTATCGTTAAACAATTAGATATATACCAAAACGTATATGCTGACTATGAGAAATTAAAAAAACAGTTGAAATCGTTAAGTGAAAATGAACAACAAATGGCACATCGTTTAGATTTAATTCAATTTCAGCATGAAGAAATCCGTAAAGCGGATTTAAAGATAGATGAAGAAAATGACTTAACTGAAGAACGATTGCAAATTTCTAATTTCGAAAAAATTTACAAAGCATTAGGGGATGCGTATCGCTCGTTAAGTGCTGACGGACAAGGGTTAGATAATGTACGAAGCGCAATGGGACAAATGGAGAGTATTACACATTTAGATGAAGTGTATCAAGAAAATCATGATTCCATTGCCAATAGTTATTATTTATTAGAAGAAGTTGCCTATCAACTAAGAGAAAAGCTCGATATGATGGAATATGATCCGAATCGCTTAGATGAAATTGAAACGCGTTTAAATGAAATTCGTATGCTAAAGAGAAAATATGGAAATACTGTAGAAGAGATTTTAGCGTATGCTGATAAAATTGAACAAGAAATTTTTACGATTGAAAATAAAGACGTTCATATTGAAACGACGAAGAAACAGTTGAAGGAATTAGAAAGTGTTATTCTGAAAGAAGCAACGTTGTTAAGTAATATGCGTCATGAACTTGCAGAGCATCTTACAAATGCCATTCATCAGGAATTAAAAGAATTATATATGGAAAAAACAAAATTTGAAGTGAGAATTATGAAGCGAGAAGGAAATGCAGAAGAGCCTCTCGTGGAGGGAGCACCGGTAAGACTTACAGCGGATGGTTACGATCATGTGGAATTTTATATTTCAACAAATCCGGGTGAGCCGCTAAAACCACTTTCAAAGGTTGCTTCTGGCGGAGAGTTATCCCGTATTATTTTAGCTTTAAAAAGCATTTTTTCTAAGCATCAAGGTGTTGCATCTGTTATTTTTGATGAAGTGGATACTGGTGTAAGTGGCCGGGTCGCACAGGCTATTGCGGAAAAGATTTATCGAGTATCAGTAAACTCACAAGTACTTTGTATTACGCACTTACCTCAAGTAGCTTCAATGGCGGATTCGCATTTATTTATTCGAAAACAAGTAGCAAATGATCGAACAATTACATCAGTTACCGTTTTAACTATGGAGGATAAAGTAACAGAAATAGCTCGAATGATTTCTGGTGTGGAAATTACAGATTTAACGACAGAACATGCGAAAGAATTACTTACGCAAGCGCATCATTTTAAACAGACAGCAGAGGCTATCCAGTAATGGATAGCTTTTTTTCTCAAATGATGATTTCTTAATTCTTCCGGTTATAAATAAAGCATTGCAAGGAGAGATTAAAAAGTGAAGCCAAAAGGCTGAATGTGGGGTAGGAGCGAGGAGAGTGAACAAATTGAAATTAGAAAGATTTCGCAAAATAATAGGTATTTTTCTCCTTGTTTCTTTAGTTTTTATTGGGTGTTTTAAACCGCTTCGGACGTTTATTTCATCTCCGAAGCAACTTGTTGTTTTTGAAGGACAACAATCAGAAATAGCTTCATTACCAGTATTTAAAGCTTCATCTACAGATCGTCATGTGTTTACAGTAAGTTCAAATGAACAAAAACAAGGACTTATGGTAAATTCTCATCAAAATGGTGAAGCAGATATGGTGTTTCAGCTTGCTGGTTTTCCAGTGAAAAAAGTAAATGTGAGAGTATTAAAAGATTTCAAAGTTATTCCAGGTGGACAATCAATTGGTGTAAAGTTAAACACAAAAGGGGTACTTGTTGTAGGCCATCATTTAATTCAAACTGAAAAAGGGAAAGTATCTCCTGGTGAAACAGCTGGTGTGCAAATTGGAGATATGATTACTGAAATTAATGGTAAAACAATTGAAAGAATGAGTGATGTAGCACCATTTATTCATAATAGTGGGGAAACAGGTGAACCGCTTAATCTCGTTTTGCTAAGGGATGGAAAGCATATCCGCACTAAACTAACACCACAAAAAGACAGTGGAGAATCGTCTTATCGCATTGGTTTATATATTCGTGATTCGGCAGCTGGAATCGGAACAATGACATTTGTTCATCCTGATTCTATGAAATATGGGGCACTTGGTCATGTTATTTCTGATAATGATACGAAAAAGCCGATTCAAGTCGAAGATGGACAAATTATGCGTTCGACAGTTACATCAATTGAAAGAGGTAGTCATGGGAATCCAGGGGAGAAATTAGCGAGGTTCTCACCTGATCGTGAAGTGATTGGCAATATTACAATAAATAGTCCATTTGGTATTTTTGGCAAATTGAATACAAATATGACAAATGGCGTAATGGATAAAGCGATGCCTATTGCACTATCTCATCAAGTAAAAGAAGGACCGGCAAAAATATTAACGGTTATTGATCAAGATAAAGTGGAAGCGTTTGATATTGAAGTTGTGAGTACAGTACCGCAAAAGTTTCCGGCAACAAAAGGCATGGTAATAAAAGTAACAGATAAACGTTTATTAGCGAAAACAGGTGGTATCGTACAGGGGATGAGCGGAAGTCCAATTGTACAAAATGGAAAGGTAATTGGCGCTGTTACACATGTATTTGTAAATGATCCAACATCAGGATATGGTGTTCATATTGAATGGATGTTACATGAGGCTGGAATTAACATTTATAATCAAGAAAGAAAAGCGAGCTAATTAATAATTAGCTCGTTTTTCTATTGAAAAATTCGTTGAAATTTTGTAAAAGCTCCGCAAGAGGTGTTTTTTGTTGTAAAATAAAAGGAAAGGGTTGAACGTTTCGTTGTTTTTCTATGATGGAATGTGTTGCGAAAAGGAATAATTAAACGATAAACATATTTTTTTGTGATTTTATCGGAAAGTAACAAACTTTAAAAGGGAATTTTCACACAATTGTCGAACAATTCATGTAGCCTAGAAGGATACACATGTCGGAGAATCGATTCGGTAAGGGAGGAAAAGCTGTGGAGAAAATTAAAGTATGTCTTGTGGATGATAATAAAGAATTAGTATCAATGCTAGAGAGTTATGTAGCTGCTCAAGAGGATATGGAAGTAATTGGTACTGCTTATAATGGTCAAGAGTGTTTAAATTTATTAAAAGATAAGCAGCCGGATGTACTTGTATTAGATATTATTATGCCACATTTAGATGGGTTAGCTGTACTAGAGAAAATGCGCCATATTGAAAGGTTAAGACAGCCTAGCGTAATTATGTTGACAGCGTTTGGACAAGAAGATGTGACGAAAAAAGCAGTTGACTTAGGTGCGTCATATTTCATATTAAAACCATTTGATATGGAGAATTTAACGAGTCATATTCGTCAAGTGAGCGGTAAAGCGAACGCTACTATTAAACGTCCACTGCCATCTTTCCGATCAGCAACAACAGTAGATGGAAAACCGAAAAACTTAGATGCAAGCATTACGAGTATCATTCATGAAATTGGTGTGCCTGCTCATATTAAAGGGTACATGTACTTAAGGGAAGCAATTTCTATGGTGTACAATGACATCGAATTACTGGGATCTATTACGAAAGTATTGTATCCAGATATCGCGAAGAAATATAATACAACAGCAAGCCGTGTCGAGCGTGCAATCCGTCACGCAATTGAAGTAGCATGGAGTCGTGGGAATATCGATTCTATTTCGTCCTTATTCGGTTATACAGTATCTATGTCAAAAGCAAAACCTACGAACTCTGAGTTCATCGCAATGGTTGCGGATAAGTTGAGACTTGAACATAAGGCTAGCTGAGAATAGAAGAAGTAAGGGATTTAAGTTTTAATAAAGCTTAATAATTCTTGAAATGTATACTCGATAGTAAATTTAAAACCAATGAACTTTTTAATTAATGACCAATGAATGTTAGAATTCGTTGGTCTTTTTATTGTACATGTTCGAAGTGAAGGTTAAATTGAATCATGGTATATCCAATGAGGGATTTTAGCAAGGAAGCCATCCATGATATAATAGAAAATAATAAAAAGTCCTGCGAAACAGGACTGTATTATTCTTCGTCTTTATTTTGTTTTTCTAATTCAACTAACTTTTGAATTAAAATGTGCTGCGGCATATGCATAAGTTGTTCAAGTGGAACACCTAGTGCTTTTGATAGGCGGACTGCAGTGTCTGGAGAAATTTGTAATGGTCTCATAGAAGTACCTCCTTTTTCGTATAGTATAGCATAAGATTGGGGGAGTGAGGATGACTCTTATATTTGCGCATCGTGGTGCAGCGGGAACGTACCCAGAAAATACGATGATTTCATTTGAAGCAGCTGAATCTTTTAAGACAGATGGAATTGAGCTGGATGTTCAATTAACGAAAGACGGAAAGGTTGTCGTCATTCATGATGAAACAGTGAATCGGACAACGAATGGAAAAGGTGCGGTTCGAAATTATGTATATGAGGATTTATGTAAATTAGATGCGAGTTATAAATTTGGTGATAAAGTAGGATTTTGTAAAATACCTCTTTTAGAAGAGGTGTTAAAATGGATTGAAAAAACAGAGTTGTTACTTAATATTGAACTTAAAAATAATAAAATTCCATACAGAGGTTTAGAAGAAGAAGTTATAACGCTTGTACGGAAATTTAATCTAGAAGATCGTGTTATATTTTCTTCATTTAATCATTACAGTATGAAAAGGTGTCATATGATGGCTCCAGATATTCAAACAGCGATTTTATATCGCGAAGGTTTGCATAGTCCGTGGGCATATGCAAAAAAAATGGGGGCTACAGCAGTGCATCCTAATTATCGTTATCTTCAAGATGCTGTTGCCGAACTAACGATGGAAAGTGATGTAGAGGTTCGGCCCTATACAATTAATGAAGAAACACTTATGCGTAAATATTTTGATATGAATATTTCGGCGATTATTACGGATTATCCTGAAACGGCAAGAGCATTATTGCCAATAAAAAAATGAGACCGCTTGTAACGGTCTCATTTTTTTATTTGTAAATAGTAGGGCTTTCCTATCTTCGAAAGCGAGCTTGTACTTTATTTCGTTTACGATCTCGGTGTAAGACGAAACCACCAAAGATATAAAATCCGAGCGCGAAGCAGAGAGCCCCGATTAAAAATTGTAACCATAGTATAGAGAGTGGAGGAAATAAAATCCCGAATACGGTATCTCTCATTAACTTAATGCCAAACACAGCTAATGAAATAGGGATGAGTGCTAATAATAGAGCAAGGTAACGCTGCATATAAACGCTCCTTTTCAGATTATTTTGTTTATTTTAATGATGTTATATGAAAAGGGGGTTTGTCAAGAGGGGGCTGAACGAGTAAGATAAGGGTGTGAAAAATTTTGCAGAGATACTCCGAGAGGAAGTGTAATATATGAAACAAAAAGTTTTAATTGTTGGTGCAGGTGAAGGTGGTAGTACACTGCTGCGTCTGTTACAGAGTTCGAATATATTTCAAATTATAGGGATTATTGATATAAATCCGATAGCAAAAGGGTTACAGATGGCAAAGGAATACGGGATTGCAATTGGAGAGAGTGTGACTCCGTTTCTTTCTATGCACATTGATGTAATGTTTGATATGACAGGTGACGATGATTTACATAAAGATTTATTAAAGAAAAAGCATAAAGATACTCTTCTTATACCAGGTGATATTGCAAAAATTGTTACGAGATTAGCACATGAGAAGGAAAATTTAATTGGAAAGTTAGAAGAGCAAACGCAGCAAGGTGATTTAATTTTAAACTCTACGCATGACGGTATGATAGTGATTGATCAAGAAGGACAAGTTCGCCTATTCAATAAAAGTGCAGAACGTATTATCGGATATAAAAAAGAAGATGCGGTAGGGAAATATATTTTAGAAGTTATTCCGACTAGTAAGTTGCTTCGTATTATACGTACGAAACAAATAGAAGTAAATTATGAACTGACGCTTGAGAATGGAAAGAAAATTATTACAACCCGTATTCCAATATTAAAAGAGGGAGGAGAAGTGCAAGGGGCATTTGCGATTTTTAAAGATATAACAGAGGTTGTAGATCTTGCGGAAGAAGTTACAGATTTAAAGGAGATTCAAACGTTACTTGAGGCGATTATTAACTCGTCTGAGGAAGCCATTTCGGTCGTGGATGAAAAAGGTCGAGGGTTAGTAATTAACCCTGCATATACGAAATTAACAGGTTTAACAGAAGAGGACATTATTGGAAAGCCGGCTACAACTGATATTGTAGAAGGTGAAAGTATGCATATGAAAGTACTTCGAACGCGTAGGGCGGTACGAGGCATACATATGAAAATCGGACAAAAAAAGCGAGATGTAATTGTAAACGTAGCACCAGTTATTGTGGATGGAATATTGAAAGGGAGCGTCGGTGTAATTCGCGACGTATCAGAAATTCAAAAATTAACAAATGAACTGAATAGAGCAAGGCAAATCATTCGAACGTTAGAAGCGAAATATTCATTTGATGACATTGTCGGAAATTCAGATGAAACAACGGCTGCTATTGAACAGGCGAAACTGGGGGCGAATACACCAGCAACAGTGTTGTTACGCGGGGAGTCAGGGACAGGTAAAGAATTGTTTGCGCATGCTATCCATAATGGAAGTAATCGGAAATATAATAAGTTTGTTCGTGTAAATTGTGCAGCTATTTCGGAGACGTTGTTAGAAAGTGAATTGTTTGGTTATGAGGAAGGGGCGTTTTCTGGCGCGAAAAGAGGGGGAAAACGTGGATTCTTTGAGGAAGCGAATAACGGCAGCATCTTTTTAGATGAAATAGGGGAACTATCTGCAAATACGCAAGCGAAACTCCTTCGCGTTTTGCAAGAGAAAGAAATTGTAAAAGTTGGTGGAACGAAAGCGATCCCTATCAATGTCAGAGTAATTGCAGCGACGCACGTGAATTTAGAAAAAGCCATTCTAGAAGGGAAGTTTAGGGAGGATTTATATTATCGATTAAATAAAATTCCAATTCAAATTCCATCTCTTCGTCAGCGTAAAGGGGATATACCGGCAATCGCAGACAGATTAATTCAAAAAATCAACCAAGATTATGGCCGAAATATAGAGGGGCTCACTAATTCTGCTATTTCATATTTACAATCATATGAATGGCCAGGGAATGTGAGGGAACTTGAAAATATTTTGGGGAGAGCTATTATCTTTATGAATTATAACGAGACCTATATTGATGTACAACATTTACCGCCATTACATAACGAAGAGCAAGTGGAGTCAAAACAAGCTCATTTATTGCCTGAGTTAGAAGAAAAGCCACTTGAGCATTTAGTGACGGAGTTTGAAGGGAATATCATTCATGAATATTTAGAGAGATTTGGTGGAAATAAAACACAAACAGCAAGAGCGTTAGGAATTTCGGTTCGAAATTTATATTACAAGCTAGAAAAGTATGAGTGTGCAAAAAATAGCATGCAATAAATTGCGTACCGTGCAATTTATTGCATGGTATACAAAAAGCGACAAAATAAGACAGAATCTTTTGTTATTTTCCAAAGTATTGATTTTACTGTGTTTTGAATGCGTTTTCATTATTGGTAAGACCACTTTTGAAAGTTGGCACGGTATTTGCTTAATAAAAAGACGAGGGACGACGGAAAGGGTTGATTACAAAATATGAAGTTAGAACACTTAATTGATCAAGCGGCAGGCCAGCCTAAAAAAACTGTGGCTGTAGCAGTAGCTGAAGATCATGAAGTAATTGAAGCTGTAGCGAAAGCAATTACATTACAGCTAGCTCAATTTCGTCTATATGGAAATCAAGAAAAAATAATGGGGATGCTACAAGAACATAGTTTACAAACTTCAGAACATATTGAAGTGATTGCAACACAGTCAAGTGCTGAGGCTGCAGAACTTTCTGTTAAAGCTGTAAGAAATGGCGAAGCAGATGTGCTTATGAAGGGGAACATCCCAACAGCAAATATTTTGAAGGCTGTATTAAATAAAGAGTGGGGACTTCGTAAAGGTAGCGTACTTTCACACGTTGCAGCATTTGAAGTTCCAAACTACAATCGTCTCATTTTTGTTACAGATGCAGCGATGAACATTGCACCTGATGTAACACAAAAAGCTGCTATTATACAAAATACTGTAGAAGTTGCCCGGGCAATAGGAATTGATTTGCCGAAGGTAGCACCAATTGCAGCGGTAGAGGTTGTGAATCCTGCGATGCAAGCGACAATTGATGCAGCGATGTTAACTCAAATGAATCGCCGCGGACAAATTAAAAATTGTGTCGTTGATGGACCACTTGCTTTAGATAATGCAGTATCACAAATTGCAGCAGAACATAAAGGCATAGTAAGTGATGTAGCAGGTAAGGCAGACATTTTACTCGTCCCAACAATTGAAGCTGGAAATGTACTATATAAATCACTCGTATACTTTGCGGATGCAAAAGTAGGAGCAATGATTGCTGGCGCAAAAGCACCGATTGTTTTAACATCTCGTGCTGATTCAGCAGAAACAAAAGTATATTCATTAGCATTGGCAGTTGCCACTGCTTCAAAATAAACCAAATAGGGTAAAACATTAGGGGGAAACGACAATGGCATTAGAAATCTTCGAATACTTAGAAAAATATGATTATGAGCAAGTAGTATTTTGTCAAGATAAAGAATCAGGTTTAAAAGCAATCATTGCAATTCATGATACAACACTTGGACCTGCTCTTGGTGGAACAAGAATGTGGACATATGATTCTGAAGAAGCGGCGATTGAAGATGCATTGCGTCTTGCAAAAGGGATGACATACAAAAACGCAGCAGCTGGTTTAAACTTAGGTGGTGCGAAAACAGTAATTATCGGTGATCCACGTAAAGATAAGAGCGAAGCAATGTTCCGTGCATTAGGTCGTTATATTCAAGGACTAAACGGACGTTACATTACAGCTGAAGATGTTGGTACAACAGTAGATGATATGGATATTATCCACGAAGAAACTGACTTTGTAACAGGTATTTCACCATCATTCGGTTCTTCTGGTAACCCATCTCCAGTAACTGCATACGGTGTTTATCGTGGTATGAAAGCTGCTGCGAAAGAGGCTTTCGGTACTGATAATTTAGAAGGAAAAGTAATTGCTGTTCAAGGTGTTGGTAACGTAGCATATCACCTATGCAAACATTTACACGCTGAAGGCGCAAAACTAATCGTTACAGATATTAATAAAGAAGCTGTACAACGTGCAGTAGAAGAATTCGGTGCAACAGCAGTTGAGCCAAATGAAATTTACGGTGTTGAATGTGATATTTACGCACCATGTGCATTAGGCGCAACAGTTAATGACGAAACTATTCCACAACTTAAAGCAAAAGTAATTGCAGGTTCTGCAAATAACCAATTAAAAGAAGATCGTCACGGCGACATCATTCATGAAATGGGTATTGTATACGCACCAGACTATGTAATTAATGCAGGTGGCGTAATTAACGTAGCAGACGAGTTATATGGATACAATAGAGAACGCGCATTAAAACGCGTAGAATCAATTTATGACACAATTGCAAAAGTAATCGAAATTTCAAAACGCGATGGCATTGCAACTTATGTAGCAGCTGATCGTCTAGCTGAAGAGCGCATTGCAAGCTTGAAAAACTCTCGTAGCACATACTTACGCAACGGTCACGACATTATTAGCCGTCGCTAATCATTCATATATTACTTTTACAAAAGGTGTGGTTACCTCTTATGAGGTTTCCACCTCCTTTTGAATTTATTAGTGGAGGTAGCAACAGTGTCTGTAAATCGAATTCTTGTTATTAATCCGGGTAGTACATCCACAAAAATTGGTGTTTTTGATAATGAAAGACCCGTTTTAGAAGAAACTATTCGTCATGACGAAGAACAGATTGGAAAATATAAGCGAATTATCGACCAATATGAGTTTCGTAAAGAAACGATCTTAGAAGTTCTACATTCTCACGGTATTAACATTTCAAAATTAAACGCAGTTTGTGGCCGTGGGGGATTACTTCGTCCAATCGAAGGCGGAACATACACAGTAAACGATGCGATGTTAGAAGATTTAAAAAATGGTTTTAGCGGTCATCACGCTTCAAACCTTGGGGGCATTTTAGCATATGAAATAGCTTCTGGATTAAATATTCCGGCATTCATTGTAGACCCTGTCGTTGTAGATGAAATGGAGCCTATTGCTCGTATAAGTGGTATTGCTGGTATGGAACGCAAAAGTATTTTCCATGCATTAAATCAAAAAGCAGTTGCTCGTAAAGTAGCTGAACAGTTAAATCACAAATATGAGGATTTAAATTTATTAGTTACACATATGGGCGGAGGTATTACAGTTGGTGCTCATAAAAAAGGAAGAGTAATCGATGTAAATAACGGTTTAAACGGAGAAGGCCCATTTAGTCCAGAGCGCGCTGGTACAGTACCAGTAGGGCAACTAGTAGAAATGTGTTTCTCTGGTGAGTATTACCGAGATGAAATGATTAAAAAACTTGTCGGACAAGGTGGACTTGTAAGTCTTATCGGTACAAATGATGCGATTAAAGTAGAACAAATGGTTGAAAAAGGTGATCCTGAAGCAACTCTTATTTATAAAGCTATGGCATATCAAGTTGCAAAAGAGATTGGCGGAGCTAGCGCTGTACTTCACGGGAAAATCGATGCAATCGTATTAACTGGTGGACTTGCTTACAGTAAAATCCTTGTTGATGAAATAAAAGAACGAGTAGACTGGATTGCAGATGTTATCGTACATCCAGGAGAAGATGAATTACAAGCATTAGCAGAAGGGGCACTTCGTGTACTACGTGAAGAAGAAGCTCCAAAAGAATATATTGTACGTGAAAAAGAAACGGTAGCTAGGGGTTGAGATAATGGCAAAAGAATATGATTTAGTCATCGTTGGCGGCGGTACTGGTGGATATGTTGCTGCAATTCGTGCATCACAACTAGGGTTAAAAACTGCACTTGTTGAAAAAGAAAATCTTGGTGGTACTTGTTTACACAAAGGATGTATTCCTAGTAAAGCCCTTTTACGTAGTGCGGAAGTATACGCAACTGCTAAAAAAAGCGAAGAGTTCGGAGTTATTGCAAGTAATGTAGAACTAAACTTTGCGAAAGTACAAGAGCGTAAAGAGAAGATTGTAACGCAACTTCATAAAGGTGTTCAGCACTTAATGAAACAAGGTAAAATTGATGTGTTTGAAGGTATTGGCCGTATTCTTGGCCCATCTATTTTCTCTCCGATGCCAGGGACAATTTCAGTTGAACTTGCAAGTGGAGAAGAGAATGAAATGTTAATTCCAAAAAATGTACTTATTGCAACAGGTTCTCGTCCGAATTCATTACCAGGTTTAGAATTAGACGGAGAGTATGTAATGTCTTCTGATCATGCCCTAAAAATGGAAACGCTTCCTAGCTCGATTATTATCGTTGGTGGCGGTGTAATTGGTATTGAGTGGGCATCTATGCTTGCTGACTTCGGTGTAGAAGTTACAGTATTAGAGTATGCGAAAACGATACTACCACTAGAAGACCAAGACGTTTCAAAAGAAATGCAACGTCTATTCAAGAAAAAAGGTATTAAAGTGGTAACTGGTGCAAAAGTATTACCAGAAACATTGGTAAAAGATAATGGAGTAACAATTCAAGCTGAACATAACGGTGAGAATAAAGAATTTAAAGCAGAAAAAATGCTTGTATCTGTAGGACGACAAGCCAATACGCAAAATATTGGTTTAGAGAATACGGATATCGTTGTGGAAAAAGGATACATTCAAACAAATGAGTTTTATCAAACGAAAGAATCTCATATTTACGCAATCGGTGATGTAATTGGTGGCTTACAGCTTGCTCACGTTGCTTCTCATGAAGGAATTGTTGCAGTAGAACATATTGCTGGTAAAGAAGTTACACCAATTGATTATTCTATGGTATCAAAATGCGTATATAGCAGTCCGGAAGTTGCTTCTGTCGGTTTAACAGAACAAGAAGCGAAAGAAAAAGGCTATAAGCTAAAAGTAGGTAAGTTCTCATTCCGTGCAATCGGAAAAGCGCTTGTATACGGCGAATCAGATGGTTTCGTAAAACTTGTAGTTGATGAAGAAACAAATGATATTCTCGGTGTTCATATGATTGGACCGCATGTAACAGATATGATTTCTGAAGCGGGTCTTGCAAGAGTACTTGATGCAACACCTTGGGAAGTAGCACATACAATTCATCCGCATCCATCATTATCTGAGGCGATTGGTGAAGCAGCATTAGCTGTAGATGGAAAAGCGTTACATGCATAAAAATGTGGATTTAGGAGGTTATGAAAAATGGCAGAAGTAAAAGAAAAGCGCCATGAAGAGCTTGGCTTAAGTGATGAGCAAGTATTAGAAATGTTCCGTACGATGTTACTTGCACGTAAAATCGACGAACGTATGTGGTTATTAAACCGTGCTGGTAAAATTCCATTCGTAATTTCTTGTCAAGGACAAGAGGCAGCACAAGTTGGAGCAGCATTTGCTCTTGATAGAGAGAAAGATTATGCATTACCATACTACCGTGATATGGGTGTTGTACTAGCGTTTGGTATGACAGCGAAAGAACTGATGCTATCTGGTTTCGCGAAAGCTGGAGATCCAAACTCTGGTGGTCGTCAAATGCCTGGTCACTTCGGTCAAAAGAAAAATCGTATTGTGACAGGTTCATCTCCAGTAACAACGCAAGTACCACATGCAGTTGGTATTGCATTAGCTGGAAAAATGGAAAAGAAAGATTTAGTAACGTTTGTTACATTCGGTGAAGGTTCTTCCAACCAAGGTGATTTCCATGAAGGTGCAAACTTTGCTGGCGTACACAAGTTACCTGTTATTTTTATGTGTGAAAATAATAAATACGCAATCTCTATTCCAGTTGAAAAACAATTAGCATGTAAAAATGTATCAGACCGTGCAATTGGATACGGTATGCCTGGATATACAGTAGACGGAAACGATCCGCTTGCAGTATATAAAGCTGTAAAAGAAGCAGCAGACCGTGGCCGCCGTGGTGAAGGTCCAACTTTAATTGAAACAGTATCATATCGTTTAACAGCACATTCAAGTGACGATGATGATCGCGTTTATCGTGATAAAGAAGAAGTAGAAGAAGCGAAGAAAAATGATTCAATTGTAACATTTGCTGCTTATTTAAAAGAGGTTGGCGTGTTAACTGAGGAATCAGAAAAACAAATGTTAGACGAAATTATGCATATCGTAAACGAAGCAACAGAATATGCAGAAAATGCTCCGTATGCAGCACCTGAAGATGCATTGAAGCACGTATACGCAGAATAGGGGGGAACGTTTCATGGCTGTAATGTCTTATATTGATGCTATTACATTAGCAATGCGCGAGGAAATGGAACGCGATGAGAAAGTATTCGTTTTAGGTGAAGATGTTGGTAAAAAAGGTGGCGTATTTAAAGCGACACACGGATTATATGATCAATTTGGTGAAGATCGTGCGCTAGATACACCACTTGCAGAATCTGCAATCGCTGGGGTTGCAATTGGTGCAGCAATGTATGGAATGCGTCCAATCGCTGAAATGCAGTTTGCGGATTTCATCATGCCAGCAGTAAACCAAATTGTTTCTGAGGCAGCAAAAATTCGTTACCGTTCTAATAATGATTGGACTTGTCCAATCACAGTTCGTGCGCCATTTGGCGGCGGTGTTCACGGTGCATTGTATCATTCGCAATCTGTAGAAGCGATGTTTGCAAACCAACCTGGTTTAAAAATCGTTATCCCTTCTACACCATATGATGCAAAAGGCTTACTAAAAGCTGCAATTCGTGATGAAGATCCAGTATTATTCTTTGAGCATAAACGTGCATATCGCTTAATTAAAGGTGAAGTGCCAGAAGATGATTACGTATTACCAATCGGAAAAGCAGATGTAAAACGTGAAGGTGATGATATTACTGTTATCACATACGGATTATGTGTTCATTTTGCTCTTCAAGCAGCTGAAAAGTTAGCGCAAGATGGCATCTCTGCACATATTCTTGATTTACGTACTGTATATCCATTAGATAAAGAAGCAATCATTGAAGCAGCTTCTAAAACAGGTAAAGTTCTTCTTGTAACAGAAGACAATAAAGAAGGAAGTATTATGAGTGAAGTGGCAGCAATTATCGCTGAAAACTGTCTATTTGATTTAGATGCACCAATTGCGCGTCTTGCAGGTCCAGACGTTCCAGCAATGCCATATGCACCAACAATGGAAAAATTCTTTATGGTAAATCCAGATAAAGTTGAAAAAGCAATGCGTGAACTTGCGGAATTTTAATCGGGGGGACTATACATGGCTGTAGAAAATATTACAATGCCTCAGCTCGGGGAGAGCGTTACAGAGGGTACAATTAGTAAATGGCTCGTTAATGTTGGCGATCACGTAAACAAATATGATCCGCTTGCAGAAGTAATGACTGATAAAGTAAATGCTGAAGTACCATCTTCTTTCACTGGTATTGTGAAAGAGTTGATCGCTGGTGAAGGTGATACGTTAGCTGTAGGTGAAGTAGTTTGTGTGATTCAAGTAGAAGGCGCAGATGAAGTAGCAGCAACAGCTGTTGAGGAAAAAACAAAAGAAGAACCAAAGGCAGAAGTAGCTACGCCTGAAAAAGCACCGAAAGCAAAACAACCAACTGATGGAAAACCTCGTTTTTCACCAGCTGTGTTAAAACTTGCAGGTGAACATAACGTTGATTTAGATCTAGTAGAAGGTACGGGAGCAAACGGCCGTATCACTCGTAAAGATATTTTAAAGCTAGTGGAATCAGGAAATATTCCGCAAGCAGGTGCGGCGAAGAAAGAGGAAGCGGTAGCGGCAGTAGTAGAAGCGCGTCCGGAAGCACCAAAAGCAGCGCCAGTAGCACAAAAAGTAGAAGCTGCGAAACCAGTTTCTGTACCAACAATGCCTGGCGATATCGAAATTCCAGTAACAGGTGTACGTAAAGCAATCGCAGCGAACATGTTACGTAGTAAACACGAAGCGCCACACGCTTGGATGATGATTGAAGTAGATGTGACAAACCTTGTGTCATACCGTAATTCAATTAAAGGTGATTTCAAAAAACGCGAAGGCTTTAACTTAACGTTCTTTGCTTTCTTCGTAAAAGCAGTAGCACAAGCGTTAAAAGAGTATCCTCAAATTAATTCAATGTGGGCTGGCGATAAAATCGTTCAGAAGAAAGATATTAACCTTTCTATCGCTGTTGCGACAGAGGACGAACTATTTGTACCAGTAATTAAACACGCGGACGAGAAGACAATTAAAGGTATCGCTCGTGAAATTACAGAACTTGCGGGAAAAGTACGTACGAAATCGTTAAAAGCGGACGAAATGCAAGGCGGAACATTTACAATTAATAACACAGGATCATTCGGTTCTGTTCAATCTATGGGTATTATTAATTACCCACAAGCGGCTATTTTACAAGTTGAATCAATTGTAAAACGCCCAGTAATTATGGAAAATGGTATGTTCGGTGCTCGCGACATGGTTAACTTATGTTTATCACTTGATCATCGTGTACTAGATGGTTTAATTTGTGGTAAGTTCTTAGGACGTGTAAAAGAAATTTTAGAAAATACGTCAGAAAATAATACATCTGTATATTAAATAAAAAGCTCGCTTATGCGAGCTTTTTATCATCTTATTTCTTCATCTACATCCTACTATATGTATAATACCTTTCCCAGTAATCTTACAATGAACCATTATGTATTAGGAATTTATGAAAATACATTGCTGATATATGGTATATGGATATAAAATAAGAAAAGAATAATTTTTTTGGCAAATCTTACTGACGAAACTGTAGTATAATATATTGTATTGTATGAAAAAGAGAGTTATTCTATATAAGTGTTTTATAGATAATGTGTAATCAGTCGTCAAAACATGAAGAATGTTGACTCCTGGTTTTTTATTTTGCTGTAACAATGTTTCAGGAGGATGTCATGAAAAGAAGTACCGAGTTTCTAAAAAGTTTAGATGTAAAATTAATTTTAATTTTGTTAGCATTATGTGTTACAAGTATAGCTGCTATATATAGCAGTCAGCAAACTGGCCAATATGGAGAGGCAAACTTTGCGATGAAACAAGGTTTGAACTACATAATTGGGGTTGTATTGTTATTGCTTGTTGCAAGCATCGACTTAGATCAATTACAAAAATTGTCTTGGCCACTTTATATCGTTGGATTTGCTTCACTTATTCTTTTGAAAATACTACCGGTTTCCAATTTCACACCTGAAAAATTAGGTGCAAAAAGATGGTTTGTATTTCCGTTAGTTGGACAAATTCAGCCATCTGAGTTTTTCAAAATTTCATTGCTTCTCGTAGTAGCAAGTATAGCAGTGAAACATAATGCGCAGTATATGGCAAGGACATTTCAAACGGACTTAAAATTAGTAGGTAAAATTATGCTAGTATCCCTCCCGCCTATGGCTGTTGTATATAGCCAACCGGATACGGGGATGGTGTTCTTATACGCTGCTGCCATTGCATGTATTTTATTTATGTCAGGTATTCAGAAGAAATTGATAGCGTTATGTACAGTTATTCCAGTCACCATACTATCCACGTTAATATTTATTTACGTAAGGTATGAGGATTTCTTCTTTAATAAGTTAGTTACGCTACTAAAACCGCACCAACAATCACGTATTTTAGGTTGGTTAGATCCATTTGAACATACAGATCAAGGTTATCAAACACAGCAATCAATTTTAGCTGTAGGTAGTGGCGGTATGGAAGGGAAAGGGTTTGGCGAAGGGAATGTTTATATCCCTGAGAAGCATACAGACTTTATTTTCGCTACAATTGCCGAAGAAGGTGGATTTATCGTAGCAGCGTTAGTTGTATTCTTGTTCTTATTACTACTATATAGAACAATTATTATCGGTTATTCTGCTGATAATTTATTCGGTACATTATTATGTGCTGGGTCAATTGGGATATTAACGGTTCAAATATTCCAAAATATCGGTATGATTGTTGGATTAATGCCTGTAAAAGGGATTGCATTACCTTTCTTATCGTATGGGGGAAGTTCCTTGTTCTCGAATATGATTATGATGGGTCTCATATTATCGGTACGAAAAACGTATAAAAAGTATATGTTTTCCGTTAAGTAAAAAAAGCTGGTTCGTTTTTAAACGAACCAGCTTTTTTACATATATACTCATAAACGTTGCAAACTAAAACAGACTAGCAGTTTAGGATGTAAGGAGTGCAAAGTGATGCATATGCATATTTTTGAGGGAGCACGGCATCTTTCTAATAGTGAATGGGTTATTCGGGCTATTATAGCATACATATTTTTAATATTAGTTGCGAAAGCGATGGGGCAAAGGTCCATCGCACAACTTCGCTTTTTAGATGTTGTATTGGTGTTATTGCTTGGCGGGAATATTTCTAACGCATTGTCTGATGAAAAAGTAGGATTAATGGGCTCGATGATTACAACGTTTATACTCGTTGTACTTCATATTATAAGTTCAGTTTTAATGTTGAAGTGGGATAGATGGAGACGCTTTTTAGAGCCAGCACCTATCATTCTTATACACAACGGCTCCATTGATTTTAGCAATTTGAAAAAAGCGAGAATTACCGTGGAATATTTATTTTCAGAACTTCGTATGCGAAATGTGAGCGATATTCAAACAATCAAATTAGCATTATGGGAAGCGAACGGTGTCGTTTCTATATTTCGGTATCCAGAATATGAGGCAGTTTCCCGACTTGATCTAAAAGTGGCGGGAAAAAAATCTCCAGTTTCTTTTGTATTAGTAAAGGATGGGAGCATTCAGCAAGATGTTCTTGCATTATTAGGGAAAACAGAAGAATGGGCGAGAGAATTTCTAGAGAAAAACGCAGAAGTTGAATCCATTTTGTTAGCTACAGTAGATGAAACACATAAAATAAATATTTTGTTAAAAAAATGAAAAATATACGCATTTTGTCGTTTCATACATATGATACAATAGTGTGGACAACGAAAAAGGAGGGATACGATGGGATATGTAGAAGAATTACGGAAAATAGTTGGTCATCGCCCTTTAATTTTAGTTGGTGCTGTTGTACTCGTTATAAATGAAAATAGATATGTATTATTACAACAAAGAACAGAGCCTTACGGAAAATGGGGGCTGCCTGGTGGATTAATGGAGCTTAGTGAATCACCAGAAGAAACTGCTTTTCGTGAGGTATACGAAGAAACAGGAATAAAGGTGAAGAACCTACGATTAATCAATGTGTTTTCTGGAGCGAACTATTTTACAAAATTAGCAAACGGTGATGAATTTCAATCTGTAACGACCGCTTATTATACGGACGAATACGATGGAGATTTTGTTATGAACAAAGAAGAAGCGGTTCAGCTTAAATTCTTCCCACTAACAGAACTACCTGACTATATTGTTGGGTCGCATAAAAAAATGATTAGTGAATATATGAAGATTATGGAAAAAAAGATATAATAATAGTGAAAGAAATACAAAAACACAGTTCTGGTTGGTAGTCCAGACGCATGATTTCATGTCAGTAACCTTCCCCTCCGGGATGTCCCGTATTTCTAATTTTTTTAGGGGGGGCTGTCAATGGATTTGACAGTATATCACGATGGCCAATTTTTTGTTGGAATCATTACATGTAAAGAAAAAGGGAAGTTGTATGGAGCGAGATATATTTTTGGAACGGAACCTTCAGACGAAGAAGTGCTTATATTTGTGAACGGTTCAATGTTAGCGTATTTTCAGCACTTTGCAAAATGTGGCGTGGAAGTGAAAGAAAAACAGCGTCCCAAAAATATAAAGCGAATCATACGACAAGCTGCAAAAGAAGTAAATGTAAACCGCTTTACTAAGGCGCAAGAGGCAATTAGCTTATCTTATGAACTGCATAAACAAGAAAAGAAAGTGCAATCTAAGGAGAAGCGAGAGGCTGAAAAACAAAGAAGACGTTTAATCAAAGTACAAAAAGCAAAGCAAAAACATCGTGGTCATTGAGAAAAGGTGTTAGAGCAAGAGCTCTAACACCTTTTCTATGCTGAAATACAAGTAAACTTACTTGTATTTCATAAACATTAACTGGTAAGATACAAATAGGTAGTTTTAGAGGAGGGAAAAGATTGATTAATTTTAACTTTTTTATGAATGATGTTGTCCGCCAAGCGCGTGAAGAGATTGTCTCTGCTGGATATACAGAATTGACGACGCCAGAAGCAGTAGACGAAGCGTTTAAAAGAAATGGAACAACACTTGTAATGGTAAACTCTGTATGTGGTTGTGCAGGCGGTATTGCTCGTCCTGCTGCTGCGCATTCTGTACATTATGATAAACGTCCTAACCACCTTGTAACGGTGTTTGCAGGTCAAGATAAAGAAGCGACAGCAAGAGCTCGTGAATATTTCGAAGGGTATCCACCATCTTCTCCATCATTTGCTTTATTAAAAGATGGAAAAATTGTAACGATGGTAGAGCGTCATGAAATTGAAGGTCATGAACCGATGCAAGTTATTGCAAAACTACAATCGTATTTCGAAGAGAATTGCGAAGAACTATAATCAGTGGAGGTGGTTCATCCCAACTGATTATAAGTCCTTATAAAAATAAATGAAAAGGCGGTACGTCCATACTCAAGTGGATGTACCGCCTTTTTTTATTTCGTATTAAAATTTTTGGGATATGCATAGTTTTGTTATTTTATGCATCTTTTTATACACGGATAACTGTATTTTAACTCGTTTTATATTTATTTTTATTTTATATATTGCATAAAAATAAAAGTGCTGATACAATACAAACATCGAATAAATATTCTATTAAACTTTTAAATATACATTATTAGGGGGAAGAAAGATGAAGAAGTTATTATCAATATCGTTTGCACTTATTTTAATTGTAAGTATGTTCAGTGCTTGTAGTAATGGGGAAGAAAAGGCTACTGGAAAAAATAAAAAAGTACTCGTTATGGGGACTTCAGCAGATTATAAACCATATGAATACGTAGAAGCTTCAAAGAGTGATGAAATTATCGGCTTTGATGTTGATGTTGCTAAATATATCGGAAAAGAACTTGGTTATGAAGTGAAAGTGAAAGATATGGATTTTGGTGGTTTATTAGCATCTCTTAGCTCAGGAAAAGTTGATTTCGTAATGGCAGGTATGACGCCAACTGCAGAGCGTAAAAATAATGTTGATTTCACAGATATTTACTTTGTTGCGAAAAACATGGTCGTTTCTAAAAAAGACTCTAACATTAAATCTATAGAGGATTTAAAAGGGAAAAAAGTAGGGGTACAAACAGGATCTATTCAAGAAGAGAAAGCAGCAGAATTTAAAAAGCAAGTAGATTTCAAAGTTGAGGGACGTGACCGTATACCAGAAATCGTACAAGAAATTAAAGCTGGTCGTTTTGATGCTGCAATTATAGAAGACACAGTTGCTAAAAATTATTTAGAGAAAATGAAAGATTTACAAGGAATTGAAATTAAAGAAGCTCCAGAAGAAGTTGGAGCAGCAATTGCCCTTCCGAAAAACAGTGATAAAACAGCTGAATTTAATAAAGTAATTAAAAAAATGCAAGAAAATGGAGAAATGGATAAATTAGTGAAGAAATGGTTTGGCAGCGAAAAATAAGCTGCCTTTCACTTTTCTGTGAGGGGAATGAAAAGAATGAACTTAGATTTTTCGGCGATTACGCCTTCGATACCATATATATTAAAAGGTCTAGAAGTTACTTTGAAAATTGTAGCAGTATCAGCTTTAGCAGGGTTTCTTTTAGGGACGTTATTAGCACTTTGCAAAATTGCTAGAATACGAGCATTAAATATAGCGGCAGATCTTTATACGTCAATTTTCCGTGGTACACCACTTGTATTGCAATTAATGATTATTTATTTCGGTGTCCCGCAAATAATTGGTTATGAAATACCGGCATTCTTAGCAGCTGTACTTGCATTTAGCTTAAATTCAGGTGCATATATGTCAGAAGTAATCCGTGCCGGCATTCAAGCGGTTGATAAAGGACAAACAGAAGCGGCGATGGCTTTAGGAATTCCATACGGAAAAATGATGCGAAATATCATTTTTCCTCAAGCTTTAAAAAATATATTACCGGCACTTGTAAACGAGTTTGCGACACTTACGAAAGAATCGGCTGTAGTAACAGTAATAGGAGCAACGGATTTAATGCGTCGTGCTTATATCGTAGGCGGGGAGACTTTTAAATACCTTGAACCATTACTTTTTGTTGGACTCATTTATTATATGCTAGTCATTATTCTTACATTAGTCGGGAAGGCAATTGAAGGGAGAATGAAGAAAAGTGATTAAAATTGAAAACCTTCATAAATCATTTGGAAAAAACGAAGTATTAAAAGGGATTACAACAACGATTGAAAAAGGGGAAGTAGTAGCAATTATTGGACCGTCTGGATCAGGGAAATCAACATTTTTACGTTGTATGAATGTGTTAGAAGCACCGACAAATGGTCACATTTGGATTGGAACGGAAGAAGTAACGAATCCAAAAACGAATATTATGCACGTTCGTGAAAATGTCGGAATGGTATTTCAGCATTTTCACCTATTTCCTCATATGACTGTATTAGAAAATATTACGTATGCTCCTATCAATGTAAAAGGAGTAACGAAACAAGAAGCTGAAAAGAAAGCCGAAAAACTGTTAGAAAAGGTCGGCTTATTAGATAAAAAAGATACGTATCCAAATCGTCTTTCGGGAGGACAAAAGCAACGTGTAGCAATTGCAAGAGCGTTAGCAATGGAACCAGAAGTAATGTTATTTGATGAACCGACATCAGCACTAGATCCAGAGATGGTAAAAGAAGTGTTAGAAGTTATGAAATCATTAGTTACGACAGGAATGACAATGGCGATTGTTACACATGAAATGGGATTTGCAAAAGAAGTAGCAGATCGTGTTCTCTTTTTAGATGGTGGAAAGCTTGTAGAAGATAGTGCGCCAGCAGAATTTTTTGCAGCACCGAAAAGTGAGCGTGCGCAACAATTTTTACAAAAGATATTGTAATATGTAAAGGTTACGTGAATAATAAGTAGAAAAGGATGACATTGTGTCATCCTTTTTTTATACTAACTGTAAATACGTTTATACATATAGGAGCAATGCTATGTTCAAAATTGGATACCGTACAGTAAAAACAGCAATAGGGACAGGCGCAGCCGTTTTTATTGCACAGTTATTAGGGTTGGAATTTTATAGTTCAGCGGGTATTTTAGTTATATTATGCGTACAAAATACGAAACGTAAATCACTTCAAGTGTCGTTACACCGTTTTTTAGCCTGTGTATTATCAATGGTGTTCGCATTTTGTATTTTTGAAACAATTGGATATACACCACTAGCAATTAGCGTACTATTACTTACATTTATTCCGACTGCAGTCATGTTTAAAATTCAAGAAGGTATTGTTACGAGTTCAGTTATTGTGATGCATCTATATTCATTGAAACAAATTACATGGCTTATTGTTGGGAATGAAATTGCGATATTAACGATAGGGATTAGCGTGGCTCTATTAGTAAATATGTATATGCCAAGTAGTGAAAATAAGCTAAAAGAGTATCAAGGTAAAATAGAAAATAATTTTAAAACGATTTTGTTTGAAATGGTTGTATATTTACGAAACCGAGAAAGTAGTTGGAGCGGAGCAGAACTTATTGAAACTGAACAGATGCTAAATGAAGCTAGAGATTTATCGTTTAAGAAACTTGAGAATGCATTTATGCGAGAAGATGACTATTACTATCGCTATTTCAATATGCGTATGCAACAATTCGAAATTTTAGAGCGAATGATTCCGTTAGCAGCTTCTTTATCATGGACATATGAACAAGCGGACATGATTGCGGATGTGGTTGAAAACATTGGAAATGCTATTAGCCCTCAGAGTACCGGGGTTATTTCTTTAAGGCAGCTTCAAGAAATGCGAGAATTATTTAGAGATATGCCATTGCCGGCTACACGTGAAGAATTTGAGATACGTGCGAAACTTGTTCAACTTGTATACGAAATGGAACAATATTTACTCATTAAAAGTCGCTTTAAAGGAAAGGATAATATAAAAGAACTTATATAGAAGGTAGGAATTATCTATGCCGTATCTTCTCTCTTTCCTATTATGTCTTTCTTTATCGCCTATTTGGCCTCTTGGTGATAATCCGCGTGCCGGTGATCCTTTCATTATTGTAAATAAAGCGACGAATAAACTAGCTTATATTGACGATGGAAAGATTCAAAAGGTTTTTCCAGTCGCGACAGGAAAAACAAATGAATTAACCCCAGAGGGAACTTTTGATATTGTAATGAAAGCAAAGGACCCATATTATATTGCGAAGAATATTCCTGGGGGATCACCGAAAAATCCACTTGGATCTAGGTGGATGGGATTTAATGCAAGAGGAACTGATGGGAGTAAATATGGAATACATGGAACAAACCAACCGAGTTCAATTGGAAAGTATATTTCACAAGGATGTATAAGAATGAAGAAAAATGATGTGGAATATTTATTTGATCGCATTCCAATTGGAACGAAAGTATGGATTGTAAAATCGAAAAAGTCATTTCAGCAATTGGCAAAAGAAAAAGGAGCCATTGCATATGAAAAAGTCAACGGAAAAGTTGGCTTTTTCTATTGTAATAAGTTGTCTTGACATGTGTACATAACCATGCGTTAATGAGAGTATAGAAAGATAAAATGAGATAAAGGGGTTGCTCATATGTACTTGAATCCAAAACTTTCGTATATGCAGTTTTTTATGGGATTTCTATTTATTATTACATTCATATTGGCAACTTTTAATATATGTTCTTATCTTGTAGCGATTGTATGTATGGCATTACTTAATCTTACTTTTGTTATTGGGGCATTTCAGCAGAAACAATATACAAGTTTTGTGATAGCACTTGTAATGTCATTTTTCTTTAGTATTGTAGCGATTGTGCTTTACATAAAATAAACCATCTCGATTTCGAGATGGTTTATTTTATTATGTGTAAAAAGTAAAAAAAGGACGAACAGATCGTCCTTTTTACCAAAACATACTTGCGCCAGCAAGTAATGTTGTTACAAGCATAGAAATTAGCATTACATAAATCATAACTTTTTGAGCTTTTTTATGCATCGTTAAACCTCCTTGCAAATCAGTACAATATCATTGTAACGAGAAATGATATTGTGGACAAGGGGGAGAGAAATGACAAAATTCGAGAAGTGTGTGTAAAGTATAACAGGAAATTTGTATGTACGTAGAGAATATATAAGAATGATAGGGTATAAGTTTTTTGTTATGCAAGCTGAAGAATGGAGATACGATGATGAAAATATATGAAACAAATCGTTTACATTTAAGGGAAATTGATGAGTCGTATGCTGAAAAAGTTCTTCAATATTACGACAGAAATCGTGAATTTTTAAAAGCCTGGGAAGAGTATAGACCGGATGATTTTTTTACGTTAGATTATCAAAAGAAAAAGTTACAAAAGGATAGAAAAGAGATCGCAGAAGGTAAAATCATCAGACTTTGGATTTTTAAAAAAGGTGATGATACGAAAATAATTGGATGTATTTCATTTAATTTAATTGTTCGTGGAATTTACCAATCTTGTGTACTCGGCTATAAATTAGATAAGGAAGAGTTAAACAAAGGTTATACGACAGAAGCGCTTAGAAAAGCGATTCAAGTTGCTTTTGAGGAATTTCAATTACATCGTATAGAAGCACCGATTATGCCACGAAATTTAGCATCTATACAAGTCGTAACGAAGATAGGTTTTCAGTATGAGGGCGTGTCTAGGAAGATGTTAATGGTTAATGGAGTGTGGGAAGATCATATGCGCTGGGTATTGTTAAATGAGTAATAGAAAGCAGATGGTTATCTAGACATATAAACCGTCTGTTTTTTGTCTTGTATTTCGAAACTTTTGCGAAATTCTGTTATAATTAATAGTGTTACATACATAATGGTAGTGCAGGAGGCGCAGTCTTATGATTAATCAAGAACGTTTAGTAAATGAATTTATGGAGTTAGTACAAGTAGATTCTGAAACGAAATTTGAAGCAGAAATTTGCAAAGTATTAACAAAGAAATTTACAGATTTAGGTGTAGAAGTATTTGAAGATGATACAATGGCTGTTACTGGGCATGGTGCAGGTAACTTAATTTGTACATTACCAGCAACAAAAGATGGTGTTGATACAATTTACTTTACTTCTCATATGGATACAGTAGTTCCTGGTAATGGAATTAAGCCTTCTATTAAAGATGGATATATCGTATCAGATGGTACTACGATTTTAGGGGCGGATGATAAAGCGGGATTAGCATCCATGTTCGAAGCAATCCGTGTTTTAAAAGAAAAAAATATCCCTCATGGTACAATTGAATTTATTATTACAGTTGGAGAAGAATCTGGTCTTGTTGGTGCAAAAGCATTAGATCATGAGCGCATTACAGCGAAATATGGTTACGCGTTAGATAGCGATGGGAAAGTTGGCGAAATCGTTGTTGCAGCTCCAACACAAGCGAAAGTGAATGCGATTATTCGCGGGAAAACAGCTCATGCTGGTGTAGCACCAGAAAAAGGTGTATCTGCAATTACTATCGCAGCAAAAGCAATTGCGAAAATGCCACTTGGTCGTATTGATTCTGAAACAACTGCAAATATTGGACGTTTTGAAGGTGGTACACAAACGAATATCGTTTGCGATCATGTACAAATCTTTGCAGAAGCGCGTTCTTTAATCAATGAAAAAATGGAAGTACAAGTTGCGAAAATGAAAGAAGCATTTGAAACAACTGCAAAAGAAATGGGCGGCCAAGCAGATGTTGAAGTAAAGGTTATGTATCCAGGATTTAAATTTGCTGATGGCGATCATGTTGTAGAAGTTGCAAAACGCGCAGCTGAAAAAATTGGTCGTACACCTTCTCTTCACCAAAGTGGTGGCGGAAGTGATGCAAACGTAATTGCTGGACACGGAATTCCAACAGTTAACTTAGCAGTTGGTTATGAAGAAATTCATACAACAAACGAAAAGATTCCTGTTGAAGAATTAGCGAAAACAGCAGAATTAGTTGTTGCAATCATAGAGGAAGTAGCGAAATAATATAACAAAAAAGCGTGTAAATCAATTGTGATTTACACGCTTTTTACTTTGATTCGATTGCTTTTACAAGGCGGATAAGCCAATACAAGAAAATCCATGGCAGTATGTAAGTTGTTACTACATGGACTAGACGAGGAAAGAAACCAGCTATGTTTATATCAAATATAGGAAGAAGTAAATAATTGATTGCGACGATTAGTATAATTATGAGAAACGTATAATTGAGTTTATCAGTTGATTTCATAATAATCACCCCTAATTACAAAAATATCCACTTCATTTAAATTATAGCAATAAATATGATGGAAAAGAACAAGTAATAATTATAATTATTGTGCAAAATTTGCTATAATAAAAGAACGAACGTTCTGATTAGGGGGTGAGTACTATGCGAGAAATGTATCCAAAAAAAGGTCGTGTTATTTTACATGTAGATATGAATTGTTTTTTCGCATCTGTTGAAATTGCTCATGACTCATCGTTACAAGGGAAGCCGTTAGCGGTTGCTGGAAATGAAAAAGAAAGAAAAGGAATTATCATAACATGTAGTTATGAGGCGAGAGAATATGGAATACGTACAACGATGCCACTTTGGGAAGCGAAAAGGTTATGTCCGCAATTAATTGTAAGGCGCCCTAATTTTACATTATATCGCGAAGCTTCATTTCAAATGTTTCAAATTCTTTCCCGTTTTACGGAAAAAATACAACCAGTCTCAATAGATGAGGGGTATTTAGATATTACAGACTGTTACGCACTCGGTTCACCTCTTGAAATAGCAAAGATGATTCAGCAGGCGTTATTAACAGAATTGCAGCTTCCGTGTAGCATCGGGATTGCTCCGAACCTTTTCTTAGCAAAAACAGCTTCTGATATGAAAAAGCCTCTCGGTATTACCGTGCTCCGAAAACGAGATATTCCAGAAATGATTTGGCCACTTCCGGTTGGAGCGATGCATGGAATTGGAGAAAAAACAGCTGAGAAATTAAAAGATATTCATATACAAACAATTGAACAGTTAGCAAAAGGAAATGAACATATCATTCGCGCTAAAATTGGAAAGCATGGTGTTGATTTACAAAGAAGGGCGAAAGGTGTGGATGATAGAGAAGTTGATCCGAGTCAAATGGGACAACATAAAAGCGTTGGTAATTCGATGACTTTTTCAAAGGATATGGATGAAGAAAAAGAATTACTTGATATGTTAGAAAGGCTATCAAAATCAGTGAGTAAAAGATTACAAAAGCGAACTCTTGTCAGCTATAATATTCAAATTATGATTAAATATCATGATAGGCGGACAGTAACGAGGAGTAAGCAATTGAAAAATGCCATTTGGGAAGAACGAGATATTTTTCAAGCGGCCTCTCGTTTATGGAAGCAACATTGGGATGGCGATTCCGTTCGTTTATTAGGTGTTACAGCTACTGAAATAGAGTGGAAGACTGAATCGGTGAAGCAATTAGATTTGTTTTCATTTGAAGAAGATGCGAAAGAAGAGCCGCTACTTGCTGTCATTGATCAAATTAATGATAAGTATGGAATGCCGCTTTTACAACGAGGTAGTCAATTATTACGTAAGCAAGAAAAGTCTTTTCAGCAAAAATTAGAAAATAAGTTTATGTAGAAGGTGTCATGAAGCTGTAAATATCATGACACTTTCTATTTTTATAAAAAACAAATTGTCGTTTTGGCACTACAAGCAAAACAATTATTTAATAATAACTCAAGTAAAAAGATAATTTTAGATGAATTTGATTTAAGTATGTATACAAATTTTTTGACGGAATATGCCGATTTGCTAAATAAGTATAAATAAAAAGCACTGTAACCAGTGCTTTTTACGATAGATTAAGAGATTGTATGATTTTCAAAAATAACAATCTCTGAGTTATTTGCTGTTGAAACGCGTTGTGCGTAATATGTGAAAGCTGAAGAAATATATGTTGGTAACGAGTCATTTGTATGTGTTGTTGTATATTCATGGATTAATTCTTTCAAAGTCGTCCATTCTAATTGTGCTGGGTGATCAGACACGAAAGAACTTACCCAGCGATCAAATGAAGATGAAAAATCAGTTTGTAAACGAAATGCTTCTTTCATAATAAAACGCTCCCTTAAAATGTAGTATAATCATTTTAACATAAAACACGAACGATTGCTAAGTTTTTTGAGTATAACGTTCGTGATATATAGTTGTCTAGATGATTGGTTATGTAAATTCGATTTGCCATTTGAAATAACATTCCGTAAGATGAAAGGTAGATTATATAAAGAGCTGGAGGAAAGAAAGTGGAATTTGTATTTTTAGGAACTGGTGCAGGTGTTCCTTCGAAAGGAAGGAACGTTTCAGCAATTGCTTTGCAATTGTTAGAAGAACGAGGACAGACTTGGTTATTTGATTGTGGCGAGGCGACACAACATCAAATATTACATACATCAGTACGTCCACGCCGCATTGAAAAAATATTTATTACGCATTTACATGGTGATCATATTTTTGGATTGCCTGGTTTATTAGGAAGCCGTTCGTTCCAAGGAGGGACTACACCTTTAACAGTGTATGGACCAAAAGGAATTAAACAATTTATTGAAGTCGCATTATCAGTAAGTACGACACATGTAAAATACCCGCTTGAAATTGTTGAGATAACAGAAGAAGGTACTGTGTTTGAAGATAATGAATTTCATGTGGAAACGAAAAGATTGTCACACGGTATTGAATGTTTTGGGTATCGTATTATAGAGAAAGATATACAAGGCGCCCTTTTAGTCGATAAATTGCTGGAGATGGGCGTGAAACCAGGTCCACTCTTTAAACGTTTAAAAGATGGAGAAGTGGTTGAATTGGAAAATGGTACGATACTAAACGGAAAAGATTTTATCGGCCCACCTCAAAAGGGAAGAATTATTACCATTTTAGGTGATACGAGATATTGTGAAGCGAGTAGAGAGCTAGCACAAGACGCTGACGTACTTGTTCATGAAGCAACTTTTGCAGCAGAAGATGAACAACAAGCTTATGATTATTTTCATTCCACATCTAAGCAAGCTGCAAGTATTGCACTTCAGGCAAATGCAAAACGATTAATATTAACTCATATTAGTTCTCGTTATCAAGGGGATACATATAAGGAATTATTGAAAGAGGCAAGAGAGCTATTTTCTAATACAGAAATAGCTACAGATTTAAAATCATTTCCAGTGGACAGATAATAATGTTGTGAAAAAATGGTGACGAAAGGTTGCCATTTTTTTATTTCTAAAAAAAAATAAAAATAAAACTGTTATCATTTTACGCTTATATAGGATGAAACAGAAAGTTTTAATGATGTAAAGATATAAGATGAAACAACATAGTATCGATTGTTTAGAAAAACTGTTATATAAGTCGGACGACATACAAGTAGTACAAATAGCAAAAATGGATTGTTATTCAGAACTTTTAAAATTCATTAAAAGTAAGCGTTTTATTAAAAACAAGCTATAATGAGGACAGATTATAATTTACTGTAGGCTACATGTGTTTGAGACGTTTATCATAACAAGTGAAGTTGAATAAATTGTGAGAGGGCAACATGGAAATTATAATAGGAAGGACATTACTATTATTTGTATGAAGCCTTTTTCACTTTTTAGCTTTAAGGCATCAAAAGGTATGAAAGCAATGGGCGTTTCACTTGTTTATGCTATGCTTGTAAGGGGTTCTGTGTTAAACTTTGGATTGCTACAAGACTTTACTGTAGATTATCTTATATTATGTGTAAATGAAGGTAATGCTAAGTTTCT
This sequence comes from Bacillus paranthracis, assembly GCF_001883995.1. GTDB lineage: Bacteria > Bacillota > Bacilli > Bacillales > Bacillaceae_G > Bacillus_A > Bacillus_A paranthracis. The sequence goes on along the minus strand of NZ_MACE01000018.1, from coordinate 431,475 downwards.
TATTTCATATTATAACTGGTATTATTTCAGGATATATCGCTTCACTGTTATTCAAAAACGATCCAATTCGTATAGCGGAACAAATTCGTAGTACAACTGGAAAAGCAACCGATTTGGTAGCTTAATAGAATAGTAAAAAATTTTTTCATAGAGGTTTAGGGGGAGTTATGATGAAGTATCGCTCAGTATTTGATATTATCGGTCCAGTTATGATTGGTCCATCAAGTTCACATACAGCAGGCGCAGCAAGAATGGGGCAAGTTGCTCGCCAGCTGTTTCGTCATGAACCAGAAAGAGTAAGCATTTCATTATATGGATCATTTGCAAAAACGTATCGTGGGCATGGTACAGATGTAGCGCTAATAGGTGGGATATTAGGGTTTGAAACAGATGACTTACGTATTCCAGAGGCGCTAGAGATAGCAAAAGAGCGCGAAATTGAAGTGGAATTTATTGAAGAGGATGCCAATGCACCTCACCCAAATACAGCGAGAATTCGTTTGTATAAAGGTGAAGAAGAAATTGAAGTTGTTGCTTGCTCAATTGGTGGCGGTAAAATTGAAGTTGTAGAATTAAACGGATTCGATCTTCAATTATCAGGCACGAGTCCAGCACTACTTATTGTAAATAACGATCGCTTCGGTGCTATTGCAGCAGTAGCTTCAATCCTTGCGAAACACGAGATTAACATTAGTACAATGAGTGTTTCTCGTAAGGAAAAAGGAAGAAGAGCGCTTATGGTCATCGAAACAGATGAAATATTAGCAGATGAAGTGATTGAAGAAATAAAAGCGCAACAAAATATTTGTCAAGTAACTATTATGGAATAATTGCAGGGGGGACACACCATGTTTCGGAACGCAGCGGAACTAGTGGCGCAAGCTAAAGAACAAAATGTAAAAATCGCAGAAATTATGATTCAATGTGAAATGGAAACAAGAAGTATTTCACGTGAAGAAGTAATTGCTGGTATGGAAAAGAACTTAGTCGTGATGGAGCAAGCGGTAGAACGTGGTATTCGCGGAGTGAAATCACCAACTGGTTTAACTGGTGGAGATGCTGTAAAAGTTCAGGCGTATATGAAGAGTGGAAAAGGCTTATCTGGAGATACGATTTTGGACGCAGTGAGTAAAGCTGTTGCAACAAATGAAGTAAACGCAGCGATGGGAATTATTTGTGCAACACCAACAGCAGGGTCTGCTGGAACAGTGCCAGGTGTACTATTTGCACTAAGAGAAAAATTGCAGCCTACACGTGAAGAAATGATTGAATTCTTATTTACAGCGGGAGCTTTCGGTATGGTTGTTGCGAATAACGCTTGTATTTCTGGTGCAGCGGGAGGATGCCAAGCTGAAGTTGGTTCAGCAAGTGGAATGGCAGCTGCAGCTGCAGTTGAAATGGCTGGTGGAACACAAGACCAAGCAGCTACAGCGATGGCAATTTCATTAAAGAACATGCTTGGTTTAGTATGCGATCCTGTTGCAGGACTTGTAGAAGTACCTTGCGTAAAACGTAATGCAGCAGGAGCTGCAAATGCGATGATTTCAGCTGATTTAGCATTAGCTGGTGTAACGAGTACGATTCCATGTGATGAAGTAATTGAGGCGATGTTTAGAATTGGACAAACGATGCCAGTAGCACTTCGTGAAACAGCTGAAGGTGGACTTGCAGCAACACCGACTGGTCGTCGTCTGCAAGAAGAGATTTTTGGGAAGACGAATAACTAAACAATATATGTTTATAAAAAAATGGAGCTCAAGTAAGATTGAGCTCCATTTTTTATTTTTCTTTTGTTAATTGTTCTAACGTTTCCCCAAGGTTATGTGATCGTTGCGCTGCCTGTGTAATACAGGAAATAAGTGCTTGTTGAAATTTATGTTCTTGTAATACTTCAATGCCTGCTTCGGTCGTTCCACCAGGAGAAGTAATTTCCTTTCGCAAAATAGAAGGATGTTTTTCACTTGCTTTTAGCATTTCAGCAGCACCAATCATTGTTTGAAGAATAAGTGACTTTGCAACATCTTCTTTTAAACCGATTTCTTTTGCGGCTTCTTCCATCGCTTCTACTACGTAATAAATATAAGCAGGCCCACTTCCAGATAATGCAGTGACAGCATGCATATCTTCTTCTTCTACAACAGAGACGAGACCGATCGTTTCAAATAAAGCTATGGCAGTTTGAATATGTTCCTTTGTTGCATGTTTAGAAGGCGAGATAGCAGTAGCTGATTTTAAAATAGCTGCAGATGTATTTGGCATGGCACGAATAATCGGAACGTCTTTTTGAAGTAGATTTCTAATTGAATGAGTAGAAACACCTGCTAATAACGAAATAATAAGCAGGTTATTATGTATGTCTTCTTTAAAAGGGGTAAGCGCTTCTGCAACATCTTTTGGTTTCATGGCTAGAAAAAGAATATTTGTATCAGTAAGTAGTTCTTTTTTATTATGTGTTCCTTTGACGCCATATTTTTTATGTAGCTCCTGCAACCTTGTCTCGTTAGAACGATTACTTACGGTAATTTGTTCGCCTTTCACAACGTTTGCATGTAATAAGCCACCAATAATCGCTTCAGCAATAGAGCCTGCACCGAGAAAGGAAATGTTTTGAATAGACATGATGTTCCTCCTTTAAATTTGGTTAGAAATTCTTATAAATGTACATACATTCGTTTTTAAATAGGAAACACCTCTTTTTATCTGAAAATAATGACAAATATATATAGAAGTTGTAAACTGAAGAAGTATTCATTTTTGAACCGGAAAGAGACAGGGGGGCTAAGCATGACGGCGATTCACCGAATGGAGATTCCTGTGCCATTTGCAGTTGAAACTGTAAATGTGTTTTTAGTTGAGGGGGAGACATTAACATTAATTGATACAGGGACGAATACAGAGGAGGCAAGAAGTGCGTTAGAGAGTCAATTAGGTGCATTAGGATATGGGCTAGAAGATATTGAAACAGTAGTCATTACGCATCATCATGCGGATCATTGTGGGCTTTTAAATATATTTTCTGAGAAAACGAACATTATTGGACATCCTTGGAACGAGCCGTGGATTACGCAAAATCCAGAGTTTTTAAAGCGGTATCATGAGTTTTTTAGAGAGACAGCCTTGCAATTTGGTGTTCCAGCAGCGTTTTTGAAAGACGAGGCGTTATTGACGACAAGGACATTGAAATATTCTTGTAATAGATCGTTAACGCATACTGTGAGAGAGGGAGATCGTATTGATTCAATGCCTGGTTTTACAGTAATTGAAACACCAGGTCATGCTTCCACTCATATTTCATTATATAGAGAATCTGATGGAATACTAATTGGAGGGGATGCTCTCATTAGTCATATTTCTTCGAATCCAATATTAGAACCACCATATGAAGGACAAACAGAAAGGGCGCGCCCGTTATTACAATATAATCAAACGTTAAAGCGTTTAAGTGAAATGAATATTTCGCGCATTTTATCAGGACATGGAGAAGATGTTCTCCATGTGAAACAACTTATTGAAACGAGATTACAAAAGCAAGAAACACGTGCATTTAAAGTGCTTGAGTTATTAAAGGAAAAACCAATGACAGCATTTGAAGTATGTGTAAAACTATTTCCGGTATTGTATAAGGAACAATTGCCACTTACTATTTCAGAAACGGTTGGACAATTAGACTTTTTAGCATATAATCAACAAGTGATGATTGATGAATCTTCGCAACAATTGATTTATTATGCAAAGTAGGTGACAGCAATGACGGGACGTTTACAAAATAAAGTAATCGTCATTACAGGTGCTTCTAGTGGAATTGGAGAGCAAGTTGCAATGCAAGTTGCAGAGCAGGGGGCGACTCCAGTATTAATGGCTAGAACAGAAGAGAAATTAAAAGCGCTAGCAGACAAAATTAAAGAAACTTATAATACGCCTTGCTATTATTATGTATTAGATGTAAGTGAAGAGACGGAAGTACAATCTGTTTTTTCAAAAGTATTACAAGAGGTAGGACGTATTGATATATTAGTAAACAATGCGGGATTTGGTATTTTTAAAACGTTTGAAGATGCGTCAATGGATGAAGTGAAAGATATGTTCCAAGTAAATGTATTTGGATTAGTAGCTTGCACGAAAGCGGTACTACCTTATATGGTGAAAAGAAACGAAGGGCATATTATTAATATTGCTTCACTTGCTGGGAAAATTGCAACGCCGAAATCGAGTGCGTATGCAGCAACGAAACATGCAGTACTAGGATTTACGAATAGTTTACGCATGGAGTTGTCTAGTACGAATGTTTTCGTAACAGCGATTAATCCAGGTCCGATAGATACAAACTTTTTTGAAATAGCTGATCAATCCGGTACATATGTGAAAAATATGGGACGATACATGTTAAAACCAACATATGTAGCAGAGCAAATTGTAAAATCAATGCAAACGAAAAAGCGTGAAGTAAATTTACCGAAATGGATGGGCATTGGTCCGAAACTGTATGCTTTATTCCCAGGTTTATTTGAGCGTGTTGCAGGTAAATCATTAAGTAAAAAATAGGAGATTTCCATATGGAAATCTCCTATTTTTTATTTTCCAGTCACATAATCGTAAACGATATCCTCAACTGCCTCGTATACATCAATTTTAGTATTTGAATGAATTATTGCTTGAATATGTTTAACAAGCATTTCCTGATCCTCATTTGACATAGGACTACATTGATATTGCTGAAAACTTTTTATAATCATTTTCTCAATTAATTTTTCATTCATGTTTTCCTCGCCTGTATGTACGTATGTATTGTTTTATTGTACTTGAAGTGAAATAAAAAAACTACTATGCACTATTTTTGTATAAAAATTCGGTTGTGCATATTATTTTTCTAGTAAAATTAAGTTTTTTAAGTTTGTAAAATTTATAAATATTTAATTGACTCTATAAATATACAATATTATAATCATACTTAATTTAAAGAATCGATATGAGGAGGAGCATATGAAGGTCGCGATTATTGGAGCAACTGGGTATGGAGGTATTGAATTAATTCGGTTATTAGAGCAACATCCATATTTTTCGATAACATCTCTCCATTCTTTTTCACAAGTTGGCGAGTGTATAACAAATGTATATCCGCATTTTCAAAATGTTCTTGTTCATACGTTACAAGAAATTGATGCGGAGGAAATAGTGAAAGAAGCAGAAATTGTATTTTTGGCAACCCCGGCAGGAGTATCAGCAGAGCTAACTCCAAAATTATTAGCAGTAGGTTTAAAAGTAATTGACCTATCTGGAGACTTTCGTATGAAAGATCCTTTCATATATGAACAGTGGTACAAAAGGGCAGCTGCAAAAGAAGAAATTCTTAGTAAAGCTGTATATGGGCTAAGTGAATGGAAAAGGTCCGAGGTTCAAAATGCAAATTTAATTGCAAACCCAGGATGTTTTGCTACAGCTGCATTATTAGCGACATTGCCATTAGTTCGTAGCGGCATAATTGAAGAAGATTCGATTATTATTGATGCGAAATCAGGAGTATCTGGAGCAGGAAAAACGCCAACAACGATGACTCACTTTCCTGAGTTATACGATAACTTGCGTATTTATAAAGTAAATGAGCATCAACACGTTCCTGAGATTGAGCAAATGCTTGCGGAGTGGAATAGGGAAACGAAGCCAATCACGTTTAGTACACATTTAATACCGATATCACGGGGGATTATGGTTACACTTTATGCGAAAGTAAAACGAGAAATGGAAATAGAACAACTTCAAAAATTATATGAAGAAACGTATGAACAATCGCCTTTCATTCGAATTCGTCTGCAAGGAGAGTTTCCAAGTCCGAAAGAAGTGAGGGGCTCAAATTATTGTGATATGGGGATAGCTTACGATGAAAGAACAGGAAGAGTGACAGTCGTTTCTGTTATAGACAATATGATGAAAGGTGCGGCTGGGCAAGCAATTCAAAATGCAAACATAATAGCGGGACTAGAAGAAACAACAGGTTTACAACATATGCCGCTTTATCTATAAGGGGGGACATGATGATTAAAGTAGCGTCTATTACAAAAGTAGAAAATGGTTCGATTGTAACTCCAAAAGGTTTCTCGGCCATTGGCAATGCAATTGGTTTGAAAAAGGAGAAAAAGGATTTAGGGGCAATCGTTTGTGATACACCAGCATCATGTGCTGCTGTTTATACAACAAATCAAATACAAGCAGCCCCCTTGCAAGTAACGAAGGATAGTATAACGACTGAGGGGAAATTACAAGCTATTATCGTCAATAGTGGAAATGCAAATGCTTGTACAGGGATGAAAGGATTACAAGATGCATACGAGATGCGTGCATTAGGGGCGGAACATTTTGGAGTGAAAGAAAATTATGTTGCAGTAGCTTCAACAGGTGTAATTGGTGTTCCGTTGCCGATGGATATAATCCGAAAGGGAATTGCAACTCTTATCCCGGCGAAGGAAGAAAATGAAGCTCATTCTTTTTCTGAAGCAATCTTAACGACGGATCTTATAACGAAAGAAACTTGCTATGAGATGATGATTGATGGAAAGAAAGTGATGATTGCTGGTGTTGCGAAAGGTTCAGGGATGATTCATCCAAATATGGCAACGATGCTAAGTTTTATTACGACAGACGCTCATATAGAGCATGACGTATTGCAAACCGCATTATCACAAATAACGAATCATACATTTAATCAAATTACGGTGGATGGCGATACTTCTACGAATGATATGGTCATCGCTATGGCAAGTGGATTATCAGAAACGAAACCAATCGATATGGAACATGCAGATTGGGAAACTTTCATATTTGCCTTACAGAAGGTATGTGAAGATTTAGCAAAAAAAATTGCACAAGATGGTGAAGGCGCTACGAAGTTAATAGAAGTAAATGTGCTAGGAGCTCAAACGAATGAAGAGGCAAAGAAAATCGCAAAACAAATAGTCGGTTCGAGTCTTGTGAAAACAGCAATACATGGTGAAGACCCAAACTGGGGGCGAATTATTAGCAGCATTGGACAAAGTGAAGTAGCGATTAATCCAAATACAATTGATATTACTCTTCAATCTATCGTTGTGCTGAAAAATAGTGAACCTCAAATGTTTTCTGAAGAGGAAATGAAAGAGAGATTACAAGAAGATGAAATAGTCATTGATGTGTATTTACATTTAGGTGAAGAGACCGGATCAGCTTGGGGCTGTGACTTAAGTTATGAATATGTGAAAATAAACGCTTGTTATCGTACATAAGGAGAGGGAAGATGAGCGATTATATTGTAGTGAAATGCGGCGGTAGTATGTTGGATCAATTAAATGATGTGTTTTTTGATTGCATAAAGAAATTACAACAGAAGTATAAAGTAGTGATTGTTCATGGTGGTGGCCCAGAAATTGATGCCCAATTAAAAGATTGTAACATCAACGTAGAAAAAAGAGATGGATTACGGGTAACACCAAAAGAAGTTATGGATGTTGTTCAAATGGTGTTATGTGGAAGTACGAATAAAAAACTCGTAATGAATTTACAAAAGCATAATTTACGAGCGGTAGGTTGTTCAGGATGTGACGGCAATCTACTTCAAGTTCAACCTGTCAGTGAGGAGATAGGATATGTGGGAGAAGTAAGGTATGTCGAAACGGCCTTACTAAAAGGATTAATAAATATGAATTATATTCCTGTTATTGCTCCGGTCGGCATAAATGATAATGAGATTTATAACATAAATGCGGATACCGCTGCAGCTGGGATTGCGGCCGCATTATCTGCAAAAGAACTCATTTTTATTACAGATGTAGATGGGGTATTGCATGAAGGAAAGTTAGTAAAGAAAACCGACGAATTTGAGATTGTTAATTTTATAGAAAACGGTGTTATTACCGGTGGGATGATTCCGAAAGTACAGGCAGCACTAGCATCATTAAAAATGGGAGTGCAAAAGATTAGTATCGTAAATGGGATGAAGGATTTTACCGAGGTTACAGGTGAGTGTATCGGAACGACGGTAACGAGGGGTGTGAGTATTGCATGACAAGTCATCTTTTTCAAACGTATGGGAGAAGAAAGATTGAGTTTGTAAAGGGAAAAGGAACGAAAGTCATTGATAATAACAGTAAGCAATATTTAGATTTCACATCAGGAATCGGTGTATGTAATTTAGGACATTGTCATTCTACTGTTATGAAAGCTGTACAAGAGCAACTGCATGAAATATGGCATATATCTAACCTGTTTACAAACAGCTTACAAGAAGAAGTCGCGTCATTATTAACAGAAAACATAGCATTAGATTATGTGTTCTTCTGTAATAGCGGGGCAGAGGCGAATGAAGCTGCTTTGAAGCTAGCCCGTAAGCATACTGAAAAATCTCTCGTCGTAACATGCGAGCAATCTTTTCACGGTAGAACATTCGGAACGATGAGTGCGACGGGACAAAATAAAGTGAAAGAAGGATTTGGTCCGCTCCTTCCATCTTTTTTACATACACCATTTAACGATATAAAGGCATTAGAGGAAGTAATGAATGAAGAAGTTGCGGCAGTAATGATAGAAGTTGTTCAAGGAGAGGGAGGAGTCATACCTGCTGATCTATCTTTTTTGAAAGCGATTGAAGCATTATGTAAGAAGTTCGGGTCCTTATTTATTATAGACGAAGTCCAAACAGGAATCGGAAGAACAGGGACATTATTTGCTTACGAACAAATGGGAATAACACCTCATATCGTTACTACTGCTAAGGCGCTTGGAAATGGCATTCCAGTTGGAGCAATGATTGGCCGGAAAGAACTTGGAATATCGTTTCCTGCAGGGTCACATGGTTCAACGTTTGGTGGAAATTATGTTGCAATGGCTGCGGCGAAAGAAGTATTGCAAATAATTAAAAGACCATCGTTTTTAAAAGAAGTAAAGGAAAAGGGCGAGTACGTATTACAGAAGTTGCAAGAGGAATTACGACATGTCGAATGTATTCAAAATATACGTGGTAAGGGGCTTATGGTTGGAATTGAATGTACGCATGAAGTTGCAAGTTTTATAGAACAACTAGAAGAAGAAGGACTTCTCGTATTACAAGCAGGACCTAATGTTATAAGACTATTACCGCCACTTATTGTAACGAATGAAGAACTAGAACAGGCAGTATATATGATAAAAAAAGTAGTTTGTACAAAAAACGTATCAATCATATAAGGGGGAATTTTCATGTCAACTGTACAAGTACCGAAATTAAATACGAAAGACCTTTTAACATTAGAAGAACTAACGCAAGAAGAAATTATTTCTTTAATTGAGTTCGCAATATATTTAAAAAAGAATAAGCAAGAGCCTTTACTGCAAGGCAAAATATTAGGTCTTATCTTTGATAAACATTCAACTCGTACTCGTGTATCTTTTGAAGCAGGAATGGTACAGCTTGGGGGACATGGTATGTTTTTAAGTGGAAAAGAGATGCAAATGGGAAGAGGAGAAACTGTTTCAGATACTGCGAAAGTATTATCGCAGTATATTGACGGGATTATGATACGTACATTCTCACATGCGGATGTAGAAGAGCTTGCAAAAGAATCGAGCATACCTGTTATTAATGGATTAACGGATGACCATCATCCTTGTCAAGCATTGGCAGACTTAATGACAATATACGAAGAAACAAATACATTTAAAGGAATAAAATTGGCTTACGTAGGTGATGGAAATAATGTATGTCATTCATTGTTGTTAGCGAGTGCAAAAGTTGGAATGCATATGACTGTTGCAACGCCTATAGGGTATGAACCGAATGAAGAGATTGTAAAAAAAGCGTTAGCGATTGCCAAGGAAACAGGAGCTGAAATTGAAATTTTGCATAACCCTGAATTAGCGGTGAATGAAGCAGATTTCATTTATACTGACGTTTGGATGAGCATGGGGCAAGAGGGCGAAGAAGAGAAATATACGTTGTTTCAACCATACCAAATCAATAATGAACTTGTTAAGCATGCGAAGCAAACATATCGCTTCTTACACTGTTTACCTGCCCATCGTGAAGAAGAAGTAACAGGCGAAATTATAGATGGGCCAAAATCTATCGTATTTGAGCAAGCCGGTAATCGATTGCATGCGCAAAAAGCATTATTAGTAAGTTTATTTAAAAATGTAGAAGAGCTTTCCTAAATGATGTACACCTCCAGTTGTGAGACACAAATAACAATTGGAGGTGTATTTTTTTTATTGAAATGTCATATGTATATTTAGTTAACTATTTCGATATCATCTATAATAAAAGAGGAAATGAAATTTGTTTTTCGGGGTGTGTAAGGGCATACTAGGTATAAAAATATAGTTAAAGAGATGATGAGAGTGAAAACAACTAAGAAAACATATTCGTTTTTTCAGCGGATGTGGAGAATATTAAAGTTTCAATATTATAAGTTGCTTCGATCACCAGAAGGAGCGAAGAAAGTATCGTTAGGTTTTGCGATTGGTTTTGGTTTAGAGATGTTGGTTATATATACAGCATCGCTCGTCTATTTAATATTTTATCCAATCGTCAGGTTAGCAAAGGGATCTTTTCCTGCCGCGGTGATTGGCAATATTATTGGAAAAATATCGTTTCTCCCAGTAGTTTTATTTCCGCTTGCGTATGCGCTAGGGAAAATGATTTATCCATTTCATGTGCAAAAAATACATCATGAACCCTTTACAATATCGGACTTGTTTTCAAGTCACATTTTTACGATATTAAAGAGCTTATTACAGAGTGAAGTGTATGTATTAATTGGAATGACGATTTTAGGGGTTGTGTTTGGTGTAGTTTCATATTTCGTTGTGCATTATTTATATGAAAAGAACCGTAAGTTACGTTTGAAGAACAGAAAGAAAAGAGTGAGAGAACCACTCATGCAAATATAAAGAGTGTCACACTCATTTTCTCCTTTGAATATGTTTAAGAAAAAGGAGGAGAGAATGAATGTATTATTATTACGTACCGCAAGTATATCCATATGTAAATTATTATCCGGTTTATGATACGAGTAGGCAATATGAATTATATCGACAACAACAACTACCGCAAATACCATCGCAACAACCTACGCAAGATCAAAAACCATATTTAACGACATGGCCATATTCAAATGTATACTATGGCAATTATTACGAATCATAAAGCTGCTTCTATTTAGAAGCAGCTTTATACGTTTGTTTTCAAAATTAAATTTTGAATGGTTTGAAGAGAGTGAATGAGTTTTTCACGTTCTTCCTCAGATAACGTTTGGAAATTTTCTTTTAATTTGTCTAAAATGAATTGTTGATACTGATTTACTAACAATTTCCCTTCAGCTGTCAGGGAAATTAAAATGACCCGTCGATCTTTTTCGCTATAATGACGCTCTATTAGTTCTTCTTGGATCAGTTTGTTTAATAGAGGTGTCATGTTAGGCCGTGAAATCGCTAGCCGCTTGCCGATTTCGGAAACTGCTAATGTGCCATTTTCATGCAGAAGCAGTAATACTTGTGTATGTGATGGCGGCATATGTCTTTGAGAAGAAAATTCTCCAGGAAGCATAAATTTGCGATAAAAAAGAGGCACTAGCGAAAGAAGATGATCAACAATACGTTCCCACTCGCGTGATTCCATATAAAGGCCCCCTTCCACTCTCATTGTAACAAAAAAGACATGTTATAAAAATAGAATTGTTTCATGCGAATTTTAATATTTGTAGGCCAACACTTTTTTTGTAAAGGAATCGGCAATAATCGAATAGCCTTTATCATTTGGGTGTACTTGGTCAAAGAGTAAATCTTTCTTATCATTCGATATTAATTTGCGAATTGGTAAAACGATAGATGGTTGATTTGCTTTTGCAATGGAATAAACGGATTCATTCCATCCGTCTAAAAACATATCTGCATAACTTGCGATGGAGTCATCGAGTTGTAACGGGTTATAGAGTTCAGAAAGAATGAGTAAAGCATCCGGATTTTGATCTCGGACTGTCTTTACAATATTTTTTACATCCGCTTCAAAATGAGCTTTTTCTTTATTTAACATTTTAATACCGTCTATAACACCGACATTACGATTTAAGCGAAATAAATTATTTCCTCCAATGTTAATTGTAATAATATTGGCTGCTCTAATTTTTTGCTTTACATCTTCTGATTCAACCTTTTTAGCGAGACGATCTGTTGTAAGACCGTTTATCCCAAGGTTTTCTACAGTAATTGGTTTATGAATTTGTGCTTCTATTTGTTTAGAGGCTAATTCAGCAAATCCACCTTGTGTCGATCCATATCCTTTGGCGAGCGAATCACCTAGTACGAGATGATAAAAGGAATCGTTTGTTTGCTTATCAATCCAACTTGGAGTAGATGTTTTTTCTGTTTTTTCTTCGGGTTCATTTTGTTTTGTCTCATCGTTCTTTTCAAAATAAGAATAAGAAATGATTAGAAGGAGGAGACAAACAATTGTTAAGATGACTTTTTTCATAATTCATCCTCCTTGTAATTGGTAATTGTATCATATTCAGCAGTATTAACAATGTAAGGGCATATTATATGTTTATGAAAAGTTTACAATAACTTTACAGAAAATTTGTAGAAGTATGTCAAAAAATATTGACGATATGAAAGTACATTATATATGATAATGTCAGATAAGGTGAAATTCTACATAGTGGGAGCTTTATCTCCCGTTAATTGCTAGTCTCCATTAATGGATCGTTTAAGGAGACTACTCGTTAGCGTAGGGTGAAATGAAAATCGTGTATCTACTAGAAGAAAAAAGGTATGTGGTTAGAGAATGCTAGAAATTCATTTCATTATTCTTTGGTAATTGTATAAGGGGGATTTTTTGTGAAAAAGTCAAAAAAAATGCTAGCTGGAGCAACTCTTGCTATTGGTGTTATAGCGCCGCAAGTATTGCCAGCAACAGCTCATGCGGATGAGCAAACTGGGGAGAGTACGGTTAACTTACGAATTCTAGAAACATCAGATATTCACGTTAACTTAATGAATTACGATTATTATCAAACGAAAACCGATAATAAAGTAGGTCTCGTGCAAACTGCAACACTTGTGAATAAAGCGCGTGAAGAAGCGAAGAACTCTGTCCTGTTTGATGATGGGGATGCATTACAAGGGACACCGCTTGGAGATTATGTAGCGAATAAAATAAATGATCCGAAGAAGCCTGTGGATCCTAGTTATACGCACCCATTATATCGTTTAATGAATTTAATGAAGTATGACGTCATCTCTCTTGGGAATCATGAATTTAACTACGGTTTAGATTATTTAAACAAAGTAATTAGTAAAACAGAATTCCCGGTTATTAACTCGAACGTCTATAAAGATGATAAAGATAATAATGAAGAGAATGATCAAAATTACTTTAAACCATATCATGTTTTTGAAAAAGAAGTAGAAGATGAATCAGGTCAAAAACAAAAAGTGAAAATTGGCGTAATGGGATTTGTTCCACCTCAAGTTATGAACTGGGATAAAGCAAATCTAGAAGGAAAAGTGAAAGCAAAAGATATAGTTGAAACAGCGAAAAAAATGGTGCCAAAAATGAAAGCAGAAGGTGCCGATGTTATCGTTGCACTAGCGCATTCAGGTGTTGATAAGAGTGGTTACAACGTTGGCATGGAAAACGCATCGTATTATTTAACAGAAGTTCCTGGTGTAGATGCGGTATTAATGGGACATTCACATACTGAAGTGAAGGACGTATTTAATGGTGTTCCAGTTGTAATGCCTGGTGTCTTTGGAAGTAACTTAGGTATTATAGATATGCAATTGAAAAAAGTAAATGGAAAATGGGAAGTACAAAAAGAGCAATCGAAGCCGCAACTTCGTCCGATTGCTGATAGTAAAGGAAACCCACTCGTACAATCTGATCAAAATTTAGTTAATGAAATTAAAGATGATCACCAAGCGACAATTGATTATGTGAATACTGCTGTAGGAAAAACGACAGCGCCAATTAATAGTTATTTCTCATTAGTACAAGATGATCCTTCTGTACAACTTGTGACAAATGCACAAAAATGGTATGTAGAAAAGTTATTTGCTGAAAATGGACAGTACAGCAAATATAAAGGAATTCCAGTTTTATCTGCAGGAGCACCATTTAAAGCGGGTGGCCGAAACGGTGCTACATATTATACGGATATTCCAGCTGGAACGTTAGCGATTAAAAACGTGGCAGATTTATATGTATATCCAAATACGTTATATGCTGTAAAAGTAAATGGGGCACAAGTAAAAGAATGGCTTGAAATGTCTGCAGGTCAGTTTAATCAAATTGATCCAAAGAAAACAGAAGAACAGCCATTAGTAAATATCGGATACCCTACATATAACTTTGATATTTTAGATGGCTTAAAATACGAAATTGATGTAACACAACCAGCGAAATACGATAAAGATGGAAAAGTTATAAATGCTAATACGAATCGTATTATAAATATGACATATGGAGGTAAGCCAGTAGCTGACAATCAAGAGTTTATCGTCGCTACAAATAACTATCGTGGAAGTAGCCAAACGTTCCCGGGTGTAAGCAAAGGGGAGGTTGTATACCAATCACAAGATGAAACGCGTCAAATCATTGTGAAGTATATGCAAGAAACGCCAGTTATTGATCCAGCAGCAGATAAAAATTGGACGTTTAAACCGATTGTTGCCGATAAATTACATACAACATTCGATTCTTCACCAAATGCACAAAAGTATATAAAGAAAGATGGAAAAATATCATATGTTGGACCATCTGAAAATGAATTTGCTAAATATGCAATTGATATAACGAAGAAGAACGATGATGATAAAGAAACTGGTGGAGAGAATCCAACAACACCGCCAACAGGTGAAGGAAATAATGGAGAAAATCCAACGACACCACCAACAAGTGAAGGAAATAATGGAGAAAATCCAACGACACCACCAACAGGTGAAGGAAATAATGGAGAAAATCCAACGACACCACCAACAGATGAAGGTAATAATACAGGATCTGGACAAACTACAACGGATAATCAAAACGTAAAAGAAACAACAACTGTAAGTGAAAAGAAAGAAGAACGTGATTTACCGAAAACAGGTACAAGTGTTGTTTCTACAATTGGAGCAGGTTTGGCGTTTGTTGGAGCAGGATTCCTTCTGTTATTTAGAAGAAAGAAAGCAAATAGATAGTGGAGAAATATAAAAAGGATTACCGATTCAGGTAATCCTTTTTGATATATTATGAAAGTGTTACAGCTTTTTCCTTCTTCCATGAAAGGCCAAATCCAGTAAAGCCGACGATAATTGTTACAACTGGACAAGCTAAGCAGAAGATTGCGAATGGAACGTAATCAAAAGTTGGAACGCCAAGGACGTTCGATAAGAATACGCCACTTACTCCCCATGGTACGAGCGGGTTAATAACTGTACCTGCATCTTCTAATACACGTGATAAATTACGACGTTCTAAACCGACTTCATCATATTTATTAGCGAATGCTTGTCCTGTTAAAACGATAGATAAGTACTGCTCACCAAGTAAGAAGTTCACACCGATTGCAGTTGAAGCAGTAGAAATAATTAAACGTGTGCTAGTTTTTACGAAGCTAGAGATGATATTCATTAGCTGCGTAATAATACCCATTCCTTGTAATAATCCTCCCATACAAAGAGCTAGGAAAATAAGAGCGATTGACATCATCATACTTTGCAGGCCACCGCGAGATAATAAGCTATCAATATCTTTCATACCCGTTTTAGAAACGTAACCGTCTTGCATAATTTTCATTAAATCAGTTAAAGAAGTACTAGGTTTAAATATAAATAGGATAATGATCCCTACTATAATTCCAGCAAGTAATGTTGGAACTGCTGGAACTTTTTTAAATGCGAATAGGAACAGTAATAAAATTGGAATAAGTGTAAAGATAGAAATCGTTGCATTTTTCTCTAATGTGCTAATGAAGTTTGTGAAGTCAACGTCTCCACTAGTACCGCTTCCTAAAATGAAAAATGCGATAAAAGCAATAATGAAAGCTGGAACTGTTGTCCAAAGCATGTTACGAATATGCTCAAATAAATCTACACCCGTTACAGCTGGCGCTAAATTTGTTGTATCAGATAAAGGAGACATTTTATCTCCAAAGAATGCACCAGAAATAATTGCACCAGCGATTAGAGCAGGATCGTATCCGAGAGCACTACCCATGCCCATAAAGGCAAGTCCTACAGTTGCGGCAGTTGTAAAGGCACTACCGATACTTGTTCCAACAATTGCACAAACAACAAAAACAGTTGGAATGAAAATTTTTGGGGATACAAGCTGGAAGCCGTATACCATTAAAGTTGGAATTGTTCCAGCAGCGATCCAAACACTAATTAATACGCCTACAAGTAAGAATATAAAAATAGATGGAATACCAGCTGAAATACTACTTATCATTCCTTTTTCCATCGTAGACCAATCAATTTTTTTCATAAATCCAAATGCTAATAAAAAAACGATACCAAATAAAATTGGGATGTGTGGTGAAACTTCTAATTGAATAACACTAAAGCCAATGCAGAAAAAGATAAATACTGTTAAAAGAACAGATTCAATTTTTGAAACCATTGTTTTCCCCTCCTAAGTAATCTAAAATAGCTCTTTTTTATATAAAATTCGCCAATATTGTTTATTTCCTTCTAAATTTTAGAATTTTGTGACAAATTACCGGTAATTGTTGTTTCTTTAATATGATACGGAAATGAATGGATAAAAAAACGTCCCTGCATATAATTATGCAGGGACGAAGAAATCGCGGTACCACCCTAGCTTGTGAAATGAATGTATCACAAAATAAAGGGTCGTATGATATGCGCTAATAAAATAAAAACGCCCCTGCAATATATGCAGGGACGAAAAGTTCGCGGTACCACCCTAAATTGTGAAACAGTGTCGTTTCACCACTCTTTAGATATAACGGTCTATAACCGTCTTTCACTACTCCTTACGTTTCGCAAAAGAAGCTCCAGGGGGTAATTCATAATTCGCTCTGTACTGGTTCGCACCGACCACCAGCTCTCTGAAAGCAGAAATCGAAATACTACTAAATCCTATCAATGCCGATTCATATGATGTTAGTTAAATTTTTATCATATATTCGTCTCACATGTCAATAAAAATATTCAATAATTTTTTAGGGAAATAAAGGAGAACGATTTTAATCCTATGAAAATGTGCGTTATAATGAATTTGAAAGGGGAGGAAAGAGTGAAGAAAAAAATAATTCTTTTTACCACTTTACTAGTCATTGGCGGAAGTGCTGGCATTTACACAGCTTTTGCAGCTGAATCAGAGCAGGCGAAGCAAAAGCAAATACAGCAGTTAGAAGTGAAGAAAGCGAAAGAAGCTGAAGAGAAGAAGTCGATGGAAAAAGCAGCTGATAAACTAGGGGTTTCTACGGAAGGAAAAACAAAAGAAGAGGTTGCGAAAGAAGTAAATACCGCAAGATTTGAGAAGCGCCATGATCTATTGATTGAACATGCAAAACAACTTGGAATTGAAACAGAAGGAAAAAAAGACGAAGAGATTATTTTAGAAATCGGAAAGATACAACATGGAAAGTAGAACAACTTATCTTATGATAAGTTGTTCTTTTTTAAGAACTACTTGATTTAAAAATAATTGACAGTCATTTAGATTTAATGTTAACTATATTTATAAACTAGTTAACATTAGGGGTGACAATTGTGACTTTTAGTAAGAGTACGACTGACAAACCATCATATACATATGAAGAGTTATCGGAGAAAAATAAAGCCTATGTATGGCATCCATTTACACAAATGAAGGATTATTTAGAAGAAGATCCTGTCATTATTGAACGGGGAGAGGGAAGAAAGCTATACGATGTAAATGGAAATGAATATTGGGACGGTGTTTCGTCTATTTGGTTAAATGTTCATGGACATCAAGTGCCAGAACTAGATGAGGCAATTCGTGAGCAATTAAATAAAATTTCCCATTCTACTATGTTAGGGCTTGCTAACGTTCCATCTATTTTATTAGCCGAAAAAATAATTGAAGTTGTACCAGAAGGTTTGAAGAAAGTGTTTTATTCAGACTCCGGTTCTAGCGCTGTTGAAATTGCAATTAAGATGGCCTTTCAATATTGGCAGCATAAAGGAAAAACGAAGAAACAAAGATTTGTTACATTAAAAGAAGCGTATCATGGTGACACAATTGGAGCTGTTTCAGTGGGAGCAATAGACTTGTTTCACCAAGTGTATAGTTCGCTTTTATTTGAAGCAATTAAAATGCCTTATCCATATACATATCGTTCTCCTTATGGAAATAATAAGGAGGAAATTGTAAAAAAACATTTAGAAGAAATGGAAGAGCTGCTGAAAGATAAACATGAAGAGATTGCGGCGATTATTGTAGAACCTTTAATGCAAGGTGCTGGCGGTATGATTACAATGCCAAAAGGATACTTAAAAGGGCTACGTAATTTATGTACAAAATATAATGTTCTATTTATTACAGACGAGGTAGCGACTGGATTTGGGCGTACTGGAAAAATGTTTGCATGTGAACATGAAAATGTAACACCGGATATTTTGACAGCCGGAAAAGGTTTAACAGGCGGATATTTACCAGTTGCAATTACTGTAACGACAGATGAAATTTATAATGCCTTTTTAGGAGGCTATGAAGAACAAAAAACATTTTTCCACGGACATAGTTATACAGGGAATCCGTTAGGGTGTGCGGTAGCAATTGCAAATCTAGAACTATACGAGAAAACAAATTTAATAGAAGAGGTGGCACGTAAAACAGAATATGTGGCGACGCAATTAGAAGACCTCTTTGCATATAAACATGTAGGGGACATTCGTCAATGCGGGTTAATGGTTGGAATTGAACTTGTGAAGAATAAGGAAACGAAAGAAGCGTTTGAATGGACAGAGAGAGTCGGTGTTCAAGTATGTAAACGTTCAAGAGAACTAGGTATGATTTTGCGCCCGCTCGGTAATACGATTGTGTTTATGCCCCCTCTTGCTTCTACAATTGATGAGATTGATGATATGTTACGTATTTTGTATAAAGCAATCTCGGATGTTACGGAGGGAGAATAATGAGTGGCTTTTTTATAACAGCAACGGATACTGAAGTGGGGAAAACTGTAGTCGCCGGTGCATTAGCAGGTGTATTTAGAGAACTGGGATATAACATCGGGGTATATAAACCGTTACAAAGTGGACATGTTGCATCAAATCCAGAAGGAGATGCAGCAAGGCTAAAGGCATTATCAGGTGTACCGACAAAAGAAGATGAAATTTGCCCTTACTCTATTGAAGAGCCGCTTGCCCCGAGACTTGCCATGAAAAGAGCTGGAAGGACAGTAACGTTAAAAGACATTATTCATCACTATAATGAACGATTGAAAGATTTTAATAGTCTACTTGTAGAAGGAGCAGGTGGATTAGCTGTTCCATATACAGAGGATGCTTTAGTAATTGATTTCGCAAAAGAATTACAACTTCCACTTATTGTAGTAGCACGCCCTACATTAGGAACAGTAAATCATACAGTTTTAACGATCGCTTACGCAAAGGCATATGGTTTAACAGTAGCAGGTGTCATTTTATCTGGCTGCAAAGAATGCGAAATGGAAAGAGTGCAAGAAAATAAAGAAATGATTGAAGAGCTAAGTGGGGTACCGGTTTTAGGTTTATTACCATTCTTTGCAGGTGAGTTTACAAGAGAAGAAGTCTTGGAATCTGCTAAAGAATATATAATGATTTCAAAATTAGAGGAGCTTATCCGAAATGAATCAAACGTGGCGCACACATCTTCAATCTAAATTGCAACAATTACATGAGCGAGAGCAGTATCGTAATTTGCATGTAACAGAACAAGCAGAAGAGACATGGCTTATTCGAGATGAGAAAAGGATGCTAAATTTAGCGTCAAATAATTATTTAGGGTTAGCTGGAGATGAAAGGTTAAAAGAAGCTGCTATCGCATGTACAAGAAAATATGGAACTGGGGCGACAGCATCAAGGCTCGTGGTAGGAAACTATTCACTGTATGAAGAGGTTGAGAGAAGTATATGCGATTGGAAAGGCACTGAAAAAGCCTTAGTTGTGAATAGTGGATATACCGCAAATATTGGAGTGATCTCTTCATTAGTGAGTCGTCACGATATTGTGTTTAGTGACAAATTAAATCACGCAAGCATTGTTGATGGAATTATATTAAGTGGGGCAGAGCATAAAAGGTATCGTCATAATGATTTGGATCATTTAGAGAAGTTATTGAAAACAGCGTCACCTGAAAAGCGGAAATTAATCGTAACAGATACTGTTTTTAGTATGGATGGTGATACTGCGTATTTGAGGGAGTTAGTAGAGCTGAAAGAGAAATACGGGGCAATTATTTTAGTGGATGAAGCGCATGCGAGTGGAATATATGGAATTGATGGAGCAGGGTTGTCTCATATAGAAAAAGATCTTTCTCAAAAAATTGATATACATATGGGGACGTTTAGCAAGGCTTTAGGGTGTTATGGTGCGTATTTGACAGGCGATGCAATTTATATAGAGTATTTACACAATATGATGAGAAGTTTTATTTTTACTACTGCATTACCGCCTGGAACGTTAGGAGCGGTACAAAAAGCAATTGAAATTGTACAAGAAGATCATAAGAGAAGAGAGAATCTTATAGCAAATGGAGAATACTTCAGGAGCAAATTACGAGAAGCTGGATTTGATATAGGGAATAGTTCAACTCATATTATACCGATTGTAGTCGGTTCAAATGAAAATGCTTTACGGTTTAGCAAAAGGTTACAAGAGGTAGGTATTGCGGCTATTGCAATTCGTCCGCCAACTGTACCGATTAATAGTTCTCGAATTCGCTTTGCAGTTACATCGCAACATACAATAGCTGATTTAAAATGGGCTATTGACCGAATTACTCACATTGCGAAAGAAGAGGAGCTTTTCGTATGAAAGAGCTGAAGATTATTTTTATCCCTGGATGGGGAATGGAAGAAAATATTTGGGATTTAGTACTTCCCCATTTTAAAGGATATCCTGTTCAATGCATTAATTGGCGTAACGTGAAAGAACAAAGTGAGTTTGCGAACAGGATTATAGATGTAGCACAGGATGAAAATGTAATTTTAGTTGGATGGTCACTAGGAGCATTAGCGGCAATTCAAGCTTATAAAAAAATTAAGGCAAAGGGTATCGTGCTAATTGGTGGTACTGCTAAATTTACAAATACAAGTGACTATAGTAGTGGATGGAATACTTTGCATGTAGAACGGCTGAAAAGAAATTTGGAGAGAAGGAAAGAAGATACGCTCAAGCGGTTCTATGAAAATATGTTTACGAAAGATGAGTTGAAAGAGAATAAAAGTTTTGAAGACATCGTAAAACATTTTAAAGGTGATTCTATGCAGTCTTTACAATTCGGTTTGGATTATTTAATAGAAACAGATATGAGAGCAGCATTGAAAGAAATTAACGTCCCTATACTACTTATTCACGGAGAGAGGGATGTAATATGCCCATTGTCTGCAGCATGTAGTATGGCTGAGAATGAAACTGCCACACTCAAGGTAGTAAGTGAGGCTGGACATGCATTATGCGTAACGAATTTCGAATATTGCGCAAATGAAATCATTCAATTTGTAGAGGGGATACGACATGATTAACAAAACGTTACTACAAAAACGATTTAACGTGGCAGCTGTATCCTACGATCAATATGCAAATGTACAAAAAAAGATGGCGCATTCATTACTTTCTACATTGAATCGGCGATATAGTGCAAATTCATCGATACGTATTTTAGAACTTGGATGCGGGACAGGATATGTTACAGAGCAATTATCAAACTTATTTCCGAAAGCACAAATTACAGCTATTGATTTTGCTGAAAGTATGATTGCAGTTGCGAGAACTAGACAAAATATAAACAATGTAACATTTTATTGTGAGGATATCGAAAGATTACGACTAGAAGAAACGTATGATGTCATTATTTCAAATGCCACATTTCAATGGCTAAATGATTTAAAACAAGTGATAAGAAATTTATTTCGTCATTTATCTATAGAGGGGATATTACTCTTTTCAACATTTGGACAGGAAACATTTCAAGAATTGCATGCTTCGTTCCAGCGGGCGAAAGAAGAAAAAAATATACAAAATGAAACATCGATTGGGCAACGTTTTTATTCGAAAAATCAGTTGCGCCATATATGTGAGATAGAAACAGGGGATGTACATGTTTCTGAAACGTGTTACATAGAGAGATTTACAGAAGTTAGGGAGTTTCTACATTCTATTCGTAAAGTAGGAGCGACCAATAGTAATGAAGAATCATATTGTCAAAGTCCCTCACTCTTTCGTGCGATGCTTCGCATATACGAAAGAGACTTCACGGGAAATGAAGGGATAATGGCAACGTATCATGCTTTATTTGTGCATATAACAAAAGAGGGGAAGAGATGAAATGAAACAAGTACAAACAAAAAGGGATTGGAAAAAACTTGCATACGACGTAGTAGAAGAGAAAGTGATTACGAAAGAAGATGCAATAGCGATATTAGAGGCTGACGATACAGAGATTTTAGAAATTATGAATGCTGCGTATATCATTCGCCACCATCACTTTGGTAAGAAAGTAAAATTAAATATGATTATTAATACGAAGTCTGGATTATGCCCTGAAGATTGCGGATATTGTTCACAGTCTATTATTTCAGAAGCACCGATTGATAAATATGCATGGCTAACGCAGGAAAAGATTGTAGAAGGAGCGCACGAAGCAATTCGCCGTAAAGCGGGTACGTATTGTATTGTGGCATCTGGTCGTCGTCCGACTGATAAAGAGGTAAATCACGTAATTGGAGCAGTTAAAGAGATTCGTGAAACGACAGACTTGAAGATTTGTTGTTGTTTAGGTTTCTTAAACGAAGATCAAGCAGGACGTTTAGCGGAAGCGGGTGTACACCGTTATAACCACAACTTAAATACACATGCGAATAATTACGAAAGTATTTGCTCCACTCATACGTATGACGATCGTGTTGATACAGTTCAAAAAGCGAAACAAGCGGGTATTTCACCATGTTCAGGAGCGATCTTTGGAATGGGGGAGACAATAGAAGAGCGTGCTGAAATTGCATTCGAATTACAACGTATAGATGCCGATTCAATTCCATGTAATTTCCTTGTTGCTGTAAAGGGTACGCCGCTTGAAGGACAAAAAGAGTTAACACCAGTAGAATGTTTAAAAGTACTGGCGATGATGCGCTTTGTAAACCCAACGAAAGAAATTCGTATTTCAGGAGGGCGTGAAATCAATTTACGTTCTGTACAGCCAATCGGTTTATTTGCAGCAAACTCTATTTTTGTTGGAGACTACTTAACGACAGCTGGACAAGAACCGACTGCAGACTGGGGTATGATTGAAGATTTAGGATTTGAGATTGAGGAATGTGCATTATAAGATAGAAAAAAGCAAACTTGTAAAAGAGTTTGCTTTTTTTTGTAAATAAAATGTAATAAATAGTTGTGAATGCTTGATACTAGTGGCTTTTGAGCGAAAAAAAGAATTTTGGTGGACGAATTTTCCAAGCCCCAATTGTACATAGTAAATATGTAATTTACATTGGGTTGGAGGATTTTACATGCACAAATATATATTAGCGATTATGACTTGTCTCATTTTACTAAAAGCGATAAGCGCTGATCCAGTTAAGGCCGCCGAAAATCCTGAACAAAAAGAGATGCAACAACGAATTGAACAACATTTTCGAACGAAAGCTGAACATTTTGGATTGAAAACAGAAGGGAAAGATTTAAAGGAAGTACGAAAAGAAATTACTATTATAGAAGAAGCGAAGAAAAGAGAGAATGTATGGAAAACAGCACAGACGCTGCGTATACAAACAGAAGGAAAGACAATGGATGAATTAATAAAAGATGTACGGAGAAAAGTGAAGAAATAAAAAAAGAGGCCGCAGCCTCTTTTTTTATGCCCATTGTTTTGATAAGTGAGCCATTTCAATTGCAGCGACGGCGGATTCATAGCCTTTATTACCAGCTTTCGTGCCCGCGCGTTCAATCGCTTGCTCGATCGTTTCAGTCGTCAATACACCGAAAATAACGGGGATGTCTGTTTGTAGTGATAAAGATGCAACACCTTTTGCTACTTCATTACAAACGTAATCGTAATGTGTTGTAGCACCACGAATGACAGTGCCTAACGTAATAACAGCATCATATTTCCCGCTATTCGCCATCTTTTTAGCGATTAAAGGAATTTCAAATGCACCAGGAACCCAAGCAACATCGATATCAGCTTCTTCTACACCGTGACGCTTTAATCCGTCTAAAGCGCCGCCAAGTAATTTACTTGTAATAAATTCATTAAAACGTCCAACAACAACCCCAACTTTTAATCCTGTACCAACTAAATGACCTTCGAATACCATAATAAATCTCTCCTTTAATTATAAGTTTAGTAAATGTCCTAATTTGTTTACTTTCGTTTGTAAATACGTTTTATTCTCTTCTTTTGCTGGCATTTGTAACGGTACACGCTCGATTACTTCTAAATCGTAACCTTGTAAGCCAGCAATTTTTCTTGGGTTATTCGTTAATAATCGTAAATGTTGTAAACCTAAATCTTTTAATATTTGAGCGCCAATACCGTAATCCCGCAAATCAGCAGGGAAGCCAAGCTTTTCATTTGCTTCTACAGTATCGAATCCTTCTTCTTGTAACTTATAAGCGCGAAGCTTATTCAGAAGCCCAATGCCTCGTCCTTCTTGTCTCATATAAAGAAGAACGCCCTTTCCTTCACGCTCAATTTGAGCAAGTGCAGCATGGAGTTGTGGTCCGCAATCACATCGGCACGAGCCAAATACATCTCCTGTTAAGCACTCTGAATGAACGCGTACAAGTACAGGATTTCCTGTTGAAATATCACCTTTTACGAGTGCAATATGCTCTTTCGAATCTAAGGAATTAGAATAGCCAATTGCATGGAAAGTACCGAAATCTGTAGGTAATGTAATTTCCACTTCTCGCGTCACTAATGTTTCATGGTGGCGGCGATAAGCAATTAAATCTTCTATTGTAATCATTTTTATATCAAATTGTTTTGCGCACTGTAGTAAATCAGGTACCCGTGCCATCGTACCGTCCTCATTAATAATTTCACAAATGACGCCAGCTGGTTCTGCTCCGCAGAGCTGTGCTAAATCGACAGCAGCTTCTGTATGACCAGCCCGGCGCAAGACACCACCTTCTTTCGCAATTAATGGAAAGATATGTCCGGGACGATTGAAATCAGCACCTTTTGATGCAGGATTTAACATTTCTCGTATCGTAGTTGCACGTTCGTGAGCACTAATCCCAGTTGTTGTAGAAACATGATCAATGCTCACTGTAAATGCAGTATGATGCGAATCTGTATTATGAGCTACCATTGGTTCTAATTGTAGACGTTCTGCGTACCCTTCTGTAATTGGTACACAAACGAGACCACGTCCATGTGTAATCATAAAGTTAATTGTTTCTGGCGTAATATACTCTGCTAAAGCGATAAAATCGCCTTCATTTTCACGGTTTTCATCATCACATACGATCACGACTTTTCCTTGTTTTAAATCTTCTAGAGCTTCTTCAATACGATGAAACATAATGCTTCCCCCTTATAGAAATCCGTTTTCTTGTAAAAAGCTTTCGGTCATTGAACCTGTTCGTTTTACTGGTTTAGAAATAAAGCGTTCGATATATTTACCAATCATGTCACACTCAATGTTTACGATGTCACCGGCATTCTTTTCTCCGATAACAGATTCACTTACTGTGTGCGGGATGAGTGAAATTGTAATGGAAGATTCGTCTATATCAAATATTGTTAAACTCGTTCCATCAACAGCAATGGACCCTTTATGCAAACAATAGCGTAGCAATTCATCAGAAATAGCTATTTTGTAATAGACGGCATTATAGTGTTGTTTTTTGTTTAATATCGTTCCGATGCCATCGATATGACCTGAAACGAAATGTCCACCGAATCGTCCGTTTGCAGCCATTGCACGTTCTAAATTTACTTTGCATTGTGGTTTAAGCATGCGAAGTGATGTTGATTGCATCGTTTCAGGCATTGCGTCTACTGTGAATGAAGTTGTTGTGAAACTCGTTACAGTCAAGCAAATACCGTTAACCGCGATGCTATCACCTAAGTGAACATCTGATAAAATTTTATTGGCATGAATCGTTAACTTCATCGCTTCGCCGCTTTGTTGCATGTTTGCAATCGTTCCTAATTCTTCTACAATTCCTGTAAACATTCCATCACCTCACTTCGGGCATGCGCAACAATTTTTATATCATCGCCAATTTGTTTCATCTCTTGAATTTCCAAGGAAAGTGCATCTTGTAATGTTGAAAAACCATTGCCGCCAAATAAAGTAGGGGCATTTTTTCCACCAATTAATTTTGGACTTATATAAGTTACAATTTCATTGAAATACTTTGTTTGTAAGAAACTTGCATGAACGGTTTGACCACCTTCGACGAAAAGAGAAAGAATTTGTTTTTCGCCGAGTAGGTGTAAAACATCCTGTATTTCAATCTGTTTCGTTTTCATTTGGAATATAGCTATATTTTCAGATTCATAAGAAGCTATTTTCTCTGGATTTACATCCTTACCAACTATAATCCATGTCGGTGCTAAACCATCTGTTATGACATGAGAAGATGGTGGCGTTCGTAAATGGGTATCTAAAATAACGCGTATAGGATTTTGCCCCCCGTTAGGAATTCTTGTTGTTAAATGTGGATTATCAGCTATAACTGTATTCACTCCAACAAGAATTGCATCGTGTGTATGACGATATTGATGAACATCAGCTCGTGCATCTTCACTTGTAATCCACTTACTTTCACCGGTTACGGTTGCTGTTTTTCCGTCTAAGCTCATCGCTGTTTTTATTGTTACAAATGGATGTTTCGTTTTCATGTAGTGAAAAAAGTAGCGATTTAATAAAACTGCTTCTGCTTCAAGAACACCGGTAGTTACTTCGATGCCAGCTTCCTCTAATCTTTTTTTTCCATTACCAGAAACGAGAGGATTGCAATCAAGAGTAGCAATTACAACCCGTTTGACTTCTTTTTTGATGAGCAATTCACAGCAAGGTGGTGTTTTTCCAAAATGGCTACACGGTTCAAGTGTTACATACACGGTGGCTCCTTTTGCTTTGTCACCAGCCATATGAAGAGCATGAACTTCTGCGTGTTCTTCACCAGCACGTAAATGAGCTCCCATACCGACGATGTTTCCATCTTTTACAACAACAGCACCAACCATAGGATTTGGACTTGTTTGCCCAGATGTTCCTTCTGCTAATTGCAGAGCAATCCTCATATATTCTTGATCTGTCATTTTCTTCACCTCTCCTAAAAAAATCAAAAAACCCCAAGGATTTTAATATCCTTGGGGTTTGGGAGACGTGATTTCTAGAAATATAGTTCGAATACGAAAGTATAGGAAAGAAACCTAACGATGATTGATATTTTGGCATAAGGAAGAAACCTAGCAAAAATATCAAATTTTTCAAACGCTAGTCGTATCTTTTTATTTCAGCATAGAAAGATAAGTATACAAAATAAAACATATATATAGATTTGAATTGAATCTATAAAAATATGCATACTGAAATAAAAGTGTATTCGCTATATAAAATTACTAGAAAACATATCCTTCTCCCATCCAGACTATACTGTCGGCCCTAGAGTTTCACTAGATCCACCGTTTTCGAGTTGAAAACGGGTCACGGACTTAGAAGTTTGCACTTCATCACCGCCGGTTGGGAATTTCACCCGACCCCGAAGGATGCTGTTTGCTCAAATTATAGCACAAAAAAAATAAAAGGCTAGTAAAAAGTATTCGAATGTGAAGAATTGTGTGAAAATATATGTAGGCTGAGATGGAGACAAAAGTATTAGAAATGTTGTAAGGAGAAGGAATATAACGGAGTTGCTAAAAAGAAAAAACATGCACAAAAAAATGTGCATGTCACATGTAAAATTATTCTGCCTCTGGTGCTCTAACAACAGATTCGAATTTACCTTTATGCGAAGCATCGCAATAAGGCATATTTTTTGATAAACCACAACGGCACAAAGAAAATGCCGGTTTTGCTGGGAATACATTCCCTTGTGAATCAACTAATTCCACGTCCCCTGTAACGCGAAAAGAGCCATTATCATTTACTTTAATTTGTACTTTAGCCAACGCTATCCCTCCTTCCCAAACGCTTAATTTCATCATATAATCAAGAGAAGTACTTGACAATATGAAAAGAGCACTTTCTTTGGAAGAGAAGAGAGTGTTATAATGTTTTTTATAACTGACTAGAGTAAGGTGACGAAAGATGGATAAACAATTACGTACATTACGAAATATTGCAAATGAGCGCACGTGGGCTTCATTTTTGAATGATAATCATCCATATAGTTTGTTACACTGGTCCATTGCTGGTGTAGGACAAGAGTTAAAGGATGTTTGGTTACTGCAAGATGAGGTAACATTTCAAACGACAGAATTTCCAACGCTAGATGATGCAATAAAGTGGATTTCTGAAAATATGGAACAAGTTACAGACGTTTTAGCGCAATAAAAAAACAGGCTTATGCAAGCCTGTTTTTTGTTTCTTTTACATATGAGTTTAAAAATTGATCAACGGCTGCTTCATACTCTTCTTTATTTTCGTTATAAGAGCAAGCGTGTGCGCCGTGTTCTGCAATATAAAGTTGTTTATTGTTTTCCTTCGCTTCATAGAGCGCTTTCGTCATATCAGCTAAAATATAATCATCATCTTTACTATGAATAAAGAGGACGGGATTGTTAATGTTTTTTATACAATCGATTGGTGAAACTTCACGAATCGTATAACCGTCACGCACTTTTAAGAAAGCATTTGCTAAAGGTAATAAAGGCCATTTCGGTAAATGGAATTCAACCTTTAAACGGTGCTGTAATTGTCCGTAGAAATCAGAAAAAGGACAATCTGCAATATAGAAATCAGCACCATCTTCTACAAGTCCTGCGTACTGAAGAAGTGTTGCAGCTCCCATCGATTCACCATGAATACCGAGTGTTATATTTGTTCCAAAACGACTTTTTAGCCAGTCAACTACAGATTTTAAATCATGCTTTTCATAGTATCCATAGCTTGTTGTTTTTCCCCCAGTCTTACCATGACGACGATGATCATAAATAACGACATTATATCCTCTGTTTAAAAATAACCTTGCATATTTTACAGAGTTCATTTTATTTACAGTTACGCCGTGACAGAAAATCATAAATTTATTGGAATGACCAGCAGGAATGTAATATCCGTGAAGATCATATCCGAATTGCGAAGGAATATGAATTTCTTCTTTATGAAGAGCTTCAAAATCCTCTATACGAAAATGTTTTTTCGTTTCTCTTTCGAGTATTTCTTCCTCTGTTTTTTTCTTTAAGTACATCACCTTATTTGTAAAGAAAATCCCAAGGGCAGTTATCGCACCTAGTATAGTAAACAATGCTGCAAAAAAACGTTTCATACTTTACCTCATCCTCCAAATACCGTTACATGTGATACACTTATATTGTATCACAAGGATAGAAAAGGGGAGAAATAGGAAATGGTGCATATACAAAAAATTACGCCAGCGATGAAAGAAACAATCCGAATGTTCATGTGTGAGAACTGGGGGAGTTCATTGATGGTTTCACGTGGTAAGGGACATCAGTTAGAAGAGTTGCCAGGATTTGTTGCGCTCTCAGAAGACAGAATAATCGGAATTGTAACGTATGAATTGATCGGAAATATGTGCGAAATTGTATCGTTAGATAGCTTTGAAGAAAGAAAAGGAATAGGGACAAAACTTGTGGATTGTGTATTACGAGTTGCAGAAGAAGAACGGTGCAGGAAGGTTTGGCTTATAACAACAAATGATAATATGAATGCGTTACGTTTTTACCAAAAACGTAATTTTTTGATGACGAATTTATATGTAAATGCGGTGGAAGAGGCACGAAAAATAAAGAAAGAAATTCCGCGCATCGGGTATGATAATATCCCGATTTTACATGAAATTCAATTAGAATATAGTTTAGTGTAATGATGTAACAATTTTCAGAAATATAAATTATTAACCTTGACGAATATTGTAATTTAGGTTACCGTAAAATTGTAATCTATTACCATATTAAGGGGTGACGATGTGGCAACTATACGTGATGTTGCAAAATTGGCAGGTGTTTCAGTCGCAACCGTTTCACGAGTTATAAATGAAAAAGGATACGTTCATGAGGACACAGTAAAACAAGTAAAGGAAGCAATTGAGGAATTACGTTATAGGCCAAATAGTGCAGCAAAGCCACTATTTAAAGAGAATTCAACGATAATTGCATTACTTGTAGATAATCTATATGACCCATCAAACATCACTTTGCTACATTGTATTGAGGAAATAGCGTATAAAGAAGGATATCAAATTATTGTTTGTAATATAGAGAATAAAGATAGATACATACATATGTTGAAGGAAAATAACGTTGCAGGTGTTATTTTGACAAGATCCGTTTTTAAAAGTATAGGAGAAATTCCACTTCCGTTTGTTGTGATTGATGAAAAAAAATCTCATGCAAATTATTATGAAAGTGGCCAAAGAGCGGTCTCTTTATTAAAAGAAAAAGGTTGTCACTTTCTTGCTTATTTCGGTGAGGGCGAAGATAGTGAAGAAATGGAAGAGTACATATCAGGATTTTTAGACGCTGTTTGGGAGGAAGGAATCTCTTATCGAGAAGAATGTGTACAAGGGTATACGAATAAACAGTTTGTTACATTATTGCAAACTTATCCGTATATAGATGGAATTGTAACTTCAAGTGATAAGATTACCTTTGAGTTAATTCGAGCAGCAAAAAAATTAAATATCCGTATACCGGATAAATTGAAAATTATTGGACTGAACGGGAGTATAGACAGTGAGTGGGCAGGTCCGTCATTTATGCAAATGGAAAGTTGTATCGAAGAAAATGGGAAAATAGCATTGCAACAATTAAAGGGAAAAATAAAAAAGTAAAAGGTGCGTATAAAACGCACCTTTTATAATGTAATTGCGGCAATAAAGCCGAATATAAGTAACGGTATATTGTAATGTAAAAAAGTTGGTACACACGTATCCCATATATGATGGTGTTGACCATCAGCATTTAAACCGGATGTTGGTCCAAGTGTACTATCTGATGCTGGAGATCCTGCGTCTCCTAGCGCTCCGGCTGTACCGATAATTGCAATGGTGGCCATTGGACTAAATCCAAGCTGAATACAAAGAGGTACAAAAATTGTTGTTAAAATAGGGATGGTTGAAAAAGATGATCCAATCCCCATCGTAACGAGCAGTCCAATTACAAGCATAAGAAATGCAGCGAGTGGTTTGTTATTCCCAATTATATGTGCACTCGTTTGTACAAGAGATTCAACATGTCCTGTTTTTCGAAGAACAGCTCCGAACCCAGCGGCAGAAATCATAACAAATCCGATAAAGGACATCATACGCATTCCGCTTGTTAAAATTGCATCAGCTTCTTTAAGAGGTAGACTACCACTAACTGATAAAACGATAATCCCCGCTAGAGCGCCGAAAATCATTGATTCTGTTGCTAATTGAACAGTTAATGTAGCTAAGATAGATACTAGCCCGAAAGTAATGCTTCGTTTTGTATAGGGAACGATTTCATTTTCAGTAGTATGAATTTGTTCTGTTTCATACGTACGAGGTTTTCGGTACGTAATAAATACTGCCACACATAATCCGATAATCATACCGATTGCTGGAATGGTCATTGCTTTTGGAATAAGTGCGACATCAAATGTAAGACCGCTTTGCGCAGCATTTGTTTGTAATACATCATGATAAATTTTTCCGAATCCTGCTGGAATCCACATATAAGGAGTAATCAATCCGAATGTAATAATACATGTAACAAGTCTGCGATCCACTTTCAGCTCATTTAATACTTTTAAAAGTGCTGGAATTAAGATGGGGATGAAAGCGATGTGAACAGGAATCACATTTTGTGAGAAACAAGCCATCGTTAAAATGATAAATAGAATAAGTATTTTAGAGTAAACTTGTTTTTTCGTGTCTTGTTCATTGCCAATCCACTTTAATGCAGTTTGAATCATAGCATCTGGAAGTCCGGTTTTGGAAAGAGAAATAGCGAAACCACCAAGCATTGCATAACTTAAAGCGATTGGAGCACTGTTTCCAAGACCAGTTGTAAAAGTGTTAATCGTTTCTGAAATACCGAGTCCACCGATAAGTCCGCCTGTTAAAGCTCCAACAATGATGGCGACAATGACCTGGACACGTAACAAACTAAGCAATAGCATAACTGCTACTGCAATGAGTACAGCATTCATAATAAATGTAATCTCCCCAAAATTTTATTGTGTTAAGGCAAGGAAATATGAATCACCTTGCTAGATTTATACATAGTTGCGACATATTATTATAAATTGTTTCTTATGAAATGTAAAAGAGCCTTTTGTTACTAATGGTGAAAAGCTAGCTCTTGTTTAATGGATTGTAAAGAACGAGCGAATAATTCTGGCTCTTCTAAATCAGGAGAATGTGCTGAATTTGGGAACCAAATCATCTTTTTTATCGGTGCTTCTATTACATCACAATATTCCTGAACGAGTGCATAAGGAGTTTGATAATCATAGCGACCAGAACAAAAATAAACTGGAATAGATAAACTCGTAATAGAAGAAAAGAAATCGATTGTCAACATTTCTTCCCATAAAACGCCAGATTTTAAATTTCCTGCGAGAAACTTGAACCAATCTAATAGTGTATATTCGGGAGAAAAGAAGCCTTTTCGTATGAAAGAAAAGGAAGATCCGTTTTGGATTGCACCTCCGAATGTGCCAAGCCATTTTCTTTGAATAATAAGGCGTCTCGTATCTAAAAATGGCGGTTTTCCTAATTTTAAAAGGGACGCTAATGCTTTTTTATGATTATATTTTTTTGCAGAACGAATTAAATGCTGATATAGTAATTCCTCGTTTTGTTTCATATGTACAATTTGCCCAATACCGATATAAGCCTCGATATATTGTGGATAATAGTGTGCTATGTTAAGCCCGATAATACTTCCCCAAGAATGACCAGCGAGAAATAGTTTCTGTTTATTGAACTTTTTAAGTACATATTGAATCACTTCTTTTGCATCGGAAATGAATTGTTCGATTGTAAAATTTGCTCCGAAATCTTTCATTGAAAAGGATTTACCTGCCCCGCGCTGATCCCAATTAATTACGATGAAGTGTTTCTCCAATTCTTTTTGAAAATGACGAATAAATCCGATTTGTGCCATGCCTGGTCCACCGTGACAGCATAATAAAATAGGCTGCTCTACGTTTTGCCCGCGCATAAGGAGAGTTTGTTTTCGGTTGTTAATCATAACGCTTTCCATCGTAGCGATACTATTGGGAATGAGTTTTTTATTTTCATTATAGAACTGCGGGGTATTGCTACGAAAAAGCATATTGAAAACCTCCTTTTCTAAAATCGTATGAATCGCACAGGCTATTCGTTTTGCATATACTGTTAGAAAATCATTGTAACATACCATACTAGTGTCATTTCAATATGGGAGGAGGGAAATTGTGACGATTGGAGAAATTATCGATTGTTTAAATAGGCGTGAATCCATCGCTATTATAGCAAAACGTCTTGAAATAAGCCCGTATACATTATCGAAGAAATTAAGATTGATTGGATACGAATATGATGGAGAACAGAAAAAGCGTATTTTTGTAGGAGATGGAGAAGAACCGCGTCACTTACAACTCCAAGAAGCGACAGCCCTTCAATATGCGAAAACGGATTATCAACTATTAATTTATGAACAATTACAAAGTATTTATGAGTTATTAAGAAAGAAAGAAGAAGTAATTGCCCCCATGATGAATATAAGTACAGAAAAAAAGAAACGTACCTTTTCTATTAATAAAGAAATATTAGCAAAACTAGACGTTATATCAGAATCGAAAGGAATTCAAAAATCTAAACTTGTAGAAGAGGCGTTACAACAATTTTTACAACAATATGATTTTAACAACACATCACATATTGATAAATAAAGAAAAGGATACTATGTTCATTGTAAGAACGAGTATCCTTTTTAGGTTTCACATATATGACGGATAAAAGGTTTATGTGTATCTTTTACGATGAAAAATTAAGATTGTTTATTATGAGTGTACTTAATTTGTTTTTTGAATTCTACCATCGATAATTGGCTGAATAGGTTCTTTTAATTGTTTTACGTAATCGACTAGCGCTTCAAAGTCGTTTGGACCAGTCTCTGGATTTTTACCATTTTTAAATGATACAAATCCATCACCGCCAGAAGCTAAAAAGGCATTTGCCACTACGCTATACGTTTTAGATGGAGATAATTCTTCACCGTTTGTTAAACGTATATTTGTAACTTTTTCACCGTTTGGTTTATTTGCATCCCACGTATATTGAATACCTGAAATTTGAAGCATTCTCGTCGTTCCTTTTTGCCATTGTTGATTTAAAATGTCGCGAATATCTTGACCTGTTAAATCTACTTTAATTAATTGGTTTCCAAAAGGCTGAATGCCGTATAATTCGCCCCATGTAATATCGCCAGCATCTAAGTCATTACGAATGCCGCCCGGATTCATAAGTGCGATTTGAGTTTGCATCGTTTGGCGCTGGGCATCGGCAACTAAATTTCCAAGAGTGGACTCACCAGCATCATTTTGTTTACGGTCGATAGGTGCTGTAGATTTTCCGACAACTTCATTTACAAGCGGTGCAATTTTTTCTTTATATTGATCTAGTTTTTTCTTTACTTGTTTATCAGGTTCTACACCTTCATGGTATGTTGTAACAACTTCAGCTTTTTTCTTTACAATATCTTTTGTTTTACGATCAATTGTTACATCTACATCTGAGAAAGCCATTCCGTAAGAGTTCGCTTGGACGATTAGTTTATTATTTACAGTACCATTTACATACGTGTGACTATGCCCACCAAAAATAACATCAACTTCCGGATCTGTTTCATTTGCAATTCGAGTAAGGTCTCCATTTGTCACACCAGACTCATCTGTTGTTCCACCGACATGAGCAAGGACGACAATGGATTTAACGCCAAGACGCTTTAATTGCTGCGTTGATTTATTAATTGCTTCTACTTCGTCAGTGATTTCTACATTTTTAAGCATAGTAGGCATCACGACATTTGGTGTATCAGTTGTAACTACGCCAATGAATCCTACAGGCACACCATTTACCATTTTTACAGTAAATGGCGGTAAAAATAAGCGGCCAGTGGATTTATTATAGAAGTTTGCAGCGACATAAGGGAAATTTGCACCTTTGAAATTCCCTGTTTTTTCGTGATAGCCACCGTAAATGAGACGTTTCATTTCATCAATACCTTCATCAAATTCGTGGTTACCGATTGTACCAACATCAAATTTTAAGTCATTTAAAAATTCAATCGTTGGTTCATCTTGTAACAATGCTGAAACTGGTGGACTAGCTCCGACAATATCGCCAGCGTGTACGAGAAGTGTATTCGGGTTTTGCTTTTTACGTTCTTTTAAATAAGTAGCTAAGTAATCAGCGCCACCAGCTTCTTTGTTATTAATTTTTTTAACAGTATCTAGTTGTCCATGGAAATCATTAATACCAAGCATTTGTACGTCTATGTAGCGGTTTTGTTCAGCTGGAGTCTGGGATGGGGGAGCAGCAAATACGGTTGAAAAAGTAATGGTGCTTAAAACGGCAACAGCAGGAATGATTTTTTTCCACATAATCTAATTCTCCTTTTTTTATAATCTGACATCATACGACATAATTTTAATAGATTCATAGGATTATATCTATACAAAAAAATAGTTTTTTCGAAAAATTAACATATTTACAAAAAGTGAATAATAGAGTAAAGGACCTTTTTTATTGTCGAGTTCATTGTGTATCTACTATAATGGAGAAAAAAGTAAAAGGTGAGTAGTATGAAGAAAAAGAAACAAAGACAAATGCAAAGACAAGCGCAAGTGAATCAACAAAAGAAAGAGTCGCTTACATTAGGTGATCAATTAAATGATTCACTCATGCAGCAATTAAAGAATAAGAAGAAAGAGTTGCAAGTGAGAGAAGAGGAAAAAGTGGCAGCTGAACAGGAAAGAAAGCGCCAAGAACAAAAAGAACGTGAAAAGAATAAATCATTTGAAGAACTGTTAAGTGAAAGTAACCTTACTTGGAAAGACTTTAAATAATAACGAAAATGATCAGTGAATAACGCTGATCATTTTTTTGACGAGCTTGTAAGAAAAGGGGAGTTAGAATGAGAAAAATTGTAGTTGTTCCGCATGAAAATCATTGGGGTGAAAAATTTCAAATGGAGGCTGAAAGATTAAAAGCGGCGATGCCAGAAAAGGTGAAGGTCCATCATATTGGAAGTACGTCGGTGCCAGGACTGGCAGCGAAACCAATTATAGATATGATTATGGAAGTAGAGAGTATCGACAGAGTAGATAGGTGGAATGAACGTTTTGAAGAGCTTGGCTATATCGTAAAAGGGGAGAATGGTATTTCAAGACGCCGTTATTTTATTCATGGAACGGAGGAAAAACGCTCGTATCACCTACACGTGTTTGAAAAAGGAAACCCTGAGATAGTAAGGCATTTAGCATTTCGTGATTATATGATGGCTCATTGTGAAGAAGCTGAGGCATATGCAACTTTAAAGAAAGAATTAGCTGAAAAGTATACATATGATGGTGCGTTATATTCGGAAGGGAAAACTGAGTTTGTACGTAATGTTGATGAAAAAGCGAAGAAATGGATGGAAAATAATGTTAATTAATGAGTTCGCATTATTTTAGAAAGTATATAAGTTTATTATGTAAACTGTACATATGTTTTGACTTTTTGGTTGAATCTTGTTCAAATAAAGTGGTGGCTTATAAAAAAATGTAATGATGAAAGGGAGACGACTGTGCACATTCCAACAACTACACTTCATAATGGCGTAAAAATGCCGATGATTGGTTTAGGCGTTTATAAAGCGAAAGAAGGCGACGAAGTAAAACAAGCAGTAAAAACAGCGCTAGAAGTTGGATACCGTTCGATTGATACAGCAACTGTATATGAAAATGAAAGCGGTGTCGGAGAAGCGGTTCGTGAATCAGGAATTCCGAGAGAAGACATCTTTATTACAACAAAAGTTTGGAACGATGATCAAGGATACGAGGAAACACTTGAGGCGTTTGAGAAAAGCTTAAAAAAATTACAAATGGACTATGTAGATTTATATTTAATACATTGGCCAATAAGAGGGAAGTATGTTGATACGTACCGAGCATTAGAAAAACTGTATGAAGAAGGTAAAGTGCGCGCGATTGGTGTTTCTAACTTCCATAAACATCATTTAGAACTGCTATTACCAAATTGCAAAATAAAGCCGATGGTAAACCAAGTGGAACTTCATCCGATGTTAACACAATTTGAATTGCGTAATTTCTGTCAAGGTGAGCAAATTCAAATGGAAGCATGGAGTCCATTAATGAGGGGCGGAGAAGTATTTCAGCACCCGATTATTCAGGCCATTGCTACTAAATATGAAAAAACACCTGCGCAAGTTATATTAAGGTGGGATATTCAAAGCGGGATTGTGACGATTCCTAAGTCTGTTACACCATCTCGCATTCAGGAGAATTTTTCTATCTTTGACTTTTCATTAACAGAAGAAGAGATGACTCAAATTAATACGTTAAATCGTAATTTACATGTAGGAACGAATCCTGATAAATATGATACGTTATAAAAAGACGCTACCAGTATGGTAGCGTCTTTTTATCGGTGTAATGCGTACGTATCACATTTCACAATTTGCTGAAGCTGTGTATATTCTGCTGTTGTTAACTTTGTTTGTTTACTAGCTTGTACATTTTCTCGTAATTGCCCAATAGAGCTTGCACCAGGTATAACAGCTGCAACAGTTTCGTTATGTAAGCAATATTGAATAGCTGTTCCAGTTAAGGAGTTTTCTCCAATTATTTCTTTTACATTCGCAAGCGTCGCATATAATTCATCGTAAGAATAAGAAAGGTAATCTTTTTCTTTTACTCTTTCTATCTTTCTTGTATTGTTATCAGTTAATATTCCTTTTGCAAGTGGTCCGCGAGCAATGACGCTAATTTGATGTTCATTAAGAAGCTGGAACCATTCTTCAGGGCGACGATTCAAAAGGCTATATTCCATTAGAACACTAACGATATTTGAACGCTGTGCATATTCACGGATGACATTTGGACGTATAGAAGAAATACCGTAATGGCGAATGATACCTTCTTTTTTCAATTCTTCAAAGGCTTCAATTACTTCATCTATAGGATCTTCAATCGTCCCGCCGTGAAGTTGATAAAGATCAATATAATCAGTTTGAAGTCTACGTAAACTTTCTTTCACTTCAGCCTTTATGTAATTTTTAGAAGGATCCCAAGACCAGCCGTTTTTTTCTTCTGTCCATCGATTCCCAACCTTCGTTGTAAGGATAATTTGGTCTCGTTTTCCTTTTAAGGCTTTTCCAACAAATTCTTCGTTTAATCCATAATCATATAAATCCGCTGTATCAAAAAAATTGATTCCTAAATCGATTGCTTCATCGATAATACGCAGGGCTTCTGTTTCAGATGTACCGAGGGACATACAGCCAAGTCCCATTTCTGTCACAAATAAATCTGAGTTTCCTAATTGACGTTTTTTCATAGTTCAACCTCCTTCTCCTTATTGTACGCAAGGGAAAAGAGGTTGACAAACGTTTACTTTTTAGTTGCTGTAATCCACTCTTGTACAGTTGTATACTCTTTGCCATATTGTTTTAGCTTATGGCGAATTTGCCATGCTTTTCCGACTAAAGTGACGCGATTTGGTAAAATATAAACTTTCATTTCTATCACGCTCCTTTCAATGTGGTAAAATGTATGAGGAAAGAATAGGAAATAGAACAGGGAGATGAAGTAGTATGAGTAATCTTGCAGAGAGAACAGTAAAAACTGAGCCGATTTTTGATGGTAGAGTTATAAAAGTTCGTGTTGATGATGTAGTATTACCAAATGGAGCAATGAGTAAACGTGAAATTGTAAATCACCCTGGTGCAGTTGCTATTATTGCTATTACTGATGAGGGGAAAATTGTGCTTGTTGAGCAGTATCGTAAAGCGCTTGAAAAGGCGATTATAGAAATTCCGGCTGGCAAGTTAGAACCAGGTGAAAAACCTGAGGTGACAGCAGTTCGTGAATTAGAAGAGGAAACAGGTTATGTATGTGAAAATATGGAGCTTATTACTTCTTTCTATACATCTCCAGGATTTGCAGATGAAATTTTATATGTATATAAAGCGACAGGTTTGACGAAAAAAGAAAATAAAGCTGCGTTAGATGAAGACGAGTTTGTGGAATTAATGGAAGTATCGTTAGAAGAAGCAACTACTCTTATGAAAGATCTTCGTATTCACGATGCGAAGACGATGTTTGCAGTACAATATTTACAACTACAAAAATAAACACTCGCCAAAGGCGAGTGTTTTTAATTAATTTTTGCATATACGCGTGCATCACGTAAGCTACCATCTGGTGCTATGAAATCATTTTCCATTGTACCTTCTAGAATAAATTCTAAACGTTCTGCTAAGTTACATGCATTTGTATTTGTTGCATCAATACGAATTTCAATTCTTCGAGCGCTTAGCTTATCAAAGGCAAATTGAATGGCACCTTTCACAGCTTCGGTCATATAGCCTTGTTTTGTATAAGCGCTATGTAGCCAGAAGTGAAGTGAAAACTTTGGAATATCCCAGTTTTCAGGCTTGAGCGTTATAGCTCCGATGAATGTACCAGATACTTTATCGTATAAGTGAAAATCAAGTGTTTCACGAAGTAAAAACTGTCCGTGAGCGTTACGAACGATTTCTTCAGCACTTTCTTCTGTTTCAGCGTTAATTGGCATCCACGGTACTAAGTCTTCTAGAGAAGCTTGTATTGCTTCATACACTTCTGCACCATCACCTGGAAATGGCTTACGAACCTGTAAGCGTTCAGTTTGAAATAATGTTGGAAAATCTAATAATAATGGTTTCAAGAGAAATCCCTCCTATTCTCTACTTTTTAGTTTAGCAAAGTAGAGCGGAATTTCAATGTTAATTCGTCATACTTTTTTCTTTCTTTCATACATTTTTAGTAAGAGTGTGAACGGAGGGAAGAAAAATGTGGAGAAAAACTTGGCAAGACCGTGTAATGTCTCACATACAGGAAAACTCTTCATTATATATATTTAACGCTGTTTTGTTATTGATGGGAGTAATATTTGGAGCAATTCTTGTAAATAGTTTACAATTAAATCAAAAACAAGATTTATCATTTTATTTGCAACGTTTTTTTGGACAAGTTTCTAAAGGAGAATTTGCTATTGCAGGCGAAATGTTTCGAGAAAGTTACTTTTCACAATTAAAATACATTGGATTTATTTGGATTTTAGGGATTTCAATTATTGGATTGCCACTCATTTTTATTTTATTATTTGCAAAAGGAGTAGTTGTCGGATTTACAGTAGGTTTCTTAGTAAGTCAGCATGGATGGAATGGATTATTATTAGCATTCGTTTCTGTATTGCCACAAAATCTCATTATCATCCCAGTATTTCTCGTTATGACAACAATTGCCGCAAGTTTTTCCTTACGCATGATTAGGCATCAATTTATCCGAAAAATAACTGAGCCGCTATTACCATTATTGATCCGTTATACATGCTTCTTTCTTGTAATTGGAGCGGTGTTAGCTCTTGCTTCTAGTGTAGAGGCTTATGCATCACCAGTTTTAATGAAAGAAGTCGTTGAGGCTATTAATAAACAATAAATACTTTATGAGAATAATTATCAATTTGTTTTTATTGTTTTTCTTTTGACAGAAGCCCTTCTTCTGATATAATGGTGTAAGAGTGGCGAGGAGGGAGTAGTACCGAATGGAAGAAAGAATTGAACGAATTAAGAAGCAATTACATGCAGCGAGCTACAAATTAACACCGCAACGTGAAGCAACAGTTCGTGTGCTGCTAGAAAATGAAGAAGATCATTTAAGCGCAGAAGATGTTTACCTCCTTGTAAAAGAAAAGTCGCCAGAGATCGGATTAGCAACCGTCTATCGAACTTTAGAACTATTATCTGAGTTAAAAGTTGTCGATAAGATTAACTTCGGAGACGGTGTTTCACGCTATGACTTACGCCAAGAAGGTGCGCAGCGTTTCCACCATCATTTGATTTGTACACAATGTGGTGCTGTACAAGAAATACAAGAAGATTTACTTGGTGAAGTGGAAAGGAAAGTAGAACATGACTGGAGCTTTAAGGTGAAGGATCATCGTTTAACATTCCATGGGATTTGTAAAAATTGTCAAGAAAATGAAACGGATGAAAAATAACCTTTTCCTATTTAACTAGGAAGAGGTTTTTTATTTGAATAAGGTATAAATTGGTGAAAGCTTGGCATATGTTGTAATAACTTATATTTTGGAGGAATTTACAATGCGCCGAGCTTTAAAATTAACTTTTGATGGGATAAAAGTATTTTTATTATTTACAAGTTGTACGATTTTGTTTTATTTCGCTATACTATGGATAAATGAAG
The DNA here is from genome assembly GCF_001883995.1 of Bacillus paranthracis. Classification (GTDB taxonomy): domain Bacteria; phylum Bacillota; class Bacilli; order Bacillales; family Bacillaceae_G; genus Bacillus_A; species Bacillus_A paranthracis. The sequence continues at coordinate 389,671 of NZ_MACE01000018.1, read as the reverse complement.
AATATGAAAGCTATCATCGTTATGAAAAGCCAAAAGAAGAGACTGTAGAAAAAGTATCAGGGAATGAAGAGCCGGCAAAGGATGCTTTCGTAAATAGAATGATGTTTTTCTATGAAAATGGGGAGTAGTGTAGATTGGAAGATCAATTAAAAGATTTTATTCATTATATGGTTGTTGAAAAAGGACTAGCGAAAAATACAGTAGTATCTTATGAACGTGATTTAAAAAGTTATGTAAAGTATTTGCAAAATGTAGAACAAGCGAAAAGCTTTCACGAAGTGACACGCTTGCACATTGTTAACTTTCTGCAGCACTTAAAAGAAAACGGAAAATCTTCGAAAACATTAGCACGTCATATTGCATCGATTCGTTCGTTTCACCAATTTTTACTTCGGGAACGAGCGGTAGAGCACGATCCATCCGTACATATTGAAACGCCGCAAGGAGAACGGAAATTACCGAAAGTATTGTCAGTTGATGAAGTAGAGGCGTTACTGCAGACACCAAAAATGACGAGCGCTTTTGGGGTTCGTGATAAAGCGATGCTAGAGTTATTATATGCAACAGGACTTCGTGTTTCAGAATTAATTGCATTAAATTTAGAAGATGTACATTTAACGATGGGATTTGTTCGATGCATAGGGAAAGGGAATAAAGAAAGAATTATTCCACTAGGAAGTTTAGCGACGGAAGCGATTCAAAAGTATATTGAAAAGGGAAGAAGAGAATTGATGGGGAAAAAAGTAGTAGATGCACTCTTTTTAAACCATCATGGCAATCGATTATCAAGACAAGGATTTTGGAAAATTTTAAAACGATTAGCGAAAGAAGCAAATATTGAAAAAGAGCTTACACCTCATACATTGCGTCATTCTTTTGCTACGCATTTATTAGAAAATGGAGCAGACTTACGTGCTGTGCAAGAAATGCTTGGACATGCAGATATTTCAACGACACAAATTTATACGCATGTTTCAAAAACTAGATTAAAAGATGTATATAAACAGTTTCATCCGAGAGCATAGGTACTATGCTCTTTTTTCATAGATTCAAAAGGCTATAGCACTTCACAGAAACTTCACAAACATTTCGTACATTGTTTTCAGCAGAAGACTAGAATATTACAATGTATTTCCTCTATACTAAATAAAGTATGAAGGAGGAAATGATGATGAAAAAACTTATTATGACTTTATTTATCGCGATGCTAGCATTGGCTGGCTGTAATACAAACAAAGAAGAACCGAAAAAAGAACAGAAACTAGAAGCTGTAAAAGTAGCAGTTCAAACAAATCCGAAAGAAATTAAACCTGGTGAAAAAACAGAAGTACAAGCACTTGTTACACAAGGAAAAGAAAAGGTAACAGATGCTGATGATGTAAAGTTTGAAATTTGGAAAGCTGGCGACGAAAAGCACGAGATGCTAGAAGGTAAGCATAAAGGAAAGGGTGTTTATGCTGTAGAGAAAACGTTCGAGACGGATGGCGTATACCATATTATCGCTCACACAAATGCGCGTGAAATGCATGTTATGCCAGAAGTAAAAGTGGCTGTAGGAAATGCGAAAGTAGAAGATGCGAAAAAAGAAAATAGTGATCATGGTGCAGGACATGGTGATCATAAAAGCGATACAATGATTCACCTTATGGCTGGTGACATAAAAGCAAATGCTGAATCAACAATGAAAGTTCATTTAAAACAAAAAGAAGAAGCTTTAACTGGTGCTGAAGTACAACTTGAAATTTGGAAAGATGGTGTGGAAAAACACGAATTCATTCCAGCAAAAGAAGGAAATAAAGGGGAGTATGAAACGAAACATACTTTCAAAGAAAAGGGTTCTTACAAAGTGAAAGTTCATGTTAAAAAAGGCGAATTGCATGAACATAAAGAAGAAACAGTAGAAGTAAAATAAAAAGGTAGCTCTTTAGAGCTGCTTTTTTTATTTTTATTCTGAAAATGATTAGTGGGAAAGAACAAAACCGCTACTGATTAAAATTTCACTTTATATGAAGAAATAAATCATAAAATGATTAGCACTTCTGTGCATAATGGATTACAATAGAAGTGTGAAGAAAATGAGAAATTCTACGAAAATGTATTAAAAAGAAAGCGTAAACATGTTATGATATCAGTATCAGATGTCTGACATCTGACTTAGAAAAAACTAGAAATGTTTTTGAGTCGTTTCAAGGTAAACGAAATAGGTTAGAGAATGATTTAAAGAAGTACTGTTTGATAATGAGAACGAAAGATAATTCTTATGGAGAACAGTTTCACTTTATAGCGTTTTGAACATACTACAAGAAGTAGAACTGAACTTATAGGAGGTCGCAGTTATGAATAAATATAAACGTATATTCCTAGTCGTAATGGACTCTGTTGGAATCGGTGAAGCACCAGATGCTGAACAATTTGGTGATTTAGGATCTGACACAATTGGTCACATTGCTGAACATATGAATGGGTTACAAATGCCTAACATGGTGAAATTAGGTCTTGGTAACATTCGTGAAATGAAAGGCATCTCTAAAGTAGAAAAACCACTTGGATATTATACAAAAATGCAAGAAAAATCTACTGGTAAAGATACAATGACAGGCCACTGGGAAATCATGGGTCTTTACATTGATACACCATTCCAAGTGTTCCCAGAAGGATTCCCAAAAGAATTACTTGATGAATTAGAAGAAAAAACAGGCCGTAAAATCATCGGTAATAAACCAGCTTCTGGAACTGAAATTCTTGATGAACTTGGTCAAGAACAAATGGAAACAGGCTCTTTAATTGTTTACACTTCTGCTGATAGCGTACTACAAATCGCAGCACACGAAGAAGTAGTGCCGCTTGATGAGTTATATAAAATTTGTAAAATTGCACGTGAATTAACGTTAGATGAGAAGTACATGGTAGGCCGTGTTATTGCTCGTCCATTCGTTGGGGAGCCTGGAAACTTTACACGTACACCGAACCGTCATGACTATGCATTAAAACCATTCGGCCGTACAGTAATGAATGAATTAAAAGATAGTGATTATGATGTGATTGCTATCGGTAAAATCTCTGACATCTATGATGGTGAAGGGGTAACTGAATCACTTCGTACGAAGTCTAACATGGATGGAATGGATAAGCTTGTAGATACATTAAATATGGACTTTACAGGTCTTAGCTTCTTAAACTTAGTTGACTTTGATGCATTATTCGGTCACCGTCGTGATCCACAAGGATACGGAGAAGCTCTGCAAGAATATGATGCACGTCTTCCAGAAGTATTCGAAAAACTAAAAGAAGATGATCTATTATTAATTACAGCAGACCACGGTAATGACCCAGTGCATCATGGTACTGATCATACACGTGAATATGTACCGTTATTAGCATATAGCCCAAGCATGAAAGAAGGCGGAAAAGAGTTACCACTTCGTCAAACATTTGCTGATATTGGTGCAACTGTAGCAGAAAACTTCGGTGTGAAAATGCCAGAATACGGAACAAGCTTCTTAAACGAGCTAAAGAAATAGGGGGATAAACAAATGAATCGTGAACTTATTACAAAATCAGCTTCATATTTAAAAGAGAAATTTCAAGAGACACCACAAGTAGGACTAATCCTTGGATCTGGACTAGGTGTATTAGCGGATGAAATCGAGAATGCAGTAACAGTACCTTACAGTGAAATCCCTGAATTCCCAGTTTCCACTGTAGAAGGCCATGCAGGTCAACTAGTATTCGGTACACTTCAAGGTGTAACAGTAGTAGCAATGCAAGGACGTTTCCACTTCTATGAAGGATATGATATGCAAAAAGTAACATTCCCAGTTCGTGTTATGAAAGAACTAGGAGTAGAAACAGTTGTTGTAACAAATGCAGCTGGTGGTGTAAATACATCATTCGAACCAGGCGATCTTATGTTAATTTCAGATCACATTAACTTCATGGGTACGAATCCATTAATCGGACCAAATGATTCTGAAATGGGTGTACGTTTCCCTGATATGTCTACATCATATACAGTAGAGCTTCGCGAAATGGCGAAACAAGTTGCAGCAGACTTAAATATTAAAGTACAAGAAGGGGTATACGTTGGAATGACAGGTCCTGTATATGAAACACCTGCTGAAATTCGTATGCTTCGCACACTTGGTGGAGATGCAGTTGGTATGTCAACAGTACCTGAAGTAATTGTAGCGCGTCACGCTGGTATGAAAGTACTTGGTATTTCTTGTATTTCAAATATGGCAGCTGGTATTTTAGATCAGCCACTTCACCACGATGAAGTAATCGAAACGACAGAACGTGTTAAAGCTAACTTCTTAGCATTAGTAAAAGCAATCGTAAAACAAATGAAGGGGTGACCTCACAATGAGAATGGTGGACCTAATTGCAAAAAAACGTGACGGACATGCATTAACGACAGAAGAAATTAACTTTATTGTTGAAGGATATACAAATGGTGATATTCCTGATTATCAAGTAAGTTCACTTGCAATGGCAATTTTCTTCCAAGATATGAACGATCAAGAACGTGCAGATTTAACGATGGCAATGGTAAATAGCGGTGATACAATCGACTTATCAGCTATTGAAGGAGTAAAAGTAGATAAGCACTCGACAGGTGGCGTTGGTGATACAACAACACTTGTATTAGGTCCATTAGTAGCCGCTTTAGGTGTACCGGTTGCAAAAATGTCTGGACGTGGTCTAGGACATACTGGTGGTACAATTGATAAATTAGAAGCAGTTCCAGGATTCCATGTTGAAATCGAAAATGATGAATTCATGCGTCTTGTAAATGAAAATAAAATCGCAGTTATTGGTCAAAGTGGAAACTTAACACCTGCGGATAAAAAATTGTATGCACTTCGTGATGTAACGGCAACAGTAAACTCAATTCCGCTTATTGCAAGCTCAATTATGAGTAAAAAAATTGCTGCTGGTGCAGATGCAATTGTTCTTGATGTAAAAACTGGAGCAGGTGCATTTATGAAAACAGATGAAGATGCAAAACGTTTAGCAGAAGCAATGGTGCGCATTGGTAATAACGTTGGTCGTAATACGATGGCTGTTATTTCTGATATGAGTCAACCACTTGGTGAGGCTATTGGTAACGCACTTGAAGTACAAGAAGCAATTGATACATTACAAGGTAAAGGACCGAAAGATTTAGAAGAGTTATGTTTAACGCTTGGAAGTCAAATGGTATACCTTGCTGGACAAGCTTCATCTCTAGAAGATGCACGTGAGAAATTAATTGAAGTAATAAACAACGGTAAGGCGCTAGAATCATTTAAAACGTTCTTATCAGCGCAAGGCGGCGATGCATCTGTTGTTGATGATCCTTCTAAATTACCACAAGCACAATTTAAAATTGAAGTGGAAGCGAAGGAAGACGGTTATGTATCAGAAATCGTTGCAGATGAAATCGGAACAGCAGCAATGCTTTTAGGAGCAGGACGTGCGACGAAGGAATCTGAAATTGATTTAGCAGTTGGCTTAATGCTTCGTAAAAAAGTAGGGGACAGCGTGAAAAAAGGTGAATCCCTTGTTACCATTTACGCAAACCGTGAAAATGTAGAAGACGTAAAAGCAAAAATTTATGAGAACATGAAGATCTCTAAAGAGCATGTAGATGCACCAACATTAGTGCACGGCATCGTTACTGAATAATAAAGAAGGGCCAGGGAGTGTTTCTCCTTGGCTTTTTTTACTATTTTTTGTTTATAATAATAATGGGTGAAAATATGATTAGAATTTGTGCAATAACAAAAACAGATGAAGTATTATATGATGTTTCGCTAGAGGAAACAAAGAAAGACCATATTGTATGGTATTGGCTAGATTTATATAAGCCAACGAAAGAAGAGTATACATACATTTTGCAAGATTATTTTAAGTTCCATCCCCTTGCAATTGAAGACTGCATAGAATATGTACAGAGGCCAAAAGTTGATTTTTATGATGGATATAACTTTTTAGTTCTTCATGCATTTGGTGAGGATGGATTAGAACCTCACGAGATTGATTTATTTATTAGTGATCGTTATATTGTTTCTTTCCACTTTTCTCATAACAATGCAATTGAAAGAGTATGGAAAACGCTTGGAGAAAAGAAGCGTATTAAAAATAGTCCCCTGCACGTAGCGCATACAATTATCGATCAAATTGTAGATGACTATTTTGCGCCTGTATATTACATTGAGGATCATTTAAATGCAATTGATGATAATTTAACGGGTGAAACGGCAGGAAGTGTACTAGAAGAAGTATTTGATATACGTGCAGATTTATCGAAGTTAAGACGTACAATTATTCCGATGCGTGATTTATTGTATCGTATTTTAAATTCGACTCGTTTTTACGGTATAAGTGATCATGAAATTTATTTTAAAGATATACATGATCATTTGCTTAAATTGACCGAAATGATTGAAGCAAGCCGGGAGTTAACAGCAGATATTCGAGATAGCTATTTTTCATTAAACTCGCATCATATGAATAACATTATGAAAACACTAACTGTATTCTCGACTATTTTCATGCCATTAACATTTATTGCGGGAGTATATGGAATGAACTTTACGCATATGCCAGAGCTTGGTGGACAATATAGTTATTTTATTTGTTTACTTATTATGGCACTAATTGGCGGCGGCATGATGGCTTGGTTTTATAAAAAAGGATGGTTTAAATAAAAAAACACCGAGGGAAAATTCCTCGGTGTTTTTACTTAACCAATAGCATGTAATACGAACATGGCTAAGAATAAGCATGTAATGATATACATAGACGGTGCGACTTCTTTACGCTTTCCAAGAGCAACTTTTAAGATAGGATAAGCAATAAATCCGAACGCAATGCCATCAGCGATACTATATGTGAGCGGGATCATGACGATAATTAAGAATGCTGGAAATCCTTCTGAAAAATCGTTCAGAGGAATTTGTTGAATGCTTGTAATCATCAGGCCGCCAATAATAATTAAGATTGGTGCAATGGCACTATCAGGAATTAGTTTGACAAACGGAAGTGCAAACAGTGATGCAAAGAATAACAACCCTGTAACGATAGACGTCAGACCTGTCTTTCCGCCTGCAGTAATACCTGCGGCACTCTCTACTGTTGATACGGTAGGGCTTGTGCCAAATAGACCACATGTCATTGCTGAAATTGCATTGGCTTGGTAAGCACGTGGGAATTTACGGTCATCTTCTAATAAACCGTGCAGAAGTCCCATGTTCTCAAAAATAAGCACCATGCTTAAGGAGAATGTTGCAATCCAAAATGGTAAGGAAGAAAGTTTGCCAAATGACATAGCCCCAAACACATCGCCGTAATTAGCGAATGAGAATGAACTATTTCCGATTTGACTTGTATCAACAAGGCCAAACAGCCATGCAATACCAGTTCCTATTGCAATCGTCCATAAAAAGTTTCCACGTACGTTACGAATAAATAATACGAGTGCAACGATAAGAGTAAGCACGGTCGCAAGAACGACAGGGCTACTTAATTTACCCATTGCAACAGCAGTATTTGGATTCGAAACGACTAAACCACCTTTTTGCAATCCGATAAATGCTAAAAATAATCCGATGCCGACAGTGATAGCTTCCTTTAGTGACTTTGGAATCGATACTGAAAGCACGCGAGCGATTGGTGTAAACGCAGCAATTGCAAAAATAATACCAGAGATGAAGACAGCTGCTAATGCTTCCTGCCAAGCTAATCCGAGCGTATGGACAGCAGTGTACGTGAAGAATGCATTTACACCCATACCAGGGACAAGAATAGCAGGTGCATTTGCCCAAAATGCCATGAGCAGACATCCGACAAATGAACTGAAAACAGTTGCTAAAATTCCAGCTTCAAGAGGAATGCCAGCATCGGATAAAATGGATGCATTTACAATCATAATATATACGATCGTAAAAAATGACGTAACTCCAGCTAAAACTTCTTGTTTTGGTGATGTTTCGTGTAAACCTAATTTAAATGTTCTTTCAAGTATTCCTTTCATGTTAAACCTTCTTTTTCATATCCCTCTCCCACCCGTGATATCTCTTTCGTAAGAGCTCACCGTCCTTTATTATATCAGAACATCATGTTTTTACAACAAGGAAAATGATAACGTTTACTTATAAATGAAATTATTTATAAATACGTAAAAATCGCCCGTATTGTAGAAATGATTTCTAATTCTCCCGATTGAATGGGAGGAGACGCTTGTGCATGTAAAGTAGCATAGGACGCGACTTCCCTTGGTAATTGAGCAGATTCTTCAACGAATGAGAGTGGAACAGGATTAATGTTTAAATTGTATGTACTCGCAATAGCACGAGCTTTTTCTACAGCTTGTTGCAGAGCTTGAATGAGAGCTTGCTCATAATATTTATTTGGGTGAGATATTCGAAACCGTAAACCTTTTGCTACGTTTGCTCCATTTGAAACGGCTATATCATATACTTCCCCTGCTTTTTGTACATTTAAAACGGTAATTTCATACAAATGTTCCACCCGATATCCTTGTAGTAATGCTTTATCATTTACATACTCGTATTGAGGAGTGATCGTATAAGAAATCGTTTCTATATCTTTATCAGCGATACCAAGCTGTTTAAGTGCATCCAGCAATTGTTTTGATTGTACTGCATTTTCTTCTTGCGCTTGTTTCACATTTTTACTATCAGTTCGAATGCCAAGTGTTAGTATAACAACATTTGGTTTCGCTTTGACAACACCCTCACCTTGTACAGTAATAGTCGCTTCTTTACCAGTATTAGCTGTGCGTACATTGTGTAAATAAGGATTCATTCCACCTTGCATCTTCCATCACCATCCTTTTTATATGTATATGTGTGAACAAAAAAGAAATTTGTATGAAAAAGTTACATAAATGGGAATGTTAAAGAAAGAAAGCATATACAACGAGGGTATTTATAGATTATAATATGTGTAAATATGATAAAAAAGGGACGAGGCTAGTGAACGAAAAAAGAGAAACACTGATTTTAGAGTTATCCGGATCATTTCGAAAGATGATACGTTTATTACAAAATGATATTAATACACGTTTTGCAGAACATATGCCATATAATGAATTTTCTGTATTACGCGCGTTATTTTTAAACAGTCCACAGATGGCTTCGCAAATTGCGAGTGAAGTAAACGTAACCTCCAGTCATATTACTGCTGTTACAGATCGTCTTGTACGAAAAGGATTAGTAGAAAGAAAACGTTCTAATTCAGATCGTCGTATCGTGTACTTAGAAATTACAGAACACGGAAGAGAAGTAACTGAAAAACTAGAAGCTGTACGAAAAGAATATTATAAAGAGAGATTTAAAGGTTGGAGCGACCAAGAAATAGAAATGGTGTTAGAGCTATTTGGCCGCGTATTATAATAAATGAGGATAGGGAGCGACAGCTTTCCTATCCTTTTTCTTTTGAATAAAAACATTTTGAAACTCCAATACTTTAATTAAAAAGAATCGGAGTGAAAAATAATGAAACGTATTTGTACGCTTTTCATTATGATTGGAAGTTTTTTCTGCTTTCATCAATTCGCGGATGCCGCAACACCTCTTCAAGTCGTTCAAAAAGAATTACAACATATTTCAAATAAGCAACCTGTTTTATATTCAAAACTATGGATTCGCTCTATGCAGAATGCTATTTTATTTCATCACAGTGATAACATTCGGCATGAAGATACGATAAGCAATGTAACGAAATCTTCTCTTGTAAAAGTAAAACAACTTCCACTTCAGAAAGCATCACAGTACATCCCGAGATTATCACAATATATTTCTAAGTTTGAGGCTGAGAATGTGCAAGTGTATTATGTTGCAGCGCGTTATGAAGTAAAAAAAGAAAATCCGTATCAATTAAATGGAATGAATTATTTTATGCAAGTGTTTATTCAACAAGGTGGAGAATGGAGAATTGCTGAAAGTATAGTTGCTCCAACAGATCAAATTGTCGCAAATGGTGACGGGTTTGGAACGAAACAAGAAAAAGAGTATGGGAAAAGAAGAGAAAATGTGAAATAACCTCCTCATCGAGAGGAGGCTATTTTATTTAAAATTCCAAGAGACTTTCCATTTTAATATTTTAGGTAGGAAGAAATACGTAATGAAACTAGTTACTAAAAATCCGATGTAAAAGCTGGACAATGAGTGCGCTCGACTTAGTATTAAACCTCCAACAATCCCACCAAAGAAAATAGCGCATGCCATTACTAACTTTTGTAACTTTGGATATAATAGATAGTTACCATTTCGCTCATTGATTGAACAGGCATATAAATATATACCGAGTGGTAATAAAAGAATAATATGTGCAATAGGTCCAATCAATGTTTTTGCCGGTGGAATCTTTGTAAAGTTTGGTTCGTTATGACGTACTCCATTTTGATCAGTATAAGCGCTCTGTGGATCATAATTAAAGTAAATACGAAAATCTTCTGCTGGGCTAGAGATACGTATGTTTTCCATCACATCATGTATAAGGCTGTTGTCTTCATGAAATTCAGTGTTTGAGTGAACAGCAATGACTCCGGAGATAAGTGATGGAAGTAAAGCTGGAAAGATTAATATAGTTGTAGTGAGAAATCCTTGCGATATAATATTCCCTGTAATTGTACCTACACATAAGGTAATTGTATAAATAGCGATTAATACAATTAACATGTATATAAAATAACTATGAAAGGGAGAGAATACTTGATATTTATTATGAAAAGTTAACTTTTTCATAATAGCAAATAGCCCCCAGTTTAAAATGACAACTGCGACGATATTACAGATTCCAAATAACCACTTTGTTATATAAAGGTGCGAACGTTTAAAGGGCATAGACCATAACAAGTCGCTAGCGTTATTTTGTCTTTCCCATCCAATTAACGTACAAGCTAGAACGATAAGTACACTACCTAACAGCAGAACAGAATCTAGAAGTGTTAAATCAAAATGGTAATGATATACATAGTTCCACTTTTTATTGTCATTTAGAAATTGTTGCTCTTGAATAGAAGTCATATAGTATTGATATGACAAAGTATAGAAGCTGACGAGCCAAAATAACCATACAACATATTTACTTTGTTGATACGTTCTTAGCCACAGTGCTTTTTGAAACATAGGATCTCTCCTTTAAAAAACTTTATAATTTGTTAGGCGTGATAATATAACATAAGTAATGATTCCGGTTAGAAACAAACCGACATAGTAACTAGGTAGGAAATTAAAATGGTTTATTTTATAGCCGCCTAGTAATGCAAAGTAAATGGTTGAGCCCCATATCCATATCGGTAAACTCTTTTGGAACATAAATATCTTCTGAGTGTTTTCATTTGGTGATCTTGTATATAAATATGTTCCAAGTAGTAAGTAAACTAATGTATAAAAAATCGGAACTAACATTGATTTTGCTGAATAATATATATGAGATGCTGGATCTCTTAAAGCAGTTGGATTGTTCTCGATCTTACGGGATTCCGGATCATAGTAATAATTGATAGAAAAATGACTAATTGGTGCAGCTGTATTTGTTTTTTGATTGATTTCATAAAGTTGTCGATATAAGTTTTCATTTTTAATATTTGCAGCGTATAAATGGTTAGTTGTAAAAGTGTATAGTAATGTAATAAATGTAACCCCTGCTAGTAACCATGGAACACAAAAAATAATCTGCGAAACGATGCTTCCAGTAAAAGTACCGATACATAAGGAAGCTGTATAGACTGCAACATAAGAAACTATCGCATAAAGAAAGTATCGATGAAACGGACTAAAAGATTGATAATCAAAATGAATCGTTGTTCTATAAATAACATACATAAGAACCCAATTGATAAGTAATGAGCCCACAATACAAAATGAACCGAAAGCCCATTTTGATAAGAAAACATCTTTTCTTTTAAATGGCAATGTCATAAGTAGTGTATTAGATTGGTAGCTGCGTTCCCATCCTATCAATAAGCAGGCTAAAGCGATAATAAGAATAGTTAACCAAAAACTATTACTTTCTCCTGAAGAAAAAATATAAAAATAATAATACTGTTTCCCCTTTTCTTGTAATTCATAATACGCATCAAGTTGTTGCTGAGCACTTTTATAGTAGCCAAAAGGTAACAAGTAAAACGAACTAAAGAAGAATAGTAACACAGCATATTTCCCGCGCTTCCAATTCCACATCCATAACGCCTTATGAAACATACCCATCCTCCTCCAGTGTCGTAACGAAGACATCTTCAAGCGACATTGTTAATTCTTCAATGAGCAGTGGTTGTTCTTTATAAAACTTTTCCAGTGTTGTAGCTACATTTCCCTCGATTAAGATTGTATATACTTTTCCTGTTTGATTTAATATTTTAATATTGCTTAAGTTTTCTAGTTTTTGAGGTAGTGAACGTTCATAAGCTACTTGGATTTTAGCAAATCGTGATTTGGCATCGTCTAGTGATGTAATAGACGAAATAGTATGGCCTTTTAATATAATGATTGTATCTGCAATTTGTTCCACTTCATCTAAATGGTGAGTGGAGATGAAAATGGTAATCTCTTTTTCTGCAACTTCTCCAACGAGAAACTGTAAAATTTGCCTTTTCACGATAGGATCAAGTCCATTTGTCGGTTCATCTAAAATGATATATTCTGCTTTTGTAGAAACAGCTAAAATGATGGCGAGCAGTGCTTTCATTCCTTTTGAGTAACTACGAATTCTTTTGTTTGGTAAGTTAAAACGTTCTAACAGTTCATAGAAATATGCTTCATCAAATGCGGTATAAACCTCTTTGTAAAACTTTACAATTTCTTTTACCGTATATCCGTTCAATATGTTAGTAGAATCCGGAACATATACGATTTTTTGCTTTATTTCAGGACACTGATGAACGTTTGTATCTTCATATGTAACAGTCCCTTCATCAGGGTCTAAAATGCCGACCATCGTTCGTAATAAAGTTGTTTTCCCCGCACCGTTTCTTCCGAGTAATCCGATGATACTCCCTCTTTGCAATGTGAAAGAAACATCATCTAAAATCGTTTGATTATCAATTGTTTTCTTCAAGCTTGTCACTTTCAGCATCCGCATTTCCTCCAATCTCTTTATAGTATGAATCTATCCAATCATGAATTTTATCTTTCGTAACACCAAGATAAGAGGCTTCTAATAGTAATTGATGAAATTGCTTTTCAACCATAGCGATTTTCCTTTCGTCTAATGTTGGAGTAATCGATTGGGATACAAATGTTCCTTTTCCTCGTAATGTTTCAATAATCCCTTGTCGCTCTAACTCTTGATACGCTTTACTCACTGTATTTGGATTTATAACGAGTAAAGAAGCGAGTTCTCGTACAGAAGGTAGTTTGTCACTTGGAGCTAACATGTTCTTTAATACGAGTTCTTTTATATTTTGAACAATTTGTTCCCATATCGGAGTGTTGCTTCTTGGATCAAGTTGAATATGCAAGAGCAATGTCTCCTTTCTAACTTGTATTAAGTGTACTATTTCGAGTAATACACTTAATACAATAAAGGTGATGAATTTGTTTGTCAACTGAAAATGTTAGAAAAATATGGTATTAAAAAACAGTGAATTGGAAAAAATAGGTTTGATATAGAATGGAGGGTTAGTCATGAAGCGAGTTTTTGGAATACTTGTTTGTTTCATGTTATTGCTTTCTGGTACTTCAGTTAGTTTCGCACAATCTGAGAAGACGAAGCAGGATAAAACAGAAGAAACAACGCCGAAGTTAGCAGAACAAGCGTCGTCAGCAATCGTAATTGAACAAGATACAGGTAAAGTTTTGTTTGATAAAAATCCAAATGAGAAATTACCGCCTGCTAGTATGACGAAGATTATGACAATGCTATTAATTATGGAACAAGTTGAAAAAGGAAAACTAAAACTGACCGATAAAGTGAGAGCAAGTGAGCATGCAGCTTCAATGGGTGGATCACAAATCTTTTTAGAGCCTGGAGAAGAGATGACCGTAAATGAAATGCTAAAGGGTATTGCAATTGCATCTGGAAATGATGCGTCTGTTGCAGTAGCAGAGCATATCGCTGGTTCAGAAGAAGGTTTTGTAAATATGATGAACAAAAAAGCGAAAGATTTAGGACTGAAAAATACTCATTTTCAAAATCCGACAGGTCTTCCGGCTAAAGATCATTATTCCACAGCAAATGATATGGCTATAATGGCGAAAGAATTGATGAAGTACCCACTTATTCGCAAATACACAGGAAAATACGAAGACTATTTACGTGAAGATACGGATAAGAAGTTTTGGCTCGTTAATACGAATAAGTTAGTGCGTTTTTATCCTGGAGTAGATGGTGTAAAAACGGGCTTTACGACAGAAGCAAAATATTGTTTAACAGCATCGGCTGAAAAGAATGGGATGCGTGTTATTTCAGTTGTTATGGGAGCACCTACATCGAAAGAACGGAACAATCAAGTAACGAAGCTTCTTGACTACGCATTTGGTCAATATATGACAAAGAAATTGTATACACGAGGCGAAAAAATTAAGACTGTCCAAGTAGGAAAAGGGAAAAAAGAAAAAGTAGATTTAGTTGCGTCAGATAATGTATCTCTTCTTATGAAGAAGGGCGAAAATATGGACAAGGTAAAGCAAGAAGTAATTGCTGAAAAGAAAGTGAAAGCGCCGATTAAAAAGGGCGATGCGCTTGGTACACTTGTTATAAAAAAAGATCAAGATGTTTTATTAAAACAAACAATTGTAGCAAAAGAAGATGTTGCTGCAGCGAGCTGGTGGGAGTTATTTAAAAGAAGTTTTGGGATGTTTTCAACATCAAAATAGCGGCAAATATTTTGCCGCTTTTCTATTCGTATGTAAGTAAATAATTGCTGAATGGTTTCACTTTATGGCGAAATAGTTCTTCTTTTGTCAGTAGGAAGGATTCTTATGTTGTATCACGAAAATCTTTATGTATGTAAATGAGTAAAGTTTGAGCATAAGGAGGAAATCGTGTGAGTCTTTCCATGCAATTAGAAGTAAAACGTGACGTCCTATGTGTGAGGCTAGCGGGTGAATTAGATCATCATACTGCTGAAGAGTTGCGAACGAAAGTAACAGATATGATTGAGACACATGGTGTTCATCATATTGTTTTGAGCCTAGAGAACTTATCGTTTATGGATAGTTCTGGTTTAGGTGTTATATTAGGCCGATATAAGCATGTAAAGGGATTAGGTGGAGAAATGGTTGTTTGTGCAATTTCACCGCCTGTTAAACGTTTATTTGAAATGTCGGGCTTATTTAAAATTGTTCGCTTAGAAGAAAGTGAAGCGCATGCGCTCGCGACGTTGGGGGTGGCATAAATGAGAAATGAAATGAACCTTCAATTTTCAGCGTTAAGTCAAAATGAATCGTTCGCTCGCGTTACAGTAGCTGCTTTCATTGCACAACTAGATCCTACGATGGAAGAACTTACAGAGATTAAAACAGTTGTGTCAGAAGCGGTTACGAATGCAATTATTCATGGGTACGAAGGAAATGCAGAAGGTGTTGTTTATATTTCTGTAATTTTGGAAGAAGCAATGGTGAAACTCACGATTCGAGATGAAGGGATTGGCATCTTTAATTTAGATGAAGCGAGACAACCCCTTTTTACAACTAAACCTGAATTAGAGCGTTCCGGAATGGGATTTACTATCATGGAAAATTTTATGGATGAAGTAGAAGTTATTTCAAACGAATCTTTCGGGACAACAATCCATTTGACAAAATACTTATCAAATAGTAACGCTCTATGCAATTAAGGAGAATAGCCTATGGACATAGAGGTCAAAAATGAGAAGAAGAAACCTCAGTTAAAGGACCACGAGCTAAAAGCGTTAATTCAAAAAAGTCAAGATGGAGATCAACAAGCAAGAGATACAATTGTTCAAAGTAATATGCGTCTCGTATGGTCGGTTGTGCAACGTTTTCTTAATCGCGGATACGAACCAGACGATTTGTTTCAAATTGGATGTATTGGACTCTTAAAATCGGTAGATAAATTTGATTTATCTTTCGACGTGAAATTTTCAACATATGCAGTTCCCATGATTATTGGCGAAATACAACGATTTTTACGTGATGATGGATCAGTGAAAGTAAGTAGGTCTTTAAAAGAAACAGGAAACAAAATTCGAAAGATGAGAGATGAGCTTTCGAAAGAATTCGGAAGGGCTCCAACGATTAATGAAGTAGCTGAAGCGTTAGAACTAACGCCAGAGGAAGTGGTTCTGGCGCAAGAAGCAAGTCGTGCCCCTTCATCCATACATGAAACGGTGTATGAAAACGACGGAGATCCAATTACTATTTTAGATCAAATTGCAGATCAATCTGAAACGAAATGGTTTGATAAAATTGCTTTAAAAGAAGCAATTAGAGAATTAGATGAGAGAGAGCGTTTAATTGTATATTTACGCTATTATAAAGACCAAACTCAATCAGAAGTAGCAGAGCGAATAGGTATTTCGCAAGTGCAAGTTTCAAGACTTGAAAAGAAAATATTAAAACAGATGAAAGATCGAATAGATGAATAGTTATCTATTCGATCTTTTTTTATGACTTTAATAGGAGGAGATTGTAAACTTTCTTAAAAATTAACAGAATTTATTGATAATTTAGTAAATTTAAAATATAATCCAATTATGAACTTGTCACAAAGGGGGAAGGAAATATGGAAACGAGGCAACAATGGGGAACGAGGGCTGGATTCATTTTTGCAGCGGTCGGCTCTGCCGTTGGATTAGGAAACATATGGCGTTTTCCTTATACGGCGTATGAAAATGGGGGAGGCGCATTCTTTTTACCGTACTTATTCGCATTATTAACGACTGGTATTTCATTATTGGCGTTTGAATTTGCTCTTGGGCACCGTCACCGTGGTTCAGCACCACTTACGTTCTTCCGTATTCATCCGCGTGCTGAATTTATCGGTTGGTGGCAAATGTGTGTAACATTTATCGTTTCAACATATTATGCAGTAATTATTGCTTGGTCTATTTCATATACGTATTTTGCAATTACTGGCGCATGGGGGAAAGATACGGAATCATTTTTATTTAAAGAGTATTTACATGTTGCAGATAAACCGGGACAGTTTGGAGGGCTCGTACCGGAAGTATTAATTCCACTAGCTCTCGTTTGGATTATTGTGCTTGGTGTTGCTTTTAAAGGAGTTAAAAAAGGAATCGAAGTTGTGAACCGTATTTTCATCCCTTTACTAGTTGTTATGTTCCTTATTATCGTAGTTCGTGCAGTGACGATGGAAGGTGCAATGCAAGGATTAGATGCATTCTTTAAACCAGATTGGAGTCGTATTTTTGACGGAAAAGTATGGCTTGCTGCTTACGGTCAAATCTTCTTTAGCTTATCTTTAGCATTTGGAATTATGATTACGTATTCTAGTTATTTACCGAAAAACTCAGATACAACAAATAATGCCTTTATTACTGGATTTGCAAACTCAGGATTTGAATTATTAGCAGGGATTGGGGTCTTTGCGGCTCTTGGATTTATGGCAAATAATATGGGAGTACCAGTTGATAAAGTGGCAAGTGCTGGTGTAGGGCTTGCGTTCGTAGTATTCCCGCAAATTATTAATGAATTACCGATGTCACCTTTATTTGGCGTATTATTTTTCTTATCATTAACGGTTGCCGGAATTACATCCCTCATCTCGCTTGCGGAAGTATGTTTTGCTGCTGTATCTGAAAAGTTCAGCTTAAGTCGCCAAAAAACAATTGGAATTATGGGGACGCTTCTCGTACTCGTTTCTCTCGTTTTTGCGACACGTGGCGGGCTTATGTTCCTAGATGTTGTGGATTACTTCGCTAATAACTTCGGATTAATTACAATTGCTCTAGCGGAAGTAGTTACGATAGGACTCATTTTACGTCGTTTACCAGTTTATCAAAATCACGCAAACTTCGTATCTGATATTAAGTTAGGGACGTTTTGGAGAGTGAGTTTACTCGTTATTACTCCGCTTATGTTAGGGTACATGTTAATTGATGGTACAATCCAAAATATTAAAAAGAACTATGGAGGTTACCCAACGGAGTTTGTCGTAACATATGGTTGGTCAATTGCAGCAGCGTTCCTTATCATTGCGCTAATCATTAGTTTAAAGAAATGGAATGCACAAATACATTCAGATTCTGCTAAGCTTGAAAAAGAATGGAAAGATCGAGGTGTTTCATAATGAGTGGATCAGCGATTATGATGATGGTTATTGGAATAGTAGTCATTTGGGGAGGGCTCGCATTAAGCATTGCAAATTTATTTAAGAAAAAAGCATAAACTAAAAAACATCTGTACCGAAATGGTACAGATGTTTTTTTATGAAAAAATTGTATTAGAAAAAAATTGAATAACCATACTACAACTACGAGGAAGAGTGAAGAGGTGAATGGAAATTGGAACAAACAATTTATATTAAAATGCGTAATCGATTAAAAGTTTCTCCTACGTATGAAGTAAAGCTGGGAGATGTTGCTCAACTTGCCGGAGATGCTGCAGTAGTTCAGTCGTTACAGGATGAGGTAATTTATAAAATTACAGCGCGTGATAAAACGCATGTTGTAATTGATGTTATGAAAATAATTGAGATTATTAGGCGAAAAACCGCTCATATACAAATTAATTTACTCGGTTCTGGACAAACTCTTGTTGAAATTATATATGAAAAAAAGAAAGTACATCCGATTTTTTTCGGACTTGTATGGTTGTTACTTTTCATTGGAGCAGCTCTTGCCATCATATATTTTCATGAAGATGTAAGCATGCAACAAGTGCACCAACGGTTATATTACATGATTACGGGAGAATTTAAGGCGCAACCACTTTTATTTCAAATTCCTTATTCATTAGGTCTTGGGCTAGGCATGGTTTTATTTTTTAATCATGTATTTCAAAAGCGTATTAATGAAGAGCCGAGTCCGTTAGAAGTGGAGATGTTCCAATACCAGCAATCACTTGACCAATATGTAATTGTTCATGAAAACAAGGATAATATGAAACAACTTACCGATGATTGAGTCTGGATTCGTTATTTTAATTGCTTTAGCAGGAGGAATTGCTGTAGGTAGCGGATATGTTGCGTTTTTAGCTGTACTTGGTATAATCCCTCGTCTAGCTCAATTAACGAGAAGTGGAAAGCACATTCAATATTTTGAGTGGGCAGTTATTGCAGGTACATTAACAGGAGCTTGGTGTAGTTTGAAAAACATTACATTTCAAACATCGCAATATTGGCTTGTTATATTAGGAATATTTTGTGGTACATTCATTGGAATGCTCGCTGCCGCATTAACGGAAGTGTTAAATGTTCTACCTATTTTAGCGAAACGAGTAGGGGTAGAGGGGAAGATTGTTGTTTTACTCGTTGCTCTTGTATTTGGAAAAGTAATAGGCTCGTTGTTTCACTGGATTTATTTCGTAAAGTAGGAGGCAATATATAAATGACAGGGCGAAAACTAAAGGACGATTACGTAAATAAAGTGAAGGAATACCATCCGAAGCCAAATTATTTTATAAATTGTGTTAAGGCATTTTTTGTAGGTGGATTCATTTGTACAATCGGAGAAGTATTGATGAAATTTTATATACATTATTTTCATTTTAGTGAACAAGAGGCAGGGAATCCAACAGTCGCAACTCTTGTACTATTATCGGCGATTTTAACAGGTTGTGGTGTATATGATAAAATCGGTCAATTTGCTGGAGCAGGTTCGGCCGTACCTGTTACGGGATTTGCGAATTCTATGGCAAGTGCTGCGCTAGAGCATAAGAGTGAAGGAATTGTACTTGGGGTTGCTACAAACATGTTTAAGCTAGCGGGAAGTGTAATCGTTTTTGGTGTTGTCGGTGCGTACATTATTGGGTTAATAAGATATACTTTTAAAATTTTTATGTCTTAAAGGAGGGGCTAGTATGAGGTTGACAGGAAAACAAACGTGGGTATTTCAAAATGATATTTATGTGAATGCAACCGGTACTGCCGTCGGTCCAAAAGAAGCTGAAGGCCCTCTTGGAAAGGAATTTGATATTTCATATGATGATTTACATTGCGGAGAGGAAAACTGGGAGCTTGCGGAACGAAGATTAATGTCAGATTCTATTCAACAAGTCATGCAAAAAGCAAATGTAGAAACATCACAAATTGATTTCTTTTTAGCGGGTGACTTATTAAATCAAACAGTAACAGCAAATTACGTTGCGCGTAAGTGGGGAATTCCCTTTTTAGGCATGTTTAGTGCTTGTGCGACCTCGATGGAGACTTTAGCGGTCGGATCAGCCTTTATAGATGGCGGATTCGCAAATCGTGTTTTAGCGACGGTAAGTAGTCATAATGCAACAGCTGAAAGACAGTTTCGTTATCCAACAGAGTATGGGGGACAAAAACCAGGAACAGCAAATTCCACTGTTACAGGTGCGGGATCCATATTAATTAGTAAAGAAAAAAGTGCCATTAAAATCAAGGCGGCTACGATTGGAAAAGTGCAAGATTTAGGAATTGCGAACCCTTTAGATATGGGATCGGCGATGGCACCTGCTGCAGCTCATACAATTCAGCAACATTTTGAGGATTTGAAGAGAAGTGCAGCCGATTACGATTTGATTGTTACCGGTGATTTATCAGCTATTGGGACACCAATTGCGAAACAACTGTTACTGGAAGAAGGTTATGATATTGGGCATATATATAACGATTGCGGATTAATGATTTATGATCCCGGTCAAGAAGAAGTATTTGCTGGTGGTAGTGGTTGTGCTTGTTCAGCTGTTGTCACATATGGTCATTTATTAAGCGAGATGCAAAAAGGGAATTTACAACGAATTTTTGTCGTTGCTACTGGTGCGTTATTAAGCCCGATGATGATGCAGCAAAAAGAAACAATTCCAACAATTGCACATGGTGTCGTATTTGAGAGAGTGAAGGGAGAGTGAATTGTGGATTATATATATGCATTTCTTGTAGGAGGCGCTATTTGTGTAGTTGGGCAAGTATTGTTAGATTTCGCAAAGTTAACACCAGCCCATTTAATGGCTACCTTTGTAGTGATAGGAGCAGTTTTAGATGGATTCGGATTGTACGATAAGCTTATAAAGTTTGCTGGTGCTGGGGCGACAGTTCCTATTACAAGTTTTGGACATTCCCTATTACACGGGGCAATGCATGCTGCAGAGAAACACGGATATATAGGGATTGGTATGGGTATGTTTAGTTTAACGTCTGCAGGTATTTCAGCAGCAATATTATTTTCATTTTTTGTAGCACTTATATGTAAACCGAAAGGATAAATCAAATGAGACGAAGGGTTGTTTTGGTCACAGATGGAGATGAATATGCAAAGCGAACAATTGAGCTTTTAACGAAGGAATTTGGGGGAAGGTGTATTTCAGCATCACAAAGTAATCCAACCAAATTGACAGGGAAGAAAGTTGTTGAGCTTATTATGCAAACGCCATATGACCCTGTATTTGTCATGTTTGATGACAGTGGATTTATTGGAGAAGGATCTGGTGAAAAAGCTTTAAAATATGTAGCCACGCATAAACAAATTGATGTACTTGGGATTTTGGCAGTAGCGTCTAATACACACCATTGGGAATGGGCACGTGTAGATGTAAGTGTAGATCGGAACGGGAATTTAACGGAATATGGTGTTGATAAATTTGGACTTCCAGATGGTGAAATTGGCAGAATTAGCGGAGATACAATTTATTGTTTAGATGATTTGAATGTTCCCGTCATTGTTGGTGTGGGTGATATTGGTAAGATGTGTGGAAACGATGAATGGGAGAGAGGCTCACCAATTACGAAAAAAGCAATTCAGTTAATTTTGGAAAGGAGTGGATTTTATGACGAAGCCTAAAAAAATAGATATTCCGATTTCAACTTTCATAAGTGACAATGAAAATTATTTAAAACAAACGGCTGGATTAGGCGTCACATTTGATGTTGGTATTCGTAAATTTCAAATTTTGAATAAAGAAATTGCAGTGTTATTCGTAAATGGACTTTGTGATACAAATTATATTATTCCTATTTTAGAAGAAGCTGTGGATACGAATGAAATAAGGGATGTTGAAGAAGATACTGTAAAGCTTTTAGAGAATCGTTTAATTCATCAGCAAGTAAGTAAAGTGAAAACGATGGATGAAGTAATGCTTCAAGCGTTATCAGGGCTTATTGTTATATTTGTGGAAGGCGAAACAGAAGCGTTCGTGATAGATGTTCGTAGCTATCCAGGACGAACACCGACAGAGCCAGATACTGAAAAAGTAGTACGCGGTGCGAGGGATGGATTTGTTGAAAATATCGTTGTAAATACAGCGTTAATTCGTAGAAGAATTCGAGATCCACGTCTTCGAAATGAAATTATTCGAGTAGGGGATCGATCGCAAACGGATATTTGTATTACATATGTACAAGATGTTGCAAATCCAGATTTAGTAAAGATTATAAAACAAGAATTAAATAACATCGATGTCGATGGCATTACGATGGCGGATAAAACAGTGGAAGAATTTGTTGTAAAGCAAAGCTATAATCCATTCCCGCTTATTCGATATACAGAAAGACCGGATGTAGCAGCAAATCATTTATTAGAAGGACATGTTCTAGTACTAGTTGATACATCACCGAGTGCTATGATTACGCCAACAACATATTTTCATCATTTACAGCATGCAGAAGAGTTTAGACAAAATCCAGCTGTCGGAACATTTTTACGTTGGGTACGCTTTTTAGGTGTTTTATTCTCCTTGTTTTTACTACCGTTTTGGTTAGTGTTTGTATTTGATCCAACTCTTTTACCAGAAAATCTTGCTTTTATTGGACCGACTAAGATGACACATTTACCAATTTTATTACAGGTGATAATGGCAGAAGTAGGACTTGAATTTTTAAGGATGGCAGCCATTCATACTCCAACGCCGTTATCGTCAGCAGCAGGATTAATTTCTGCCATATTAATTGGTCAAATAGCAATCGATGTAGGTTTGTTTGTACCAGAAGTTATTTTGTATGTAGCAGTTTCTATGATCGGTGCTTATGCAACACCGAGCTATGAATTAGGGCTAGGGAATAAGGTTGGAAAATTATTTGTTATTATTTTAACAGGTCTCTTCCATGAGATGGGCTTTGTAATTGGTATGACGATATTGATTTTATTTTTAACGTCTATAAAAAGTTTGCAAACCCCTTATTTATGGCCGTTTTTACCATTTGATTGGGGCGCATTAACAAAAATTCTACTCCGTCCGACGATGTCTAGTTTAAAAGTACGACCAAGTATTGTAAGACCTCAAAATGTAAAAAGACAAAAATAAACGGGATTATACACCCGTTTATTTTTTTAGCAAAAATTTATTGTTTTTTAACAAAAATCAAACATTTTTTGTGTACACTTAGAGTAGATATTGTGTATGGAAGGGGAAGAGGACATGATTAAATTATTTGTAAGTGATTTAGACGACACGCTCGTTTACAATGTAAATCATATGCAAAAAGAAGATGAACGTGCAATTTGTTGGTTAGCTGAAAAAGGGACAAATATTTGTTTTGCCTCAGGCCGCTTTACTCATCGAATTGATGAAGTCGTAAATAGGTTTGAATTCCCATATTACACAACTGGCTTAAATGGAGCGACAATGTTACTTCCGGATGGGAATTTGTTTTATGAATCGAGTTTTGAAAATACGGTTGCCCAGGAAATATATCGATATATACATAAAAAAGGACTAGCGGATATTGTTTGTGCAAATGAGCAGCGATATACAAAAAGGAAGAATGAACATCACCATAATTTTGAAGCGTATATGGGCGTGCATATCGCTGAAATTGAAGCGTTAGAAGAGGAATTTGGTAAAACTGTACATCCTGCGAAATTGTTTGTTTTTGGGGAAGAAGAGACAATTGAAGCATTAGATCAAGAATTACGAGATACATTTCAGAATGAAGCGGAAGTTTTTATGTCTGGTAAACGCTATGTTGACATTATGCCAAGGGGAGTAAGTAAAGGGAGTGCTTTAAGACGACTAATGGAACATTTGCAAATTGAAGCAAATGAAGTTGCATGCATTGGAGATTCTTTCAATGATATTTCTATGTTTGAAGTAACCCCGCATTCATTTACTCTGCACCATGCTCATCCATATGTGAAGGAGAAAGCGAATCATATTGTTCGTTCGGTTGAAGAAGCTATTATGAAATTGCCGTTACTTGTATAAAAAAGAAGCTCGCTACTAGCGAGCTTCTTTTTACTTGAATAACGATTTAACAAAATCAATGATACTTGAGAAGAAATCTTTCACTTTATCTAGGAAACTTTGCCCTTCTTCAGATCCTAAAAAGGCAGAAACGTGTTCTTTTGCTTTATTTAACTGACTGCCAACTTGATTCCAATCAATGTTAAGATTTTTCATTTTATCAAATAGAGCAACTAAGTTATCTAACTGTTCATCCGTTAATGTAATACCAAGTTGATCCGCAATTTTTTTAATTAATGAACGTAAATCTTCAGTCGTTTTTGGCTGCTCTTTCGCAATTTCTTCTTTAATTTTCGCAACAAGTTGAACTGCTTTTTCTTCACCAATTTTATCGCCAAGCTGGGATGTTTGCACCATTTCTTCATTGGCTACTTTTTTTACTTCCTCAGGAATTGCTTTGTTTGATGTTGTCTCATAGGCTTTCATTAAACCAGTTAAAGCAGCAGTTCCAGAAACTTTAAATGGTGCAGTAATTTGAATTTCTGCATCTTTCACACCTGCTGTAATAAGTGCGTTTGTGTACATTGCATCTGTTATTGAATTAATGTTTTTTGAACGTACAATGAGACCAGAACCTGGCTTTGTGTATGTGATCATAGAAGAGGAAATTGCTCTCGTACCAATTTGCGCTTTTGGAACAATCCCTTCTAGAAATTTATGTTCTTCCGCATTAGACACAGTAATAATTGTAGCATCTTTTGGTGCTTTCATTTCTTTTAACAGATCTTGTTTTTGTTGTTCAGACAAGTTTTCTCCTAGTGTAACAATTGATTCTCCTTCGATGATGTCTGCAAACGAAGCTGTTGGCATAATAAATACTGCTACAGCTAATAGCAGAGCTAGTAATTTCGTTTTCACGAAAAATCGCTCCCTTTCTCTTTCTAAAATTTTCGGGCAACACAGTTATTATAGTATATATTTCTTATTTGTCACCTAGCTTTTTCCACATTTCAAAAAAGAAGTATGTAGATTGTCGGATTCTTTTTGTTTCTAGTCATGAATGTGGTAATATAGTGCTGAGATAGTTGAAAGGAGACATATACGTATGAAAACTTTAGGATACATAGTAATGGAAAATGGTGAAAAAATCGATTTGGAATTTTTCCCAGAAGAGGCACCAAAAACAGTAGAAAACTTTAAAAAACTAGCAGAGCAAGGATTTTATGATGGTGTGACATTCCACCGCGTTATTCCTGGCTTCGTAAGCCAAGGTGGAGACCCAACAGGAACAGGTGCGGGTGGCCCAGGTTACTCTATCCCATGTGAAACTGATGGAAATCCTCATAGACACCTTGTAGGATCACTTTCTATGGCTCATGCTGGCCGTAACACAGGCGGTAGCCAATTCTTTATCGTTCATGAGCCACAGCCACACTTAGATGGTGTACATACTGTATTCGGTAAAGTAACAAGCGGTATTGAAACAGTATTAAACATGCGTCAAGGTGATGTAATGAAAGAAGTTAAAGTTTGGGAAGAATAAGTGAATGAGAAAAGAGAGCTATTGCTCTCTTTTTTTAATAGGAATGGGTATTTCGTTTACGGTACATGATACAAGTAGTAATGTGATTGTAGTGAAAATAAGTCGCTTATGAGAACAAAATATTAACAAATTACATAGAATACAGTAGATTACACATTTCAATAAAAGTTGTTTATTACATTCATTTTGCTAGAATTCATCTGCTCTAAGGTGATGAATAGTGAAGTGATAATGAGCGGTGGATGTTTCTTTTCACTTTCATATAACAGTGTTTCTTCTTTTATCTACTTAACAAAAATAGTAATGAAATGTATATTTGACTTTCTTCTTTTCGCTTTGTATGATTATCAAGTTGTTTTAAGCTCTTCTCACTCTGTTGAAAATATTGTAAAATGAATGTGATATGAAAAGAGTGATTGAGGGGATTTAATAGTTTGTAACTTTTGTAAGAAGGGATAAGGGTTATGTTAATTCGTTTTAAAAAAAGTTATGAAAAGATTGCAATGGGGCTTCTTTCATTTATGCCAACTGAAAAAGATGTGAAAACATTACAATTGACTATGAAAGATTATGAAGCAAAGGATGATTGGCAATTGTATTTGTGGAAACAAAACGAAGATTTTGTTGGGATAATGGGGATTGTAAAAAAAGAGAATCAAGTTTTGGAAATTCAGCATTTGAGTGTGAATCCATCTCACCGTCATATGGGTATTGGGACGAAGATGGTTCAAGAGTTAAAGAGTAAATTTCTTGAATTTACAATTTGCGGAAATGAGCAAACAGCAAGTTTTTGCAAAAAGTGTAAAGGGCTTGAACAAAATATACATTCGTGAAAGCAGAGATAAGTAGTTTATTATCTCTGCTTTCTTTTTTGTAATTGTTCGTTTCGTTCAGCGATGACTTCTGTTCGATCACGTAATGTGTGCTTATGTATTATAAATTCATTAGAAGTAGCATTCACGTCTTTCCAAGGAAGGTTTTGTTTCTGACATAATTCTATGCAGTACTTTTCTAATGTTGTATCCGACAATGGTAAAAATAACGGTGTAAAACTTTCTTTTTTCTGGATAGATTGCAATTTATCTTTGAGTAAGAACAGAAGTTGTGCCTCATTTATTCCTAAACGAAGTAAATGTGCACTGTTTTTTTCTAAAATCGTTATGGCGCTTTTCATCATCTTCTCTGCGCCATTCCAGTTAGAGCGTCTGTGATGGTATAAAGAAACTGCAATTTGAATGAGGCCGACTAAATAATGATCCCGATTTCCTCTCGGTTTTGTTTTCCAATATTCTTCCAGTATTTCGTGGCATTCAAAATAATCATAATCTCCGTGAAAATGAATTAAAAACTGTATGTATTCCGTAGGATACATTTTCTTCGCCCCTATCTAACGGTTATAAGTATAAGTTTATCATAGAAATATGAACAATAAACGACTAGGGAATTTCTCCCTAGTCGTTATTGTTCATATTAGCAGAAGCAAGCTGCCCCTACAATAATGAGTAAAATAAACAATACAACAAGTAATGCGAACCCACCGCTAAAACCACAATCAACGTGACCCATAGTTTTTTGACCTCCTACATTGTTCTTACTACACTGTTATCATATGAAGTGGTGGGCATGATGCCATAGGCATAGGTCTATTTTTAATTAAATTTCTTAAAAAGGTTGGATAGAACATGAGTATGCTCTATACTTATGTTGTTATAGAAAAAATGTGGTGGGATGCTTTGTGCAGTATAATTTTAAAGTAGAGGCTTTTGAAGGGCCTTTAGATTTATTGTTACATTTAATACATCGTTATGAAATTGATATATATAATATTCCTGTAGCGGAAATTACAGAGCAATATTTATCTTATGTTCATACGATGAAAGAACTACAATTAGATGTTGCAAGTGAGTATTTAGTAATGGCTGCAACGTTATTACAAATTAAAAGTAAAATGTTGTTGCCGAAACATGAAGAAGATGTACTTGATAACGGTGATGACTTTATAGATGATCCTCGTCAAGAATTGATGGAGAGGTTAATTGAATATAAGAAATATAAGCAAGTTGCTACTGAACTAAAAGAAAGAGAACAAGAAAGAGCACAGCTATATACACGTCCGCCAATTGATTTTACATCGTTGCAACAAGAAGAGGAGACAAGCTTGCCTCTTGATGTTACGTTATATGATATGCTAGCGGCATTTCAAAAATTAATGCGCCGTAAAAAAGCAAAGAAACCTGTGACAACACGTATTACTCGTCAAGAAATACCAATTGAACAGCGTATGACGGATATTTTAAAGCTGTTAGAAATACAAGGTGGTCGTCAAAGTTTTTATGATTTGTTTGTTGATGATGAACGGGAAATAATGGTTGTAACATTTTTAGCGGTTCTTGAGCTTATGAAAAATCAACAAATCGTAATTGAACAAGAACATAATTTTGATGAAATTTTCGTATCAAGCTATACTAAATCTGCATAGAGTTAGTATGGAAAATGGGATAGAAATAGTATATCTCATGCTAGGTTTGAATGTATCGTTTGGAACAAGAGAAAAAATATTGAACCGAACGCATTGATTGTGATTCGGTTTTTTGATGTGTATTTTTATGGAGAAAATAGGAGGAAGGAGCTCGTAAGATGGATAGAACAGAACAGAAATCAATCATTGAAGGGCTTTTATTTGTTTCTGGTGATGAAGGGATTTCTCCTGAACAAATAGCAAAAGTCCTTGAAATTGAAGGAAACGAAGTAATCGATATTTTAGAAGAAATGCAAAAAGAATGTGAAGGTGCACACCGAGGTTTGCAAATTGTACAGTATGCAAAAGTATATCGTTTTGCTACAAAGAAAGAACATGCGTCGTACTATCAAAAACTAATAGATATCCCAACAGCTGCTTCACTCTCTCAGGCTGCGCTAGAAACGTTAGCAATTGTTGCATATCGTCAACCCATTACAAGAACAGAAATGGAAGAGATTAGAGGAGTAAAAACCGATAAGGCGTTACAAACGTTAGTATCACACTTACTTATAAAAGAAATGGGAAGAGCAGAAGGACCTGGGCGTCCGATTTTATATGGAACGACGAAAGAATTTTTAGACACATTTGGATTAAAAACATTAGATGATTTACCTCCGCTTTCTGAAGAAAACGAACAAATGAATGAAGCGGATTTATTCTTTGGTTCTTTACAAGAGATATCGAAATAAAAGCTTAGCATTTTGCTAAGCTTTTTTTGTATATCAATTATATACCGTGCCATACTAATTGAAAAAAGGAGACGAGTTATGAGAGGTATACGAAGTATTTTATTATTAGTTTCTGTTTTGTTATGCTTTTCTTTAAATAGTGCATCGGCAAAAAGGTATATGATGTCTATTCATACCGCGTCTCCTTTACATATGCAGCGGCAACATTTTGGTAAAATGAAAGTGAGTTTCTTAAAAGTTGGGCAAGGTGATGCAACACTTATTATATTGCCAAATGGACAAACGATGTTAATTGATGGAGGACCTTATGAAGCTGGTGAGGTTATCATCCAAAAGCTAATTGAAAAAGGAATTAACCATTTAGATGCTATCGTCAGTACTCATCCTGATATGGATCATATTGGAGGGCTCATTCCGATTGTAGAGCAAATGCCGGTATCACTTATATTAGATAGTGGAAAAACATATAGTTCTCTCACTTATCATACGTATCGAAATCATATAAAGAAAAGGGGAATCCCTTTCATTTCAGTAAAAGAGGGCCAATACATACCGCTAGATCCGCATGTTTCCATACAAGTATTAAACAATGGGAAGTCCAAAGATGAAAATAATGAATCTTCAATTGTATTAAAGGTTCGGTATGGTAAGGCAGATTTTTTACTAATGGGTGATGCTGATGTGCGGACGGAAACTGAAATATTAAAGCAATTTGATGTACATGCAGATGTGCTAAAGGTGGGACATCATGGCTCATATACTTCAACAAGTGAAAGGTTTATAAAGAAGGTAGAACCACAGTTCGCGATTCTTTCTTATGGTAGCAAAAATCCGTATGGGCATCCGCATCAAAGTGTAGTGAGACGATTAAAACGGCGTGGTATAATGATGTATGGAACAAATAGACGTACGGTAGAAATAGAAACAGACGGCGAACATATTACAATAGGGTCTAGCGGATTAATGCCATTACTTAAGTGATTCATACGTTAGATGATATAGTTCCTTTTTGGAAAAAATGAATAACATATATTATAATTGCGAGAGACGTACTAAGCTTCCTTTTTGTTAAGCAAAGAGGAAATTTCATTAGAATGTATAGACAACTACTCGTGCATATATTAAGATGGAATTAGGCGAATAAGGTAATAATAACAAGTAGGTATTTCATGGGAAAGGATCGATGAAAATGAAAACGCAAGTTGTCATCAATGCCAAAATTTATACAGGTCAAGAAGTAGTAGAAAACGGATTTATTCGTTACGCAGAAACAATTAAAGAAATTGGTTTGATGGCTCAATATGTATCACAAGAAAATGAAACTGTTTTAGATGCGGCAGGGAAAATTGTGATTCCAGGTATGATTGATGTTCATATTCATGGTGGATACGATATTGATGCGATGGATGCAAATAGCGATGGGTTAGTAACTCTAGGGAAAGAAATGTTAAAAGAAGGAGTTACAACTTACTTCCCAACAACAATGACACAAGCTCCAGAAGCAATTGAAGCAGCACTACATGCTGCGAAGGAAGCGAAAGAAAAAGGAGCGCATTTCGAATATATTCACTTAGAAGGACCGTATGTTTCAAAAAAACGTGCAGGTGCACAACCACTTGAACATATTGTTCCTGCGAATATTGAACAATTTAAACAATGGCAGGAAGCAAGCGGAAATTTAATTAAATTAGTAACATACGCACCTGAAGAAGAAGGAGCGTTAGAGTTTGAGCAGTATCTTGCTGAAACTGGTGTTGTCGGCACAATGGGGCATACAGATGCAATTGATGCGCAACTAAAAAATAGAAACATTACACATGCAACGCATTTATACAATCAAATGCGTGGATTACATCACCGTGAACCAGGAGTTGTTGGTCATGTGTTATTAAATCCAGATGTAATGGTTGAAGTAATTACAGATGGTATTCACATTCACCCAGATATGGTGAAATTAGCATATAAATTAAAAGGACCGAAAAAAGTAAGTGTTATTACTGACGCAATGCGTGCAAAAGGTCTTGAAGATGGATTATATGAGCTTGGCGGACAGCCAGTACATGTAAAAGATGGTAGTGCTCGATTAGAAGATGGAACGTTAGCTGGTAGTATTCTAAAAATGGATCAAGCTTTCCGAAATGTAATTGAATTTACAGGTTGTTCAATCGAAGATGCAGTACTAATGACATCAGTGAACCAAGCAGAAGAGTTTGGATTAAATAATAAAGGTGCATTAGCGGTAGGAAAAGATGCAGACTTTGTTGTGATGAATGAAGATTTACATGTATATGATACGGTTCGTTTAGGAATTCATATGAAGGAAGGGAAGTAATGAAATGAATATTCTTGTTGTAAAAACTCCAGAAGAACTAGCAGAAGCAGGTTATAAATTAATTGAAGAAGTTGTAAAAACAAAAGAAAATCCAACATTAGGAATGGCTACAGGAAGCTCTCCATTAGGTATTTATGCAGAAATGCGAAAAAATAAACTTGATACAAGCCGTGTAACCACTGTAAACTTAGATGAGTACGTAAATTTACCACATGAAGATAAAAACAGCTATCACTATTTCATGCAAGAACAGTTGTTTGATCATCTTCCATTTAAACAAACTTATGTACCAAACGGGATGGCAAGTGATTTAGAGGAAGAGTGCAAACGTTACGAGGGCATTCTAGTTGCTAACCCAGTTGACCTACAGATTCTTGGAATCGGTGAAAACGGTCACATCGGATTTAACGAACCAGGAACACCGTTTAATTCTCCAACAAACATTGTTGAATTAACAGAATCTACACGCCAAGCAAACCTTCGCTTCTTCGAAAAAGAAGAAGATGTGCCAACTCATGCAATTACAATGGGAATTGGAAGCATTATGAAAGCGAAACAAATTCTACTTGTTGCTATGGGTTCTAAAAAGGCAGAAGCTGTTAAAGAATTATTGCAAGGTGCATATAGTGAAGCGTGTCCTGCTACAGTTTTACAACGTCATCCGAATGTAACCGTAATCGCTGATCAAGAAGCTCTATCTTTATGCAGTGAGGCGATTGCTGATGAACATCGACAAGTATTCACCATTTCCGATCTATTATCAGATTCAAGAGTGGGTGAAACAGCTAATTGAGGACGGCGAATGGAAGCCGGGAGATAAAATCCCATCTGAGAATGAACTTTGCGATAAGTTCGAAGTGAGTCGTATGACAATCAGACAGGCGATTAATAATTTAGTGGAACAAGGTTATTTATATCGGAAACGTGGAATCGGTACGTTTGTCCAACTTCCGAAAGTGGAACAAAAACTGCAAGGAATGACAGGATTCACGGAAGATATGATTTCTCGTGGGATGAACCCAAGTAGTCAATTATTAAGTTTCCGCCTAGTTCCAGCTACTGTGAAAATAGCAGACCGGCTGAGAATACAGGAGGGAGAGTCGGTTTATGAAGTGAGGCGTATTCGCTTAGCTGACGATGAACCGATTGCTTTTGAGACGACATATTTGTCGCCAGCTCTTGTAAAAGATATTAACGAAGAAATATTGCAACAATCTTTATATGAACATTTAGAGAAAAAACTGGGCTTCAAACTTGTTAGCGCTACTCAATCAATTGAAGCTTCAATTGCAACGGATAATGAAGCGGAACATCTGCATATTCCTAAAAAGGCGCCAGTGCTTGTCATGCGTCAATGGTCATATTCAGAAGGTGAAGTACCGTTAGAGTATGTGAAATGTATTTATCGTGGAGATCGTTATAAGTTTATTACAAACATCGCACGTAACAAATAATATATTTCAGTTTGTGAAGTACAGTAAATGTCAAATTGTTTAACATGTAAAGAAAAAATACGACTCATCCTTACAAGGAGTGAGTCGTATTTTTATTATGAGCAATTACGTGGTTAACAGCATCTTTAACTGTATTTACTACATAGTGAGCGTGTTCTTTTACTGCGTCATCTGCTTGAGCCATAGCAAAACTGTGAGGAGTTAGAGCAAACATTGGAATATCATTATAAGAATCCCCTATGCAAGCAACTTCCTCTGGTTGTAATTGAAACTCTTTTAATAAAACAGAAATAGCAGAACCTTTACTAATATTAGGTGGCATTACATCTAAGCATTGTTCTGCTGAAATGAACGTACTAACTTTTCCATGAAATTTTTCATCAATTTTTTTCTGAAGGAGTTGTAAGCTCTCCTTTGTGCCACCGACAGAAATTTTATTCGGGAAAATTGTATCATCTATTTTCTGTAATAAATTTGGTTCTTCGACAGAAGTCATCGTTACTTGTTGCTCAAGTTCGTGAATAAACGGTGTTTTTTCTTCAATGTAGTAATTATGTTCATCACTAACATAACGGAAATAAGGATCTTCATTCGTCATGTGTAACAATTCAGGAAGAATGCTGGAATCAAAAGTTGCAGATAATAGCTGCTTATTTTCATTTGTATATACAAAAACACCATTAACACTAATGCGGTGGAAATTTGTATTTACAGCTTTCATTAAGTCTGCAATTTCATTATCAAGTCGGCCAGAAGCGAAACAAAGAATCACATTTTGTTCAGCAAGACTACGAAGTGCTACAATATCCTGTTCGTCAATTAAACCTCCGTGTTGCATCATTGTACCGTCGATATCACTTACAAACATTTTAATCATGTTGTTATCTCCTTTCTATGTACAGTTGCTCTTACATTATACGCATCATATATAAACATGTCTAAAAAATGAATTTTTATGAAATGGTAGATGTTTTACATTGACGACAAAGAAGAATATTCTGTAACATAAAAGCAGGCTATTTAAGTACGAGGGTGGTGTTATATGAGTAATTATCTAGAAATTAAAAAAGTTTTAAATAATAATGTCATCATTGCTAGCCATCCTGAACATGAGGAAGTAGTAGTGATTGGTAAAGGAATTGGATTTGGGAAAAAAGCGAAAGATGTATTGGAGCAAGAACAAATTGAAAAAATGTTTGTTCTAAAAAATGAACGTGATCGTGAACAATACAAACTGCTAGTTCCGCATGTGAGTGAAAAATTAATTGAATTAATGAATGATATTATGTTCTATATTCAAGAAAAAGCAAAATCCCCATTGAATGAACATATTCATATCGCTTTAACAGATCATATTTCTTTTGCAATTAAGCGTTTAAAACAAGGGTTTACAATTGATAATCCTTTTTTAGTTGAAACGAAAATGCTCTATCCAGAGGAATATAAAATTGCTGAAGGTGTTGTAAACCTTTTAAATTCTCGTTTGCAAATTACATTGCCAGAAGGAGAAATCGGGTTTATTGCACTGCATATTTACAGTTCACTTACAAATTCAGATTTATCTTCAGTTAATCAAAACTCCCGTCTCATCGCACAGCTTGTATCTTTAATTGAGACGAACTTACAAATTACATTAGACCAAGAAAGTATTCACTATTTACGCCTTATTCGTCATCTTCAATATGCTATTGAGAGGGTGAAAAAAGGAGAAAAAGTAGAGGAATCGCAAAGTTTTGCTGATTTATTAAAGGCGGAATATCCTGTCTGTTATAATTTAGCTTGGAAGCTAGTTAAGGTTATGCAAAAAGAATTGCAACTTCCTGTTTATGAAGCAGAGAGTATATATTTAACGATGCACCTGCAGCGCTTAGTGAAGGCAGAGCATGTGTAAAATGACATATATTTTTGTCGAAAATGAAAACGTTAAAAAAAATCATTGAATCGCTTACAATAGTTATGTATAATAACTATTGCAAAGTTATACAAATTTCGACAAACACATTAAGGTATAAAACGAAAACGTTTGCCTTAATTATAGTGAACTTATACGTAAACCTATTTTTGACACGTGTTACTGATTCGATCAGGCATGAGTGGAGAAAAGTAAGGAATGTAAGCTAGAGAAAGGGATATACTACCCTTTGTATAGCTATCGTTCTATCTTTTTTTCCTCATGCCTTTTTGGCGTTTGTCGGAAGGTATCAATATAGATAAGAGAGGAAGGGTTTCCATGTTTAAGAAGATCTTTGGTGTTCTTCAAAAAGTCGGAAAAGCGCTTATGCTTCCAGTAGCGATTTTACCGGCAGCAGGTATTTTACTTGGATTTGGTAATGCATTTCAAAATCCACAGTTAACAAATGTTATTCCTGCTTTAAAAGCAGATTGGTTCGTAATGGTAGCAAAAATTATGGAACAATCTGGTGATATTATTTTCGCTAACCTTGCATTACTATTCGCAGTTGGGGTAGCAATTGGCTTAGCTGGTGGAGACGGAGTAGCTGGTTTAGCAGCATTCGTTGGCTACTTAATTATGAACAAAACGATGAGTGTGTTCTTAGAAGTAGATAAGCTAGTGAAAGTAACAAGTTCTGGAGCAGACCCAGTAAAAGTTGGATTTGCAGATCCAGCGTATGCAAACGTATTAGGAATTCCAACGCTACAAACTGGAGTGTTTGGTGGTATTATCGTCGGGATAGTAGCGGCATATTGCTATAATAAATACTTCAACATTGAATTACCATCATACTTAGGTTTCTTTGCAGGTAAGCGTTTCGTACCGATCGCAACTGCAACATTCTCTTTAATAGTAGGTATTATCATGTGCTTCGTTTGGCCATACATTCAAGGTGGCTTAAACACGTTCTCACATCAAATGATTGATGCAAATAGAACGTTAGCAGCATTTATTTTCGGTTTAATTGAACGTTCACTAATTCCATTTGGATTACATCACATTTTCTATTCACCGTTCTGGTTCGAATTCGGTCAGTATACAAATGCGGCTGGCGAATTAATTCGTGGTGACCAAAAAATCTTTATGGCACAGTTAAAAGACGGTGTAGAATTAACAGCAGGTACATTTACAACTGGTAAGTATCCGTTCATGATGTTCGGTCTTCCAGCGGCAGCTTTAGCAATGTACCATGAAGCACGTCCAGAAAATAAAAAATTAGCAGCTGGTATTTTAGGTTCTGCTGCATTAACATCTTTCTTAACAGGTATTACAGAGCCACTTGAATTTTCATTCTTATTCGTAGCACCAGTATTATTCGGAATTCACGCTGTATTCGCTGGTCTATCATTTATGACAATGCAAATTTTAGGTGTTAAAATTGGTATGACATTCTCTGGTGGTTTAATCGACTTCCTATTATTCGGTGTACTACCAGGCCGTACGGCATGGTGGTGGGTAATTATTGTTGGTCTTGTACTAGCGGTTATTTACTACTTCGGATTCCGATTTGCAATCCGTAAATGGGATTTAAAAACACCTGGCCGTGAAGTTGCAAATGGGAATGAAGGTACAGGAAAAGCAGAAGCTGGTGAACTTCCTCGTGAAGTATTAGTAGCATTTGGTGGTAAAGAAAACATTGCTTCTTTAGACGCTTGTATTACTCGTTTACGTGTTCAAGTTAACGAACAAAAGAATGTAAATAAAGATCGCTTGAAAGAACTTGGAGCAGCTGGTGTACTTGAAGTTGGAAATAACATTCAAGCTATTTTTGGACCGAAATCTGACACATTAAAATCACAAATTCATGATATTATGTCAGGTCGTACACCTCATGTTGAAAAAGCAGAGCCTGTAAAAGTAGAAGAAGCTCCTCAAAAAGTTGATGAAAACGAAACAATCGTTTCACCAATTGAAGGGAAAATCCTACCTATTACAGAAGTGCCGGATCAAGTATTCTCAGGAAAAATGATGGGAGATGGATTTGCAATTGAGCCAACAGAAGGAACAGTAGTTTCTCCAGTTAATGGTGAAATTGTCAACGTATTCCCTACAAAGCATGCAATTGGTATTCAATCTGAAGGTGGAAAAGAAATTTTAATCCACTTCGGTATTGATACTGTAAAATTAAATGGTGAAGGTTTTGAAGCACTTGTAGCGCAAGGTGACAAAGTGAAACAAGGACAACCATTATTAAAAGTAGATCTTGCATTTGTAAAAGAAAATGCACCATCTATCATTACACCAATTGTATTTACGAATTTACAGCAAGGGCAGCAAGTCGAATTGAAAAAAGATGGAAATGTTAAGAAGGGCGAAAACGCTATTATTGACATTCAGTAGGAATTTGACGCAAAATGTTTATAATTATAATAGGTGATGTGGTTGACCGAACATCGCCTATTATATACAATAGATGATGTAGTACTCACGTCTATACAACTAAAAAAATACTGTAATTTAAAGGAGATAAATTATCATGGAAAAAATCTTTAAAGTAACTAGCGACTCAGGAATTCATGCTCGTCCAGCAACTCTACTTGTAAACACTGCAAGCAAATTTGGTTCTGACATTAACTTAGAGTATAACGGAAAGAACGTTAACTTAAAATCAATCATGGGCGTTATGTCTTTAGGTATTCAACAAGGCGCGGAAATTAAAATCACTGCAAATGGTGATGATGCAGCTCAAGCACTAGCAGCTATCGAAGAAACTATGAAAAACGAAGGATTAGGAGAATAATGACTCTTAACATTCAAGGGATCGCTGCATCAAGTGGGATTGCTATTGCAAAGGCTTTCAGACTTGAAAATCCTGAATTTAACATCGAAAAGAAATCAATTACAAACGAAGCTGCAGAAATTGCACGCTTAGAAGCTGCGCTTGAGAAAGCAAAAACTGAATTAGAAGCTATTAAAGACCACGCTTTTGCTGAGCTAGGTGCTGACAAAGCTGCGATCTTTGAAGCACATTTATTAGTGTTAAATGATCCAGAACTAGTAAACCCAGTAAAAGATAAAGTAAATAGTGAAAAAGTAAATGCTGAATTTGCAATGGATGAAGTTGCATCAATGTTTATTTCTATGTTTGAAAACATGGATAACGAATATATGAAAGAACGTGCTGCGGACATTCGTGACGTAACAAAACGTGTTCTTGCACATTTACTAGGCATTAACTTCTCAAATCCTGGTACAATTTCTGAAGAAGTAATCATTATTGCTGAAGATTTAACACCATCTGATACAGCTCAGTTAAACCGTAAGTATGCAAAAGGTTTTACAACTGATATCGGTGGACGTACATCTCACTCTGCAATTATGGCTCGCTCTATGGAAATTCCAGCTGTTGTTGGTACGAAAGTTGTTATGGAGAAAATCCAAAACGGCGATATCGTAATCATCGATGGTTTAGATGGAGAAGTAATTGTTAATCCATCAGAAGAAACTCTTCGCTCGTTTGAAGAAAAGAAAGCGAAATTTGAAGAGCAAAAAGCTGAATGGGCAAAATTAAAAGATCAAGCTACTGTAACAAGTGATGGACATCACGTTGAGCTTGTTGCAAATATCGGAACACCAAATGATGTACAAGGTATTATCGATAATGGCGGAGAAGGCGTTGGTTTATACCGTACAGAATTCTTATACATGGGCCGTGACAATCTTCCAACAGAAGAAGAGCAGTTCGAAGCGTATAAAGCAGTTCTTGAAGGTGTAAAAGAAGGTCAACCTGTTGTTGTTCGTACACTTGACATCGGTGGAGATAAAGAGCTTCCATACTTACATTTACCAAAAGAAATGAACCCATTCTTAGGATACCGTGCAATTCGCTTATGTCTTGATGAGCAAGATGTGTTCCGTACACAACTTCGTGCATTACTTCGTGCTAGCGTATACGGTAACTTAAAAATTATGTTCCCAATGATTGCAACTCTTGATGAGTTCCGTCAAGCGAAAGCGATCTTATTAGAAGAGAAAGCAAAACTTGTAGAAGCGGGTACAACTGTTTCTGATTCTATTGAAGTTGGTATGATGGTTGAAATCCCAGCTTCAGCAGTATTAGCAGATCAATTTGCAAAAGAAGTTGATTTCTTCTCTATCGGAACAAACGACTTAATTCAATACACAATGGCTGCAGACCGTATGAACGAACAAGTATCTTACTTATACCAACCATATAACCCATCTATTTTACGTCTTGTAAAAATGGTTATCGATGCTGCTCATAAAGAAGGCAAATGGGCTGGTATGTGTGGTGAGATGGCGGGAGATTCACTTGCGATCCCATTATTATTAGGATTAGGTTTAGATGAGTTCAGTATGAGTGCAACATCTATTCTTCCTGCAAGAACACAACTAAGCAAGTTGTCAAAAGCAGAAATGGAAACATTAGCAGAAAAAGCATTAATGATGTCAACTGCTGAAGAAGTTGTTGAACTAGTTAAAAGTATATAATCAATAAAAAAACCTGAGTCGATTTGAAATCGGTCTCAGGTTTTTTCTATGAGAAAAGTAAAACTTATTTTCTTACTTTTGAAGATAAGGAACAAAATTAGATAGCGATAGCAACGATATCAGCTGGGCATACACGTAAAATACCAGTAAAAGTATTTCGGTTTTGATTGTGCTTATCGTCTTTATTGTTATCTTTGTTATCTTTGTCATTGTTATTACGAGCTAAAGCAGAGAAAAGAGCAACACCGTTACAGAAACCTTCAAAAATTACATTGTTGAAAGATCCAACACCTTTAACGCTTAATAGAGAAAGCTCTGTTCCAACTGAAATGCTAGCAAGTACGTTACATACAGCTGGTTGTTGTGGTCTAACTACTTCTTTCTCTTTCTCTTTCTCATGATGTCTGCACTCTCTTTCATGATGATGACAGTCTCTAAAGTTATCACAGCATCCAAATGATCCAAACATAATCCTCATCACCCCCTTCACACTTATAATCTATGTAAGTTCGGTAGTGAGTGACTGGACAGAGAGTGGAATTTTTTCTAGGGGAATTTCTCATTTTAAAAGACTAGCTGGGTGTTTATTACGGAATGATGTTTAAAATAGGATAGATATCACAAAAAAGTGTAAAGACCACCGAAATGAATGAAATAGGTAGCCTTTACACTTTTTTGCTTTTATATAAAACGATGATATATACAGGAAGAGCTAACAGTAGCGGTACAATGGATCGTGCAGTATGTTTTTCTGATTCTAATTGGAATGCTTCTTCTTTTGGAAATTGTAAAACTGAAATATTTGCAGCATCGCCAATAAAATATAGAAGCAGTACAGTTACTATGTAACATAAAAGTGCAATAAAGCTTCCGTATGAACTCAATGAAAATCCCTCTCTTGTTATCTATTTGTTATCATTGTATCATAATTGTAACAAAAACACACGGTTATATTTCGATGCTTTAACAAAATTCGACACGAAACGTCATTTATATGTATGTGAATAGCATGAAATTTACTGTTTTTTATGTGTGGATGTCGAATCATACATTTTAGTATTACGGATGTGTGACAGAATAAAAAAGAAACGAAGGTAATGAAATTACCTTCGTTTCTTTTTTATTCGTATGAAAGGGCAGTAAGACCCTCACACTGATTCAAGTTTCGCTTTATTATTTTGCCCATTCACTCACTTGTTCTACGCTCATTCGTGGTGCAGGATGGCCTTTTAAAGTTGATTCCCCAATTGTAATAAGCATAATTGGTACGTAGCGAGATGAAACATTGAATTCTTCTGTAAGTGCTTGTGGGTTGAAACCACCAATCGCACAAGTATCCCAGCCAGTTGCTTTAGCTGCAAGCATAAGTTGCATTGCTGCTAAAGATGCATTTGAAAAGGCTGCATCTCTTGGGAATTGCTCACGGGCATATGCAGACTCAATATTTTTAGCTAAGCGTTCTTTTGCTTCTTCTTTCATAAATCCTTGTTCTACAATTGGACCATAAACGGGTTCAACGTTTTTATAAGCTTCTAAATCACCTAAAATAGCGACTACAGCAGAAGCATCAAGAATTTGTTGTTGGTTATAAGCAATTGGATGTAATCGTTTCTGTACATCTTCACCTTGGAATACAAGGAATTTCCAATGCTGTAAATTCCAAGCGGAAGGTGCTTGAGCAGCTCCCTTTAAAATCTCGTGTAACTCTGTAGATGAAATTTCTTTCTCTGGGTTGAATGCACGTGTAGATGTGCGTTCATATAAAACATTAAAAAAGTTTTCGTTTGTCATTATATATCCTCCAAATTACATATCAAATTATGAAAAAAATACATGTAATATATTCTACTTACATTTTGTAAGTTATCGAATTTAAGAATATAATATCTTTATTTTAATTGTCAAGTTTTCAAGCGGAAGCTAGGGCATTCATACAAACGATACAATTCCTATAATCATACACTAAAAAAGGAATTTATAGAGTGAAAAAGCAAAGATAACATTCTCAATTAGCTTGTTAACATGTATCCCTCACTCATTAAAGTTTTTAGAGAACAGTTTTTTATAAAATGTTTGTGAGGAATTCTGTAGAACAAGATATATGAAGTGAGTGAAGACTAGTGATGAACATACTACATTTTTTATTAGAGAATACGGTTTTCCAAAATGTATTACAAGATCTTCAGTTAAATGTCCTTTATATAGAAAATGGATGCACACATCAACAAACGATAGAAAATATCCATCCAAAATGTATGTTTATAGCAAATAGTTTTGAAGAAGGAGAAGTATTATTTCAGAGGACTAAACCACATATTGTAATTATGTATGTAACAGATTTTTCTCAAATAAAATATATAAAGAATATGTATAATCCACAGAGTACATTTATTGTCATTTGGGATCAACAAATAACAAGCGAGTTTGCAGAGGTGCTTACGTTAGGAATACGTAATATTGTGATAGCCCCTGTGACTCCGCAAATGGTGTTAGAGGAAGTAAATAAAAGTTTATATCAGCTTTCTTTAGTGCGGCAAGTAAGTTTGCAACAAGAACTACTTCAAACGATGTTTGATTTTCGAAATGATCTATTATTTATAGTAGAAGACGATGAGATTGTTGATTGTAATACAAATTTTTTAGAGTTTTTCGGATATGAAAATTTGTTTGCTTATCGTGAGCAACATTTAGTATTTGCTGAACATCTTATTAGAGAAAATGGATACTATTCAACAACTCATGATATAACATGGTTAGATGATACATTATCATACGATAGAAGAATTAAGATGTCCAACTATGAAGGGGAAGTGTCAACTTTTTTATTGCGTGCGACACCATTGCCAGAAGATTTATCAAGATTTATTGTGAAGTGTACAGAGATTACCGAATTAGATGAAATCTATCAAGAACAAGAAAGACTTGCTATGATAGATTCGTTAACAGAGATTTATAATCGTTTGAAATTCCAACAAATACTCGAGGCAGAATGGGATAATGCGATGCGTAATAATGAAAACATAGCACTTATTTTATTTGATATAGATAATTTTAAAGCAGTAAATGACACGTATGGCCATGATTTTGGTGACTTAGCATTAATTGAGCTTGCAGAGCTCATGAAATCTAAAGTGGAGCAGCAACATGTATTTGCTAGGTGGGGAGGAGAAGAATTTATTATTTTAGTAACGAATACAGTAGAAAAAGAAGCATTTCAAGTTGCGGAATCATTACGATTTTTCATTGAAACAAAGCAATTCTCAGGAATTTCGAAATTAACAGCGAGCTTTGGAGTTGCATTATATGAAAAAGGGATTACAAGAGAAGAATTAATGCAACGAGCGGATATTGCATTATATGAAGCGAAAAAAAATGGGAAAAATCAAGTGTGTGTATATAGAAAAGAAAAAAAGTGATTTTTCGCAACAAATTGTTGCGATTTTTTTTTATTACTTGATAATAGAGTGTAGGGGGGATTTTGAACGAAGGAATTATGGAGGAACAAAATGATAAAAAAAATAATGATGATAGTTTCAATATGTGCTTTAGTTTGTGGAGGAGTATACTATTTTCTCTATAATTCTAATATAAAGGAAAATAAAGAATTAACAACTAAGGTGAATCCTGCTGTTGAATCAGAAGTACAAGAGAATATAGAAGAAGAAAAAGAAAAGCAAATTGATTACGCTAGCATATCTCAAAAATTAGATCAATATTTAGTCGGAAAGCAATTCAATGGAACAGTTTTGGTAACAGATAAAGAGCATGTTATATTGAATAAAGGATATGGGTATGCTGATGTTCAAAATAAAATAGAAAATACGCCTCACACAAAATATCGTATCGGTTCTATTACGAAAACAGTTGTGGCTACATCTATTTTACAACTGCAGGATCAAGGTAAGCTAAATATTCAAGATAATGTAAATAAATATATTCCTTCATTTCCGGAGAATAAAAATATTACGTTATATCATTTATTAACGCATACCTCTGGTTTACCTGAACACGCAAAAGGCAATGTTAATGCTGCTTCCCGTTTACAGTTAATTAATTGGATTGGACGTCAAAATTTAGAATTTCCTGCAGGAACAGGTTGGAGATATACAGATTATAATTATATGGTGCTTGCCTATATAATAGAACATATATCGAAAAAAACTTTAGGAGATTATATAAAAGAAAATATATTTACAAAAGCAGATATGTATGAATCTGGTATGGGAAATATGGTACCTGGAGATAAAAATTTTACAAAGGGTTATGTGAAAAAAAATCAAGAGCTTGTACCAGCGCAGAAGGTAGGCATAGATTGGCTATATGGTTGTGGTGAGATGTATACGACAGTTGGAGATATGAAGAAATTAGACGAAGCAATTATAAATGGAAAACTTCTTTCTGAACAAAGTATACAAGCGATGTTTTCACCTTCACCAGAACGAAAATATGCATTTAGTTTTTACATATATCCGGATTATTTTCATAATCATGGTGTACTATCTGGTTGGAACACTTTCAATAATTTTAATAAAGAAAAAGGGACTTTTGTTATTTTATTTTCAAATGTGAAAAATAGTATGGATGATGACTTCAATAAAGATTTCCGAAAGATGGTAAGTGATTTATTAGAACAAAGGGGATGAGAAAATGAAACATAAAAATGTATCAATTGGTTTCATTGGTATTGGTGTAATGGGAAAAAGTATGGTGCGT
This sequence comes from Bacillus paranthracis, assembly GCF_001883995.1. Taxonomy (GTDB): domain Bacteria; phylum Bacillota; class Bacilli; order Bacillales; family Bacillaceae_G; genus Bacillus_A; species Bacillus_A paranthracis. The sequence goes on along the minus strand of NZ_MACE01000018.1, from coordinate 345,774 downwards.
CATTTCATGCAAGACGGTCATACAGTATATGTATATAATAGAACAAAATCGAAAACAGACTCTTTAGTACAAGATGGTGCAAATTGGTGTGATACACCGAAAGAGTTAGTAAAGCAAGTTGATGTTGTAATGACTATGGTTGGGTATCCACATGATGTAGAAGAAGTGTACTTTGGGATAGATGGAATTTTGGAGAATGCAAATGAAGGTACGATCGCAATTGATTTCACGACATCTACACCAACATTGGCAAAACGTATTAATGAAGCCGGTAAAAGTAAGAATGTATATACGTTAGATGCACCTGTATCTGGAGGAGACGTTGGTGCGAAAGAAGCAAGACTCGCAATTATGGTCGGTGGAGAGAAAGAAATATATGATAGATGTTTACCGTTATTTGAAAAACTAGGAACAAATATTCAGTTGCAAGGGCCTGCTGGAAGTGGACAACATACAAAAATGTGCAATCAAATTGCGATTGCTTCTAATATGATTGGAGTATGTGAAGCTGTTGCTTATGCAAAAAAGGCTGGATTAGATCCTGATAAAGTATTGGAGAGTATTTCAACGGGAGCAGCAGGTAGCTGGTCATTAAGTAATTTAGCTCCTCGAATGTTAAAGGGAGATTTTGAACCAGGTTTTTATGTAAAGCATTTTATGAAAGATATGAAGATCGCGTTAGATGAGGCTGAAAGATTACAATTACCAGTACCAGGTTTAAGTTTGGCGAAGGAATTGTATGAAGAGCTAATAAAAGATGGGGAAGAAAATAGCGGAACACAAGTGTTATACAAAAAATATGTAAGGGGGTAAATGAGATGGATCTTCAAAAATTTGATGAGATGATTGATACTGTACAAAGAGCAACATGTATACAAATTAATGAAAAACAAAAAGAAGCTTTTAAACAAAAATATGATTTTGAACCGAATTTCGAATATGGAAGAGATGAGAAAGGGCATTACGTTATTCGAACTTCAAAAAAGATGCTAGAAGAAATGGAATTTTATTTGGCATTGAAATATGATCGAGATGGAGTTGACCTTTACATGGAAGCGGAGATTGATGGTATATATCATGTATCTGTTAGCTATAGTGAAGACGCTTTGCACCTACAAGAATTGTTTCAATTTCTAGAAGAAAAAAAATAAAAGTCCTCATTTGAGGACTTTTATTTTTAATTTTGTAATTATAAGCTAGAAGCCCGGCGGCATCGTTCCATTGGGAATGGAATAACTTGCGCGATGTGATTAGGACCAAATTGTTTTGTACGAGCATGGCGTATTATATAAAATGCACACAGAATTGAAACAGGAATAGCACCGAACAACCCAAAAAATAAAGCGCTTACACAAGATGCAACAAAACCTAAAACACCAACTTCTAATTCTTCCATAATAGCTCCTAGAATAATAGGAAGTGCTCCACACGTAACCCCTAGTATAAGTGCGATAAGTAAACTCATGATTATCCCCCTCTGTTTGCGATATTTTTTCCTTCTTAGTTAATTGTAGTATATCATATATAAAACAGAATTTTCAGAAAAAATTCAAAAAAAGTTCAATAAATGTTCAAAAAGTATTAATAAATATACTTGAAAAATTGAAGGGAGAGATTGTACTGAAAAGAAGGAATAATACGGTTAGAACCATAAAAAATCAGGCTTATTTCAAAATGAAATAAGCCTGTTCCATAGGAGGATGTATATATGTAGAGTGAATAAAAGGTTGGAAAAGGGGGTCCAAGACCTTTTATTCAACTAACTACCTTAATAGATTGGAACCCAACCTTCAGTTGTAACAAAAATACGAATAGCTACAACTTGACGATCATCTTGCAAGGTAAAATAATGTCTTGCATTTTCAGGAACAGATATGAGATCGCCTGGCTCAAGTTCAACGTCAAAGAATGTCCCATCTTTTCCTTCAATGGCAAAGATGCCATGACCACTAACAATAAAGCGAACTTCATCATCAGTATGATGGTGTTCTTTTTGAAAATTAATTAATAATTCGTCAAGGTTAGGTGTGCTATTTGAAAGTGAAATTACATCATGTGCTTTATAACCTCGGCGTGCTGAAACATCAGCAATTTCTTTTGAAAACACAGCTAATATTTCAGCTTTGTTTTCATCTGTTAATGAGTAATTTTCTTTTAAATGAGTAGGAAGTTTGGAAATATTCCATTTCTCATATAAAACGCCTTCCTCTTGTAGAAATTTTGATACTTCCACTTCATTTTCAATGCGAGTATTTATTTCATGAATACGAATTTGCGCCATTAGAAACGCCTCCTTGAATTGATAATAGTTTTATATGAAATTGGAATAAAAACTCATAAGCTTCTAATCTTTTCTTTGCATCAAAGCTATCTCGGCCCCATACGGTAATACCATGGTTACGGATTAATACTGCCCCCGAATCTCCCTGTATATGCTTGCGGAAGTTTTCTCCAAGCTTTGGGATATGAGCATGGTTTTCGATAATAGGAATGTGAATTGTTGCATCTTCTTCCCAAATATCGAGAGCTTTAATAATTTCTTGATTTTGAAGTGTGACTGCATCACTATATAAATTTGTGATAACATTGTTATCAGTTGTATGAACATGAAGGACACACCCAGCATTCGTATTGTTATAAATATGTGTATGCAAGATTGTTTCTGCTGAAGGGCGTAATTCAGTCTCTAATACGGGAACCCCTAGATGATCTACTAGTAGAAAGTCATCTGGAGTCGTTTTTGTTTTATCTTTACCGCTTGCTGTAATGAGAAAAGTGAGTGGTTCATGACTAACCTTTATAGAAATATTACCACTCGTTGCTGGAAACCAATTTCGTGTTGTTAATTCTTTTTTTATCTCGCTTAAGTCATACCATTGACGAAAAAGTTGTTTCATAATTTCACCTCCAACAAATGTTTTAATTCAGTTTGAACATCGTGAAACGTTTCAAATGCTGTATAAGAAATATGATTTTCTTCGCATTTTGTAATAAGGAAATCACGAGCGAACACTTTATCCGCTTGTTTCGCAGCTTGTAAATCGGTAATTGAATCTCCAATTACAATATGGAAGTCATTCGTATCACTCAATTTACGGATGAGTGATGATTTACATAATCCGCAATGATTTTGACAAAGACGATCACAAGGATGAGGCCAATTCACCGTAATGTATTCATTTGAAAAATCTGTTTCATTACAGTAAATTTGCTCTTTTGGAATGAGTCCTTGTAAGAGTGGATAGACGAAGAAATCCATTCCACCTGATATAACATAAAAGGAAATATTGTTTTCATTTACAAATTGTATAAATTCATGAAAACCGTTACGAATTTCAGCAGTCTCTATTAAAAATTGAATAATTTCATCGTGCAGATTAGTAGGTATGAATTGAAATAATTGAGAAACACCTTCTTGAATAGATAGCTCTTGTGATAAAATTTTATTCTTTACTTCTTCAGCTTCTGGTGGTGCGAATTTTTCCATAATGGACATAATGTTATCATTATTTGTAATCGTGCCATCGAAATCACAAAATACTTGAATACTCATAATTTCACCTCATGAGAGGGATTTCCCCATATTTGTAGTGCGCTATGCAAATTTATGTCATCTACTTCATGGAGTGGTTTATTTTGCAAAGTAGCATCAATTGCAGCACGGAAAGCTTTACCGCCGCCCTGCGCCCCATTTGGATGTCCATGTATTCCGCCACCAGCATTAATAACAACATCTTTACCGAAATCTCGTACAATAAAGGGAACGAAACCAGGATGAATACCAGCAGACGGAACAGAAAAGCTCTTCTTGAAAAATACATCGTCTTCAGTTAAATATTTTGAGATAGCAAGAGCCTCCTCTTTTTCTAGCGCAACACTTCCGTATGGAGATGGGAATAATGAAAAGTCAGCCCCAGCATAACGGAGTAGCTTTCCAAGTAATAATGGTGATGAAACTCCATATAACTTGGATGCTGAATAAGCACCACTTACAGCGGGATGTGCCATAATAGGAACTGGGATTTCATCATCTTCTGCAAGTGATTGTAGTACATCTAGTCCGTAAGAGAATACGTTAAATAATAGAATATCGGCTCCAGCTTGCACTGCACGTTTCGCATTTTCTTTTAAATCAAAAGTTCGTCCTGTTAAATTTACGGCATATAACGTTTTATGTCCGTACGTTTCATATACGGATTGTAAAACTTCTTTTCCAGATATGATGCGTTTCGTAAGTGGTGTTAATGCATTTTCAAATAATATTTCATCATCTTTTACGATATCTACACCACCAATTGCTTGATCGCGTAATTGCGTTTTTAAATACCCAATATTTCGTCCAATCATTCCTTTAAAAATACTCATTAAAAGGGGACGATCATGTACTTGTAAAAGATTTCGAATACCATCTATCCCGAATTTTGGACCAGGAAAATGTTTTTTTAACTCGTCTGAAAAAGTTAAGTCAATTAATTTTACTTCGCCATCAAGGGATAGCTTTCCGAATGTAGTTGTTAAAATAGCTGGTAAATCTGGACTGAAATTTAATAACGGATATTCAATTTTAATAATCCCGCGTGTTACTTTTTTACGTAAATAAGAATTGGTATGTTCATGTTCAGCTAATTCCTCAACATGAATGACGTTGCCTTTATGTTGTTTTAATTGTTCTTGCAATAAATGCGGCAAATGAGTCCAAGAGCCAATTGTTAAACCGAGTGCAATTTGTTCAGCTTTTTTTTCTAAGTTATGTGAATCATCATGGATTAAATATGTCGCTATAATTCCGCTCATTGTTATAACCTCCTAGTTAAATAAAAAAACCTCTCAGCTAAGGAGAGGTTTTTTTACAACCAGCTCCTTATCTGTCAGCGTAATGCTGCGAGAATTAGCACCGTGTCTACAATTGTAGATCGGTTGCCGGGTTTCGTCGGGCTCGTCCCTCCACCTGCTCTTGATAAGAAGTATTTAGAAATGTTTAAATTTTTAAGATAACTGAATTTTGTCAGATATTTTTCATGTTGTCAATTACTTTTTGAAAAAATTTAATTTATCGATTCGATTAATGGCTTCTCGTAATCTATCTTCTGTATGCAAGAGACCAACGCGGACGTACCCTTCACCATGCTCACCAAATCCAACACCAGGAGCAACTGCGACATGTGCTTTTTCTAGTAAAATATTAGAAAATTGCTCAGAAGTATATCCTTTTGGAACAGGAAGCCATGCAAAAAATGACCCTGTTGGAATGTCTACATTCCAACCAATTGAGTGACAAGCTGAAATAAGAGCGTTTCTTCGAGATTCGTAACTATTTACAAGGTCTATGACGCAAGACTGTGAACTTAATAGTGCTTCGCGGGCAGCATCTTGAATGGCACCAAAAATACTAACATACATATGATCTTGTAATAAGTTAATTGTTTCAATGACACTTTCATTCCCTACCGCAAAAGCGATGCGCCAGCCAGCCATATTGAAAGTTTTCGATAATGTGTAAATTTCGATTCCTGTATCTTTGGCACCATCTGCTTGTAAGAAACTAACAGGTTTTTGACCATCGAATCCAATCGCACCGTAAGCAAAATCATGAACGACTAATATATTATGTTTATTAGCAAAATGAATGGTTTCATCAAAGAAATCTTTTGATGCAGTAGCACCGGTCGGATTATTTGGATAGTTTAAAAACATTAATTTTGCACGCTCGGCAATAGAGTCGTCAATTTTTGTATAATCTGGTAAAAACTTATTTTCTGCAATAAGCGGCATTGTTTCAAATTGTGCTTTCGCTAAAGCAACTCCTGATAAATAATCTGGATAGCCTGGATCGGGAACGAGAATTGTATCACCAGGGTTTGTAAAGCAAACTGGTAATTCTACTAATCCAGCCTTTCCACCAAACAATATAGCAACTTCAGTTTTCGGATTTACTACTACATCATATTCACGTTGATAGAATGTTGCCACGGCTTCTTTTAAGCTTTCATGTCCGCGAAATGGCGGATATTTATGATGAATGGTCTTTTCTGCAGCATCTTGCAAAGCTTTTACGATATGCTGCGGTGTTGGTTGATCTGGATTACCTTGACCTAGATTAATAACATCGTGACCAGCTGCTACAACTTTGTTAACTTTTGCAACAAGTGAAGCGAAAAATTGTGTTGGCAATGATGTTACTATCTCAGAAGGTTGAAATGATTTCATACTTTCCACCTCTTTTGAAAGTTGTTACAATTCTAGTGACAAATGATATAATCTTTCCAGTATTTTGTAAAGAAAAAAATAAGAATGGGGCTGAAAAAATGAAAGTCGCATGTATTCAAATGGATATTGTCTTTGGAGATGTAGAAAAAAATATTGAGAATGCTAAAAATAAAATAAGTGAAGCGATGAAAGAAAGACCAGATGTTATTGTTTTACCAGAACTATGGACAACAGGTTATGATTTAACGAGACTCTCTGAAATTGCAGATAGGGATGGATTGGAAACGAAAGAAAAGTTGATAGAATGGTCGAAACAATATGGTGTACATATTGTTGGTGGTTCTATAGCAAGGCAAACGGAACAAGGTGTTACAAATACAATGTATGTTGTAACGAATAAAGGAGAACTAGTCAATGAATATAGTAAAGTGCATTTATTTCAGCTTATGGATGAACATAAATATTTAATCGCTGGAAATCGTACTGGTGAATTTAAGTTAGATGATGTAGAGTGCGCCGGCACCATTTGCTATGATATTCGTTTTCCGGAGTGGATGCGCGTTCATACTGCTAAAGGTGCAAAAGTTTTATTTGTTGTAGCTGAATGGCCATTAGTTCGTTTAGCGCATTGGCGTTTACTATTACAAGCAAGAGCAGTTGAAAATCAGTGTTATGTTGTAGCATGTAATAGGGCAGGGAAGGATCCAAATAATGAGTTTGCTGGCCATTCTTTAATTGTCGATCCTTGGGGCGAAGTTGTTGTAGAAGCAAATGAAGAAGAATCAATTCTATTTGGAGAGCTTACACTCGAGAAAATTAAAGAAGTACGCAAAGGAATTCCAGTTTTTGCGGATCGACGTCCAGAATTATACAAATAAAATGTTGACAAGTGATTTTTATTCTTGGTATAGTCTTCAACATAAAGTTAAAAATTCTAAAAAATTATACAACTCTTATCAAGAGCAGGTGGAGGGATTTGGCCCGATGAAGCCCAGCAACCGACCGTAATACCATTGTGAAATGGGGCGTTTATGACGCCAAAAGGCACGGTGCTAATTCCAGCAGAAAGTAAAACTTTCTGGCAGATAAGAGGGGAGAAGATAAACTTCAAACCTCTTTCTTAGTGGAAAGAGGTTTTTCTGTGTTAGAAAAACCTCTGAATTAAAAAAAGGGGGAGAAGACGATGGGATATTATTCATTAACAGAAGTAACCGCTGTACAATATGCGAAAGAACATGGCTATTTTGAAAAGAAAGCAAATGTAGTTTGTCATGAAATTGGAGATGGAAATTTAAATTACGTGTTCAAATTAGATGATGGAGAGAAGTCTATTATAATAAAACAAGCACTACCATATGCGAAAGTAGTTGGTGAGAGCTGGCCATTGTCTATAAAAAGAGCAACGATTGAAAGTAAAGCATTACAAATTTTCGCGAAGTATGTACCTGAATATGTGCCGGTAGTGTACAGTCATGATGAAGAGTTAGCAGTAACAGTCATAGAAGACTTATCAAGATTAACTATTACAAGAAAAGGATTAATAGATGGAGAAGAGTATCCACTTCTATCCCAGCATATCGGTCGTTTTCTAGCGAATGTTTTATTTTATACTTCAGATTTTGGTTTACAGTCAGAAGAAAAAAGGGTACTAGAAGGTACATTTGTAAACCCAGATCTTTGTAAAATAACAGAAGATTTAGTATTTACAGACCCGTTTGGTCATTACGATACGAATGATTATGAACCGGAGTTACAATTGGCTGTAGATGAACTATGGAGTGATAAAACTTTAAAACTAAAAGTAGCGCAATATAAATATAAATTTTTAACGAGAAAAGAGGCACTCATTCATGGAGATTTACATACTGGAAGTATTTTTTCATCACCTTCTGAAACGAAAGTGATTGACCCAGAATTTGCAACGTACGGTCCATTTGGATTTGACATCGGGCAATTTATTGCAAATCTATTATTAAATGCTCTATCTAGAGAGGAAGAACAGAGAAGTGTGCTATTTTTCCATATTGAGAAAACATGGAGCTATTTCGTAGACACTTTTACGAAGTTATGGATTGGAGAAGGTGTAGAAGCATATACGAAAGAGAAACAATGGTTGCCGATTATTTTGCAAAATATTTTTACGGATGTGGTCGGATTTGCTGGATGTGAGCTTATCCGAAGAACAATTGGCTTAGCACATGTAGCTGATTTAGATGAAATAGCAAATAAAGAAACGAGAATTCAAGCTAAGAAACAAGCGTTATCCTTAGGTAGAGAACTAATAAAATATGAATCTAAAAACGCTGATATTCAACTGTTCCGAGCATTATTCCAACAGACAGTTTCTGGAGGGGTAAAAGCATGAGTACAGTTGTTACGATTCCGAGGTCTGTCAGTTGGAAAGGTGATGCCATTGCAGTATTAAATCAAACAAAGTTGCCGCATAGCACAGAATACAAAACATTAACGACGATTGAAGAGGTATGGAAAAGTATTGTCATGCTAGAAGTACGAGGAGCACCTGCAATTGGAATTGTAGCTGCATTTGGCTTGGCGCTTGCATCAAAAAAATATACTACTTTACATATTGAAGAATTTCAAAAGAAGTTTAATAGAGATTGTAATTATTTAGGGACGTCACGCCCGACAGCAGTCAATTTATTTTGGGCAATCGATCGTATGAGAGAATCTATTCAAGAAATTACTACAATAAAAGAAGCGCAAAAAATATTAGAAGAAGAAGCGCTTCGTATTCAGCAAGAAGATGAAGCGGTATGCCGGAGTATTGGAGAACATGCATTAACATGCTTTAAAGACGGTGATAACATTTTAACAATTTGTAACGCTGGCAGTATTGCAACTGCTAAATATGGTACTGCATTAGCACCGTTTTATATTGGGAAAGAAAAAGGTGTACATTTACATGCATATGCATGTGAAACGAGACCGGTTTTACAAGGCGGTCGCTTAACGACTTGGGAATTAAAACAGGCAGGTATTGATGTAACACTTATTACAGATAATACGGCAGCTCATGCTATTCAAACGAAAGAAATCAACGCAATTATTGTAGGAGCGGACCGAATTGTCGCAAATGGGGATACAGCAAATAAAATCGGAACGATGAATTTAGCTATATTAGCAAAGTATTTCGATATCCCGTTCTACGTTGCAGCTCCACTATCTACATTTGATATTATGAAACAAACAGGTGCAGAAATTGTTATTGAAGAAAGAGATGAAACAGAAGTTACGAAAATTTTTGGGAAACAGGTAACGCCAGTTGGAACTACTGTTTATAATCCTGCATTTGATGTAACACCGAATGAATTAATTACAGGTATTATTACTGAGCAAGGTATTATACGTGGAGATTATAAGCGAGAAATTGCATCATTGTTCGAAAAAACAAGCTAATACATAATAGCTTGTTTTTCTATGCCTAAATGTGTTCTTTTTTCTTATTTATATAATGAAAGGAGGAGAAAAAGATGGAAGAGTGGATCAAGATGATAGGTAATGTAGGGTTTCCAATTGTTGTAACATTATATTTACTTCATCGAATTGAAAGTAAATTAGATGGGGTAATTGTTGCAATAGAGAAGTTGCCACGGCAATTACTACAGTATGATGATCCTCGCGATAAAAAATAAAGTTTGCTCTTCGTGAGCAAACTTTATTTTTTATTGAGCAGTATAACCACCATCGATAACGACAGCTTGTCCAGTTATACCTTTAGCTTTTTCGCTCGCTAAAAACATCGCATAATCAGCAATCTCTTGTACTTGTAATAAGCGTTTTTGTGGGACAAGTGGATAAATGACATCCTCTAGAACATTTTCAAGTGGTACATTTCGTGTAGTGGCCAAGTCTTGTAATTGATTCCGTACGAGAGGGGTATCGACATAACCGGGACAAAGCGCATTAACAGTAATTCCGTGAGTAGCCCCTTCTAAAGCGGCAACTTTTGTTAATCCAATTACACCATGTTTTGCGCTATTATAAGCAGCTTTTCCAGCGAATCCAACGAGGCCATTAATGGAAGCTACATTAATAATTCGGCCATATTTTTGCTTTTTCATAATGGGAAAGGCATGCTTAACGGCGATAAAAGGAGCGATTTGCATAATTTTAATTAGTAGCTCGAATTTTTCGGTTGGAAAATCTTCAATTGGTGAAACGTGTTGCATGCCTGCATTATTAATTAATATGTCTAATGAACCGAAATGAGTAACAGTTTGAGAAATGGATGCTTCTATTTCTTCTTCGGATGTAACATCACATTTTAAGCCGATAGCTTGAAAGCCCTCTTTTTGTAGTTGTTCAGCAGCTTCTTTTGCACGTTCTTCAAGACGATCGGTAATAACAACTTTTGCCCCTTCTTTTGCAAAAGCGTTTCCCATTTCATATCCAATACCACTTGCAGCACCTGTTAAAAAAACAACTCGATTTGTAACCATGATGAAAAACATCCCTTCGTAATAAAGTTCTCATATTGCTCTATTTAGAGAGTGGATAAGAAAAATCCTGCAAAGATTTGGAAAAATATTGTTAGCTATCTTGTTTTGCAAAATAGTCTCTGCTATACTATTTTGTAAAGCAAGATACTTACGCTTATCTATCTTGTAAAATAAGATAGTAGGAGGATTTGAATTATGTCGACAAGTCAAATGCTGAAAGGGATTTTAGAAGGATGCTTACTTGCTATTATTTCTGAAGGTGAAATATACGGTTATGAAATGAGTGAGAAGCTAGCAAAGTATGGCTTTACAATGGCGAGTGAGGGAAGTATTTATCCGTTATTAATACGAATGCAAAAAGAAGGATTCATAAAAAGTGTAATGAAGGAATCCCCATCTGGTCCAAAACGGAAGTATTACACGTTAACAGAAGATGGCGAAGATGCACTGGATGAATTTATGGATCGCTGGGAAGCGATGCAAAGTAGTGTGGAACGTCTACTTGAAGGGAAGGGGAGAAGAAAATAATGCTATCAAATGAAGCACGAAAGTTTTTATTAGATATGAGGTTGTTTTTGACTGCAAAGAGTGTGAAAGAAAGCGATATTGAAAGCTTTATTGAAGACGCAGAACTTCATTTAATAGAAGGTGAGAGTAATGGAAAAAGCGTAGAAGAAATTTTCGGAAGCTCACCGAAAGAATACGCAAATGAACTTGTAAAAGTGATGGAAAGAGATAGACAGGAAACGTGGAAGCAAATTGGTTTTACAGTAATGAATATCGTATCGTTTTGGATTATTGCTTCTGTTCTAATAGTAAATAACGGACTATTACAGATGTCACTTATTCAGTGCGTTGGATATAGTTTGTCATTAATTTTAGTTGTGATAGGTCCTAATTTTCTACTTCGCAAAATGACTTTCGTAACAAGTTTTACAAAAACATGGTTTGCTATGTGGTCGTTAGTCATAATCGCACCAATGTTTCTAATAGGGGCTGTAACGATATTAGATGTGATTTATCCTACAAAAATGTTTATATTCACCCAAATGCAAAGTTATATATTAGCTGGTAGTATTTTCATCATTACAGTAGCAATAAATATATATTTTAATGGATGGTTTAAAAACTTATATTTAATCATCCCGCTTTCTATTATGTTAGTGTTTAAAACATTTACATCAGAAGACCTTGTTCCAATGTTATTTCAAATTATATGTTTATACGGAAGTTTGTTTATTTTAATTTTCCTTGAAATTATGATGAAGACGAATAGAAGAGAAGCGATTAAATAAGGGAGGGATTATCATGCAGATTTCTAAAGAAGGAGAAAAATTTTTAATTGATACGAAAGTGTATTTAATAACGAAAGGAATGAAAGAAGAAGATGTTGACGCTTTTTTAGAAGATGCAGAACTTCATTTAATTGAAGGTGAGAAAGAAGGGAAAACGGTAAGTGATATATTTGGTGATTCGCCAAAAGAGTATGCGGAAGAATTAGCGAAAGAGATGGAGAAAGATAAAGGCGGGAGTATAAAGAGTATTTTAGGAATGATAATTGGTATTGGCGGGTATTGGTTACTTACAAATATTTTATTTGAAAGCCCAAATCATGAATTTACATTAACGAATGTACAATTAATTGGATACCCAATTGTTTTAATGATTACGATTGTAGGAATTATATTTGCTTTTAAAATGTCATCATTTAAGAGTAAAATAAAAGAATTTAGCATTATTTATGTAGCAGCATTGCTACCGATTTTATTACTAGTATTATTAATGTTTATGAATAAATGGTATGGGACACCTGTATTACAATTAACGACTATACAAAGTTATATACTAGCTGGAGTTATCTTGTTAGTACTGTTAATTGGAGAAGCATACATACTTGGCTGGATTGGGATATTAACTGTTATTGTCCCGCTATTCATTATGTTTGTATTTAAAGGATTGGGAGAAAAAAGTCCATACATGGGAATGTTAGAATCTTTACTTCTGTATGGAAGTTTATATGTATTAATGCGATGGTCTTTCAAAAATGAGGAGAGAAAAAGTGTAAACTAGTAATTTGGAAGGAGGGAATGCGATGCTTTCTCAAGAGTCACGAGATTTCCTTGCAAATACAGGTACTTATTTAACGGCAAAGGGGATAAGTGAAAAAGATATTGAATCCTTTTTAGAAGATGCAGAATTGCATTTAACTGAAGGTGAAAAAAGAGGCAAGAATGTAGAGGATATATTTGGTGATTCACCAAAGGAATATGCAAATCAACTTGTAAAAGAAATGCAAGTTGATTATAAACGGAATTTAGGATGGCTAGCTACAGCTGTTATGAGTATATTATGCTATTGGACTATTCCAGATCTTTTATTTCGAAATTTAAATGAACCTTATACCATTTCTTTAATAGGATTAATCGGATATCCGGTTATCTTACTGTTAATGATTATGGGAGGGGGTTTATTTTTAAGAGGTGCTAGTTTTCAAAGGAGTATGTTGAAAAAAGGCTTACTGCTATTTGGAGCAGTAATACTCACTTATTTACCAATATTAATAATGTTCTTAAAGGGTTGGTACAGTTTTCCTTTATATGAACTCCCTCAATTAGGAAGATATTTAATTGGAGGAGTTATGCTATTGATAACAACGATTGTGAATGTTCGGTCTCTTGGTTGGATTGGTTTACTTGTTTTAGGAATCCCAATTTTTATGATATTTATGGTTGAACAAATAGTAAGAGTGTATTTCTAAGAAGAAGCTCTAGAAATACAAAGGATAATCATATTTGTATTTTATATTATAATATTGTGATATATTTTGTTCTTCGGTTTAATAGGAAAGTGGCTGCTCTGGATATGCAAAAAAATATTTCCAAAGAAATATTATATAGAGATTTTTAGAGTAATTGTATTTATGTTTAGTTGTATATTTGCATCCGTTGCAGCCGGAATGTGGTTTATTGATTGGAATCTATTGTTTTAAACAGTAACAAGGGCGTTACTGTTTTTTTCTTTGCAATAAAGAGCTTTGTAAAGAGAGAGCTTTTTGTTCGTTCGTTAATAGAGACTGAATATGGACATTTTCAGGGCGAGGGACGATCGGATACATAAGATTTGTTGGAGAAGGATGGTGCTCCGAGCCAGTTGGGGAATGAGGATCTGCGTGAGTAAGTTTTCCGTGAACACGTCTTGTAAATAAAATATGACCAATTTCATGAGCGAGCGTATATATATTTTTCATAGGAGCAGCCGAGTTTGTTAAAACGATATACCCTGTAAGTTGCTGTTGTTTTGCTAAAGAGTAGGCACAGGCAATTACTGCTGTTTCTTTGAAATAATCACTGCCAATATAACAAATGTAAAGGTCGCATTCAGGAGCTTCATTTACACAAGTTTGAAAAAAGGATGCTAATTTTTCCTGACTTTGAATAGAATCTTTATAACTAATTTCACGGTCAGAAAAACGAAAAAGTTCATTTAAAACAATTACTTCTTGAATTTGAAATGTAATGGGGTGCCAAATTGATTCTGCAACTGCTAAATCTTTTGCAATACGGTCATCAGAAATGTCGGCGCCTGGCGTAATGCAAATACATATATTGACGTATGGATCCATAAGGAACACCTCAACTGAAAAAATTCTTTCTATAATATATGTTGGGAAAAGATCCTATGTATGGATAAACGCCTTGTTTATTACAAGTCGAAAAAATTTCATAGTTCTATAACATGGTTTGGCTGTCTTTTTGATATAGTAAAGGAAAGGGGGAGAATATATGTATACATTAAAAATCGTTTCAGACAGAGAAGCACTGTATCAATTTGCAAGTTATGTAAGAGTTGTACAAGGGGTGGAAGATGTATATGTAGAGGTGGGAGAACCTTTATATGAACATCCTTTAATAAAATTTTATGTACATATTAAGCTTGAGGAAACATATGAGCAACATAAAGCGTTACAAGAAATAGCAAGATTAGTAGAATTAGGGCGTTTTACATATGTCCATTATCGTAATGATGAAATAGAAGAAGCTTTTGAAGCTGTAAAATATGAAAGTTTTAAGAAATAAAGGTGAAAAAAGGGAGCGAAAGCTTCCTTTTTTTCTTTAAAATTACATCAACAAAAGGAGAAAAATTTTGTTATGATAAGGGAGGGTGAGGAAAGGAGAGTTTACATATTGGGGTATATTGAAGAGTTACGCAAAGTCGTTGGTACAAGGCCGCTTATTCTAGTAGGATCAGCAATTATTATCTTAAATGATAATCAAGAAGTATTGCTTCAATATCGTTCAGATACATATGATTGGGGTGTACCTGGTGGAGCGATGGAGCTAGGAGAAACGACAGAAGAAACTGCTCGTAGAGAACTATTTGAAGAGACGGGACTAAATGCGAAAATTATGCAATTTATCGGGGTTCTTTCGGGAAAAGAAGTGTACTTCCAATATCCAAATGGAGATGAAATTTTTAATGTCATTCATCTGTATCAGGGGCATCATGTGAGCGGGGAATTAAGGCTTGACTATGAAGGATTACAGCTTCAATATTTTCCGGTAGATAAGTTACCGAATTTGAATAAAACAACAGAGAAGATTTTACAAAAATTCCTATACGCATTAACAGAATAGAAGGTTAATTCCTTCTATTTTTATTATATTAAATATTTTGATTTTTTAGTATGTTTATAGTATGATAGTTGTAGACATACATCTTATGGAATTTCACCTAAAAACTGACTAGGGTACATAAGAGAGGGGCAAGTGCAAAATGCATAATGTTGTTATTACAGCTGCAGTTCGTTCGCCAATTGGAACTTTTGGGGGAGCGCTAAAAAATGTAACGCCAGTAGAATTAGCTGTTCCTGTACTTCAGGAAGCTGTAAAACGAGGCGGGGTAGAACCACACGAAGTTGATGAAGTGATTTTAGGTCATTGTATTCAAAGAACTGATGAAGCAAATACGGCAAGAACGGCTGCATTAGCGGCAGGATTTCCTGACACAGTTACGGGCTATACAATCCAACGCCAATGTTCTTCAGGTATGCAAGCAATTATGTCGGCTGCAATGCAAATTCAATTAGGTGTAAGTGAAGTTGTCGTTGCAGGTGGAGTAGAAGCAATGAGTTCAAGCCCTTATGCATTAAAACAACACCGCTGGGGACAACGCCTACAACACGGAGAAATTCGTGATACGGTGTGGGAAGTATTAGAAGATCCAATTCATCATATTATGATGGGGGAAACAGCGGAAAATTTAGTTGAACAATATGAAATTACAAGAGAGGAACAAGATGAAGTTGCGCTTCGTAGTCATACATTGGCATTGAAGGCAATCGAGTCTGGATACTTTGACGATCAAATTGTTCCTATTACAATAAAAGAACGTAGAAAAGAAGTAGTATTTTCAAAGGATGAACATCCACGTGCTGACATTACAGCAGAAAAATTAGCAGGATTAAAACCAGCTTTCCGTAAAGACGGATCTGTAACGGCAGGGAATGCATCTGGCCTGAATGACGGAAGTGCGGTTCTAGTATTAATGAGCGAAGAAAAAGCGAAAGAAAAAGGCTTACAACCGTTAGCTAGAATTGTTGGATATTCAGTAGCTGGAGTAGATCCAAAAATTATGGGTATTGGACCAGCACCAGCAATTCGTAAAGGGTTAGAAAAAGTAGATTGGTCATTAGAAGATGCAGATTTGCTGGAAATTAACGAAGCTTTCGCTGCACAATACTTAGCTGTAGAGAAAGAATTAGGTTTAGATCGTGAAAAGGTGAATGTAAACGGTAGTGGTGTAGGACTTGGACATCCAATCGGTTGTACAGGAGCTCGTATCACTGTAAGCTTAATTCATGAATTGAAAAGACGCGGATTAGAAAAAGGAATTGCCTCTCTATGCGTCGGCGGCGGTATTGGGGTAGCATTATTTATAGAAGCACTATAAAAAAGAAGCAGCAATCGCTGCTTCTTTTTTTATGATTCAAATAAATGATGAAATAATCGATCACGATTTTCAAAGAAAAGTTTCGTCGTTTGGTAATGCTCAGTTTCTTCTAATGTGGATTCATGAATCCCTTCTTGTGTTAAAGAATATATAGTGGATTCGGGATAAGCCATTAAAATAGGAGAATGCGTTGCGATAACAAATTGTGAACCTTGTTCCGCTAGTTCATGCATTCGAATGAGCATAGAAAGTTGTCTCATTGGTGATAGAGCGGCCTCGGGCTCATCTAAAATGTATAAGCCTTGTCCTGAAAAACGATTCATAAATAAGGAGAAGAATGATTCACCATGGGATTGCTCGTGAAGTGAAACACCGCCATAAGATTTTATAGCATCTATTTCATCAATATAAGAAGCAACGTTATAAAATGATTCAGCACGAAGAAAGAAACCATCGTTTGGTGTATTGAAACTTTTGGAAATTCGAAGATGTTCATGTAAAGATGAATGTGAATCGTTTGTACTAAAACGGAAGTTTTTCGTTCCACCTTCTGCATTAAATCCTAAAGCAATTGCAATCGCTTCGAGTAATGTTGACTTCCCCGTTCCGTTTTCTCCAATAATGAATGTTACATTTGGATGGAAAGCTAGTGATTGTAATGTTCGAATAGCGGGTAAACAGTAAGGATATGCGGAGAAACTAGGGATATTTTCTTTTTTTAATGTGACATTTTGTAAAAAGGGTACGTCAATCAATATAGAAACCTCAATTCATAACGGATTTTGATTCTAAAAAAGCAGCAAATACAAGGGGAAGACAACTTGCAAATAGTATTGTATATTGAAGTGCGCCAAAGCCAAGACCTTCCCAGCCGAAAGTCATTCTCTTCCATATGAAAATAAAAAGAATGCTTATAAAACCAACGAGAGCAGGTATATATTTTATAATTTTGTAGTGCTTCCATAGATAGAAGCCAATGTATGTACTTAAAAACAAGGTAAACAGAACAAGAAAAAAGACAAGTGTTAATGACACGTGAATCCCTCCTTATTTTCTAAATATTTTATGTGGATTATATCATTTAAACTATCATATTCCAATGTGAAAATAAATATTGCATGGAGATTATTCATGTCGTTATGATAGTATGTAATCTATTGTAATTATAAAAAGGAGTTAAAACATGCCGTTTACATTTGCACATCCAGCAGCAGTTCTTCCTTTTGCAAAAAAGTATTCTCAACATATTTCAGTAACGGCTCTTATATTAGGTAGTATGGCGCCTGACTTTGAATATTTCCTACACTTTAGACCGTATGGTGTAATTGGGCATACGTGGCTTGGATTCTTATATTTTAATTTACCACTCGTATTTTTATTAGCATACATATATCACTACATTTTAAAAAAGCCGTTTATAACACATTTACCTAAACCATTTGCTGGCTACTATACATATGCAGTAGATGAGAGGTGGGGGCTTTACACAAGGAAAGATTTCTTTGTATTTTGTTATTCAGCATTATTCGGTATGTTAACGCATGTTGTTTGGGATGCATTCACTCATAAGACAGGCTATTTTGTTATGAAAATACCATTATTGCAAAGAGAATGGTACGGTATCTCTGTTTATAAATATATGCAACATGGAAGTACATGTATTGGTTTTCTGTTATTAGTATACGTTTTATGGAAGTGTAGAAATGAAATGGGTAAAGACCTTATTTTAGCTTCGGAAAAAATAAAATATTGGATTTCGGCAATTGTTGTGGCAACTATTATATTTATCGTGCACGCGTTCGTAGATCCCTATTTTCATATTTTCCAAATAGGGGGTATAATAGTATCTGGACTGACAAGTTCGTTTTGTGGACTTCTCATTGTTTCTATAGTTTACAAAGCAAAGGACTAATTAATATTAATGAATGATAGTGTTAGGAGAAATTATATGATGAAAGCATGGAAAAGTATTTTTGTTTTATGTAGTTTTCTTCTTATGTTAAGTGGTTGCTTCCATCAAGAAGAAAAGAAAGCTGAACCGAAGAAGAAAGAATCTATTCCTGAAACAAAAGAATATGGTGGGCGTGAGCTGAAAAAAGTAGGACAAAAAGTGAAAGAAACAGGATGGGGTACTTTTAAATTAGAACAAATTCATTCTGTGAATCAAACATTTGAAGTAGCACCAATGAAAATTCACGTACAAGATGTGAAAGTAATCTCTTTATCGCAGATGAGTAAAGATGCAAAAAATACATTAAAAGTATATACGGCATTAACTCCTGAAGAAGTAAAGCGTAGATTAGGAGATAAAGTCAGTCAAGAAGATGCGGAGTTATATGCATCGCTAAGTGGTACAGAGATTAGTGATACGATTCGTTACGTTGAAATTACATATAAGGTGGAAAATAGCGGGAATAAAAATATACAATTTTTCTCTATGAATGATGTTGCGATTAATGATAAACAACATTTTAAAGTAGCAACGCAAAACTTTTTATATGATGAAGATACGCTCGTTGGTACAAAAAATGTATCAAGGGAAGACTATAAGCCTGGTGAAACAAGAGATGGTATTATCGGCCTAATACTTGATGATGGAAAAGAAAAGGTAAAGGATATTAAATTTACAACAGATAATGTAATCGCAGCAAATACAGAAACGCAAGATGTTGTAAAAGAGCCACAAACTTTTAACATCTCACTTTCTGAGTAAGTTGTTTTTAAATATATGCAAGAAAAAACAGTCAGCGCTCAAACTATTATGCTGACTGTTTTTTCTGTTCTTCTATGTATGAATCTACACTTTGAAAAGGTACCTTAATTTTAAACGCATCTTTTTGTTCATGAAATTGTTTTTCATTATAGGGACCAAAACGTTTATTATGCTTTACGTCAATAATCCAATAATGCTCGCTTTTTTTATTTGCAATTGCTGCGTCAGGATTATTAGGATCTGACTTTTCCTCAGTTTGTTTTGCAATAATGTATTTATCATCCCAGGCTATGTCTGTAATTTTTGCAGGAATGTATTGTGTGGCATATACAGCATCTTGCGTGGGGAAAAGTTCAAATGCATTTCCAGAAGTACGTATGAGTTCGTATTCATCGTTAATCGTATATGTTATATGATTTGTATTTCCAGCACAACCGGCTAATAGGAATGCGACGAATAGGATTATCCATTTTTTCAATATGGGAACCTCCTTTACAATGCTGTTGTAACACATTGTACAAGAAAAGTAAGAGAAACGCTAGTTTACAATGTTTTTTAGAAGTGGTACGATGAGACGGGTAAAGAAGGATATGAAGGAGTCGACATAAAAATGAAGTTAAAGATGCATCGTCCAGCGCTTGTAATGAACCGCATAGGTGCTTCCCTAATTGACATGTTTTTAATCTCGGTTATGTATGGTGCAGTAGTAGCTGTTATGACTGGAAATTATAGTGCTATTTTTAATCGCTTTAATATTAGTTTTGGCGATTATAGATATGATCTTGCAGTAGTTTTTATATTAATGGCGATATATTTTATTTTGCTACCCTTTATTTGGAACGGTGTAACACTTGGTAAAAAGGTAACGAGAATAAAATTAATTTCATTGAAGAGTGAAAAGTTAACATTACAAACATTAACGATTCGATTTTTTGTATTGTTATTACCGAACATATTACTGCTTGGAATTCCGATATTATGTAACGTATATATGATGTTATTCCGCAAAGATAATTGTGGTTTTCAGGATTTAATTACAAAAACGAAAGTGATAAGTCTTGTATAACAAAAAGAGACCTTTTTATGTAAAAAGGTCTCTTTTTGTTATACAAATATATTTTAGTGGATATATAATAGGGAAAAAGTTAATCTATATCATTTTTGAATTTAATAGATTGAAAATTAAGAAAATGTTATAATGATTAAAATAATATGTTTATATAATAAGGGGGAAATTGAAGTGACTGGAGGTAGCGTAATCTTTTGGGGGATTTTAATTTTCATCGGTTTAGTTTTCGATCAGCGTAATAGTAAGAAAAAAGAAGGAGTAAAAAAGTAACCGTTTACAAATGAATAAGCAACTTTTCTTGCTTGCAGACTAATCTCATAAAGGAGTATACTGAATGACGGTAAGACTTATAGAAGGGGTAATGAAAATGAAGCTTGCAGGAAAAGTTGCTATCGTAACTGGCGGTGGCATCGGTATTGGACGTAATACAGCTCTTTTGTTGGCTAAACAAGGTGCAAAAGTAATTGTGACGGACATTGATCAAGAAAGTGGACAAGCAACAGTGGAGGAAATTACGAATCTAGGCGGAGAAGCACTTTTTGTATCCTATAATATGGAAAAACAAGGAGATTGGCAACGCGTAATCAGCATTACTTTGAATGCATTCAGTCGCATTGATATGCTTTTTCAAAATGCTGGTTTATATAAAATAGATTCTATATTTTCACGCCAACAAGAGAACGATTCCAATGTACTTTGTATTAATGACGTATGGATAGAGATAAAACAATTAACGTCATCTTTTATGAAACAGCAAGAAGAAGTGGTGCTAAGTGACTTACCGATTTTCGGTATTATTAGCACGAAAGGACAATCATTTCATACAGTAGAAGCCCTCGTATAATAGTGAAAACCGCCCTCAATATATGTGGACGGTTTTTTTGTATGAAAATTATTTTTTAACGAATGCGTTGTTCGTTTTGACTATCAAAGAAATGCGCTTTATTCATATCAAATGCTAGTTTAATTTGGTCACCAGGTGAAAATGTATGTCTTGCATCAACACGTGCTGCAAAATCTTGATTTCCAAGTTTCATATATAAAATAGATTCAGCACCTAATAACTCAGCAACTTCAATTTTTGTTGTGAAGGCAGTAGATTGTGAAGCTTCTAAAAATAATAGTTCATCATGAATGTCCTCAGGACGAATACCTAAAACAATGTCTTTATTTACATAGCCTTGTTCACGTAATATCTTCATTTTTCCTTCAGTTACTTTAATTTTTGCAGCATTGTCTATAACGAAATCGGTTTCAGTTAATTTACCACGGAAGAAATTCATCGCTGGAGAGCCGATAAATCCACCAACAAAAATGTTTTCAGGTGTTTCATATACTTCTTTTGGAGTACCGATTTGTTGAATTTTTCCGTCTTTCATAACAACAAGACGAGAAGCCATTGTCATCGCTTCAGTTTGATCATGCGTTACATAAATTGTTGTCGTACCAAGGCGGTGGTGTAACTTAGAAATTTCTGAGCGCATTGCAACACGTAATTTAGCGTCTAAGTTAGATAATGGCTCATCCATTAAGAACACTTTCGCGTCTCGAACGATTGCTCTCCCTAACGCAACACGTTGACGTTGTCCACCAGATAATGCTTTCGGTTTTCTATCTAAATATTGTTCCAGTCCTAAAATTTTTGCTGCATCTTTTACACGACGATCAATTTCATCTTTTGGTATTTTTCTAAGTTTTAATCCAAATGCCATATTATCATATACACTCATATGTGGATATAGGGCATAGTTTTGGAAGACCATTGCGATATCGCGATCTTTTGGAGGGACATCATTCATTAGCTTACCATCAATTGAAAACTCTCCTTTTGAAATATCTTCTAGTCCAGCAACCATTCGTAATGTTGTAGATTTTCCGCATCCAGAAGGACCGACAAATACGATAAATTCTTTATCTTGAATGTGTAAATTGAAGTCTGTTACAGCTGTTACATTATTATCATATATTTTATAAATGTTTTCTAATTTCAGTTCTGCCATGGTATTTCCCCCTAGAAATAATTATGCAAACGTTTTCTTTGAGTTCATTATAAACGAATAGATTCAAAAAATAAACAAAAAAATAAAACGTTTTCATATATTGGATAGTTATTAGTGATTTTCATATGTTTTCTTAGAAAAATAAGAATAAAAGTTGTAAGCGCTATTTTAAATTAAGATAGAATCTGTTATCATTCATTAATGAAAACGTTTGCGCCTTAAAAAGAGAAAATCGAATTATGAATGAAATGGGGTAGCATAATGGAAAAACAGTGGTGGAAAGAAAGTGTAGTATATCAAATTTATCCTCGTAGCTTTATGGATAGCAACGGTGATGGCATCGGGGATCTTCGCGGTATTATTTCAAAGTTAGATTACTTAAAAGAATTAGGGATTGATGTAATTTGGTTATCACCAGTCTATGAATCTCCAAATGATGATAATGGTTATGATATAAGTGATTATTGTAAAATTATGAATGAGTTCGGAACAATGGAAGATTGGGATGAGCTATTACATGAAATGCATGAACGTAATATGAAACTTATGATGGACTTAGTTGTTAATCATACTTCTGATGAACATAATTGGTTTATTGAATCACGTAAATCAAAAGATAATAAATATAGAGATTACTATATATGGCGCCCTGGAAAAGAAGGAAAAGAGCCGAATAACTGGGGAGCAGCGTTTAGCGGATCTGCATGGCAGTATGATGAAATGACAGATGAATATTATTTACATCTGTTTTCTAAAAAACAGCCAGATTTAAATTGGGATAATGAAAAGGTAAGACAAGATGTTTATGAAATGATGAAGTTTTGGTTAGAAAAAGGAATTGATGGCTTCCGTATGGATGTTATTAATTTTATTTCTAAAGAAGAGGGATTACCAGCTGTTGAAACAGAAGAAGAGGGGTATGTTTCAGGTCATAAGTATTTTATGAACGGTCCAAACATTCATAAATATTTACATGAAATGAATGAAGAAGTATTGTCTCATTATGATATTATGACGGTTGGTGAAATGCCTGGTGTAACGACAGAAGAAGCGAAATTGTATACCGGGGAAGAACGAAAAGAACTGCAGATGGTATTCCAATTTGAACATATGGATTTAGACTCAGGAGAAGGCGGAAAATGGGATGTAAAACCATGTTCACTTCTTACTTTAAAAGAGAATTTAACGAAGTGGCAAAAAGCATTAGAACATACAGGCTGGAATAGTCTGTATTGGAATAACCATGATCAGCCTCGTGTTGTATCTCGTTTTGGTAATGATGGAATGTATCGCATTGAATCTGCGAAAATGTTAGCGACGGTGCTTCATATGATGAAAGGAACACCTTATATTTATCAAGGCGAAGAAATCGGAATGACAAATGTTCGATTTGAATCGATTGATGAATATCGAGATATTGAAACATTAAATATGTATAAGGAAAAAGTGATAGAGCGCGGTGAAAATATAGATAAAGTGATGCAGTCTATTTATATAAAAGGCAGAGATAATGCTAGAACACCGATGCAGTGGGATGATAAAGATCATGCTGGATTCACAACAGGTGAGCCCTGGATTACGGTAAACCCTAACTATAAAGAAATCAATGTGAAACAAGCGATCCAAAATAAAGATTCAATTTTTTATTATTATAAAAAGTTAATTGAGTTACGCAAAAATAACGAAATAGTTGTGTATGGATCATATGATTTAATATTGGAGAATAATCCATCTATTTTTGCATATGTAAGAACGTATGGAGAAGAAAAACTTCTTGTTATTGCAAACTTTACTGCGGAAGAATGTGTATTTGAATTGCCTGAGGACATTAGTTATAGTGAAGCAGAGTTATTTATACACAATTACGACGTAGAGAATGGACCGATAGATAACATGACATTACGTCCGTATGAAGCAATCGTGTTCAAATTGAAATAAGAAAAATCCTTATACCACTTTGGTATAAGGATTTTTTTGGTTACCATTTTAATATGGAGAATCCATATGGAGGAAGTGTAACTTGTAATACACTTGCTTCCGCTGAAAATTCTTCGTTTGTATAAATATTAATGATTTTCTTTCCAGTAACATGGAGAGGCAGTGAAGCTGTAATATCACTATTAGTCGGATTTAAAACGAAAAAGATAGTTTCATCTTCATATGTTTTTGTATAAGAAATATAATTATGTTCATCATTTGCTTCAATGAATTGGAAAGTACCATGTCCTCCAAATGCTTTATATTGCTTTCGTAACGAAATTAATGTTTGTACATGTGTAAATAATAGATGATCTTGTTCTTTCGTATCCCAAACCATACATTTGCGGCAATCGGGGTCCATACCGCCATCCATACCAATTTCGTCTCCATAATAAATACAAGGAGAGCCGATGAAAGAAAGGTGGAATACATAAAGTAACTTTAACTTATTTTTATCTCCGTTACATGTTGTCAATATTCTTGGTGTATCATGGCTGTCTAATAAATGAAATGCTGCTTCATTTACATTCATAGAGTAGGAATGTAGAGATTCTATAATTTGTTTCATAAATTCATTTGCCTTAATGGAATTGTTAGCAAAGTAAGACAGTAGAGCGTTTGTAACAGGGTAGCTCATTACAGCATCAAATTGATCTCCTTGTAGCCAAGGAAGTGCATCGTGCCAAATTTCTCCTAAAATATATACTTCAGAATTTAATGCTTTTATCTCACTTCGGAACTCTCTCCAAAATTTATGGTCGACTTCATTTGCTACATCAAGGCGCCAACCGTCTATATTGAATTCTTTTACCCAATAACGCCCTACTTCAAGTAAGTATTCTTTTACATCCGGGTGTGCAGTGTTTAATTTCGGCATATACGGTGTAAACGCGAAAGTATCATAATTCGGAAGTGGCTCAGTTCTAATTGGGAACTCATGAATATGAAACCATTCTTTATATGCTGACTGTTCACCATTTTCTAGTACGTCTTGAAATTTATCGAAAAAGTATCCACTGTGATTGAATACGGCATCGAGCATTACTTTTATACCGTGTGTATGACATGCCTCAACGAGTTCTTTGAATGTTTCTTTTGTGCCAAATTGCGGATCGATTTCCATGTAGTCAATTGTGTCATATTTATGGTTTGAATGTGCTTTGAAAATAGGTGTGAAATATATTCCCGAAATTCCAAGCTTAACAAGGTAATCGAGGTTTTGCATAATACCAGCAAAATCTCCGCCGAAAAAATTAGTTGGAGTTGGTTCAGCGCTTCCCCAAGGAAGGGTGTTTTCTGGATTCAACGTATGATCTCCATTAGCGAACCGTTCTGGGAAAATTTGATACCAAACAGTATCTTTAATCCAGGAAGGTGCTTTGAATACATCATTTGCATGAATAAATGGAAAACAGAAAAAGTTACCAACGTCATCATTTGGAATGCTAGAAAAAAATCCGCGTTCTGCATAAATAAGCGTTTCTGTCTCTGCTTTTAATTCAAATCCATAACGTAAGCGCTTAAATTTTGGCTCGATGGAAATGGACCAATAATCAAATAATGCAGTAGAACCAGTTTTTTTCATTGGTGCACTTGAAGAAATCCACTTCCCGTCTGTCCATTCATAAGGATCACCATAAATAAGATTGGTGCTTTGAACATCGTCTCTTTTCGTACGTATTCGGATATGAATCGTTTTTTCATCGTAAGCGTATGCGTAATTATCTTTTGGCCTATGATAGATGGCGTCTTTAAGCATATAAAAAATCCCCCTTTACTATCTCTATGCATATTGTTCCCTTAAGTATAATAATAAAGCATATGTTGCAAACGATTGCTTTTTGCATAGCTTTAATATTGCTTATAAGAGTAGTATTCATTTCATATAAAGTCAATCTATAAAGAGTGTAGTAATAATATTTTTAAAATTAATATTTGCAAAATGAATAAAAGAATGTATAATGATAGACAAATAGCGCAAACGTTTTCATAGATTGAGATATCGTTTGCGCTTCTATTAAACTATTCAATGCAAACGTTTTCAATTAGTAAGGTACATATACAATTCAGGGAGGTTTTTGGGATGAAGAAAGCATTATCATTATTAACGGTTTCAGCATTAGCAATTGGTATGTTATCTGCATGTGGACCGAAAGATTCAGGGAAAAAAGAAGAAAGTAAAGCAAAGAAAGATTACGATTTACTCGTTTGGGAAGATGATAAAAAAGGTGTTGGTTTAGAACCAGCAGTGAAAAGCTTTGAGGAAAAATATAAAGTAAAAGTAAAAGTTGTTGAAATGCAAATGACAGATCAAGTGAAGAAGTTACGCCTTGATGGACCAGCGGGGACGGGACCAGATGTTGTAACATTGCCACATGATCAAATCGGAAATGCAGTAACAGAAGGTTTACTTTCTGAAGTGAAAGCTGATGATGCTGTAAAGAGTAAATTTACTGATTCATCAATAGAAGCACAGACATATAACGGAAAATTATATGGTTTACCAAAAGCAATTGAGACACCAGTCTTTATTTACAATAAAAAACTAATGCCAAAAGCGCCAGAAACGATGGACGAGCTGTTTAACTTCTCAAAAGAATTTACGAAAGATGGCAAGTACGGATTTTTAGCATTAGGAGATAACTTCTACTTTGCTAATGCATTCATGGCAGGTATGGGTGGTTATGTGTTTGGTGAAAAAGATGGAAAGCCAAATGCAAGTGATGTTGGATTAAATAATAGCGGAGCAGTACAAGGTGCTGAGTATCTTCAAAAATGGTACAAAGAAAAGTTATTCCCGAAAGGTATTATCGGTGAATCTGGTGGACCTGCTGCTGATGGGCTATTTAATGAAGGAAAAGCAGCATCTATCATGAACGGCCCTTGGGCGTTCCAAGCAATGGAAAAGAACGGAATTGATTATGGCGTTGCTCCAATGCCGAAATTACCAAATGGTCAACCAATGAAAACGTTTGTTGGGGTTAAAGGATGGCATGTAACAAGTTTCTCTAAACAAAATGATTTAGCTACAAAGTTCACTGAATGGGTAACGAATGAAGAAAACGCAAAAATTCGATTTGAGAAGACGAAAGAAATTCCTCCAGTAAAAGCAGTAATGGAAGATCCAATTATTAAAGATAACGAAGCTGCAAAAGCAGTTGCAACACAATCTGAAAATGGAATTCCAATGCCAAACATTCCAGAAATGCAAGAAGTATGGAAACCAGCTGGAGATGCGCTTCAATTAGTTGTTACGGATAAAGAGGCACCAAAAGCAGCACTTGATAATGCAGTGAAGCAAATTAAAGGTAATATTGAGGCAAATCATAGTAAGAAAAAATAAGGTGAAATTCGTGCCTCTAATATGAGGGGCACGAATTCTCTCCCAAGAAAAAAGGGGGAAGGAACATGCAAACATCTATGGAACCAGCAAACGGCTTAAACGGTTCAAAACATAGGAAAATGGCAACCATGTTATCAATCATTCCAGGCGTGGGTCAAATGTATAATAAACAATTTGTAAAAGGTCTTATTTTTCTAGTATTAACAGGTTCATTTATTGTAGCCTTTGCTGATTTATTAAATATGGGATTATGGGGAATTGTAACGCTTGGTACAGAAGTTCCACGTGACCATTCTGTCTTTCTATTAGTAGAAGGAATCTTGGCACTCATTGTCATCGTGTTTGGACTCGGAATATATGCATTTAATTTATATGATGCATACCAAAACGGAAAGAAACGGGATATAGGAACACCGTTAAACTCTGTAAAAGAGCAATACCGTAATTTACTAGACCAAGGTTTTCCGTATTTAATGGTTTCACCAGGGTTTTTATTACTTATCTTTGTCGTTGTATTTCCAATCATTTTCGTAATTTTAATTGGATTTACGAACTATGATTTATATCATTCTCCTCCAGCTAAATTAGTAGATTGGGTAGGATTTAAAAACTTTATTGATATCTTTACATTACCGATGTGGAGAGAAACGTTTTTAAGTGTATTTTCTTGGACTGTCATCTGGACATTCGTTGCAACGACATTACAAGTTGCACTTGGTATTTTCTTAGCGATTATCGTAAATCAGCCTGGTATTAAAGGGAAGGCGATTATTCGAACAATCTTCATTTTACCGTGGGCGGTCCCAGCATTCGTATCTATTCTTGTTTTCTCTGGTATGTTTAATGAAACATTTGGAGCGATTAACAATCAAGTATTAGCTTTATTCGGAATTGAAAAGATTGCTTGGATGACAGATCCATTTTGGGCGAAGATTGCTTTAATTATGATTCAAACGTGGCTTGGATTCCCGTTCGTCTTTGCAATGACAACAGGTATACTGCAATCGATTCCAGGAGAATTATACGAAGCGGCTACAGTAGATGGAGCTACAGCTTGGCAACAGTTTCGTAAAATTACATTGCCACTTGTTCTATATGCAACAGCACCAATATTAATTACGCAATATACGTTTAACTTTAATAACTTTAGTATCATCTATCTATTTAACGGCGGAGGTCCTGCTGTAGCTGGACAAGACGCAGGTGGAACAGATATTTTAATTTCATGGATTTATAAGTTAACGATGACTTCCGCGCAGTACGGAAAAGCAGCAGCTCTTACAATGATCTTATCGTTAATCGTTATTACAGTTGCGTTATGGCAATTTAAGAGAACAAAATCATTCCAAGAAGAGGATATGATGTAAATGAATATTAAAAGACAAAAGATGTTACGTCTCTCATTAAGTTATCTCGTTATTTTCGTAATGTGTGCCATCATTTTCTATCCATTATTATGGATTATTGGCTCATCGTTTAATCCGGGTGATAGTTTATCTGGATCAAGTATTATTCCGCAAAATGCAACGCTAGATCATTATCGTAAGTTATTAGATTTAGAGAATAGTAATTATTTACTATGGTATAAAAACACATTAAAAGTAAGTGTTTTAACGATGATTTTTTCAGTGTTAGCAATTAGTTTTACTGCTTATGCATTTTCGAGATACCGTTTTGTTGGAAGAAAAAATGGTTTATTAACATTTTTAATTTTGCAAATGATTCCAAACTTTGCAGCGTTAATCGCTTTATACGTATTAGCACAGTTAACAGGATTAATTAATACACACCTTGCATTAATTTTAATTTATGTAGGCGGGGCAATTCCAATGAATACATGGCTTATGAAAGGGTATTTTGATACGATCCCGAAAGAATTGGATGAGTCAGCTCGTATGGATGGAGCAGGACATTTTCGTATTTTTTGGCAAATCATTATGCCACTTGCAAAGCCAATCGTAGCGGTTGTAGCGTTATTTACTTTCATCGGCCCATTTACAGATTTTATTTTAGCGAGTATTATTTTGCGCACACCAGAAAATTATACGTTAGCAGTTGGATTATATGAAATGGTGGCGAAGAAATTTGGGAATGAATTTACAACGTTCGCAGCGGGTTCCGTATTGATTGCAATCCCAATTTCAATTTTATTCCTATCACTACAAAAATACTTTATCTCTGGTTTAACTGCTGGAGGTACGAAAGGATGAAAAATGGGACATTATGTCCCATTTTTCTTTTCATCTTCCTATAAAACATTTTATAGGGAGATGAAAAGAGATTTGACATCCCATATGAAAAGAAGTGAAATAAATAGTATATTATAGTATAGGAAAAAAGAGCTCTATCCCTTACAATACATGGAGAGGGAGAATATGATAGGTTTTACAAGATAGAATCAATGAAAGTTTATGACTTCCCCTATTACTTGCAACGGGTGCAAGATGAAAATATATAAAATGGCAGAGAAGTGAAAGGAGGGGATTTTTATGACAGTTACAATTAAAGATGTGGCGAAGAAGGCGAATGTAGCACCATCTACCGTTTCTCGTGTAATTGCTGATAATCCAAGTATAAGTGAAAAAACAAAGCGTCGTGTTCGGAAAGTAATGAGTGAACTAGGGTATCATCCTAATTTAAACGCAAGAAACCTAGCTAACCAAACAACAAAAACACTTGGCCTTGTTATGCCAAGTTCTGCAAGTAAAGCTTTTCAAAATCCGTTTTTCCCAGAAGTTATAAGAGGGATTAGTTCGTTTGCACATGTGGAAGGGTATGCGCTTTATATGTCGACAGGTGAAACGGAAGATGAAATTTTTAATGGTGTTGTAAAGATGGTGCAGGGGCGCCAAATTGGTGGCATTATTCTTTTATATTCAAGAGAGAATGATCGGATTATTCAATATTTACATAAACAAAATTTCCCGTTCGTATTAATCGGGAAACCATATGATCGTAAAGAAGAAATTACATATGTAGATAATGACAATTATACAGCTGCAAGAGAAGTAGCAGAATATTTGATTTCATTAGGTCATAAACAAATCGCGTTCATCGGCGGTGGATCAGATTTACTTGTGACGAGAGATCGTTTGGCTGGTATGAGTGATGCTTTAAAATTAGCAGACATTGTATTGCCGAAAGAGTATATTTTACATTTTGATTTTTCAAGAGAAAGTGGTCAACAAGCCGTGGAGGAATTAATGGGGCTAAAGCAACCACCGACAGCAATTATGGCAACGGATGACTTGATTGGACTTGGTGTGCTAAGTGCACTTTCTAAAAAAGGATTCGTTGTACCGAAGGATGTTTCAATTGTAAGCTTTAATAATGCTTTATTATCAGAAATTGCGAGTCCTCCGCTTTCAACAGTTGACGTGAATATATATCAGCTAGGATATGAGGCAGCAAAAGCTTTAGTTGATAAAGTAGAGAATGCGGAGTCTACTGCAAAGTGTATCATTATTCCGCATAAATTACTGAAGCGTCAAACTTGCGATCATTATGCATAAAAAAAGCTAAGAGTTTAACTCTTAGCTTTTTGTTGTAGAAAGGCTTCTAAACGGTCACAGCCTTCTTTTAAAGTTTCAATACTATATGCATAGGATAAGCGAAGGTAGCCTTCACCATATTCAGAGAATGCTGTTCCAGGAACGACGGCAAGTCCAGCTTCTTTCACAAGATCAAGTGCAAAATCAAATGATGAAGATGTTAAATGGCCAACATATGGGAATAAGTAAAATGCACCTGTTGGCTTTTCAACTGTTAAGCCCATTTGAATGAGTCTATTATATACGTAATCACGTCGTTTTTTGTATTGATGACGCATCATTTTTGGTGCATCTTTAGCAGCTGTTAAAGCTTCAATTGCAGCATATTGAGCGATTGAAGTAGCGCACGTTACGTTGTATTGATGAACTTTTAATATATGCCCAGCTAAATAGTTTGGTGCGAATAATAGACCGATACGCCAGCCAGTCATAGAATGCGATTTTGATAAACCGTTAATGACGATAGTCTTTTCACGCATTTCTGGGAAATGAGCGATCGATGTATGTGTTTGTTCATATACAAGTTCGCTATAAATTTCATCAGAAAGAACGAAAATATTTTTATCTTTTAAAACATCTACAATATCCTGTAGTTCTTCTTTTGATAAAGTTACACCAGTTGGATTAGAAGGATACGGCAGTACGACGCATCTTGTTTTTTCTGTAATGGCCTTTTCCAGTGCTTCGGCTGTTAAACGGAAGCCAGTTTCACGAACATCGATAAAAATAGGTGTTGCGCCGCATAATCGAATAATCGGTTCGTACCCTGGATAAATAGGGGCAGGTAAAATGACTTCTGTTCCTGGCTCTAAAATCGTTCGAAATGCAACATCAATTGCTTCACTAGCACCGATTGTAACGATGGTTTCGTTTTCAGGTGAATAATGTAAATCATAGTTATCTTTTACAAAGTTACAAGCTGCCTTGCGTAACTCTAGTAAACCAGCGTTATGTGTATAGCTTGTATAATTTTCTGTAATAGCCCGTTTTGCCGCTTCTTTTACGAGAGAAGGTGTAGGAAAATCAGGTTGTCCAATTGTTAAAGAGATAAGATTATCATAGTTTTGAATCATGTTAGAGAATTGACGGATTCCAGAAATTTGGATGTCCTTTACTCTAGGGTTAATGAATTGTTCCATTGTATCTCCCTTTCTTCCGTTTGAAAATTAAGTTCATTTTAACATATTTTCTATCATTTCGCTTGCGTATATGGTATGTAGAAAGAGAGGAATAATAGAAAAAAAGCCGCTGTAAGCGACTTTTTAATATCCGTATTCCCAATCTATTTCATCTTCATTCCAAAGTACAGAGGATACTTTGCCAAGGTGAACAACTGATTCATTCACAGCGCATGTGCAATTTTCTTCTCCTGTTTTATGCTGTAACTCTTCATACACTGATTTTTCAACGTTTTCTAGAACGACCAAATTTTCTTCTTTTAAAACAAGCGTAGTACCCGCCATATTTATCTTCCTCCTACTAAAATAATGATCACTTATTTGTAAACATAGATAGTATGGATTATATGCTGTATTTTGCTATAGTTGTCCGTCTTATGAAGTATTTTTTATTTTCTTTGTAATCCGTATTCATTGTATACTGTCGGGCAGAAATTTGGTACAGGGTTTACATTCATTTCGAAAATCTGTAACAATTATTATGTGTTGTTAACAAAGAATTAACAAATATGTTAAGAAAAATCAAAATTTTAAAACAAACAAACCTGTAAAATGATATAATCATATCAAAATACATATAGGGGATGAGAGGCTATGGAGCTTATCCGTGATTTAATGATCCAAATTGCAATCATTATTTTGCCACTATTTTTATACGAAGCGATTCGTTTAAATCGTTATCAAGAAATGCCTCCGAAGCCGAACCGCTACTTTATTATGTTTTTATCTAGCATTACACTCGTTCTCTCTATGACATATTCTATTTGTTTTGGGGACGTTTGCGGGTATAACTTTCACCCAATCCCAATTGTTAGTGGTTTTTTATATGGTGGGATTGTTGGTTTAATCCCGGCCGTTATTTTTGTTATCTATGAATGGGCGCTAAAGGGCATAAACCTTCTTCCAGTCATAGAAGTAATATTTCTATTGATAGTTCCATTATTTTTATCAAAGAAATGGTCTCTATTTTCAAGGGATAAGAAGCTAATTTTAGCATTTATGATTTCATCATTGTACGTACTTGTTTCTTTAGTGATTGGTATGATTAACGTTCTGTTAGAAACGGGGTTTACACCATATGTTTCACACTTATATAGCGGATATATATTTGCTTCGCTTATTATGGTTATGACAATGGTATTTCAGGTGTACTTAACAGAATATTTAAATGAAAATGCAATACTACGTACAGAGATGCAAAAGTCAGAGAAACTTAATATTGTAAGTGAGTTAGCAGCAAGTGTTGCACATGAGGTTCGAAATCCGCTCACTGTTGTTCGTGGTTTTATTCAATTGCTAGAAAGTACGGAAGATGTGAAGAACAAGGATTATATGCGTCTCGTATTAGCTGAATTGGACCGGGCAGAACAAATTATTTCAGATTATTTAAATTTAGCAAGGCCACAAATTGAGAAAAAAGAACATATTTGCTTATCAGCTCAATTAATAGAAATGACGACTCTTATGTCATCATTTGCAGCGATGCAAGGTGTATATTTGCAAGTTGAGATTTCTGAAAGTCTTTATACGATCGGTGATAAAACGAAATTGAAGCAAGCCATTATGAATGTTGTTAAAAATGGTATTGAAGCAATTCAAGGAAATAAAGGATATTTAAAAGTAACGGCTATACAAAAAGATGAAACGATTGTAATAAGAGTTAAAGATAGTGGTGTTGGAATGACGAAAGAACAATTAGCAAGGCTCGGACAACCGTATTATTCTTTAAAAGAAAAAGGGACAGGATTAGGACTAATGGTAACATTTAGTATTTTACAAGCGCATAATGGTACGCTGGAATATAAAAGTGAAAGTGGGAAAGGAACTGAAGCGATTATTATATTGCCAGCTGTAAGAAATAAGGAATAAAAGTTACCGATAGAAGGTAACTTTTTATTTTATATTAGAAAAAATATATTATGCTATTCAGTTGTTTTTTCTTGTTTTGTTCGGCTAAATAAACTTCTAAATGATTGGAAAAAGCTTTGTTCTTTTGAAGCGGCGACTAATCTTTTTGTTTCTTGAATTTCGCGAATTACTTGCATAAGTTGTGCATCACGGTTGCTATCTTTATTATAAATTTGATTTACGAGTTTATTCATTTTTTCTTCTTGTTTAGATTCTCGTTTATACATATGATTCATTAATAAGTCCATCTTTTCTTTTTGCAGAGCATCTGTTTGAGCGGCATGATCCACTAACTCTTGTAGCATTTTTTCCTGAGATCCTTCTTTTACATAAACTTGTTGCATCAACTCATCTAGCTTTTCATCTTTTAAACGATTTTGGGTAATAAGGGTAGAATTTTGATGAATAATGGCTTCATTTAGTTGAGCGAGCATTTCAAGTTTTAACATGAATTCCTCGAAGTTGCGCCCATCTTCTTTTTCTTTCGGTTGTATTTCTTGCGTATTTTGTATAACTGGTACAGGTGGGGCCTCTTTTTCTTTTAAAATAATTGGTATCGTTTCTGAAATATCTTCCTGCAATGTAGCAGCTCTTTCATGTATAGATTTCAATAGTTTTAAATCATCAAGTTTATAAATACGAGCATCAGCTGTTTTGGAAATTATATAACCATGTTCTTCTAACAGTTGACTATATTTGCGGACTATATGTTTTGGGATGCCTGTTTTATTCGTCACATCTTTCGTTTTATAGGTAGCTTCCATAATATTTCCTCCCCAAAAAGTATCGTATATATCATTTCAATCTTTTATGAGGACTTCCTTTGAAAAAGAATGTCGGAAGGTTATTAGTTTTCTACAGCATTAGTGAAAAGATGAAGAAAAATGAGAGTTTTTAGCGGAATGGCGAAGAAGAGCTAAAATAATGTCTGAAAACATATACAGGAGAAGTTTGTTATAATAACTGAGGAAAAGAAACTGGTAGAATCATGGAGGTATACATGAAGCAATTAAAAGGTATTATCATTTCAATTATTGCAATTCTTTCTATTGTAGTAGCGGTGTATGAAGTGCTTGTTCCAGAGGAAACAAGTATTAAAAAAACAAATGCGTATGATCAAGTTCTAGAATTTCCGAAAGATCGATACCCAGAGACAGGGAAACATATTACGGATGCTATAAAAGAAGGGCATTCAGAAGTGTGTACAATCGACCGTGGTGGCGCTGCGGATAGAAGAAAATTATCGTTAGCTCCATACCCATCAAAAAAAGGGTATGATCGTGATGAATGGCCAATGGCGATGTGTAAAGAAGGCGGAAAAGGAGCGCACATCGAATATATAAGTCCAGCAGATAATCGCGGAGCAGGCTCTTGGGTAGGAAATAAGTTAGATAAATACCCAGATGGTACGCGTGTAAAATTTGACGTAAAGTAGTAGTTGTATATTTCATAATGAAGGAGGAGGGAAACGATGGAGTTAACAATTTCGTATTCGCAATTAATGTTGATGAACTATGACGGTGATCAGCCTTACGTTGACTGGACGGATGAAGATTTTGAGAGAGGTTATGCGAAGACGGATGGAACTGTTATTTTTGAAGCACTTTCTGATTATACTTGTGAAGTAAAAGTGACCCCAGGGAAACATATTGAGAAAGAAGAAGTAATTAGAACGGTTACAGTTCCTTTTACAGTTGAAAATGAATGTATCGTTGTAACAAGTATTCTTTCAAATAAATTTCAAATTCCTATTCCAAATGGAGAGTATACGGTTGTATTACAGGCAACACCCCTTGAAGAACCAACGGATGATGAATTATATAAAATACAATATGAATTCTTTTTTGAAAGTAAAGAATAAAGAATGGGGTATCCTCAAAAAGGATACCCCATTTTTATTATGCGTTTGTTTTTAGCAAGGAACGAGCGTCTTTTGCCGCTTGCACCATGTGCTCTAAAGCTGGAATAACTTCTTCTGTTCTTCTCGTTTTTAAACCACAATCAGGATTAATCCAGAAATATTTAGGATCGCATACTTTTAAAGATTGTTCTACGATTTTATACATTTCATCTTTACTTGGTACACGTGGGCTATGAATATCATATACACCTAGACCGATGCCTTTTTCATATGTTGTATGTTTTAATGTATCAATAAATTCACCGTGACTTCTTGATGTTTCGATAGAAATCACATCTGCATCTAATGCGCGAATCACATCAACGATATCTTCGAAGTTACTGTAACACATATGAGTATGAATTTGTGTTTCATTTGCTACAGATGAAGTGGCTAAAAGGAAGGATTGTACTGCCCATGTAATATAAGCGTCCCAATCTTTTTCTTTTAGTGGCATTCCTTCACGAAGTGCTGGCTCATCGACTTGAATTACTCGAATTCCGGAAGATTCAAGTAGTTCAATTTCATGACGAAGAGCTAATGCAATTTGATATGAAACTTCTTTTCTTGGAATGTCATTTCGAACGAAGGACCAATTTAAAATCGTAACAGGTCCAGTTAACATGCCTTTTACAACTTTCTCTGTTAAGCTTTGTGCATGAACAGTTTCCTTAATAGTCATTCCGTTAATAAAGGCTACATCACCATAAATAACAGGTGGTTTTACGCAGCGGGAACCGTATGATTGCACCCAACCGTTTTTAGTGAATGAGAAACCAGCAAGGCGTTCACCAAAATATTCGACCATGTCAGTTCTTTCAAACTCACCATGTACAAGAACATCAAGACCAATTTCTTCTTGGTAACGAATCCATTTTTCTGTCTCTTTTTCAATAAATTGTTCATATTGTTCATTTGAAATAACACCGTTACGCCATTCTTTTCGCGTTTGGCGAACTTCAGTTGTTTGCGGGAAGCTACCGATAGTTGTTGTTGGTAACAACGGTAACTTCAAAGCAACTTGTTGCAATTCATATCGTTTTTCAAATGGAAGAGGTCGTGAAAAATCTTCTTCTTTTAGTGCTGTTCGTGCTGCTTTGACATCTTCTCGGTTACGTGCAGCAGATGAACGAATTGTATGATGTACATTTCGATATGTTTCCAGCTCATTACGAATGCTTTCTGTACCTTGAGTTAGAGCGGAATGAATAAGAACTAACTCTTCTAATTTTTGATTTGCAAATGCCAACGCGTCAAATAGCTCAGTCGATAAGTGAGTTTCTTCTGTTTTATCGATTGGCGTATGCAATAAGCTACAAGAAGGCTGAACGATGAAGTTTTTCGTTTGGACTTGTTTTTGTAACGTTGTAAATAACGTAAGAACTTCATCAAGATCGGCTCTCCAAATGTTACGGCCATCTATACAACCAACAGCTAAAGTTTTATCAGCTGGGAATCCATATTTTGAAATAGCATGTAGATTACCTTCTTTACCATGAATGAAATCTAATCCAATATTTGATACTGGGAATGTAATGATTTCTTCATAGTTTTCTTCTACACTATCAAAATATGTTTGTAAAAGAAGATTCGCATTTGGAACTTCTTTACGAATAGCTTCATAAATTTCTTTTGCTTGTTGAACTTCTTCTTTCGTTAAAGAAGCGAAAATCGGTTCATCAACTTGAATGATTTGTGCACCAGCTGCATGTAGTTCTGAAAGCAGTTGTACGTAAGGTGCAACTAACTGTTTTAAAATAGTAGCAAATTGCTCTTGTGTATAGCCTTTAGCTAATTTCAAGAAAGTATATGGTCCTAAAATAACAGGTTTTCCATCTACTCCTAATTCTTGTTTTGCCTCTTCGTATAAGCGAAGTGGACGATTATCTTTTAAAGAGATTTGTAATCCCTCTTCATATTCTGGAACGATATAATGATAGTTTGTGTTAAACCATTTTGTCATTTCGGAAGCTACGTGATCTTTAGAGCCACGCGCCATTGCGAAATATACATCAAGGTAAGATGTAAACTGAGAAAAACGTGATGGGATAAATCCTAGCATATAAGCAGTATCCAAAACGTGATCGTAATATGTAAAGTCGCCAATTGGAATAAGTTCAATCCCTTTTTCTTGCTGTGCTTTAACGTGTTGAAGACGAATTTCTTTCATTGTTGTTAAAAATTGTTCTTCATCAATTTTATTAGACCAAAAAGCTTCCAATGTTTTTTTCCACTCTCGTTGTAGTCCGATACGTGGATAACCTAAGTTACTTGTTTGAATTGCCATTTCAAATTCCTCCCTAATTGAAAGTAAGCATTTCCGTTTACTAGGAAATACCTATAACAAAAAGCATATAGGCATAGAAAATAAGCCTTCCTTTTTGTTTTAACACCTCATCATCATCCGTGAATCTATCAGTGTTGTTAAAACAGGCAGGTCTCCTGACTTATGCTTCATATGATTTCTTTCACCTTCCCGTTTTCACAGTGGCATTAAAAAGAAATCTCAGCATTTACAGTGGCGGGACCGTGTTGGAGTTTCACCAAGCTTCCCTTTTAAACACGAAACAAACTGTTCGTGTACCCATTTTCCTTTTGAAAGGAATTTAACAAGCGATATGATATTGAAACAAATTCTAACACAATTTTTGGAATTTTGTCTACTGTTTTGAAATAAGAAAATTCTAAAGTTTTTTATTTTAATTATTTGTATTTTTCTGATTTTTTAGAGTGAAGAAACATGAGGAGAATTGAAATAAAGTGCAATTAAATTTATAAAGAAATGGGTACCTATACATACATAAGATGCCAGTTATGTTATTAAATAATTGGTTTATCTTATATAGAAAATTAAACAAGCATAACCCCAACCTAAATTAGAATGGGGTTATACTTGTTTTAGACTTTGAAATAAAATAACTATATTGTCATTTTACAGTTTCTATTTTAAAAGTTTAATCCGTATCTATATCAATTTCTGAAAGTCGCCCGGCAACAGCATCTGCAAGAAGGGTGTTTAACCATTGCAATTCGACTGTAATATGTTCAATAACGCTTTGCAAAATATATCGCTGTGCACGTGGGATGTGTCCTTTGCTACTATCATATATAGTTTGCATATTATGTAAATATTGAATGGTGTCATTTTTCTTTTTTTCTAAAATAGGAACTAACTCTTCATCATTACCAAAATGAGTGAAAGAGAGTGCCGAATAAATTGGTTTATATATTTGATTTTTTGCCTCGAATTGTTTTAATAGTAATGTGTGAAATAACCGCTTACCTTCGTCTGTTATATGAAAAATTGTTTTATCTGGTCTATTTGTATCTCGAACAATAGTTGTAACACGAATTGCCCCTTGTTTTTCTAATTGCTCAAAGGCATAGTAAAGTGATCCTTTTGCATATTTAATGTAACAGTCCATTTGTCTTTCTTTCATGATGTGCTGCACTTCATATGGATGTTTATCTCCTTCGAGTAGTAAGCCGAGAATGACTAATTTCATGCTCATGCTGTCTCAACTGCTACTAAAAATATAGACAAATGTATATTCTTAGAGTATTCCTGCTTCTACGTGCCCTGCCTCGCTAATCACTTGCTACTACAGTTTGCTGTGACACTCCACAGGCGTAAATTCCGATGTAGCCCACCGTACATATATACAAACTATTTACGTTAGTATTGTATATTCTTTTGCTTGTAAAAGGTTGATCGCTGCGTTCAAATCTCTATCCATTACATTGCCACATTCACATGTATATACTCGGTCAGATAGCTTTAAATCCGCTTTCTTTTGACTGCAACATGAGCATAACTTTGACGATGGATAAAACCGGTCTACTTGACGTAATTCAATTCCATATTCCTCACATTTCGTCAAAAGCCACGTTTTAAAAGTAAAAAAAGACTGCTTGGCAATTGTTTTAGATAAATGTTTATTCTTCATCATACCTTTCACATTCAAATCTTCCACTGTAATAAACGTTGGTTTGGTTTTCACCACATTCGTTACAATAGACTTTACATATTCTATTCGAATATTCGCTAATCGAGCATACAACTTTTGCACTCTAAGAACATTTTTATCTATATTCACTCTTTTATTAGTAACAGATTTTTCACCTCTTTTTTTTAGATTTTCAAATTTACGTGCTAAAGAGCGTTGTTCACGTTTTAACCGTTTTTCTATCTTTTTTACTTTTATTGTTTTGTTGATGTTTTCATGAACGATACCATCGCTACGTGTAGCAAAATCCTTCACTCCTAAATCAATCCCTAGACCTATTTTATTGAGTGCTAACTTTGTTGCCATTTCTTCCAATTCGCAAAGTACAGATACAAAATATCTTCCTTTTGGGTTTCGGTAAGCAGTTAA
The DNA here is from genome assembly GCF_001883995.1 of Bacillus paranthracis. Lineage (GTDB taxonomy): Bacteria > Bacillota > Bacilli > Bacillales > Bacillaceae_G > Bacillus_A > Bacillus_A paranthracis. Next base: position 305,140 of record NZ_MACE01000018.1, on the reverse strand, counting down.
AACACCTTGATTGTCCCACCTTTGCAATGTCTTAACAGAGACATTAAGCATTTCTGAAAATTCTTTTGGTTTATATTGTTTCATAATTACTTTTTTGCTATATATGCACACTTTTGTCTATGTTTTTGTTTACTGTTTCTTTCTCCTGTATATAGAAACTTGATCCCGATTGGTGAGGGATAATAACCAGTAGGAATGGTTCCTTACTGATCAAAGATTTACTTTATATATTATAAACGGCATACCCTTTTTCATAAAGGGTATGCCGTTTCTTTTTTCTATACTAACTTACCTGCTTTTGTTTTTGTTTCGTTTTTGGTCCTGTAAAAAGACGCTCATTTCCCATAAGTAAAATGCAAATAATACTTAGTACAGCCGGGATCAGTGCCCAGAAGAATGTACTGGCAATAGATGTAGCTAGAGCTTCTTTAATACCAGTTAATATTTCAGTTGGTATTTTATCGGTAGCACCTGGTGATAATAAGAAACTTGTGTCTCCACCCTTTGGAGCTAATTTTGCTAGTTCAGGTGGGAAGAGAGTGTTTAGTTTATCTGTAAAAATATGATTTTGAATTGTACCGAAAATTGTTACACCAAGAGTCATACCGAGTGAACGGAAAAATGAGTTTGTTGATGTAGCAGAACCACGGTCTCTCATTTCTAATTTGTGAATCGAAGACATACTTAAAACTGAGAATGAGAAACCAACACCAAGTCCAGCGAGAACCATAAATAGTGTTACGAGTAGGCGAGGTGTGTCCATTGTTAAAGTGCTTAGTAAATAAATGCCAAGAACGAAGAAAACGCCAGATGCCATCATAATGTTACGATAACTTGTTCGAGAAGCTAACTGTCCACCCGTTTGACTTCCAATTACAGAGCCAATCATCATAGGTGTTAAAATTAATCCAGCATTTGAGGCTGAACCACCGAGAACACCTTGAACGAAGATTGGGATATAAACTGTACAGATGATAAAAGCGGCACCATAGAAAAAGGCAACACCTTGGCTAGCTGCGAATAAAGGTTTTTTAAATAGATGGAAAGAAATGATAGGCTCGGTTGCTTTTCGTTCTACGAAGAAGAAAATAATAAGCATAATAACAACTGTTGTAAATAAGCCGATAATCACAGTAGAATCCCATGCGTATTCTTTACCACCAAGTTCTAATGCGAACATTAAGCAAACGATACTAATAACAAGTGTAATAGCGCCAGCCCAATCAATTTTTTGTTTTCTAAATTCTAGAGATTCACTATAATATTTCGTAATGAAGAAGAAGGAGATAAGTCCTAATGGAATATTAATATAGAAGACCCAGTGCCAACTTATATAGTCTGTAATATAAGCACCTAATAAAGGGCCGAATACACTAGATGTTCCGAAAACAGCACCGAATAGCCCTGTCATTTTTCCGCGCTTTTCTGGTGGGAATATGTCGTACATAATAGTGAAGGCGATAGGCATAAGAGCTCCGCCACCAATTCCTTGAATTGCTCTATAAATACTTAATTGCTCAATACTAGATGCTGTTCCACAAAGTGCAGAACCGAACAAGAAAAGAATAAGGCCACCAATATAAAAGCGTTTCCGTCCGTACATATCAGAAAGTTTTCCGAAGATAGGCATTCCTGCCATTGTTGCTACCATATATGCAGACGTGACCCAAACGAACTTGTCAAATCCTCCTAGGTCTCCAACGATTGTTGCCATTGCTGTTGCAACGATTGTATTATCCATTGCCGCCATTAAAATACCAAGTAGTAAACCCGCAACAACAAATTTTGTCTTGCTGGAGTCTTTTTTTGATAATTGAGATTCCAAAGATAACCCTCCTTTAATAATAAGTAAACTATATTAAGTTTTGAGTGCAGCGCATAAAAATTATAAATATATTTTTAAAAATCAATTTACACAAGTGCACTGACAAAGCCATAAAGAATATTATAGTCAAGTTTGACTAAAAGGCAAACTTTTTCTTCCGTCAAAATATTCTGTTGTATGGACAGCGAAAGAGTGAGTAATACTTAGTATTGGTAAAAAGTCAATGAAGGAAATTGTAAAAAAATATTTCAGTAAGAATACCTGCTGTTAACAGATGAAAAATGGTTTTTTCTTTACTTTGTCGAATAGGATAAAAGGAAGAGTAATAACTATATATCGTTTGTAACGAGCTTTATTAATATTGTGTAGAGAGGCAGAATAAGGTCGTATGGATATGATGCATCTGAAATGGGGTGAATATTATTATGAAAATATGGAAACGAATTCCGGATCAAGGAAGGCGTTCAATACCGCTACAACCGGTATTATGGATTGATGGCTCAAAAAAGGAAAATGAATGTCCTAACGTAGCAGTTACATTACAAATCCGTAGTATGTATAAAGAAAAATTTTCATATGAACTGACCTATGATGTAAACGACATACTTATTATTCGAATTGAAGTTGAAAATAAAGGAATGGAAATGATTTCACGAGTTGTAGTAAGTCATATGATTCGAGATTATTTTGCCTATATTCCAAATTCATTAAAGGTTGATAAGGGGATGAGCGAGTTTCTGTTCCAGCTTGTAAGGTGGAGAATCGATAATTTATTACCAAATGAGAAGGTAGAATTAATTTGTAAAATAAAAGCAAATAAAGATAAAGAACTCAAAAACACACTATTTCAGGCTACATATACATTTCAATATAACGGAGTATCATATGGTCCGTTGCAAACAAATGAAGTTGTTGTACGGCAATGATAAAAAGGAACCTGTATGAAAGGTTCCTTTTTGATTCCCTTTTTTGTTCGATCCATATTTACAATAGCGTCGATTTGATTGTATGTAATGAAGTTTACTCCGAAAGAATTAAATAGTAATTTTAGCGACTACAGAAACCCCGATAGTAAACGTATAATATCTGATAGATTTTTCTTTTGTAGCATGTAGGTCACCATATTTCTAAAATGATGCATGGCATATATATGAAATAGAATAGAATAGAAATGGTAGACAAGCTTAAGCGGAAATGTACACTCAATATGTACATTTTTTATTTTGTAGAAAAACATAATTGTTATAGAAACATATATTGGTATAGAAGGGAGGTGAAGTATGAAACATAAAGGGAAAATTAGTGGATTATTACTTGGGAATACAGTGGCAGTTACAGAATGGATTGCGCTTCAGGATGTAATTACAAAACTGGATTCGCGATCATTTTATACCGTCTTTATTATTTATATATTGCAAATGATACTCAGCTATTATTTTGGACATTGGTATGATAAAAAAGCGAGTGGGCGTATGGATACGGAAGTAGGAGGAATGGCAAGTAATGATTTTGTAGTTGATTTTTTTGAGAAAGTAGCTGCTTTATCAGAACGAGATTCTCATAATATTACAGTGTACATTCTTTCTGTGAAAGAATGGAAAGGGCTAAAAGAAACAGTGCAAGAAAAAAAATTGGAGGTGTTAGTACAAAAATTGGAGAGCACGATTGTAAAGACAATTCGTAAAGGCGATGTCGTTACGAAGTGGGATGAAAATAATTATGTGATTGTGGCGATTGATAACGGACATGAAAAGTCGACAATAACAAACCGATTAATGAAAAATATTGAAAGTGAAATAGAAAATGGTTTGTTAAGTATGACTCTATTATTTGGGGCTGCTAGCTATCCTATAGAAGGAAAAACGTTTGAAGAATTGTTAAGAAAGGCACAAAATCAATTGTACCAGCATAGAAATTTGTAAAAAAATAAGTGAAATTTTGATTTGAAGAAATATGATATGAAGAAGTTTTTATTGTAACATTTTTTTGACTTTTATTACAAAAAGAACTTTTTTTGTAATAAAAGTCTTTAAAAATATATGAAATAGGCATATAATTATGATGGATGTGTCAATGCATTTTGCACAATGTGTTTCATTTTAAAAGTGTAGAGGAAAGTATACTCTACACTTTTCCTTTTTAGGGAATGGCAAGAATAATTGTAAGTTGTTGCAAGATAGCATTTATACTGTGTAAAATGAACGAAGAGATTATTTGATAGAAAGCGGGAAAGGGAATGATAGAATGATAGACGTGTGAGAACAACGAACATCTTTTATCAGGTGAATGATTACTGTTGTTCTTCAAATTATTATGGTTGTGATGAATTCCGTTGTACTTTTGTGTAATACATAATATCAATAGGTTTTAAAAAGTGCCAAGTAAAAGATGGATATGGAACTGCTATTTAGTTCAAAAACGGAAAATGTAATTTCAAGTAATACAATTTGTACAAGCATTATAAACAATATGAATGATTTTCGTGAAAAAGGTGCGAGTGTGGAGTTTATAGAAGGTTATATAATTTCATAGCTTTTTACACGATGATCGTATATAAGTAGGAGGAAAAAGATGTTGAAATATAGTAAATTAGCAATTGTAACTGCATTATCAATGACTTTACTAGCGGGTTGTTTCGGGCCGAAACCAGAAGAGGAATTATATGTTGCATTTGAAAATGCTGCAAAGCAAGAAAAAACAATGTTTGAAGATGCAAAAAAACTTGAAACTTTAGAGAAAGAGGGACAAGAATTATATAACCAGATTGTTCAAGAAGGAAAAGATAATAATCAAACTGTTAAGGAAAAACTAAACCAAGCAGTGAAAAATACAGATGAACGAGAAAAAGTGCTTAAAAAAGAAAAAGAATCTTTAAATAAGGCACAAGAAGAAGTGAAATCGGCAGATACATATGTGAAGAAAATTGAAGATAAGAAATTGAAAGATCAAGCGGATAAAGTGAAAAGCACATATGAGAAACGACATGATTCATTTAACAAAATGTATGATAGCTATAATAAATCGTTAAAACAAGAAAAAGAATTATATACAATGTTACAAGATAAAGGTACGAAATTAAAAGATATTAGTGAAAAAGTAAAAGTAGTAAATCAGTCTTATAAAGATATTGAATCAGAAAAAGACAAGTTTAATGAATTTACGAAGTCTTATAATACAGAAAAAATTGCTTTTTATAAACAAGCAAATATTAAAATTAAAGAAGAGAAAAAATAAAACAGTTTGGCCTACAATTGGCCAAACTGTTTTATTTTTTTGTATAGGTACGACTATACCATGGGACAGGTTCACTTAATTTCTTTTCTTGTTTTAGCGCTTCAGGACCAATATAATCTTGAAGTGTTTTTTTTGCTACTGTTAAAGATAAGGTTGTTTTCGGATTTCGATAGGAGGATTCAAGATGACCGAGATGTGGTAGGATTCGAAAATCTTCTTTTGTAGGAGGAATATGGAAAAAGTAATCACCTAAACGTATAAGAACATCAGATTGTTGTTGGCTAAAACGTGGATTTCTAGAGAAATGTAATCCTTCTTTAATAGCTTTTTTTTCAGTAATTAAGCGTTCTAAAGCTGTTTTTTTTAACCAGTATAAATACTTCGGATTAGTTGCAGCTTTAGCATGACGATTCACAACGAAAATAGATTGAGCTAGTCGATTAATAGAATGTTGGTTTTGTAATTGAGATTGTGGTTGTGAAGGTTTCATATTAAATCTCCTTTCAATTTTTCATTATTATACCATAAGTAAAAGCGATTTTTATTATATGCAAAAAGTGATTGTATATATTTTCAATATTAAAGCAATATTGTTACAAAAAACAACTATTTTGTATAATAGTAATAGAATGTGTTTTAGAAATTTGATAATGAAAGAGTGAGAAGTTTGAAAGAAATATTAAAACAGCAATATGCCATTATAGATATTGGATCTAATACAATGCGTTTAGTGATTTATGAAAAGCAAAACGGAGGTTTTTATAAAGAGATTGAAAATACGAAAGTGGTTGCAAGGTTAAGGAATTACTTAGTCGATGGTGTGTTGATTGAAGAAGGAATAGAGGTATTGTTACAAACATTATTTCAATTTCAAGAAAGTACACGATTCCATCAGTTGCGCCATGTACTTTGTGTTGCAACAGCAACAATTAGGCAGGCTGAGAATCAAGAGGAAATTAAAAAACTTGTTGAAGGACAAACAGACTTTACTCTTAGAGTATTATCAGAATATGAAGAAGCACGTTACGGCTATTTAGCAGTTATGAATTCAACTTCGTTCTCTGAAGGAATTACAGTAGATATTGGTGGAGGAAGTACGGAAGTTACATACTTTCGAAATAGAGAGATTTTAGAGTATCATAGCTTTCCTTTTGGGGCACTTTCTTTAAAGCAGTTTATTAAAGAGGACATACCTACTGAAGAAGAGTTGGAAAAGATTCGAACGTACTTAGAATATCAATTTCGAACATTACCATGGTTAATTGATAAGAAGTTGCCTCTTATTGCAATTGGTGGTAGTGCGAGGAACTTAGTGAAAATTCATCAAAATTTAATTTGTTATCCTATAGCAGGGGTACATTTATATAAGATGAAAGAAGAAGATATTAAAAATGTGAAAGAAGAATTAGAAGCATTGTCGTTCATAGAACTTCAAAAATTGGAAGGATTGGCAAAAGATCGAGCAGATACAATTGTTCCAGCAGTCGAAGTATTTCATACGCTTGTTAATGTTATAGATGCGCCATCATTTGTATTAAGTAGAAAAGGATTACGAGAAGGTGTTTTCTATGAAGAGTTGACAAAAGATTTGGGGATTTCATATTATCCGAACGTGGTCGAAGAAAGTTTGTATTTATTATCACATGAATATGAAATGGATATGGAATTTGTAATGCAGCTTATTAAACATGGAAGATTGATTTGTCAACAACTTGAACAAACAGGGCTGATTTCTATGTCAGTAAAAGACTGGGAAGTATTCCATCAAGCAGCGAAAGTATTTAATATAGGCAAATATATAGACGAAGAAGCGAGCCGCTTACATACGTTTTATTTATTAGCGAATAAAACAATTGATGGTATGATGCACAAAGAGCGAGTAAGATTAGCGCTTATTGCGTCTTATAAATCAAAAATGTTATTCAAACAACATTTGTCACCATTTGAAGGATGGTTTGATAAAAATGAACAAAAGAAAATTCGCCTTTTAGGGGCTGTTTTACAATTTTCAGCAGCTTTAAATATAAGACAAAGATCGCTTGTTGAATCAATATCTATAACAGAAAGTAAAGAAGGATTAACATTTGAAATTGTATGTGAACAATCGGCGTTAGCGGAAAAAGTGCAAGCTGAAAAGCAGAAGAAACAGCTAGAAAGAGTATTGAAAACAAATATTACCTTATTATTTAAATTAAAGCATTGAGTTGTACGGATGTCTTTACAAAAAATTTACACTTTATAATATTGTAATTTGCTAAAATGAAAGTAACTAAATTATAGTAAAAAAGTTTCAAGGGGAAGTGTGAAGAGAATGGAATTATCGAAGGGGAATATAGTAAATTTAAATGATACAGCTTATTACAACAATCGAGAGTTAAGTTGGTTAGCATTTAATGAACGTGTACTACAAGAAGCACAAGATGAAACGAATCCACTCTTAGAAAGATTAAAGTTTATTAGCATTTTTAGCTCAAATTTAGATGAATTCTTTATGGTACGCGTGGCAGGATTGAAGGATCAAGTGAGTGCTGGTTTTAACCAACCAGAAAATAAGGCCGGCTTAACACCAAAAAAGCAACTAAATAAAATTGCGATAAAAGCACATGAATTAATGACCGTACAGTATGGTACGTTTAAAAATTATGTGTTGCCAGCGCTGGAGTTAGAGGGGATTGAGCGTTTAACATTCCATGATTTGACGAAAGAACAGAGAGAATTTATAGAAGAGTATTTTGATGAACAAATTTTCCCAGTCTTAACACCTGTTGCTATCGATGCATATCGTCCATTTCCGATGTTATTAAATAAAAGTTTAAATTTAGCTACTCTTTTATATGATGAGAAACAAGTGGAAGAAGAAAACCGCACGAAGTTAGGAATTGTACAAGTTCCTTCACTACTGGAACGTTTCATATTTTTACCGAGTGAAGGACAAAAGCATAAATTTATTTTATTAGAAGACGTAATTAGTAGTTTTACGCATAAATTATTTACAGGATATAAAGTATCATCTGTTACTCGTTTCCGTATTACACGCAATGCGGATTTAACAATTCACGAAGAAGGTGCGAGAGATTTATTAAAGGTAATTGAAAAAGAATTAAAAAAGCGTAAGTGGGGAGCTGCTGTACGTTTAGAAGTTGGCAAAGAGCATATTGATGAAAGAGTATTAGCATTATTATATGAGGTGTTGGAAGTAAAGGATGAAGATGTGTATATAATGGATGGACCGTTAGATTTAACATGTCTATTTTCTTTATATAAAAAACTAGCTCCTTTATATGAGCATCTAGTATATCCGGCTCTTATTCCGCAACGGCCTCAAGACTTAGGGGATGCAGAAGATGTATTTGAAAAAGCGATTGAGCATGATATTTTATTACATCATCCCTTTGAATCGTTTCAGCCAGTAGTTGATTTTGTTCGTGATGCGGCAGACGATCCGAATGTACTTGCAATTAAACAAACATTATATCGAGTAAGTGGGGATTCTCCAATTATTCAGGCGCTAAAGGTAGCAGCTGAAAAAGGGAAACAAGTGACGGTATTAGTTGAGTTAAAGGCAAGGTTTGATGAAGAAAATAATGTGCATTGGGCTAAAGAATTAGAACAGGCGGGTTGTCATGTTATTTACGGTGTAAGTCATTTGAAAACACATAGTAAAATTACGCTAGTTGTAAGAAGAAAAAACGGAAAAATCGAAAGGTTCGTACATCTTGGGACCGGAAATTATAATGATGCAACCGCAAAGCTATATACTGATTTTGGTTATATTACATCACGAAAAGACTTTGGGGTCGATGCAACAAATTTCTTTAATTATTTGAGTGGTTATACAACAAAGCCGCATTTTCATCATTTATCGGTTGCGCCATTTGATATAAGAGAGCAATTTATCGATTTAATAGATGAAGAAATTCGTTATCATAGGCAATATGGAAATGGATATATCATTGCTAAAATGAATTCATTAACTGATAAACCACTTATTAAAAAAATGTATGAAGCATCACAAGCTGGAGTAAAGGTAGAGCTCATCGTTCGAGGAACATGCTGCCTACGACCTGGTATTCCAAATGTAAGTGAAAATATTCGGGTAGTTAGTGTTGTCGGGAGATATTTAGAACATAGCCGTATTTATTATTTCCATCATAATGGAGAAGAGAAAATATATTTATCTTCAGCTGACTGGATGACAAGAAATATGGAGAAACGTGTAGAAATATCTTTCCCGATATTAGATATTGAAATGAAGGCACGAATTAAGGCGATTTTACAGCTTACTTTAGCTGATAATGTGAAAACACGTGAACAAAATAAAGACGGTGACTATTATTATGTTATTAATAATGGGGCAGAAGAGATTGATAGCCAAGTGAAGTTATTTAAGATGGCGTATCAAAACACAGATGCCGAATAATGAGAACAAAGTAAAAACCTCTTTTTAAAAAGAGGTTTTTACTTTGTTCTCTACTTATTGTATGTTCTCAAAATAGAAGCATGCGTAGAGAGAATAGTTTTTATTGTAAGCATGTTAATGGATTATGAATCGGTTAAGAGAGGGAATAACATTGGTAGAATTGTTGCGGTACATTAATAATAGTATGGCTGTTGACAAGGTCCACCATAACAAGGGTAAGGTGCTGGCGGTGGAAAAGGTGGTGGATATGGTGGGTAATATGGTCTAGGACCGAAAGCTAATGCCCCGCCAAGCAGTCCACCAGCAATGCCAGCTAGAAATGGAACTCCAAAAAATGGAAAGAAGCGTGAGTCGCCTACTGGACCAATAGGTGCTGAACGGACTGGGATTGGTTGATAATATGGATACATGAACAAACCTCCTTTATTGGACTCACTTTTATCATATGGTAAATGAAACGTGGATGAGCGCGTACAAGAAAGGATATGTAAGAAAATAGGCGAATGATTACGAATGTTGGAGCGTGAAAATCGTAATTTCAGGTTTTGACATAAATCGGAAGGGGACACGAGTTCTTCCGAGGCCTCGGTTGACATAGAGAGCTAAATCTTGGATCGTATAGAAACCTTCTACATAGTTTTTAGCAAGTGCTGGGGTAATAATAGCGCCCAAAAAAGGAATTTGTACTTGTCCGCCATGACTATGACCAGAAAGCTGTAAGTTAACTGGATAGTTAGCGATTTGCGGTGCAATATCTGGTTCGTGAACAAGAACAATGTTATAAGTGTTTTTCCGAGCGCGCTGTAGTGTCTCCTTTATTTTTGGTTTGCCTAATAGTATATCATCAAGACCGAAAATGGAAATCTCACTATTATCCAGCAGACGGATTTTCTTTTCGCTATTTAGTAATAGTTCAAATCCAGATTCACGCATGATGTGTTCGTAGTACTCCGTTCCATATCCGCCGTGATCATGGTTACCATAAATAGAAAATTTACCGAAGGGAGCTTGTATATTTTTTAAAATGGATGCAACGAAAGGAGTGTCAGTATATGTTTGATAATTATCAATGAGATCGCCAGTAAAAAGAACAATGTCGGGTTTTACAGCATTAATTTTAGAAACGATTTTAGATAAATGGTGGAGAGAGAAATAGTATCCGAGATGTAAATCGCTGAATTGAAGAATCTTCATACCATGAAAACTTTTTGGTATGAGTTGTGATTTCAGTGTATGTTCTGTAAAAGAGAGTAGATGAGGCTCAATATATTTAGCGTAATAGTATCCGATGCTAGTCGTTATAAATGAATATAGACAAGTTCGCATTCCAGTTTTTAAAAAATCTCTTCTTGTAATTTTCTTCATAAAAATATGAGTATACCTATTTGACTTATATCATATATGTTCGTTCTATTTACAGGTTACTCAAACCTCCTTTTCAGTTTATTTGAAATATATTTTAAATAATAAAAAAGTAGTATTGATTACGAAAAAACGAATGAAAAGAAATCTCTTTACGTTAAAATATCAGAAAAGTTTAAAAATATAAAGATTTCTATTAAATAAAATGATAAAATGAATGTGTATTCATTTTTTGGAGGGGATATAATATGAAAGAAAAAGTAGTTATTGTAACAGGTGGATCGAGCGGAATGGGAAAAGGAATGGCGACTCGTTTTGCAAAAGAAGGGGCACGAGTTGTTATTACAGGACGTACAAAGGAAAAACTAGAGGAAACAAAATTGGAAATTGAACAATTTCCAGGACAAATATTACCGGTACAAATGGATGTAAGAAATACGGATGATATTCAGAAAATGATTGAACAGATTGATGAGAAGTTTGGACGAATTGATATTTTAATAAATAATGCAGCTGGAAACTTTATTTGTCCAGCAGAAGATTTATCCGTGAACGGCTGGAATTCGGTTATTAATATTGTGTTAAACGGTACATTTTACTGTAGCCAGGCTGTCGGAAAATATTGGATTGAAAAAGGTATAAAAGGAAATATCATTAACATGGTAGCAACATATGCGTGGGATGCAGGTCCGGGAGTTATTCATTCGGCTGCAGCGAAGGCTGGAGTATTAGCAATGACGAAAACACTCGCTGTTGAGTGGGGACGTAAATATGGAATCCGAGTTAACGCTATTGCGCCAGGACCAATTGAACGTACGGGCGGTGCTGATAAATTATGGATTTCAGAAGAAATGGCTAAGCGTACGATACAAAGTGTTCCGCTTGGAAGACTGGGTACGCCAGAAGAAATTGCAGGTCTAGCTTATTATTTATGTTCAGATGAAGCTGCGTACATAAATGGAACGTGCATGACAATGGATGGAGGACAACATTTGCATCAATATCCATTTTAAAAGGGATAAAAAATGAATGTTTCATTCATTTTTTTACGGTTAAATGTGACGGAATTGTGACATATGAAAGAAAAGTGTTTACAAGAGGTCATATATACGTTATATTTAAGACCTCTTTTTTCTTCATAGTAGAATTGCTAATTCCCCTTAGCATTTTACCCCTCTAATCCCTTCAGGAAAACTGAAGGGATTTTTTATTATTTTTCCGTAAATATCATGTTATAATTTTTGAAAAGTAAAGGGAGGGAAGCACGTTGATAGATGCATTAGATGTAATGAGTAACTTGGATAAAGTCCTTCCTTATTATCAAGCAATTTTTAGTGCTGATGAACATACTGTAATTGGATATGAAGTAGTAGGGCGTATTCAAACAGAAGAGGGCATACAAAGTTTAGCTTCTTTCTTTCATGATGACTCTATTCCAAGTGAGTTTCAACTAGAAGCGGATAACATTATAGTAGAAAAAGCTTTAAATCGTTATTTAGAAAGTGATCAAAAACTATTATTATTTATACATCGGAATGCTAACGTATTAATGAACGATGATGATGAAAGTTTGCTTCAACTTTTATTGATGTATGAAAAACAAGGTTTAAATTTGAAAAACATTGTTTTAGAGATTACAGAACATGAATGTAAAGAAGATATAGAGCAATTTAATCATTTGCTTATGTATTATCGTACATATGGTATTCAAATTTCGATTAATAAAGTCGGAACAGGTACAAGTAATTTAGAACGTATTAGCGTGTTAGCACCTGATATTTTAAAAGTAGATTTAACAAATTTAAGGCAAACTGCACTTTTACAATCTTATCAAGATATTTTATATTCTTTATCATTACTTGCTAGAAGAATTGGTGCGACATTGTTATATGAAGAAATAGATGCTTTTTATCAATTACAATATGCATGGAAAAACGGTGGTAGGTACTATCAAGGGAATTATTTGAAAGAATGCTTACCTGATTTTATTGAAACGAACGTTTTGAAAGAACGACTTGGTAATGAGTGTCATCAATTTATTCAACATGAGAAGAAAAAACTACAAAAGATTTATAATTTAACAGAAATGTTACGTGATCGAATTGGCGATGTTTTAGCCAAACAGAAAAAGAATGAAGATATAAATGATTGGTTATTACAATTTAGCCAAAGTGTATCACAATGTAGTTTTCGTATATTTATTTGTAACGAAGATGGTTTCCAACAATCAGGAAACGTTATGAAAAAAGATGGGGAATGGATTGTGATGCCTGAGTATTATATGAAGAACTGGAGTTGGCGCCCGTATTTTCTAGAGAATATTATGAAAATGCGTTTTGAGAATAAGGCAAGACTTTCAGATTTATATGCTGATATTGAAACCGGTGAGATGGTACGAACATTTTCTTTCCCGATTGATGATGAAAACTTTTTATTTATAGATTTATCGTATGAATATTTATATGAAGAAGATGTTTTATTTTAATGCACGAAGAGATTCGTGCATTTTTTGTTTGTTTTTATCATAAATTGGTAATAGTGAAAATGGTGCCGAAAATGCTGTCTATCGTTGTAAAGATTTTACGAACGAAACCAGCCCTTTCTTTGCATAATCATTGTTACAATGAATACTACAAAGACAAGTTTTCTTAAAAGGAAGGTGAAAAAATGAGAAAATATGGAATATGGTTAGTTCTATTTGTATGCGTTGCCTTTCTAGTTGGTTATAGTGTTACAACTGTTTTAGGAAAAGAGGAAGTGAAAGTCGATCGGAAAGAAGTGTTTGTAACGATACAAAAAGGCTATGAAAGCCAATTTTCAATTCGTGGGAAGCGTTTGCCGATGAATAAGATGATAGAAACGTTATCACCATATTTTACAGAGAATTTCCTTCAAGTATTTACAGATGAAAATAGTAGAAGTGATAAACAAAGTGGTGAATATTTACTTCCAGCAAAAGAAGCGCCATTTTCTTTTAATTCAGAAACGAAAATGTCATATGATGAAGAGCATAAAATTTTATATGTTTATGAGCGGGCGAAAAGTGGACAATATCAAATTGTAACATTGCAAAGAGATCAAGGGAAGTGGAAATTGGCTGGATATCATGAAAGTCAAGAACTTTTAACTGAAATAAAAAGGTTACAACAATTATAAAGTGAAACTTTAATCAGGGGCATATCCCGTTTAATATGAACTTGCCACAATCAGATGCATACTTCCAAAATATATCGGGATAAAAATAGGAATAGGTCTTTACCTATTCCTATTCTATATTAAGAAGTTGTTGTAATTTTTCAATTTGAAAACCAGCAACAACTTCTCCATCAATTACAACCGTCGGAGTTGAATAAGAATCATAGTCATATAAAAGACGATTGCGAGCAGCGGCGTCTTTTTTTACGTCAAACTCTTCGTATACAACGTTATTATGCTTTAAAAATTCTTTCACAATAACACATGGCGGACAATCAGGTTGTGTGTAAACCTCAATTTTTTTCATTGCAATTCCTCCTTTTTACTGTTTTTTATTATATTCTTCCAGTATAAAAATCGCAATAAAGAAGGGAAAAGATGTTCTTTCTGTTTTTTCCTTCGTATTTCGACAAATTTTTAGTTGAGTTTCTGGCCAATAACCTTTATCCTAGAGTGTGGAACATTTTTTCTGTTATGACGGATAGAATGAGTATAGCTGTAAAACCTATTGGTAGGAAGATCAGAGAAAGGAGAGATTTCATGTCTCTACTCCAAGGAATTTTAACTCGACTTGTTAGTCTACAAGAACAAGCTGAAAGCGGTGAAGTAGCACAACGCTATTTTGAAGTGAACGGTGAGCGCAAATGTAGCGTGAAATTTTTCGATAAAAGTGAAATGTATGAGTTAGAAGTGTATCAACAAGGTGAAAAACCTCAAGTGTATCAATTCGATAATATCGACATGGTTGCAATTGAGATTTACGATATCATTTCTTGATACATATAAAAAAGGTGTTGCCATAGGGCAACACCTTTTTTAGTTCTATTACTTTTAGTATATATGTATAAGGATTTTTCATTTTTCCTACAATGGTAATAAAGTGAAAGTGTAATTAGTAGGGTTTCTTCGTCCTATACAGCTTATTATCCATCACCAATTGAGGACGGATAGTAAATAGCGGGATGAAAATAGTGAGGAGGTGTGTTATATGGAACGTTTACCAGTTGTGATTTGTCCTAATTGTCACAATTCTGCTGAGATTATTCATGTACTAACGGCTCAATCGAATCAAAACGTAATTTATACGTGCCAAGTTTGCCATTATGTAATTCGGAATATTGAAACGAATAAAGGGTAGGGAGTTATAATTTTTGTTTTTGTCCCATACAATGAGAATACGAAAAGTCTGTCTAATTGAAAGGACGTGACTATGTGGCCGGTGAACATAAATTTTATAATGTTTCAGAGAGGCATTTAAATTTTGATATGGTCTTTACCCGTATTTGTAACTTCATTGAAAAGGATCCGCGAAATTTATATCGTTTATCCATTGGGACAGACTCACAAGCACATCAAAAGGATACGAGGTTTATTACAGCAATTCATATTCATCGCGTTGGAAAAGGAGCCTGGGGGTGTTTACACCATCAATCAGTAAAAGATAAGCCAGCAACTTTACGTGAGAAAATATATTTAGAGACGCAGTTTAGTCAAGAAATCGCATGCCTATTTACTCCAAATCATATACAAACAATATGGGATTTATTGCATCCATATGCTCAAGATGGGGCTGGTTTTATAATGGAGATTCACTTAGATATCGGAAATGATGGTTTAACAAAAGAATTTATTCTAGATATGACAGCGAAAATTCAAGCGATGGGATTAACTGCAAAAATTAAGCCAGATGCTTATGCGGCGTTTAGTTATGCGAATCGATATACGAAATAAAAACAATTTATATATTTCTTCCACTAAAAACTGAATATTACATCTATTAAATAGGCTGAAAATTTTATATAATAATGGTAACGATGTGAGTATAAGGAGAGGGGTATATGAAAAGGGATTTTGTTTTAACGGAAGAAGAGGAAAGTTTGTTACTAGATATTTTATTTCAGCAAAATTATGCGAGTGAAATTTTAGCTGTGGAACTTACAGATATCGAGAATGGTTTAAAAAAGACAGACGTGATGCAATATAAAAAAATCACAAGGTTATTTTACAGATTAAAAAATAAAGGGTATTAAGCGCTACCGGAATGGTAGTCTTTTTTTTGTGTTATATGCTAAAATAGCTGTGTAATTTTGTTTTTTACTGAAAGAATGTAAGGACAAAATAATAATATGAAAACGCTGTCATAAAATGTGAATAGAGCCGGTGATTATAAGCAGGAAAAAGGGAAAATGGGGGATGTAATATGATTAGTATTCCAAAAGACGAGTTTCAACAAATTTTTGTAAAAGATTTAATGATTTCATCAGAAAAAGTAGCACACGTTCAAATAGGGAATGGTTTAGAGCATGCTTTACTCGTACTTGTGAAATCTGGATATTCGGCGATACCTGTTTTGGACCCGATGTACAAATTGCACGGGTTAATTAGTACTGCTATGATTTTAGACGGTATGTTAGGGCTAGAACGCATTGAGTTTGAAAGACTTGAAGAGATGAAAGTAGAGCAAGTAATGAAGAAAGATATTCCGGTTCTTAAGTTAGAAGATTCGTTTGCAAAAGCATTAGAAATGACTATTGATCATCCATTTATTTGCGCTGTCAATGAAGATGGGTATTTTGAGGGGATTTTAACACGTCGAGCGATTTTAAAATTGTTGAATAAAAAAGTAAGGCAACATAATCGATAATGTGAGAAAAGTGACTTCATAGAACCGAAGAAGTCACTTTTTTTTCGTGCATATCAGTTGTGTATGTATTATATTTAAAAAGATAAAAAATATAAGCGTATGTAGTTAAATTACGGATGAAAAGCTTATTGAGATAAGGTGTATGGAAGCTAAGGAAAGAGGGAGAAAGTTGCAAATTGATGATTTTCAAATGATGGTTGTGTTAGCACAGGAATCAAATATGAGAAAAGCGGCGGAACGTTTATTTGTTTCACAACCTGCGCTTAGTCAACGATTACAATCTATGGAGAAACAATGGGGAATGAAGTTTTTTATTCGCTCGCAAAAAGGATTGACAATTACACCTGAAGGGGAAAAAGTTGCAAATTACGCAAAAGAAATGCTACAAAGGGAAGAGGATATTAAAAGTGAACTAGCTGTTTTTAGAACAGAAACTCACGGGACGTTAAAAATAGCTGTCGCATCAGTTATTGGTCAATATTGGCTTCCTCCTGTTTTGAAGAAGTTTGTACATAAATATCCTTCTGTAAAAATATCGCTGTTTACTGGCTGGAGTAGTGAGGTGCAAAAGCAATTTTATGAAGGAGACGTGCATGTTGCTATATTGAGAGGAACACAAGAATATAAAGGCCAGAAGCAACAATTATTTGAAGATGAACTTTATTTAGTGGATAAAGAAATAAAAGATATTTCGATGTTAAAAGAAACAAATAGACCATTTATTCAATTTAAAAGTGATTCGACTTATTATGGACAAATACAAAATTGGTGGTATGGTTTATTTTCTAATCCACCTAAGAGAACGATTGTCGTTGATCAAATTGAGACTTGCAAACAACTCGTTTTAAATGGTATAGGTTATGCTCTTTTACCTTCTACTGTTCTAAAAGAAGTACAGGAAAATATGTATAAAACACCTGTCCAATTAACGAGAGAAACATGGTTATTGACGAGTGAATCAGCTAGACAATTGAAGCAAGTACAAGCATTTTTAGAAATTATAGAAGAAATTCAAATGGAAAAATAGGATTATTATCTTGCTACTCGCCCTATCGTTTGGTAGAGTAACATTATAAATGGATTTAGGAGGCAACAAGAATGAAAATGATGGACGCTAACGAAATTATTTCGTTTATTCAAAAAAGTGAAAAGAAAACTCCTGTAAAGGTATACATAAAAGGGGATTTAAAAGAAGTAACATTCCCTGAAACGGTACAAGCATTTGTAAATAAAAAGTCTGGTGTATTATTTGGAGAATGGTCTGAAATTAAGACAATTCTAGATGAAAATAGCAAGTACATTGTTGATTACGTTGTTGAAAATGACCGTCGTAATTCTGCAATTCCAATGCTTGATTTAAAAGGTATTAAAGCTCGTATTGAGCCAGGTGCGATTATTCGTGACCACGTTGAAATCGGCGACAACGCTGTTATTATGATGAATGCAACAATTAATATCGGTGCTGTAATTGGTGAAGGGTCTATGATCGACATGAACGCGGTACTTGGTGGACGTGCAACTGTTGGTAAGAACTGTCACGTAGGTGCAGGCGCAGTACTTGCAGGTGTTATTGAGCCACCTTCAGCAAAACCAGTTATCGTTGAAGACGATGTTGTTATTGGTGCTAACGTAGTTGTGTTAGAGGGAGTTACAGTAGGTAAAGGTGCAGTTGTAGCAGCAGGAGCTGTTGTAACAGAAGATGTACCTCCATATACAGTTGTAGCAGGTACTCCAGCACGTGTAATTAAAGAGATTGATGAGAAGACAAAAGCAAAAACTGAAATTAAACAAGAACTTCGTCAATTAAACCCAGAGAAATAAAAACAAAAAAGCGTAAGAGCATAAACAGGCTCTTACGCTTTTTATAGATAGAGGTGCAAAAATGGTAGTAAGCAAATTCGTTCAAATTCGTAGAGACTTACATAAAATACCGGAAATTGGATTTAAAGAGTGGAAAACACAACAGTATATTTTAGATTACATAGGAACGCTTTCGAATGAACATGTGGAAGTGAAAGTGTGGAGAACAGGTGTTATTGTTAAAGTAAAGGGAAGGAATCCAGAAAAAGTTATAGGTTATCGCGCAGATATAGACGGTTTACCAATTACAGAGGAAACTGGATATGAGTTCGCTTCTGTTCATGAAGGAATGATGCATGCATGTGGACATGACTTACATACGACAATCGGTTTAGGCCTCCTAACAGCAGCTGTAACAGAAAGAATAGATGATGACCTTGTATTTCTATTCCAACCAGCTGAAGAAGGGCCTGGAGGGGCTCTTCCTATGTTAGAGAGTGAAGAGTTAAAAGAATGGAAGCCGAATATTATTCTCGGCCTTCATATTGCACCTGAATACCCTGTAGGGACAATTGCTACAAAAGAGGGGCTATTATTTGCAAATACATCAGAGTTATATGTTGATTTAAAGGGGAAAGGTGGACATGCAGCTTATCCTCATACTGCAAATGATATGATTGTCGCAGCTAGTCACCTTGTTACACAGCTTCAGTCTGTTATTAGTCGTAATGTAAACCCACTTGATAGTGCAGTAATTACAATCGGAAAAATAACAGGCGGTACAGTTCAAAATATCATAGCAGAAAAGTCTCGATTAGAGGGAACGATCCGAACGTTATCAGTGGAATCGATGAGCCGTGTTAAAAGTAGGATTGAGGCAATTGTTGCAGGTATAGAAGCTTCCTTCCAATGTGAAGCCGTTATTGACTACGGAGCGATGTATCATCAAGTATACAATCATGAAGCATTAACGAGAGAGTTTATGCAATTTGTAAGTGAACAAACTGATATGAAAGTAATTACATGTACTGAGGCAATGACAGGTGAAGATTTTGGTTATATGCTTCAAGAGATTCCTGGATTTATGTTTTGGCTTGGGGTAAATTCAGAATATGGTTTACATCATGCAAAATTAAAGCCAGATGAAGAGGCCATTGAGAAAGCTATCGTATTTTTAGATCAATATGTAAAATGGAAGGGAACTAGAAAGTAAATTTGCTCGCCAACTTGGTGGGTATTCGTTAGTTCCAAGGTGAAAACATCTTTCATATTTGTTTTGAATACACATCGGCATACAAATGGATAAAATAATGAGCAGTGGTTTTGAGCCGCTGCTCATTATTCATTATCGCTTATTGAGAAGATGATTAGTTAACTAGCTTATATATGTTTACAATTCGTGTGGAAAGTGTGTAAAATCAAGGTGAAACGTAGAAAAAAGGGTGGGGAATTACGTGCAGATTAGCAGTGCGATTTTATGTTTTGTTTTATATACATATGTTATTATTGCGGCGGTTTATTTTGGGATAAGTTTTTATGCCTACCGTTTAGCGAATAATAATGAATATGAAGAGACATACAACTGGGTGAAAAGGTATTTATCACCTGTACTAGAAATTATGAATGGGTTTGTTCTTTTTTTATTTATTGGATTAATTGCTTTTTCAACGAGCTTAGTAGGAAATA
Organism: Bacillus paranthracis; assembly: GCF_001883995.1. GTDB lineage: Bacteria > Bacillota > Bacilli > Bacillales > Bacillaceae_G > Bacillus_A > Bacillus_A paranthracis. The sequence goes on along the minus strand of NZ_MACE01000018.1, from coordinate 284,974 downwards.
AGACTACATTATTTGTACTAGGTATCATTATTTTTATGCTATTAGGAATTCGTATTGGTAATACGGTATTTTGGAATGAGAGAAAAGTAGATGGTTGGACGGGAATGCTAATACCGTGTATGCTAGCTGCTATCGTGACGAATATAGAACATGAATATTATCAGTTGCATTTTTGGCTCATAATTGTTTTAACAATTCTCTCTGTGTTGTATATAAGTACTGTCGTGCTAACATACATTGCAAATGAAAAGGGAGATGTAAAAGGTACGCATTTCTTTAGAGGGCGTGCATTGTTATGGAGTGTGCCAACGATGGCGGTTATAGCAATTATTGCGATATTAGTAAATGGGTATCAATTTACGAATTGGCAACTGTTTTTAGAAAATTGGTGGATTTTCATTCTTTCGTTTATCGCTTTTTTAGGTGCAACGCATTATTTATTTCATCAACACCATTATATATTGGCATTGCTATTTGCATTCACACAACTATTATTTGCTTTCTTCGGACAAGAAACGTTATTATTCGTTTTTGAAACGTTTAGTTCATTTGGAAACATATTTGTATTTGGTATGTTAATTTTCAGTATCGCATTTTATTTACAACAGTATTTTTATATGCAAAAACAAAAATAAAGAATGATATACAGGTTTTTGTAGCAAATCTAAAGTATGTTACAATAAAAATACATAGTATTCGATGTTATTGGAGGAATTCCTGTGGGTGAAAAAGAGAAAGAATTTGCTGTCATTGGGCTTGGGCGTTTTGGTGGAAGTATTTGTCGAGAACTTGCTCAATTAGGTATGGAAGTAATGGCAATTGACTCAGATGAGGATAAAATTAATGAGTTTGCAAATATAGCTTCACATGCTGTAATTGCAGATTCAACAGATGAGATGGTATTAAAAAGTCTTGGTATTCGTAATTTTGATCATGTAGTCGTTGCGATTGGGGACAATTTGAATTCAAGTATTTTAACAACGTTAATTCTGAAAGAGTTAGGTGTAAAAAATATTACTGTAAAAGCTCAAAATGATTACCATGAAAAAGTATTAAGTAAAATAGGAGCAGATCACATTGTGCACCCAGAGCGTGATATGGGAAAAAGGATTGCTAATAATATTGCATCAAGTAATGTATTAGACTACCTTGAGCTTTCAGATGAGCATAGTATTGTAGAGATTATTGCAAATAAAAAAATCGATGGTCATTCTTTAATCGAATTAGATATTCGTGCGAAGTTTGGATTGAATATTGTAGCGATTAAACGTGGTAAAGAAGTTATTGTATCTCCTCGAGCTACGGAAAACATTCAAGCGGGAGATATATTAATTGTAATTGGTCATGACGATGAAGTAGATCGTTTCAAGCACTTTTTAAGATAAGAGAAAAGGACAATACCATAAAGGTATTGTCCTTTTTCTTATATCTCCATAATGATTGGTAAAATCATTGGGCGACGTTTCGTTTTCTCATATAGGAATGGTGCTAATGTATCTGTAATTTCATTTTTAATTTCAGACCATTGCGTTGTTTTACGTTCCATTACTTTTTCTAAATGAGTTGTAATTAATGTTTGAGCATCATTAATTAAATCACTACTTTCGCGCATATAAACGAAACCACGTGAGATAATATCAGGCCCTGCTGCAACTTTAAATTCTTTCATATCAATGCTTACAACGACAATAACAAGTCCTTCTTCAGAAAGGATACGACGATCGCGTAATACGATATTACCGATATCTCCAATACCATTTCCGTCAATATAAACAGATCCAGATGGTATTTTACCAGCTACACTTGCTTCATCTGAACGTAAGGCAAGAACATCACCATTATCCATAATGAAACAGTTTTCTTCTGGAATACCACAATCATTTGCTAATTTCATATGCATACGTTGCATACGATATTCACCATGAATTGGCATGAAATACTTCGGTTTAATTAGACGAAGCATTAGTTTTTGTTCTTCTTGTCCACCGTGTCCACTCGTATGAATGTTTGACAGTTTTCCGTGGATTACATCAGCACCAGCACGGTACAACATATTAATTGTACGGCTTACACTAATTGTATTACCAGGGATTGGTGAAGAAGAGAACACAACTGTGTCGCCAGGAATAATTTGAATTTGACGATGGGTACCATTAGCAATACGTGAAAGTGCTGCCATTGGCTCCCCTTGACTACCTGTACATAAAATAACAACTTTATTAGCCGGTAGACGATTTAATTGAGATGCATCTATGAATGTATCTTTCGGACAGCGAATATAACCGAGGTTTTGTCCGATTTCAATCGCTGCCTCCATACTTCGGCCAAATACAGCCACTTTACGATTGTTTTCAACAGCCGCTTCAACGACTTGTTGCAAGCGATGGATATTTGATGCAAAGGTTGCGAAGATAATACGACCTTCTACTTTGCGGAAAATATCTTGAATACTATCACCAACACGGCGCTCAGACATTGTAAAGTTTGGAACTTCACTGTTTGTACTGTCAGATAAGAGACAAAGTACACCGTCTTTTCCGATTTCAGCCATTTTTGTTAAGTCCGCTGGTTCACCAACCGGTGTGAAGTCAAATTTGAAATCTCCAGTATGAACCACTTGTCCTTGAGGTGTTTTCACAACAACTCCGTATGAATCTGGGATACTGTGAGTTGTACGGAAGAAGGAAACAGATGTCTTTTTAAATTTAATAACATCATCTTCTTGAATTTCATAAAGCTTTGCTTTACGAAGTAATCCGTGCTCTTCTAATTTGTTTTTGATTAGTGCAATTGCTAATTTTCCGCCATAAATCGGAATGTTCACTTGACGTAATAAGTAAGGAATTCCACCGATATGATCTTCGTGACCATGTGTAATGAATAGCCCTTTAATTTTATCTTCGTTTCGCACAAAATAAGTGTAATCTGGTATTACATAATCGATTCCGAGGAGTTCGTCTTCTGGAAACTTAATTCCAGCGTCAATTATAATAATTTCATCTTGAAATTGAACAGCATATGTATTTTTACCGATTTCACCAAGACCACCTAAAGCAAAAACGGCTGCTTGATCATTCTTTAGAAATTTCATATGACTATACGATTTCCGCTAATGTTAAATCAGCGTTTTCTTTTTCATATTCAAGATGATTGCCAGTCACAGACTGAACGAATTCGATATTATATGCGAACTTATTTAATTTTGTACGAACATCCTTCTCAGACGTAGCCTCTAAATATAAAACTTTTGTATTTTCACGTACTGGAACCTCAGTCATTTTTTCTTGATAAAATACTTTAAAAATCATTTGGAAAACCTCTCCTTGTCTATGTTTTGCATTATCTGTTACTTATTATAAAGCAAACAGTCACGATTTTCATGTTTTTTCGAATGAGAATGAAGAAAAAGCCCGAAATGGGCACAATTTAAGCGATCGTCTTTTTACGGACTAGATCTTTTAAATAACGCTTCAGCTTTTTCTTCAGCTTCTTCAGCATGATTACTCCTTCCTTTCCTTATTTTAAACATGCATATTACTAGTGAAAACGCCGTCTCTGGTATAAGAAAGAGGACAAAAGTGAATGTTGAATCTTGTCTTTTCTCATACAGAGAAAGTTATTCTATAGTAACGATTAGTAGCCGTTAGTTATAGCTATAGTATGAGAAAGAATAGAAAAGAAAATTCATACGAACAAGTATCCACATTTTTTACTAATATATATATGCAGGTTTCATAAATAAGGTCAGAAAGTGAACGCTTTCTTCACAGATGTTTAATATGTTATACTTTTTTTTAGTATTTGAAAAGCGATAATCAAAATAGGAATATAGAGTAACAGAAAGGATTTTGACAAATGAATGATAAAATTGTCTTTTTTGATATTGATGGAACATTATTAGATCATGATAAGAAGATTCCGCAATCTACGCGAGACGCAGTAAGGCAGTTACAAGAAAAAGACGTGCATGTAGCAATTGCGACAGGACGTGCGCCATTTATGTTCGAAGATATTCGTAAGGAACTTAATATCCACAATTATGTTAGCTTTAATGGACAGTACGTTGTATTTGAAGATGAGGTAGTATTTAATAACCCATTACATCCAGCTGCTCTACATAAGTTTACTCAGTTTGCAAAACAAGAAGGATATCCACTTGTATATCTTGATCATCAAGAAATGAGAGCATCAGTGGAATATCATGATTATGTGAAAGAAGGGTTTGGCAGTTTACATTTTGAGCATCCGGCATATGAACCTGATTTTTATGAGAAGCGTAATATTTATCAAACACTTCTTTTCTGTGAAGTAAATGAAGAAGAAAAGTTTATAAATCAGTACCCAGACTTTCATTTTATTCGCTGGCATGCGTATTCAATGGATATTATTCCAAATGGTGGTTCTAAGGCAAAAGGGATTGAGAAATTCATTGAAAAGCTAGGATTTAACCGTGAACAAGTGTATGCATTTGGGGATGGCTTAAATGATTTAGAAATGATTGAAGCAGTTGGGACAGGTATTGTGATGGGGAATGGTCATGAAGACTTGAAAAAACTTGCAAATCATGTGACAAAGGATGTTAGTGAAGACGGTATATATCATGGTTTAAAATGGGCTGGATTGCTATAAGTGAATATGGAATCTATTTCATATAGTAAAAAGGCGGAAGAGTATATTCCGCCTTTTTTACTATCGCTCTAGAGGTTTTGAATCGTCAGGAGCGGCAAATGGATTTTCTTTATTAATGTGATCATAGAACATAACACCATTTAAATGGTCAATTTCATGTTGAAATACAATTGCTGGTAACCCTTTTAAACGTAACTTTACTTCTTCGCCGTTAATAGAAGTTGCTTTCACTGTAATTCTTGTATAACGAGGGACATAACCAGGTACTTCACGGTCTACTGATAGACAGCCTTCACCACTTTGTAAATATGTACGTTCAACAGAATGGCTAATGATTTTTGGATTAAATAATGCATGACTATATAACGTACCGTCCGTATCTGTTACATGAACCGCAATCATTCTTTTTGAAATACCGATTTGCGGAGCCGCTAATCCGATTCCAGGGCGTAAACTATATTTTTCAGCCATTTCAGGATCTTGGCTATTTATTACAAATTCAATCATTTCCTTAAGAGTATTTGTATCTTCTTCGCTCGCTGGTAGTACTACCTCTTCTGCAACGTTTCGCAAAATAGGATCTCCTTCGCGAATTACATCTTTCATTGTAAGCATATGTAATCTCTCCTTTCCTTTTTAGTCTACCAAAGGAGATGGAAAAAGTCATCGGCAAGTAAGGGGAAGATAGATCGGTTATGTAGGAATAAAAAGAAAGAGACGGCAGAGCCGTCTCTTTCTTTCCATAGTTGTTTCATTTTACATTAGCGAATGCAAGCAGCACCAACGATAATTAAAAGAATAAACAACACAACGATCAAGGCGAAGCCGCGTCCAGAACCACCACAAGAACCGCCATAACCGTAGGAAGGATATGAACAAGTTGGATAGCAATATGAATATCCGTACATGAGATGACCTCCTTTATCATTTCCCGCTAATACTGCGGTTACTATAATGTATGGAGGGAAGAGTAGAAATGTATGGGTAATTACCTATAAAAGGAAGAAGAGTTTGTATATTTTTGCGAAGAAGAGAGAAAAACTAAAGGGAATTAAATCGTTTACATATTATTCTAAGAGAAAAAACAAGTTAAAAAGGGAATAATATAACAGTAGGTTAATGCTTACTAATACAGATGTGAAAAATAAAAACACGTTTGTGTAGGAGAAACCTGCAGATTATTTATAAAAAAACGTATTCAAAGTAATTGACATCGTAATTAGAATAGTTGTAAACTAAAAAACGTGATCAAGATTGTATTAATATGTTTCTGAAAAAACATTAGTACAGATTGTTAGGTACACAAAATTATTCTCAACCGACAAATAAATTTGTTGGTTTACATTGTTGCGGTTTCCATCTAGCTAATAGATAGTGAAAGCGTTTCAGAATATGGTTCAAGAGAGGAAGAGGTGAACGGAATGGGTACTAAAACAAAAAAGACCCTATTTAATGTTGATGAGCAAATGAAAGCTATCGCAGCTCAATTTGAAACATTACAAATTTTAAATGAAAAAGGCGAAGTTGTGAATGAAGCAGCTATGCCTGAATTATCTGATGATCAATTAAAAGAATTAATGCGCCGTATGGTGTATACTCGCGTACTAGATCAACGTTCTATTTCTTTAAACCGTCAAGGACGTTTAGGTTTCTACGCACCAACAGCTGGACAAGAGGCTTCTCAATTAGCAAGTCATTTCGCACTTGAAGCAGAAGATTTCATCTTACCAGGATATCGTGATGTGCCACAATTAGTATGGCACGGTTTACCATTATACCAAGCATTCTTATTCTCTCGTGGACATTTTATGGGTAACCAAATGCCTGAGAACGTAAATGCACTTGCTCCACAAATCATCATCGGTGCGCAAATCATCCAAACTGCTGGTGTTGCGTTAGGTATGAAATTACGTGGTAAAAAATCTGTTGCAATTACTTACACTGGTGACGGTGGTGCTTCACAAGGTGACTTCTACGAAGGTATGAACTTTGCGGGTGCATTCAAAGCTCCAGCAATCTTCGTTGTACAAAACAACCGTTATGCAATCTCTACTCCAGTAGAAAAGCAATCTGCAGCTAAAACTGTAGCACAAAAAGCAGTAGCAGCAGGTATTTACGGAATTCAAGTAGACGGTATGGATCCATTAGCTGTATACGCAGCAACTGCTTTCGCTCGTGAGCGTGCAGTAAATGGTGAAGGTCCTACTTTAATCGAGACTTTAACATTCCGTTACGGTCCACATACAATGGCTGGTGATGACCCAACTCGTTACCGTACAAAAGATATCGAGAACGAATGGGAACAAAAAGATCCAATCGTACGCTTCCGTGTATTCTTAGAAAACAAAGGCCTATGGTCTCAAGAAGTTGAAGAGAAAGTAATCGAAGAAGCAAAAGAAGATATCAAACAAGCAATTGCTAAGGCTGACCAAGCTCCAAAACAAAAAGTTACTGATTTAATGGAAATCATGTACGAAAAAATGCCTTACAACTTAGCTGAACAATATGAAATTTACAAAGAAAAGGAGTCGAAGTAAGCCATGGCTCAAATGACAATGATTCAAGCAATCACTGATGCTTTACGCGTTGAAATGAAAAATGACCCTAACGTACTTGTGTTTGGTGAAGACGTTGGTGTAAACGGCGGTGTATTCCGTGCTACTGAAGGTTTACAAGCTGAATTCGGTGAAGACCGTGTAATGGATACTCCACTTGCAGAGTCTGGTATTGGTGGACTTGCAGTTGGACTTGCACTTGAAGGATTCCGTCCAGTTCCAGAAATCCAATTCTTCGGTTTCGTTTATGAAGTAATGGATTCAATTTCTGGTCAATTAGCTCGTATGCGTTACCGTTCTGGTGGACGTTGGACTGCTCCAGTAACAGTTCGTTCTCCATTCGGTGGTGGTGTTCATACTCCTGAACTACATGCTGATAGCTTAGAAGGTTTAGTGGCTCAACAACCTGGTCTAAAAGTTGTTATTCCATCTACTCCATACGATGCAAAAGGTCTTTTAATCTCTGCGATTCGTGACAACGATCCAGTTATCTACTTAGAGCATATGAAATTGTACCGTTCATTCCGTCAAGATGTACCAGAAGGTGAATACACAATTGATTTAGGCAAAGCTGACATCAAACGTGAAGGTACAGATGTATCTGTTATCGCTTACGGTGCTATGGTTCACGCTGCATTAAAAGCTGCTGAAGAACTTGAAAAAGAAGGTATCTCTTTAGAAGTTGTTGACTTACGTACAGTTCAACCATTAGATATCGAAACAATCATCGCTTCTGTTGAAAAAACAGGCCGCGTAGTTGTCGTTCAAGAAGCTCAAAAACAAGCTGGTATTGCAGCTAACGTTGTAGCGGAAATTAACGACCGTGCAATTTTAAACTTAGAAGCTCCAGTTGTACGTGTTGCAGCTGCTGATACAGTATTCCCATTCTCTCAAGCTGAGAGCGTATGGTTACCAAACCATAAAGATATTGTTGAAGCTGTTAACAAAGTAATGAACTTCTAATTTTTACTTATTCATGTGCAAAAGAAATCAGCACATGCTGATTTCTTTTGCCATATTCCATAATAAAGAAATGAATCAGGGGGCTGAATTCCGTGGCATTTGAATTTAAACTACCAGATATCGGTGAAGGTATCCACGAAGGTGAAATCGTAAAATGGTTTATTAAACCAGGCGACGAAGTAAACGAAGACGACGTACTTCTTGAAGTACAAAATGATAAAGCAGTAGTAGAAATTCCTTCTCCTGTTAAAGGTAAAGTACTTGAAGTACTTGTAGAAGAAGGTACGGTTGCAGTAGTTGGAGATACATTAATTAAATTTGATGCTCCTGGATACGAAAACCTTAAATTTAAAGGCGACGATCATGACGAAGCTCCTAAAGCTGAAGAAGCAAAAGAAGAAGCTCCTAAAGCTGAAGCTACTCCAGCAGCAACTGCAGAAGTAGTAAATGAGCGCGTAATCGCTATGCCATCTGTTCGTAAATATGCTCGTGAAAACGGCGTAGACATTCATAAAGTAGCTGGTTCTGGTAAGAACGGTCGTATCGTAAAAGCTGACATCGATGCATTTGCAAATGGTGGACAAGCAGTAGCAGCAACTGAGGCTCCAGCAGCAGTAGAAGCTACTCCAGCAGCAGCGAAAGAAGAAGCACCAAAAGCACAACCAATCCCAGCTGGTGAATATCCAGAAACTCGTGAGAAAATGAGTGGTATCCGTAAAGCAATTGCGAAAGCAATGGTTAACTCTAAACATACAGCTCCTCACGTAACATTAATGGATGAAGTAGATGTAACTGAACTTGTTGCTCATCGTAAGAAGTTCAAAGCTGTGGCAGCTGACAAAGGTATTAAATTAACTTACCTTCCATACGTTGTTAAAGCTTTAACATCTGCATTACGTGAATACCCAATGTTAAACACTTCTTTAGATGATGCTTCTCAAGAAGTAGTTCATAAACATTACTTCAACATCGGTATCGCAGCTGATACAGACAAAGGTCTATTAGTACCAGTTGTTAAAGATACAGATCGCAAGTCTATCTTCACAATTTCTAACGAGATCAATGATCTTGCTGGTAAAGCACGTGAAGGTCGTTTAGCTCCTGCTGAAATGAAAGGCGCTTCTTGCACAATTACAAACATTGGTTCTGCAGGTGGACAATGGTTCACTCCAGTTATCAACCACCCAGAAGTAGCAATCCTTGGTATCGGCCGTATCGCTGAGAAACCAGTTGTGAAAAACGGTGAGATCGTTGCAGCTCCAGTATTAGCATTATCTCTAAGCTTTGACCATCGTTTAATTGACGGCGCAACTGCTCAAAAAGCATTAAACCAAATTAAACGTCTATTGAATGACCCACAATTATTAGTAATGGAGGCGTAATAACAATGGTAGTAGGAGATTTCCCAATTGAATTAGATACAGTCGTTGTTGGTGCAGGTCCTGGTGGATACGTTGCGGCAATTCGTGCAGCACAATTAGGTCAAAAGGTAGCGATTATTGAAAAAGCTAACCTTGGTGGCGTATGCTTAAACGTTGGATGTATTCCTTCAAAAGCGTTAATCAATGCAGGTCATCGTTATGAGAATGCAATGCATTCTGATGACATGGGTATCACTGCAGAGAACGTAAAAGTTGACTTTACAAAAGTTCAAGAATGGAAAAACGGCGTAGTTAAGAAATTAACTGGCGGTGTTGAAGGCCTTCTTAAAGGTAACAAAGTTGAAATCATTCGCGGTGAAGCTTACTTCGTAGATGCTAACACATTACGCGTAATGACTGAAGATGCAGCTCAAACTTATACGTTTAAAAATGCTGTTCTTGCAACTGGTTCTACACCAATCGAAATTCCAGGATTCAAATACTCTAAACGTGTTATCAACTCTACAGGTGCTTTAAGCTTACCTGAAATTCCTAAAAAACTTGTTGTAATCGGCGGCGGTTACATCGGTATGGAATTAGGTACTGCATATGCTAACTTCGGTACAGAAGTTACTGTAGTAGAAGCTGGCGACGAAATCTTAGCTGGTTTCGAAAAAGCTATGAGCTCTGTTGTTAAACGTGCTCTACAGAAAAAAGGTAACGTAACAATCCATACAAAAGCTATGGCTAAAGGCGTTGAAGAAACAGAAACTGGCGTAAAAGTTAGCTTCGAAGTTAAAGGTGAAATCCAAACTGTAGAAGCAGATTACGTATTAGTAACTGTAGGTCGTCGTCCAAACACTCAAGAAATCGGTCTTGAGCAAGTTGGAGTTAAAATGACTGACCGCGGCATCATCGAAATCGATGAGCAATGTCGTACAAATGTACCAAACATCTATGCAATCGGTGATATCGTTCCTGGACCACCATTAGCTCACAAAGCTTCTTACGAAGGTAAAGTAGCTGTAGAAGCAATTAGTGGCCATGCGTCAGCTATCGATTACATCGGAATTCCTGCAGTATGCTTCACTGATCCAGAATTAGCATCTGTTGGTTACACTAAGAAACAAGCTGAAGAAGCTGGAATGACTGTAACTGTATCTAAGTTCCCATTCGCTGCTAACGGTCGTGCATTATCATTAAACAGCACTGACGGTTTCTTACAACTTGTAACACGTAAAGAAGATGGTCTTCTTGTAGGTGCTCAAGTTGCAGGTGCAGGCGCTTCTGATATTATTTCTGAGATTGGTTTAGCTATCGAAGCTGGAATGACAGCAGAAGATATCGCTCAAACAATCCACGCTCACCCAACATTAGGTGAAATCACAATGGAAGCAGCTGAAGTTGCTCTTGGAATGCCAATTCACATTGTAAAATAATTTAAGTAATGAAAATAGCCCATCTCTTATTTAAAGAGATGGGCTATTTTTTATTTTATAATAAAAGTGGCTTGCAAGGTCTTTATACGTACTTGTCGAATGAATATATAATAATTTAATTGAATTGTTAAAACATATATAAATCCAAAAGCCATATATATGCTTTCGTGTAATATGTAATTGATTCAAACTTAATACCATATATTAATAAAATAGAGCATGTCAAAGGAGAAGGTTCCATGAGAATATTACATGTTATATTTTATCATTTTTTATTATGGAGTGGTTTTTCCGTTGTATTATCATTGTCAAATGGTGATAAGTTGCATTATAAAGTTATTCTATTTTTTGTATTTCTTTATTTAGCATATGTGATCGCATATTTTGTATTGCAAATTAGAAAGCAGGCATTATTCCTTACGTGTTCAAATTGCATACTTTTCTTAATTATATTTTCTATTTTTTAAATTAACGTTTATAGAAATACATTGTTCTTCCATTAAATAATTTTAACTCTCCTTCTAATTTCTTCGCTAGAAAACGGCAAAATTCATTTGCTTTTCCTTTATCACCAAATGTTGCATTAGGTGGTAAAGAAACTTGAATATAAGTTTGTTCCTTTTCTATACCGACACCAACATAAATGGAGTCATATCGATCGTGAGTAGATTGTAGTTTGAATGTTGTTGCTGATGTATCTAAAATTTCATACGGAAAAGCGGTATTTGTATAAGCGTAATTAATTTGAACACCGGTTTTGGAAGTAACTGTTTTATAATAATGAAAAAGTTGTTTTATATCATCTATTGAAACAGATTGTTGATTGGATTTAGGTACAAGCGTAATAAAGGCATGTTGCATATAAGTTCCCCCTAACTTAGTAGAATACTCTCATTCTACATCCTACTGAATTTTTTGACAATTAAAAGGAGTATTCCTTTTTTTGTTTAATATACTAATGAAAGGTGATGTAGAAAGGTGGAAACCGATGTTTGAAAAATTGTATGATGAGCATGAAAGTGTGAAGGTACGATTTTTGGGGTTTATGACACATGATAATCGTTATGATTTTGGTGTTATTTATACAAATATGTTCTTTGGAAAGCCACTTATTGTTTGCATGCAAACAGGAAGGTCTACTTTACTTGGACGAGATGATGTAGAGAATGTTCAACATTTACAGGAAGTGTTCAAATTAGGCTCAGAAGAGGAAGCAGCTGAGTTATCTCAGTTTTTCTCATTTCTAGTTCCATCTACATCTTTGCATGCGGAATACGAAGAATAAATAATGTAAAACAGTCGTACGTATAAATATGGCTGTTTTTTTATTTGAATATCGCATACTAATTTAAATTTAAAATATTTAATGTGTTATACTAAAAACCTATTGACGTAAAAAGTATAACATATTAAAATAAAGACAGAAAGTTAAGCGGTTACAAAAAAGTTTTTGGGATTATAAACTTAGGGGGAAATGAAAAATGGGAACAATCGTATGTCAAGATTGTGAAGGTACAATTGCACACTTCGAGGATGAGAAAGTAACAGTACTTTACGGGAAATGTGGATCTTGCGGATGTGATCACACAGAGCATACAAAAGCCCAATAATTGATAGGAAATGGACAGCTGAAAGTTTTTAGGACCATAAACTTAGGGGGAAATGAAAAATGGGAACAATCGTATGCCAAGTATGTGAAGGAACAATCGGACATTTTGAAGATGAAAAAACGACAGTGCTTTACGGAAAATGCGGAACAAATTGTGACTGTGCTAGTAGAGATAATGCGAAAGCTTAATGATAAATAAATAAATAGATTACTATTAAAACTCAGGGGGAAATGAAAAATGGGAACAATCGTATGCCAAGTATGTGAAGGAACAATCGGACATTTTGAAGATGAAAAATCAACAGTACTATACGGGAAATGTGGATCTCATTGCGACTGTGACCATAAAGAACATTCAAAAGCTTAAATAAAAAAAGCGCCTACATATGTAGGTGCTTTTTTAATAAACTGTAGTTGTGTTGCCAACTGTTGCAACAATTGCATCATCTCTAATCGGAATAAATCCTATGGATGTCTGTGGTGTGCTAGGAGAAGCATGGTAGCTCATGAGACGGCTATCAATACGGGTAATAGTATCGGTTAAGAAAGCGGAAATGAAAGCGTAAGGGACTCGTCGCTCATTTAATGCGTATATAATTTCTTCTTTTGTTTTTACACCTACGCCATGCCCATAAAAAAAGAAATTTCCTAGATAGATAGTATTTTCTCCTTGCCACTCGATTGTAGCTGGATTCACTTGTGGATTTTTAAAGTAAACGAGATCACCTGGGACAAGATCGCCACCTGTCTTTGTTATGAGCTTTAAATCTTGATCGTAGTCCCACGTATAAAGTAAAAGGTTTGCAAAGAGACGGTTGAAAGTTTCTTCCTCATATAATGCTAGTAAAGCTTTGTAAAAAATAATGATCATAGCGGTGGCACATTCAGTTCCATATAGTTTTCCGTTTTTAAAAATATCTTGTATGGCAATGGAAGGGGGTATGTTTGGAAGGAGCTCGAATCCTCCAAGAGATGTTCTTTTCCAATACTGAGGGTTACAAAAAGATTGTTGAAATGTACGAAACTGAAAACCACTTTGAAAAAGTTCTAATGCAGAAGTAATAATATTAACACGCAAATTTAGATCAAAGCTGAGTTCACCAGATGTTCGGAAGGAATAGATTTCTTGATTTCCTGCCATTATAGATAAAATTTGTTGTTTCTCATTTGCAAATGGCTCATATTCATTTGTGATATAAGGATGTACAATAGAACGGCCTATTACAATCATAATAGTATCCCCACCTATACGTTACATTACATAATATCGTATGAGAAAAGGCCAAAAGGGTGAAAGAAAAGCCTATCAACTGATAGGCTTGTACTCTTTAATCACGCGTAATGTTTGTAATGTCATATCTTCAGGACCTTGTACAGGTAAACCTGCTTCTAAGTTTTTACGAATATAATCTAAGTTATCTTGTGTAATAATTTCCCCCGGAGTAAAGATTGGAATCCCTGGCGGATAAACCATAACGAAATCAGCTATAATACGACCTGCTGCATTTTCAAATGGGATGACTTCTGTTTCCGAATAAAAAGCATCTCGAGGAGAAAGTGCTAACACAGGTATTTCTGGAATTTCTACTTGCACTTGAACACCTTTATCAGCTTTATTTTTAAATGTTGCTGATAAATCTTGTAATGCCGCAATAAGTGTATTCGTTTCACTTTCTGTATCCCCAAAAGTGACAAGACATAGTATGTTGTATAAATCTGAGAGTTCTACTTCAATGTTATATTGCTCTCTAAGCCATACTTCAGCCTGATGGCCTGTAATACCTAAATCTTTTACAGATACAATTATCTTTGTAGGATCATAGTTAAAAGTAGCATCCGTACCTAGCATTTCTTTCCCTGGACAGTAAAGATGTTCAATATCATTTATAGCATTACGAACTTGTTCCGCTAATTGTATTGTTTGTTCTATGAGCGCCTTTCCTTCTGTAGCAAGACGTTTTCTAGCAACATCTAGGGAGGCTAACAAGATGTAAGACGTTGATGTAGTCGTAAGCATGCTAATAATAGATTGAACATGTTTTACGTTCACAAGGCCTTCTTTTACATTAAGAATAGAACTTTGCGTTAAAGATCCACCTAATTTGTGAACACTCGTTGCTGCCATATCTGCACCGGCTTGCATCGCTGACATCGGCAGTTCATCGTGAAAATGAATATGAACACCATGAGCCTCATCAACGAGTACAGGGATATCGTAAGAATGTGCTAATTGTACAATCTGTTCTAAGTCCGCAGCAAAGCCAAAGTATGTTGGATTAATAACAAGTAAGCCTTTCGCATCTGAGTGCTCTTCAAGTGCTTTTTTGACAGATTGGATTGTGATTCCATGTGAAATACCAAGTTTTGGATCAATTTCAGGATGCATGAAAATAGGTTTTGCACCTGAGAAAATAATAGCTGACATTACTGATTTATGCACGTTTCGTGGCACTAGTATTTTGTCACCAGGACCGCAAACGCTCATCACCATTGTCATTATTGCGCCACTTGTACCTTGAATAGAAAAGAAAGTATGATCCGCACCAAATGCAGCGGCTGCTAAATCTTGTGCTTCTTTAATCATACCTTTTGGATGATGTAAATCATCGAGCGGCGCAATGTTAATTAAATCAATTGCTAATGCATTATGCCCAATAAATTCGCGAAATTCAGGATCCATGCCTTGCCCTTTTTTATGACCTGGAATATGGAATTGAATTGGATTTCGCTTACTGTGCTCAACTAAAGCGGTAAACAATGGTGTTTCGTATTGGGACAATCTATACACCCCTTCTTTTTTTTATATTTATTAGAGTTTGTTTTATATAATCTTGTTCTAAAAAAGTTAAGTTCTTTTTTAGAATGAGACTTGTTTTTCTGCCATTCACAAAAGCTTTTTTGAGATGGGAGCTTCACTTTATTTCCTATAAAACAAAAGCATTATATCACCAATAATTATAGATGTATAGCAAAAAATATTTTTACGGTGAGTATGTTAAATAGTAGCTGCCTACTAACTTCTAGTGGAAGGCAATTCCATTAAAATGAATAAATAGTGTATAATGCAAAGTGACTATAGTGAAGTAGAAAAAATCACTTTAAGATAGCGTATTGAAATAAGAAGAAATGATAAATGAGGTGCGAAATGGAATATCAATATCCGTTAGATTATGATTGGTCAAATGAGGAAATGGTTACAATTGTGAAGTTTTATGAAGCGATTGAGAAAGCATATGAAAAAGGAATTGTAAGAGAAGAATTAATGGGTTTATATCGTCGTTTTAAAGAGATTGTTCCATCGAAAGCAGAAGAAAAGAAAATTGATAAAGAGTTTCAAGAAGTAAGTGGATATTCTATATACCGTGCGATTCAGAAGGCTAAAGAAATTGAAGAAGAAAAGCTTGTGAAAATGTAAAAAATATTTTGAAAAATAAAAACTGAAGTGATATAATGTGATAACAACTAAAAACGGACAATATAAATTGTCCGTTTTCTACTATCGATTACAAAGTGCATATAAAGGAAGGAGTGATTGCATCGTAGATTCAATCTTAGCAAGGAATTGTTCGTTGGTCATTGCTGAAAACTCCTCTGGTGATATATGAATACCAACTAATAATTCTGCTTTTTTTACAGTAGCTAGACGTTCAATCATCTTTTGTAAATCATTTGTTTCAAGTGTTTTATGTAATTTTACACTTGGTTTAGTATGGTCAATGGACCAAACGAAGTCATTTGGAATATTTGTTTTTAAATCATTTATATGTTCTAAGAAGGCGTGAGCCGTCTCCACTTTTTGTGGACACTCATAGATTAAACCAAAGTATATGAAGGCATGAGTACCCCATAATCCAATTTGGAAATGTGGTAGCATTTTATATCCGCGTTTATTTGTTGAAAAAGCAACCCAAGTATCGTTTGGTGGATTGACTTTGCGACGTGCGTGTTTTGCTACATGATAAAAAAAGTTCTCATCAGTTTGTTTGGATAAATACGCTGCAAACTGTTCCCCTAAAGCTTCTAGCTTAGGATGAATGTTCGTTTTAATTGCACTCATTCGTTCTTCGAGACCATCAACTGTAAAGACCTCAAAATCAGTTGATTTGAATGTTTGTAGTGTCATGATTGTTCCTCCAACTCCTATTTTGCTTTTATTTTAGCATAGCTTGTACTATTCATAAAAAAAACAGCACAAAAAAATTTAAATAAAAAAATATAATTTTGTTGCATAGATGATTTATCCAACATAGTATAGTATAAAACAAAAAATCAGAAAATTGAATTAATTCTAGTCCGAGGGCAGACGAATATTGGGAGGAGGCAAATAATATGAGACAGGTGATTAATGCGTTAAAGAGAACAGATGCTGAAAAGAGAATACCGGTGCTACGTTTGGAGCTAGATTATGAATTAGCAACTTTATATGATGCGATGATGGAAGATGATAAACAGAAAAAAGAAGAGTGTGTACAAAAGTTAGAAGTGTTAAGACTTGAAATGATTCGTTTAGAAGCGTAATAATAGTATATGTATAAAAAATTAGTTGGTGCGAACCTTATAAAGGGTTCGTTTTTTCTGTGAACAGTATAGATCGGAGTGTTTAAACATGCAAGAAGTATGGAAAGACATCGATGCACACGCCAAACAGTGGATTCGGGATGCGGGAGAGCATTTAATGGCATCAATGAAAAAAGCACTTATTATAGAAACAAAATCAAATGCAGCTGATTTAGTAACAAATATGGACCGAGAAATAGAACAGTTTTTAATTGGGAAAATTAAAGAAACATTCCCACATCATCATATTTTAGGTGAAGAGGGCTATGGAGACGAGGTAACTTCTTCTGACGGGGTTGTTTGGTTAATTGATCCAATTGACGGCACGATGAACTTTGTTCACCAAAAAAGAAATTTTGCAATTTCAATTGGAATTTATGAGAACGGTATCGGAAAGATTGGACTTATTTATGATCCAGTTCATGATGAATTATATCATGCGTTAAAAGGGGCTGGAGCATTTTGTAATGAAGTACCGATACCTTTATTAGAAAAAGGTACTGTAGAGCAAGGTATTGTAGCTTTAAATGCGATATGGCTTACCGACAATCCATTGCTTAATATGGAAAGTATGATGGCACTTGTTAAGAAAGCAAGAGGCACGAGATCATATGGCTGTGCAGCATTAGAGATGGTATACGTTGCAACTGGAAGAATCGATGCATATGTAACACCTAGATTATCACCATGGGACTTTGGCGGGGGACAGATAATTGTAGAGGAAGTTGGAGGCAAGGTAACAACATTCTCCGGAGCGCCACTTTCTATCGTAGAGAAGAGTAGCGTATTAGTTGCGAAGCCAGGGGTGTATGAAGAAGTGTTATCGTTTATCCCGATTGGTGAGGGCTGATAATCAGTGGGGGATGAAGAAAAAAACCACTGATTAAAGTTTCACTTTATATCCAAGTAACAAAAAAAGTAAGAGGCTGTATACAGGCTTCTTACTTTTTGACGTTATTGCGATTTACGCATTTTTCTTTTTGTTACAAAACCGTATCCAACTGTAACAAATGTGCCGATAATGCAAATAATAATACCGATTGGACTATTTTCAGCAATCATAATGCCGATACCAATTAAGAAAATAACACCGATAATTGCAGTTAATAAAAAGCGATATTGAATGTGTTCCATTTCTTCACCCTCCAATCTCATTTTACTTTCACAAAAGTAAGAATACAACTATATTTTCATTCTTGATTTTATTTTAATTGCTATTGTATCCCCTTCGCTCTTATAATAGAGAAGGATTAAAAAGACATTAGGAGTTGGACATGTTGAAAAAACGACAAGATTTACGTAATATAGCAATTATTGCCCACGTTGACCATGGTAAAACAACACTTGTTGACCAGTTATTACGTCAAGCGGGGACTTTCCGTGCGAACGAACACGTTGAAGAGCGCGCAATGGATTCAAATGATCTAGAAAGAGAGCGCGGTATTACAATTTTAGCGAAAAATACTGCGATTCACTATGAAGATAAAAGAATTAACATTTTAGATACACCAGGTCACGCTGACTTCGGTGGAGAAGTAGAACGTATTATGAAAATGGTTGATGGTGTTTTACTTGTTGTTGATGCATATGAAGGTTGTATGCCACAAACACGATTTGTTTTAAAGAAAGCTCTTGAGCAAAACTTAACTCCAATCGTAGTAGTAAATAAAATTGACCGTGACTTCGCTCGCCCTGATGAAGTAGTTGATGAAGTAATCGACTTATTCATCGAACTTGGTGCAAACGAAGATCAATTAGAGTTCCCAGTTGTATTTGCATCAGCAATGAACGGAACAGCAAGCTTAGATTCAAACCCAGCAAATCAAGAAGAGAATATGAAATCATTATTTGATACAATTATTGAACATATTCCTGCACCAATTGATAACAGCGAAGAGCCACTTCAATTCCAAGTAGCACTTCTTGATTACAACGACTATGTTGGACGTATTGGAGTTGGACGCGTATTCCGCGGTACAATGAAGGTTGGACAACAAGTTGCTTTAATGAAAGTAGACGGAAGCGTAAAACAATTCCGCGTAACAAAATTATTTGGTTACATGGGATTAAAACGTCAAGAAATTGAAGAAGCAAAAGCTGGAGACTTAGTAGCTGTTTCTGGTATGGAAGACATTAACGTTGGTGAAACAGTATGTCCAGTTGAACATCAAGATGCGTTACCATTATTACGTATTGATGAGCCAACACTACAAATGACGTTCCTTGTAAATAACAGTCCATTTGCAGGTCGTGAAGGTAAATACATTACATCTCGTAAAATCGAAGAGCGTCTTCGTTCACAATTAGAAACAGATGTAAGTTTACGTGTAGATAATACAGAGTCTCCTGATGCATGGATCGTATCTGGACGTGGGGAACTACATTTATCTATCTTAATTGAAAACATGCGTCGTGAAGGTTATGAACTACAAGTATCTAAGCCAGAAGTAATTATTAAAGAAGTTGATGGCGTAAGATGTGAGCCTGTAGAGCGTGTACAAATCGATGTACCTGAAGAATACACTGGTTCTATTATGGAATCTATGGGTGCTCGTAAAGGTGAAATGTTAGATATGGTGAATAACGGAAACGGTCAAGTTCGCCTTACTTTCATGGTTCCAGCACGTGGTTTAATTGGTTACACAACAGAATTCTTAACATTAACTCGTGGTTACGGTATTTTAAACCATACATTCGATTGCTACCAACCAGTACACGCTGGACAAGTTGGTGGACGTCGTCAAGGTGTTCTAGTTTCACTTGAAACAGGAAAAGCATCACAATACGGTATTATGCAAGTTGAAGATCGTGGTGTAATCTTCGTTGAACCAGGTACAGAAGTATATGCTGGTATGATTGTCGGAGAACACACTCGTGAGAATGACTTAACAGTTAACGTTGTGAAAATGAAACAACAAACTAACATTCGTTCTGCGACGAAAGATCAAACTTCAACAATGAAAAAACCACGCTTAATGACTTTAGAAGAATCATTAGAGTACTTAAACGATGACGAGTTCTGTGAAGTAACTCCAGAATCAATTCGTTTACGTAAAAAGATTCTTGATAAGAGCGAACGTGAAAGAGCTGCTAAGAAAAAGAAATCTGTAGAAGCGTAAAATAGTAAAACAGCTACCTTTAATTAAGGTAGCTGTTTTTTTATGTTTTTTTTTAGAATATTTACTCTTTTTGTGGACAGTATTTTTTTCACAGGTTACTCTTGTATTAAGTACATAAAGAAAAATGGTTTGATTTATGAGGAAGGGGGATAAATGGTGTTAGAAAGAATGTCGTTTTTTGCGAAGTTATGTAAAGTCGATGAAAATCCAGAGCTAGGGATGTGGTTACTGTATGGCGTCATTATTATATTAAGTGCACTTGTGTATAATTTAGGTTTTGCAAGAAAACTATCTATAATAAAAAATATAGTGATATATATATCGTTAGCGATTGGGTGTACAGTATTAACTTTCTTTGCAGTTTTTTTACCTGTTGGAGAGGGGCTTGTTGTAGCAGCAATTGTACTTGGGATTTATAGGTTGCGATTACGTCAAGCAAGACAACAAAAAGCAGGATGAGGGGGAGTTTTATGCGTTCCGTACAAGATGCGTTATATAATTGGTTAACAATTAAAACAGTTGCCGAAGCACGTCCGGATGATCGTGCTGCAAAAGAAACGTATTTGTTATTTCAAAATATGATATATGAAGAACATAAATTGAGAAATGTGGAAGTTAAGAAGAACGAGGAAATGTATTTAGTTACATATGAAATAAATGGAGAAAGAAAATCTGCAAGGTTTCCATTAGAAGCTATTGATTGTTTTTTGGATCAAATGAATCGCGAACCTGAAAAATATAAATAAGTCCTTTATCATATTGATAAAGGACTTATTTATATTTTACCAATCGTCTTCGACTTTTTTATCACGATATAATCGGAAATTACCACTTGCATGACGTTCCATCGTACGTTCAGCAATTCGTTCCGAACATTCCATGCACATATATGTATGAATAGGGCGATTACGCAGCTTTTTTGCCATAGGATTTTCATCATCTAACATATCTTTTTTATCACAAATCATACATTTGACTCTCATTTCGTCACCTCAATACGAATTCTATCAGTATAAGTATATCATGGAAGTGTAATGTTTTTGAATAATAGTGGGAAAAAATAATATTTTCGCAATTCAAAAAATAGGTTATGATAAGGATATATGAAGTATATTTGGAGGTGGAAATATGGCGAATGTAGTAGAGCCCACATTAACAGATGATTTAGTACAAACGTTACGTAAAGAGTGTATTGTTATGGTAGCAACAACAGATTTTGAAAAACAAGTGCCTAACGTAAGTGCTATTTCTTGGGTGTATGCAGTGAGTAAAACTAGTATTCGATTTGCAGTAGATCAACGTTCACGTATTGTGGAAAATATAAGACATAGTACTGGAGTGGTATTGACTATAATGGCGAATGAATCCGTATTTTCCATAAGTGGTGCAGGTGAAATTTTGACTGATAGAATGGAAGGCATTCCTCTAAAATTAACTGTAATAGAAGTAAATGTACAAGAAGTACGTGATGTTATGTTTTATGGTGCAAAACTTGCAATTGAGCCAACATATGAAAAAACGTATGATCTTCGTGCAGCTAAAAAGCTCGATAACCAAGTGTTAGCAGGAATGAAAGAATTATAAATGTGATAAATAAGAAAGTCAGTTATTAACTTTTGTAATCGCTTATTGTGATTTTATGTTAATAATTATAATTAAAAGTAATATATTGAATAGAAATGAATAAAAAATAAATAAAAGGTTTAATGGCTATAAATTTCGATTCTACCTCGTTTATACGGTACATATAATTATAACAATGGTTCGTCCATATTTTATGGATGAAACCCTTGTTCTACAAATTTAAAAGTGGAGTCAGGGGGTAACAGGTTGGATAAAATTTATGTGTTAGATACGAATGTACTTTTGCAGGATCCTTTATCTATTTTTTCATTTGAAACCAATGAAGTAGTGATTCCAGCAGTTGTATTAGAAGAGGTTGATTCGAAAAAACGTTATATGGATGAAGTAGGACGAAACGCTCGTTATGTATCTAAGTTAATAGACAAATTTCGTGAAATAGGAAAACTGCATGAAAGTATTCCGCTAGAAAACGGCGGTACATTTCGTATTGAATTAAATCATCGTTCGTTTGTCCAACTACAAGATATTTTTGTAGAAAAAACAAATGATAATCGAATTTTAGCTGTAGCAAAAAATCTATCTTTAGAAGAACAAGAAAAAGAGGACGGGAAGTCTGTTATTTTAGTAAGTAAAGACGTGCTCGTAAGGGTAAAAGCAGATGCAATAGGTTTAAAGGCGGAAGATTATTTAAGTGATCGGGTTATTGAAGTGGAAAATATATATTCAGGATTTTTAGAAGGATATATATCAAAAGAACAATTGGATTATTTTTATGAAAAAGGCGAATTGCCTTTATCCGAAATTGCAAATCATCCTTTTTATCCAAATCAGTTTGTAGTAATGAAAGATGCGTTAGGTGGATCTAGTTCAGCACTAGGCATTGTGGATCATTTAGGTAAGAAGGTAAAGAAACTTATTTTTCCAAATGAACAAGTATGGGGAATACGACCACGAAATGTGCAGCAAATTATGGGATTAGAATTGTTGCTTCGTGAAGATATTCCACTAGTTACGCTAACAGGGAAAGCTGGTACAGGAAAGACATTACTAGCTTTAGCTTCGGGGCTCATGCAAACGGAAGATTTAGGGTTATATAAAAAACTACTCGTTGCACGGCCAATTGTTCCAGTTGGGAAAGATATCGGTTATTTACCGGGAGAAAAAGAAGAAAAGTTAAGACCGTGGATGCAACCGATTTTTGATAATCTAGAGTATTTATTTAATACGAAAAAACCAGGAGAGTTAGATGCTATTTTAGCTGGAATGGGTTCGATAGAAGTAGAAGCTCTTACGTATATACGCGGGAGAAGTATTCCAGATCAATTCATTATAATTGACGAAGCACAAAATTTAACGAAGCATGAAGTGAAAACGATACTAACGAGGGTAGGAGAAAAAAGTAAAATCGTATTAATGGGAGATCCTCAGCAAATTGATCATCCGTATTTGGATGAATATAATAACGGTTTAACATACGTTGTAGAGAAGTTTAAAGAGCAACGTATTAGTGGTCATGTAAAGTTTGTTAAAGGGGAGCGATCTAATTTAGCTCAACTAGCCGCAGATTTACTATAAAAAGGAGTGAGCAAAAGCTCACTCCTTTTCTTTAAATAATTGTAAATTTGCGGATGTTACGGATTGGATTTTGTCTATTAGATCCATCATTGTAATATAAATGAACAGGTCCATCTTCTTTTAATGGTTTTCCTTCTTTTGAAAAACCAAGAATAGCATGTTTGACAGTTTCTAATGGAAGCGTTATTGTATCATCTACTGTTTCGATCTCGACTTGCGTAGCGTCATCTGAAATTTCGGCATTAGCAAGAAAAGGTTGAAATGGTATACCGAACGTTCCAGTAATTAGCTGTTCTTTTTTAAATTTCTTTACACTTTGTTGTATCGGCGGGAAAGCAGCACCATCACGGATTTCGCGATCCCAATGTTCCGAAGTGTTTTTTAAATAAGCTTCTAGTTCTGAAGTGTTTTCTCTCGTTTCATCAAAGTAAGTTGTCAAATCTACTTTTCGATCATCAAAGATCCAAACGGTTGGATCGATAGTGATTGGAAAACGAACTTTTCCATTAATAAATAAAATTTCGCTCATTGTTGTTCCCCCATTTGTGTTATACTCCCACTTTTCAGTATAATAGTATTAGACACTATTGTCACAAAAAATGTTTCTATTGCAATTTATTAAAACTATCGCTAATATTAATAGATAGGAGAGAGTAGGACGGAAACGGAGGGAATCAATTTGGCGTCTGAGACAGTATCAAATCATCAGGAAAAGGCACTAGCCCTTCTACAAGCGGATGCGGAGAAGATTTTAAGACTTATTAAGGTGCAAATGGACCATCTTACAATGCCGCAATGTCCATTATATGAAGAAGTGTTAGACACACAAATGTTTGGACTATCCCGCGAAGTCGATTTTGCAGTTCGCCTTGGTCTTATTGCAGAAGAACAAGGGAAAGCAATGTTAGGAGAGCTTGAACGTGAGTTATCTGCACTTCATGAAGCATTTACAAACAAACAACAATAACGGGTTCAAATAAGGGGGCTCAAACTGAAAAAGTTTGAGCTTTTTATTTGTATAATAAAGCAGGAAGAATCAATGTACATATGGAATACAACAATAATTAAATTGAAACAGAGAGAGGAAATGAAATGAAAAGAGTATGGAAATCAATGGATTATTCATTATTACTTCCTCTTGTTATCTTATGTGTGCTGGGAGTTATAATGGTATATAGTTCTAGTTCCATTGTTGCGATTTCGAGGTTTGATAAACCAGCAAATTTCTTTTTTAAAAGACAATTAATTACTTTAGCTGCTGGGACAATAGTATTAATAATTCTTGTTATTATCCCATATAAAGTGTGGAGAAAACGAATCTTTTTATTGGGGAGTTATGGAATTAGTGTAGCATTATTAGCAGCAGCTGCCTTCTTTGCTAAAGCGGTAAATGGTGCAAATGGATGGATATTTGGAATACAGCCTGCGGAATTTGTTAAGATAACAGTTATTCTCGTATTGGCCCATTTCTTTGCGAAAAGGCAAGAAACGAATACGTCTGTTTTTAAAGGATCAGGACCAGTACTTTTAGGTGTTGGTTTAATCATGTTTTTAATTTTAAAGCAAAATGACTTAGGTACCGATATGTTAATTGCGGGAACAGTAGGAATTATGTTTCTTTGTTCAGGAGTTAATGTAAATTTATGGATAAAGAGATTCTTGTTAACATCTATAGTATGGGCTCCGGCGTTGTATTTTCTTGGGAGTTATAAATTAAGTCAGTACCAAAAAGCACGGTTTTCTGTTTTTCTTGATCCATTTAGCGATCCGCAAAAGGATGGATTTCAATTAATAAATTCGTTTATTGGAATTGCTTCGGGAGGGCTAAATGGTAGAGGATTAGGAAATAGTGTACAAAAGTATGGTTACTTACCAGAACCACAAACGGATTTTATAATGGCAATTATATCTGAAGAACTTGGTTTTATAGGTGTGGCTATTATTTTAATCTGTTTATTACTTATAATTATTCGGGCCTTTAGAGTTGCACAAAAGTGTAAAGATCCATTTGGAAGTTTAATAGCTATCGGAATTGCAAGTTTGTTTGGAGTCCAAACATTTGTTAATGTTGGTGGTATGTCTGGATTAATACCACTTACAGGAGTTCCTTTACCGTTTGTTAGTTATGGCGGGAGTTCCTTATTAGCTAATCTACTCGCGATGGGGATATTACTCAATATTGCTAGTCATGTAAAACGACAAGAGAAGCAACAGAACGAGACAGTTAAAGAAAGAGAACAAGGTGGACCACATCTTGTAGTTGTAAAATAAAACACATTGTGCTTTAGAGCATGATGTGTTTTTTATTTTTAAGTAGTTTTAAATATGATGTATTAATTTATCTTTCAGGTAAATTGTATATCACATTAATAAAAAGTGATATACAATTAAGTTGTTAGAAAAGGAAGAGGTATGCTATACTATTTTTGTGAGACAAATTGCTCAGAAAACTTATCATTTGTTAAAAAATAAGGTATGATGGATAAAAATAAAGTGAAGCTTTCTAAGTATAATATAATGTGGAAAGTGAAGAACTTCACGCTCTTTATGGTGTGTATATATTTTATCTCTAGAGTGGTAGGAAAGTAGAGGGGGAAAATCATGACAAAGCTGCAACGTATTCAAAAAGTATTGGTAGCTAACCGTGGAGAGATTGCAATTCGTGTGTTTCGAGCTTGTTCGGAACTGGGATTAAAAACAGTTGCAATCTATTCTAAAGAGGATAGTGGTTCTTATCATCGTTATAAAGCCGATGAATCCTATTTAGTTGGGGAAGGAAAAAAGCCAATTGATGCTTATCTAGATATTGAGGGCATTATTGAGATTGCGAAAAGTAATCATGTAGATGCAATTCACCCTGGATATGGTTTCTTGTCAGAAAATATTCAATTCGCAAAACGTTGTGAAGAAGAAGGGATTATCTTTATCGGTCCAAAAAGTAAGCATTTAGATATGTTTGGAGATAAAGTGAAAGCAAGAACACAAGCGCAGCTAGCACAAATTCCAGTTATTCCTGGTAGTGATGGGCCAGTAGATTCATTAGAAGAAGTCGAAAAATTTGCTGAAAAGTATGATTACCCGATTATTATTAAAGCTTCCCTTGGCGGTGGCGGTCGTGGTATGCGTATTGTACGTACTAGTGAAGAATTAAGAGAATCGTATAATCGAGCAAAGTCAGAAGCAAAAGCAGCCTTTGGTAATGATGAAGTATACGTAGAAAAATTCGTTGAAAAACCTAAACATATAGAAGTTCAAATTTTAGCAGATGAAGAGGGCAATGTTGTTCATTTATACGAGCGAGACTGTTCTGTACAACGTCGTCATCAAAAAGTAGTAGAAATTGCACCTAGTGTGTCGCTTTCAGATGATTTGCGTCAGCGTATTTGTGATGCTGCTGTAAAGTTAACGAAAAATGTAAATTATTTAAACGCAGGAACAGTTGAATTTCTTGTAAAAGATGATAATTTCTATTTCATTGAAGTGAATCCGCGTGTTCAAGTAGAACATACAATTACAGAAATGATTACAGGAGTCGATATTGTTCAATCACAAATTTTAATAGCTGATGGACATGCATTACATAGTAAAATGGTAGGTGTTCCAAAGCAAGAGGAAGTTGTTGTACATGGATTTGCAATACAATCTCGTGTAACGACTGAGGATCCACTAAATAATTTCATGCCGGATACAGGAAAAATTATGGCATATCGATCAGGTGGTGGATTTGGGGTTCGTCTTGATACAGGTAATAGTTTCCAAGGTGCTGTTATTACACCGTACTATGATTCTTTACTCGTAAAAGTTACAACATGGGCGCTTACTTTTGAACAAGCTGCTGCAAAAATGGAACGTAACTTAAAAGAATTCCGTATCCGTGGTATTAAAACGAATATTCCATTCCTAGAGAATGTAGTAAAACATAAAAACTTCTTATCAGGGGAATATGACACTTCATTTATTGATGCGTCACCTGAACTATTCTTGTTCCCGAAACGTAAAGACCGCGGAACGAAAATGTTAAATTACATCGGGACAGTAACAGTAAATGGCTTCCCGGGGGTAGGGAAAAAAGAGAAACCAATTTTCCCAGATGCTCGTATACCGAATGTATTACACTCAGAGCCAATCCAAAATGGAACGAAACAAATTTTGGATGAGCGTGGGGCAGACGGATTAGTAAAATGGGTACAAGATCAAAAACGTGTACTTTTAACGGATACAACGTTCCGTGATGCGCATCAGTCATTACTTGCAACGCGTATTCGCACAAAAGATTTACACCAAATTGCAGAGCCGACAGCGAGAATGTTACCGAACTTATTCTCAGCAGAAATGTGGGGCGGTGCAACGTTTGATGTTGCATATCGTTTCTTAAAAGAAGATCCGTGGGAACGATTACTAGATCTTCGTGAAAAAATGCCAAATGTTTTATTCCAAATGTTACTTCGTTCTTCAAACGCGGTTGGTTACAAAAACTATCCGGATAATTTAATTCAAAAGTTTGTGGAGTGTTCTGCCCAAGCTGGAATTGATGTGTTCCGTATTTTTGATAGCTTAAACTGGGTAGAAGGTATGAGAGTTGCGATTGATGCTGTACGAGATACTGGTAAAATTGCAGAAGCAACGATGTGTTACACAGGGGATATTCATGATCCACTGCGTAGTAAATATGATTTAAATTACTATAAAAATTTAGCAAAAGAATTAGAAGCATCAGGAGCTCACATTTTAGGTATTAAAGATATGGCGGGCTTACTAAAACCAAATGCAGCATATGATTTAGTTTCAGCATTAAAAGAGACGGTATCGATTCCGATTCACCTGCACACACACGATACGAGTGGAAATGGTATATTAACGTATACGAAGGCAATTGAAGCAGGTGTTGACATTGTCGATGTAGCAGTAAGTTCTATGGCTGGTCAAACGTCACAACCAAGTGCGAACACGCTATACTATGCGTTAGGTGGAAACGAAAGACAGCCAGATGTTAATATAGATTCATTAGAAAAATTATCTCATTACTGGGAAGATGTACGTAAATACTACGCACCGTTTGAAAGTGGTATGAATGCTCCTCATACAGAGGTATATATGCACGAAATGCCAGGCGGACAGTATAGTAATTTACAACAACAAGCGAAAGCGGTTGGCTTAGGCGATCGTTTCGATGAAGTGAAAGTAATGTACCGCCGTGTGAATGACATGTTTGGTGATATTGTTAAAGTAACACCATCATCTAAAGTTGTTGGTGATATGGCATTATTCATGGTTCAAAATCACTTAACAGAACAAGATGTTTTAGAGCGTGGACATTCTATGGACTTCCCAGGATCTGTTGTTGAAATGTTCTCTGGAGATTTAGGACAACCATATGGTGGTTTCCCGAAAAAGTTACAAGAAATTATTTTAAAAGGGAAAGAACCATTAACAGTAAGACCAGGTGAATTATTAGAACCAGTAGATTTCGACGCGTTAAAAGAAGAGCTATTCCATAAACTTGGACGCGAAGTGACGATGTTTGATGTAGTTGCATATGCATTATATCCAAAAGTATTTATGGATTACGAAAAAGTTGCTGAGATTTATGGAAATGTATCTGTGCTCGATACACCGACATTCTTCTATGGTATGAGACTTGGTGAAGAAATCGATGTGGAAATTGAACAAGGTAAAACATTGATGGTTAAACTAGTATCAATTGGAGAGCCTCAGCCGGATGGAAATCGTGTGCTTTACTTGGAGTTTAATGGTCAACCACGTGAGATTGTTGTGAAAGACGAAAGTGTGAAAGCGACAGTTGCACAACGTGTGAAAGGAAACCGTGAAAATCCAAACCACATTAGCGCAACAATGCCAGGAACGGTTATTAAAGTAGTTGTAAAAGAAGGCGATGAAGTGAAAAAAGGCGATTCTATGGCAATTACAGAAGCGATGAAAATGGAAACGACAGTTCAAGCGCCGTTTAATGGTAAAGTGAAAAAAGTATATGTTAACGATGGAGATGCAATTCAAACGGGTGACTTACTCATTGAATTAGATCACTAAAATAAAAAATACCTTGCCAATTCGGGCAAGGTATTTTCATTTATTTTGTTTGTTTAGAAATTGATGCAGCTTCTTTTGCATTCACTTTACTTCTTGTACCTAACATAACTAAATAGCATAGTACAGCAAACAAGCAAGAAATGAATAGGGAATGTAATAATGCCATTGATAAACTAGCATTTGTAAATACGACTAAAATTCCTACGATAGCTTGAAGTGTAACAAGGATAAATGAGATGATCCATCCCCAGTATACGACAGGCTGCTGTTTGTAATGGCGGATAGCGAGAATCATCGCGTATAGTATCCAAGCGAAAATTAACATCGCTGCAACTCTATGTCCCATTTGAACCCATTCATGTAATTGAGTTGGCATAGGTCTATTTTTGCTGCATAAAGGAAAGTCTGGACAGGCTAAGCTAGCTCGTTCGTGACGTACTAAAGCCCCTGTGTAGACGACAATATAACTGTAAATTGTTACACCATAAATATGAAATTTCATTTTTTTGTCCATAATAAGTGAACGTGCATCGAATTTTTGGTCAATTTCAAAGATAAGACACGTTAATAAAATGACAGAAGCAAATGAAATTAAGGAAATACCGAAATGGATAGCAAGTACAGCTGGCATTTGCCCCCAAACAACCGCTGCGGCTCCCATTAATGCTTGTGCAACTAAAAATACGAAGGATAAAATTGCTAACGTTTTTGTTTCGCGCACATGTTTATAATATTTCCAGGACAAAATACAAAGGAGAGTGACAAGAATTCCTGCTGATCCTGATGTAAGGCGATGACTTAGTTCAATAATAGTTTCCATTGATAAATTAGATGGAACAAATTCACCGTTACAAAGTGGCCATGATTTACCGCATCCTTGGCCAGAGCCTGTTTTTGTAACTAAGGCGCCTCCTAATAAAACTATTAATAAATCAAGACTCGTAATGACTGCTAACCATTTAATAAAGCGTTGCAATCTCTTTCACCATCTTTCTGCTATGAAGTTATTGCGAAATATTTTCATTCCATTATGTATAGAATAAAACGCGCTAGTTCCTATGATATATAAAAAATAATAAAATAGCAAAGAAATGGAGGGGGAAGACAGGGAAGAGAAAACGGGTGTGGAAATAAGGTTTATAAGGAAATTTTTAGGTGAAAAATAGGCTATTTTGAAAAGAAATGGGAAGAATACGTGTTAAATATGACAAAAAAGTTTATTATAGAAGGTAACATCATGTTATGATATGGATAAGTAACAATTAAGTTTTTTATGTTCGACACAAAAAGTTCATGTTTTCTTCACAAAATGTTCGGGAAATATGATTTAATATATTGGAGTATGGGCGTAGATTAGTAGTAGAATGGGTTAACAATGTTTCTACTGTAATAATATTGCTATATAGAAGCGAAATATTTCAATTTGAAATAGGCGCAAAAAGAAAGACGAAAGTTTTAAGAGGGGGTTAAAGTGATGAACCATGCAACAAGTGAGCTGCATGATGAGTCTGCTGTTACAAGCGTACCGGAAACAACTCGGTTACAAGATTTAAAAGCGCTCGTTAAAATGGGGATTGTAAACTCAAATACACTTACTGTATTTACAGGATTTTGGTTGGCATTACACTTTAATGGATTAAGTGTAATGGACAATCTGGATAAGTTATTCTTTACAATCGTTGGTTCTGGATTAGTTATGGCAGGGGTATGTTGTTTAAACAACTACATTGATCGAGACATCGATCCATTAATGGAAAGAACAAAGACCCGTCCAACGGTTACTGGAAAGTATAAACCAGGATTTGCACTTACATTTGGACTAGTTATATTACTTCTTGGTTTTGTATTTTTATTATTAACAACACCAATGGCAGTCTTAATGGGATTTATTGGTGCTTTCACATATGTTGTTCTATATAGTTTATGGACAAAGAGAAAGTATACACTAAATACTGTTGTAGGTAGTATATCTGGTGCAGTTCCACCTTTAATTGGATGGGCAGCAATCGATCCATCTTTAGGCCATCCAATTGCTTGGATGTTATTTTTAATTATGTTTATTTGGCAAATCCCACATTTCCTTGCATTAGCAATGAAACGTGTTGATGAATATCGAAACGCAGGAATTCCAATGCTTCCTGTAGTTCATGGATTTGAAATTACGAAACGCCAAATTATGATTTGGACAGTATGTTTATTACCACTACCATTTTATATGAGTGGACTAGGGATAACATTTATGGTAATTGCAACACTGCTTAACATCGGATGGATCGTTTTAGGTTTTTATGGCTTCCGTAAGAAAGATGACATCAAATGGTCTGTGCAAATGTTTGTTTATTCCCTAAATTATTTAACAATCTTATTTGTATCAATGATTGTAGTTACATTCTTCTAAGACAACGACATAATTGGATTTCTTTACGTTGAGATTTACTTTACTTAACTATAAAGTACAATCTAATTCACAAGGAAAGTGGGGGTTGTTTGTATGAAGAAACAGTGGCGACTGCTTTCGTTCGTTTCACTGCTGGCTTTACTGTTAGGGGGATGCGGTAAAGCCTTTCAATCTACTTTAATTCCGCAAGGAGAAGTAGCAAAAATGCAATATGATCTGCTCTTACTAGCAAGTGCGATCATGGTAGGAGTAGTACTAGTAGTTACTATTATTTTCTTATATGTAATTGTGCGTTTCCGACAAAAGAAAGGTCAGGAAGATTATATTCCGGAGCAAGTTGAAGGGAATCACAAACTAGAAATTATATGGACAGTTATTCCGATTATTCTTTTGCTAATCTTAGCTGTTCCGACGGTTACATATACATTCAAACTTGCTGATGTAAGTGCGATGGAGAAAAAGAATATTGATAAAGATACTATCGTTGTTGATGTAACAGCGAATCTTTATTGGTGGGAATTTTCTTATAAATCAGAAAAGATAGTAACTTCTCAAGATTTAGTCATCCCCACAGGTAAGAAAGTGTATTTGAATTTGAAGGGTGCCGATATTAAACATTCGTTTTGGGTTCCATCTTTAGCTGGGAAAATGGATACAAATACAGATAATGTGAACAAAATGTGGTTAAAGGCAGATAAATCGGGCACTTATAATGGTTTTTGTACAGAATTTTGCGGCCCATCACATTCTTTAATGCAATTCAAAGTGAAAGCTTTAGATGAAAGCGAGTACAAAAAGTGGCTTGCTGATATGAAGAAAATTGATGGGAAGAAAGAAGTAGCTTCAACAAAGGCGCAAGAAGGCCAAGAAATATTTAATAAAAGCTGTATTGGTTGTCACGCAGTTGGATCTAATGATAGTAGACCACCTTCCGCTCGTATCGCACCAAACTTAGCAAACTTTGCGGATCGCGATACAGTTGCCGGCATTGCTGAAAACAATGAAGAAAACTTAAAAAAATGGCTGAAAGATCCTGAAAATATGAAACCAGGAAATAAAATGACTGGTAAATATGGCAACTTAACAGACGATCAAATTGATGCATTAAATGCATACTTACAAACGTTAAAAGTTGAAAAGTAAAGAGGGATTATTCGCGAAGGGGAGGTTGAAAACGTGAGTTCTGTAGCAAAAAAACAGGGGATGGGTGCTGTCATATGGGATTATTTAACGACAGTAGACCATAAAAAGATTGCCATTCTCTATTTAATTGCAGGTGGATTGTTTTTTATAATAGGCGGAATAGAAGCTCTATTTATTCGCCTTCAATTAGCGATTCCTAACAACGCTTTTCTTGTTGGGGATGCTTATAATCAAGTATTAACTATGCACGGTACAACAATGATTTTCCTCGCAGCTATGCCACTCGTGTTTGCATTTATGAACGCCGCTGTACCACTTCAAATTGGTGCACGTGATGTAGCGTTCCCGTTTTTGAATTCACTCGGATTTTGGTTATTTTTCTTTGGTGGAGTATTTTTAAATTTAAGTTGGTTTTTAGGTGGAGCGCCTGATGCAGGATGGACATCTTATGCATCTTTAGCTTTAGCCTCTAAAGGCCATGGTGTTGATTTTTATGTGCTTGGCTTGCAAATCTCCGGTATAGGTACATTAATTGGAGGTATTAATTTCCTTGTAACCATTATTAATATGCGTGCGCCAGGGATGACGTATATGCGTATGCCGATGTTTACGTGGACGACATTTGTAACATCTTCATTAATATTATTTGCTTTTCCGCCGTTAACTGTAGGATTAGGACTTTTAATGTTAGACCGCTTATTTGGAACAAGTTTCTTTAATCCAGCACTGGGCGGGAATACAATTATATGGGAGCACTTATTCTGGATTTTCGGTCATCCAGAAGTATACATTCTTATACTCCCAGCTTTCGGAATATTCTCAGAAATCTTCGCGACGTTTTCGAAAAAACGATTATTTGGTTATTCGTCGATGGTGTTTGCGACAGTATTAATTGGATTTTTAGGGTTTATGGTATGGGCGCATCATATGTTTACTGTTGGGCTTGGTCCAGTTGCAAATGCTATTTTCTCAGTTGCAACAATGGCGATTGCCGTTCCGACCGGTATTAAAATATTCAACTGGCTCTTTACAATGTGGGGCGGAAGTATTCGTTTTACGACACCGATGATGTGGGCAGTAGCCTTCATTCCATCATTCGTAATGGGAGGAGTTACAGGTGTTATGCTAGCATCTGCACCAGCTGATTATCAATTTCATGATAACTATTTCGTAGTAGCTCACTTTCATTATGTAATTGTCGGTGGTGTTGTATTTGGTTTACTTGCAGGAGCCCATTATTATTGGCCGCTGATGTTTAATAAAGTATTGAATGAAACGTTAGGAAAGATAACATTTTGGTTATTCTTTATCGGTTTCCATTTAACGTTCTTCATTCAGCATTTCCTTGGCTTAATTGGTATGCCACGTCGTTACTACACATATCTTGAAGGTCAAGGGTTGGAAATGGGCAATATGATTAGTTCTATTGGAGCGGTATTTATGGCTCTTGGAACGATTGTTCTTCTATTCAATGTAATTAAAACAACAGTATCAAAAGAAAAGGCTGGTCGTGATCCGTGGGATGGACGTACATTAGAATGGACAATGCCAGCACCTACACCAGAATATAACTTTAAACAATTACCATTTGTTCGCGGGTTAGATCCGTTTTGGATTGAAAAACGTGAAGGGAATAAAGAGATGACAGCGGCGGAACCAGTGGGTGATATTCATATGCCAAATCCATCATTTTCACCATTTATCATTTCTTTAGGATTGTTTATAGCGGCATTCGGTGCAATGTATATGCAGGGTGGAAAAGATAAGTTTTGGTTATTAGTAGCAATTATCGGTTTAATTATTACGTTTGGTACAATGTTCCTACGTTCAGTAATTGATGATCATGGATATCATATTCATAAAGAAGATTTAGAAGATAAGGGGGGCAAGGCGTAATGCATGTAGATGAAAAATTAACGAATGAAACATTTCCAGCAGAGCCTGAAAAAGCAACCCTTGAGGGGAAAAATAAGTTTGTCGGTTTTTGGTTATTTCTTGGAGGCGAAACAGTATTGTTCGCTTCCTTATTTGGCACATATTTAGCATTAAAGAATTCTACAAATGGCGGACCAACATCTCAAGAGATGTTCCAAATGCCACTCGTTTTCATTATGACGATGCTTTTATTAACGAGTAGCTTAACGAGCGTATATGCGATGTATCATATGAAAAACTTTAATTTTAAGAAAATGCAACTTTGGCTACTAGTAACAGTGCTGCTAGGTTTAGGGTTTTTAGGATTTGAGATATATGAGTTTTATCATTATACGCATGAATTTAAGCATACTATGAGAAGTAGCGCATTTGGTTCCGCGTTTTATGCTCTTGTTGGTACACATGGACTCCACGTATTGTTTGGATTGTGTTGGATTTTAACATTAATCTTTAGGAATGCGAAGAGAGGTCTAAATTTATACAATGCACCGAAGTTTTATGTTGCATCGATTTATTGGCACTTTATTGACGTAGTTTGGGTGTTTATTTTCACTGTAGTATATTTAATGGGAATGGTGGGATAAACAATGGCGATAAAGCAAACGAATAATCCTAAAGTTGATCTTGTTTATCGGAAAAGAAAAAGTGCGGAGGAAATGAAGCATCAAGTTATTACATTTGCATTAATGATTTTTTTAACATTAGTTGCATTTGCAGCGGTAGCATATCCGAAAACTTTTAGTCCGACTTTTTCAGTACCATTTATTTTACTATTAGCGGTGGTACAAGTAATTTTTCAATTGTATTATTTTATGCATATGAGTCATAAAGGACATGAAGCGGCAAGTTTCTTTCTTTATTCTGGTCTGTTGATCGGATTAATTACAATTTTAGCTTTTATGACAATTGTGTGGATTTGAAAAGTGAAGAATAAGGGAGCTTGTGTTGACACAGCTCCCTCTTCATATTATGTGAACGGATAACCTTAAGAAGGTAGGTGTGAAAATGAGTAACTTGTGGATATTTGGTTTTCAAGCGCTATGGAGTCCAATCTTTTTATTATTTATGCTTTCGATCCTCATTGGATATTTTTTAATTATTGGGCCGTATAGAATGCGATTTGAACATGCGACAAAGGTAAGTAAGAAGCAAGTTTTTTATTTTACGACTGGAATTGTTCTTTTGTATTTTGTAAAGGGAGGGCCTATTGATTTAATTGGTCATATTATATTTAGTGCACATATGTTTGAAATGGCAGTTATGTATATTGCCGTTCCGCCTTTGTTGTTGCTTGGTATACCAGTTTGGTTATATCGTTATATTACTTCTTTTAAGTTCGTTCAAATTATATTAAAGATATTTGCTAAGCCACTTATTGCATTGTTTGTATTTAATGGCCTGTTTTCTTTTTATCATTTACCAGTTGTTTTTGATGCAGTAAAACAAAGTCAAATTGCTCATCCTATCTGTCTCGCTATATTGTTCTTTACGGCAATCATGATGTGGTGGCCGATGCTAAATCCATTACCAGAATATCAAACGTTAAGTGATATAAAGAAACTTGGTTATATGTTTGCTAACGGTATATTATTAACGCCAGCTTGTGCGTTAATTATTTTTGCAACGGCGCCGTTGTTTGCAACGTATACGGATCCGGTTGCTTGGATGAAGGCGATGGAACTATGTGTACCGGCGGGAACTTTATCTGATTTAAATATAACTGGACCAGAATTTTTACACTGGATGCCGATCGTACAAGACCAACAAACAGGCGGCATCATTATGAAAATTGTCCAGGAAATAGTGTACGGTACAATTATTGGTTATGTGTTCTTTCGATGGGCGCGTCGAGAGCGTGAAAAGGATAAAGAGCAGTTACAACAATTGCCGCCGTATTTACAAACGAAGTAAAAAAGTGTATGGGTTTCCATACACTTTTTTAGTTTTACTAAACTTTAATAGATTGAATTTTCTAATTATTTATGTTAAGTTAGTGTAGGCATGTACTAAAAGTGGATATAAGATTTACTACTAGCTTTAATGCATAATAATTCCATGTGTAGTACAAGTTTTTTAGAGAGTTACAAATTTATATTGTTATCTTTAATAAAACAAGGACTATTTTAAGGGGGAATTTAAATGGGTAGTAGTGGAAGTATGGTAAAGCCAATTAGTGGTTTTTTAGCAGCATTAATACAATATCCAGTACCGGTAGTAGAGTCACGTGCAGACATTGATAAACAAATTAAACAGATCATAAAAACAATTCATTCAACTAAAGCAGGGTATCCTGGATTGGAATTGATAGTATTTCCAGAATATAGTACGCAAGGGCTTAATACAAAAAAATGGACTACAGAAGAGTTTTTATGTACGGTCCCTGGGCCAGAAACAGACTTGTTTGCTGAGGCATGTAAAGAGTCTGAAGTATATGGTGTTTTTTCTATAATGGAAAGAAATCCTGATGGTGGAGAACCGTATAATACAGCAATAATTATTGATCCACAAGGTGAAATGATTTTGAAGTATCGTAAGCTGAATCCTTGGGTGCCAGTTGAACCTTGGAAGGCTGGAGATTTAGGTTTACCTGTTTGTGATGGGCCAGGAGGAAGTAAATTAGCTGTTTGTATTTGTCATGATGGTATGTTTCCTGAAGTAGCTCGTGAAGCAGCTTATAAAGGTGCAAATGTCTTGATTCGTATTTCTGGATATAGCACACAAGTTAGTGAACAATGGATGTTAACTAATCGTTCGAATGCATGGCAAAATTTAATGTATACATTGTCGGTGAACTTAGCCGGTTATGATGGTGTATTTTATTATTTTGGTGAAGGACAAGTATGTAATTTTGATGGGACTACTTTAGTGCAGGGACACCGAAATCCTTGGGAGATTGTTACTGCTGAAGTATATCCAGAGCTAGCAGATCAAGCTAGATTAGGATGGGGTCTCGAAAATAATATATATAATCTAGGTTCAAGGGGATATGTAGCGACTCCTGGTGGGGTGAAAGAAAACCCATATACGTTTGTAAAAGATTTAGCTGAAGGTAAATATAAGGTTCCTTGGGAAGATGAGATTAAAGTAAAGGATGGAACTATTTATGGATATCCAGTCAAAAAGACGATTCATTCTTAAGTAAGATAAATAGAACAAGCGCATCATATTGATGCGCTTGTTCTATTTACTCAATGATTTGGAATTCTTTTAACTCTTTTTCGATATTTTGTAGGAGTTGTTCGCTTTTTTGAATTACATTCGTTGGGAAAGTTTCACCATCACCATATTCAACGCCGTGAGGATAATAATGTTTACCTAATAAGGGAGAGAGTAGCTTTATTTCAGCATGTCTGCTGCCAATGTCACCTTCAACAGCTAAACCTTGTACACGTAAATAATAAACATCGTTTAATATTTCGAATTTATAATCGTATGTAACTCGTTCATAATCCCACTGTCCAGCAAGTACAAAATGGTTCTTTTCCATAATCTCTGTTAATAGTGTTAAATCAACGACTGCCCCATTAAATTTCGTATTTGTAAATTGCATAAAATACCTCCTTTTTTAATGTTACACCATTATTTTTATAATAGTATGAATAATAAGAAAGCGCAATTCATATTGAGAGAAAAGGGATAATCCAGACTTTTTTTGCGAAAATATGATATAGTGAAAAGAGTACGGTACACACAAAAAAAGGAAAGAAAAGGATTTGTGTATATCTCAATTTTATGTTTTTTGCAGGAGGTATATCGATTGAAGAAATTATTGCGTATCGTAATGATTACAATTTTAATTTTAGCTGTTGATTTATACGGGAAATTACTCGTTTCACAATATATATTAACCCCATCTCAATCAAAGCAAGAAAATAAAATTGTGAAAAAGAAAAAACAAGTAAATGAAGACTCTTCTGATACGGTTTTAAATATGATTGGTGGGGACTCTGAAAATTTATTAGCAAAATGGGGCGAACCTTCTCGAATAGAACCATCTGCTTACGGATATGAATGGTGGGTATACAATCAAGATTTAGCTCAGTATGTTCAATTTGGGGTTGCTGAACGTAAAATTGTAACGGCGTATGTCGCTGGTGAGCAAGTTAAGGTGCCACCTTATTATATAAATGAAAAGTATGAAGATGTGTATAAAAAGAATCCACTTTCTCATGAGATTTCGTTAAAAAGAGGAAAGAATAGTTATCAATTTGAGTTATCTGATACCGAAGTGATGGAACAACCATTAGTACCAGTAGAAGATGGTTGGGCACAATTATATTTTGATCATTTTACGCATGAGCTTGTCGGTGTTCGTTATATGGATGACGAAACGTTATTGCGTCAAAGACCGTATCAGCTCGTTTATTCGGGTGAATTATTAGCAGAACAACCATTAACTCCAGATAAAATGAAACAAATAGAGAATGGGAATATGCAACAAATTTTTGATTTAACAAATATTATTCGAAGTCGTCATAATTTACCGTTATTAGCGTGGGACCAACAAACGGCAGAGGTGGCAATCGGTCATAGTAAAGATATGAAGGATAATAATTACTTTTCACACGATTCACCTACATTAGGTACGTTAGGAGATCGTTTACAGCGCGGGAAAGTAGGATTTCAACTTGCCGGTGAGAACATAGCGGCGCAACATAGTGATGGGGTTGCGGCATTGCAAGGTTGGTTAAATAGTGAGGGACATCGAAAAAATTTATTGAATGAACAATTTACAGGATTAGGTGTTGGCGTATACGATAAGTTTTATACACAAAACTTTATTCGGAAATAAAATGAAACTGTAAATTGTGGATGGGAATCTTCCCCTATGCAAATAGTAGGATAAAAAGGTGCATGAATCGTCTAAAAATAGGCGAACCATGCGCCTTTTTTTTCTTATTATATAGTAGATATACATGAAGAGGTGAGGATTATGCCGACAACAAAAGGACCGTTACATCCATCGGTTCAACAGTTTAAAGAGTTTGTAAACCATCACCCTAAAATGCTTCATGAAGTTCGAAGTGGTCATAAAACTTGGCAACAGTTTTATGAGGAATGGTACTTACTTGGTGAAGAAGATCCAATATGGGCAACTTTTAGACCGGATGGAGCGCCTGCTTTTTCTTCGGTAAAAGAAAAGAAAAAAGAAAATGGAAAAGAAAAGGATACTCGAACTGAAGAGGAAAAAACTGCTGATGTGATGGGACAAATGCTTTCTTTCTTTAAAAAGTTAGACGTGGAACAAATGCAACATCATTTAGCCAATGTGACGAGTGCTATTGGGAGTGTGCAACAAGTTTTTCAACAATTTCAAGGAAAACGCACGCAGCAAGAAGAGAGTACTTCCGAAAATAATCCATTTTTCTTTCAGAAGGATTAGGAGGAAAGCGGATGAGAGCAGAAATTATGGAGTTTATAAAGGCTGATGAGGATTTATCTCGCTATATTAGGGAGCAACCTTACTGGTATAGAAAACTAACGCGAAACCCTGAAGAAAAAGAGGCATTTGAGTTAGCAGCTATGCAACATTTCAAAAAAACGATACCAGATAAAGTTGAGAAATTTCAAAATCAATTGGCAGTTGCTTCCATTATGATTGATATGTTTCAGTATATGAAGCAGCAAAATGCAACATAATTGGAAGGGAAAACTATGTCCGTCATGCAGAACTTTTGATACAATAGAAGCGGATTATTTAAAAAGGAGTTGCAGCATGAGCATGACCGAAATTTGTTTAGTACGACATGGACAAACTGATTGGAATTTTCAAGAGATTATTCAGGGACGTGAAGATATTCCGCTTAATGAAGTGGGGAAGAAGCAAGCGAGTCAAAGTGCAGCTGCTTTGCAAGCGGAGGCATGGGATATAATTATAAGTAGCCCATTAATTAGAGCGCAAGAAACAGCTAAGGAAATTGCAGAGGCAACTGGATTACAATCAATTTTATTAGATGAGCGATTTGTTGAACGTAATTTTGGTGAAGCTTCTGGGAAGCCAGTTGCGACTGTTAGGGAATTAATTGCAGAAGGTAAAGTAGAAGGTATGGAGCAAGATGAAGAAATTGTAGCTCGTTGTTTTGCTGCGGTAAAAGATGTTGCAGAAACTCATTCTGGCAAACGTATTATTATTGTAGCCCATTCTCATGCGATAAAAGCAATTTTACATGCAATTGCTCCGGAAGATATTTCGTTTAAAACACCGTTAAAAAACGCATGTATTAGTTATGTGAATGAAAATAGTGGGAAGTGGGATGTTGTTAAATACAACATCGCGGAACATATTAATGTATAAATGTGTACTGAAATTATTAAAAAATAGTTAGAATGATATCTTTCTGTTTAGTGAGACACTTCAATTAGTAGTTCTATTCTAAATGTGGTATGATAAATACTCGGAGGTGTCTCTCATGATTGTAGCGACGCTAGAAAGCGTATTAATATTAGATAAGGCAGAGCAGCTTGCAAAAGCGATCATCTGTTCAGATATAGCAGAAGATTACCGTAAATGTTATAAAGACTTGCATGAAGATATGGAAGTTCAGACGTTAATTCAGCAATTTACAGCGATGAAAGAACGATATGAGGAAGTGCAACGTTTCGGTAAATATCATCCTGACTATACTTTCGTTTCGACGAAAATGAGGGAATTGAAGCGTTCTGTAGATTTACATGATAAGATTGCAGCTTTTAAACGAGTAGAAACGGCTTTACAAAAGTTGTTAGATGAAGTTAGTGTAGCAATCGGTTCTGAGGTGTCCTCTTCCATCAAAGTTCCAACAGGAAATCCATTTTTTGATGCTGGTGGCTGTGGTGGCGGTTGTGGTACCGGCGGAGGTTGCGGTTGTAAAAAAACGGGGTAAATCACCCCGTTTTTTAGAAGGTAGAAGAAAACGTATACAGAGTTTGTCCTGTAATGTCATAAATTTCTGATTGGTTTTCATAAAATATAAAATATATGTTTTTAAAAGGAGAAGATGGAGAAGATTATGTTCGGGCAACGACAAAGTATGATTGTTTATTTACATTCATTGAAACATGCCAAGATTTTAAGAAAATATGGTAACATACATTACATATCAAAACGTTTAAAATATGCAGTAGTATATTGTGATATGGAACAAATTGAGCATATGATGCAAAAGTTGAACAAACTTCCTTTTGTGAAAAAGATAGAACAGTCGTACCGCCCGTATTTAAAAACGGAATTTGAAAATTCACGTCCTGATCGGGCAAAAGAATACGATTATAGCTAATAGAAAAAATCCCCTGCTAATTTTAACAGGGGATTTTTTATTTGAAATAACACATTATTTCATTGGAGGAATAAAATTATTCATTCGTAAAATACCAATTAAATGATTGAAAAACAGTTCTTTTTCTGGGAAAGTTGTGGATGGTTTTACCGTAAAGGTAGTCACTTTTTTTCCAAGTTGTTCTGCCGTTTCTTCAAATAAAATGACGCGTTTACTTTTTTTATTTTCAAGTACAGGAATGCCTTCACGACATATGTATAATGGTTGGAAATCACCAGTAGTAGTTGGTTTTAATATTACAACAAGTGAGCACACTTTTTTTTCGTTTTTAATTGTTTCAAATTGTAACATATGTGTTATACGTTCTTGATTTGCTTTGGCAATTTCAAGTAATTCATATAAATCAGAGTAGCCCTCTCCGAGTTCTATAAAGCGTTGAATCATATCTTTTCCTCCTCTTTCTTTTACTGTACCATCTCACTTTTTAAATGAAAAGTAGACAAAGAAAAAAAACCCTGCAAAGCAGGGCCCTTCTTATACTAGCATGTACTAGTAAGAAGGCAAAGGGAGAGGAGAAACCGGAGGAAGAACTTATGGGGAAACGTAAGTCTTCTCCGCGGTTGGCAACAACATCGAAGGTGATGTTGTTATAGTTATTTATGTCCAATCTAAATGAAGATATACATGATGAAATTAAATTTTATGTTGGGCTTTTTATTTTTCTTTTTTTTATTTTATGATAGGATAAAAAAGATAAAGTGAAACGAATAGTTCGTGTTAGCGAATGGTGAGATGAATACATAAAAATGCAGAGCGGTTATTTTAAGCTAAGTTCTTCTAGTCTTCGTTGGAAGATGAATGGAATCGTAAAGTTTGGTAGCGGTTACCGAATGGAGAAGGGCTTTCTATAATTGCTCTATAGATTGAAATAAAGGTAGTGACAACAGATGAGAGTAGTTTCAGGAAAATGTAAAGGACACCCACTTAAAGCGGTGCCAGGTAATACAACACGTCCAACGACTGATAAAGTAAAAGAATCCATTTTTAATATGATAGGCCCTTATTTTGATGGGGGTGTCGCTCTTGATTTATTTGGTGGTAGCGGTGGTCTTGGAATCGAAGCTATAAGTAGAGGGATTGATAAAGCGATTTTTGTTGATCGAGACAATAAAGCGATAAAGGTAATCCATCAAAATTTAGAAAGTTGTAGAATACAGGAACAAGCTGAAGTATATCGGAATGATGCAGAACGTGCGATAAAAGCACTTATAAAACGTGAAATATCATTTGATCTTATATTAATTGATCCTCCATATAAAGATCAAAAAATTGTATCTTTAATTAGTGTAATGGATCAACATGGATTGCTACATAACGATGGTTTAATTATGGCGGAGCATGGTAATGATGTAGTTTTACCTGAGGCTATAGGAAGACTTGTAAAAGTGCGAGCTGAAAATTATGGCATTACAGCGATATCGATTTATAAGTATGAAGGTGAGGGGACGGAATGACAAGTATAGCTATTTCTTCGGGAAGTTTTGATCCAATTACCCTTGGGCATCTGGATATTATTAAAAGGGGAGCAAAAGTATTTGACGAGGTATACGTAGTAGTTTTAAACAACTCGTCAAAAAAACCGTTCTTTTCAGTGGAAGAGCGTTTAGATTTAATTCGAGAAGCAACAAAGGATATTCCTAATGTCAAAGTAGATTCACATAGTGGACTATTAGTTGAGTATGCAAAAATGCGTAATGCGAACGCGATTTTACGTGGATTACGCGCAGTTTCTGATTTTGAATATGAGATGCAAATTACTTCTATGAATCGAAAGTTAGATGAAAACATTGAAACCTTTTTTATTATGACAAACAATCAATACTCATTTTTAAGCTCGAGCATTGTGAAAGAAGTTGCGAGATATGGAGGAAGTGTAGTAGATCTTGTACCTCCTGTTGTAGAACGTGCTTTAAAAGAAAAGTTTCAAACCCCGTTAAAGTGAACGGGGTTTTTCTTTGTTGCTCCGAAAAAATAATAAGATGACATATACATATAAGCAAAATAATGTAAATATCGGTCCGTAGTGTATAAAAGATGTCCAAAATTCATGCAGAATAGAAGAATGATTCGATAAAAAGACAGGGATATCTTTTTGCATAGGTGAGAAAGAGCTTACTTTTTCATAAAATGGTTTCCAAAATATAAAAGTAAAAATAGGGGCAAGAATACTTTGGATAATTCGTGCGAAAAAATAGGGCTTAAATCTAATGTCTGTTTCAGCTAATATGCTAGCGACTTGTGCCTGAATAGAAAGGCCGCTAAATGCTAAAATAAAGCTTGTTACCATAGCTTGCTGCAGGAGGGGTGTTTCAGTTATTTGACTAATCATTTGGCTTCCAAGTGTCATTTCAAACATGCCAGATAATATTGGGATACTAAATTCAGTAGTTAGTTGGAAGAATGATAAAATATGTTGCATAATAAAAGAAAGGGCTGCTGTAATATGAAATACAGTAATCATTTTATTTAAAACAGAGAATAAAATAATAAATCCACCAATCATAAGTAGCGTTTGAATAGAAGAAACGATAGCGTCCCCAAGTAATTTTCCTATTGGTCTTTTTTCTTGCATACGTGTCTCGTGTAGAATTGAAAAAGGGTTTTGAAAAGGGTGTTTTTTAGTAACATGTTTATCAT
This sequence comes from Bacillus paranthracis, assembly GCF_001883995.1. Lineage (GTDB taxonomy): Bacteria > Bacillota > Bacilli > Bacillales > Bacillaceae_G > Bacillus_A > Bacillus_A paranthracis. The sequence goes on along the minus strand of NZ_MACE01000018.1, from coordinate 240,106 downwards.
GCGTGGAACTGTTGTTATTGCCATAAAAACGCATCAGTAACCCGACAGCAAAATTACTTACATAATGTGCAGCAGCTAATACGATTCCTAATTTCGGATTATTGAAAAAACCGATAGAAACAGCGCCAAAAATAAAAAGTGGATTGGATGAGTTTGTAAAAGATACGAGGCGCTCTGCTTCAATTTGTGTTAGCTGATTGCTTTTGCGCAGTCTAGCGCTTAATTTGGCGCCAGCGGGAAAGCCTGAAGCCATTCCCATTGCCCAAACAAATCCGCCTATTCCTGGAACGCGGAAAAGTGGTCGCATAAGTGGTTCTAATATAACGCCTATAAATTTTACAACACCAATACTAATGAGAAGTTCGGCAATGATGAAAAACGGTAAAAGTGAAGGGAATACAACTTCCCACCATATATTTAACCCTCGAATGGAAGCTTGTAAAGCAGCTTGGGGGTGGAGTACAAGAGAAAAGGTTAAAAAAAGTGTTGATATGGTAAGGAAAGCCGTTTTCCATTTTTCATACATGTAAGTAAATCCCCCTTTGTCCCAAAAAACGTTCATTTCAGTATACGTGGATACGTAGTGAATTTAGACCATAAGTATGAAAAAGGAACGAAAAAAATTAAAGGGTGAGAAAAGTGAAAGAACCGAAAATTGGCTTAGCTCTTGGATCTGGGGGCGCAAAAGGTTTTGCTCATATTGGTGTTATAAAGGTTTTAAGGGAAAATGATATACCGATTCATATGATTGCAGGAAGTAGTATGGGGGCTTTAGTAGGTACATTTTATGCGGCTAGTTCAAACGTTGAAAGACTGTATAAACTGGCAAATGTTTTTAAGAGGAAATATTATTTAGATTTTACGGTTCCGAAAATGGGATTTATTTCTGGAAAACGTGTCAAAGATATGATTAAAATGTTTACATATAATAAAAATTTAGAAGAATTAGATATCCCGACGGCTGTTGTGGCTACTGATATCTTAAAGGGGGAAAAAGTAGTTTTTACAAGTGGTCCAGTTGCAGAGGCGGTGAGAGCAAGTATTTCTGTACCTGGAGTGTTTGTGCCAGAGAAAATAGATGGACGATTATTGGTAGATGGCGGAGTAATTGATCGCATCCCAGTATCGGTTGTGAAAGAGTTAGGTGCCGATATTGTCATTGCTGTTGATGTATCCCCGATTAAAGTAAATGGAGAGGTTACGTCTATTTATGATGTAATTATGCAGAGTATTGAAATTATGCAACATGAGCTTGTGATAAATCGGCAAATTGCATCTGATTTAATGATGCGACCAGCTGTAGAACAATTTAGTTCCCGGGCTTTTACAAACATTGAAGACATTATTCGAGTTGGAGAGGTAGAAGCGGAAAAGCATGTTGCAAATATTCATTTATTAATTGAGCAGTGGAAGGAGAAACATAATGTTTAAGCGTTTTCGGTTTATATATGCAATTTTAATAGGGGTTATATTGGCAATGTTACTTGTTTATGTACGCCTGCCGTATTATGTAACGAAACCAGGAATGGCTGCCAAATTAGAGCCTTACGTTCAAGTTGAAGGGGGAACAAAAGAATCAGGTGATTTTATGCTTGTTACGGTTTCAATGGGACCGGCAAATGTAGTGAATTTAATAGCGGCACAGTTTAATAAATATACACATATTTCAAAAGCGGAAGAAATATTGCAAAAAGGTGAAAGTGATGAAGAATATCAATTTCGCCAAAATTATGCGATGAAAGATTCGCAAAATGCAGCGATTTATAATGCTTATAAACGTGCAAATCGTACTGTTTCTTTTGAAAATAAAGGTGTGTTGGTTGCTGGTGTAGCGAAAGGGATGCCTTCAGAAGGAAAGCTTAAACTTGGAGATGTTATCATTGCCGTCGACGGAAAAACATTTGAAAAGACAGAACAATTTATTGAATATATGACAGGGAAAAAAGAAGGAGATACAGTAAATATTGAGTACAAGAGGGATGGGAAACAGTTAAAAGAAAATTTAAATGTAAAGACTATTCCGAATGGAAATGGACGTGTTGGTATAGGTGTTTCTATCGTTACGGAAAGAGAATTAGTGGTAGATCCGAAAGTGAAAATTGACTCTCATGAAATAGGCGGACCATCGGCAGGCCTAATGTTTACATTAGAAATATATAATCAACTGGTGGAAGATGATTTAACAAGAGGGCATGAAATAGCTGGAACAGGGACGATCAATGAAAAGGGAGAAGTTGGCCCGATTGGCGGTATTCAGCAAAAAGTGGTTGCTGCAAGTGATGCTGGTGCTGAAGTGTTCTTTGCACCAAATGAAAAAGGTGCAGAGAAATCGAATTATAAAGATGCACTTGAGGCTGCGAAAGATATTAAAACGAAAATGAAAGTTGTGCCAGTTGATACGTTGGATGATGCATTAATGTATTTGGAAAAAATGGGCAATAAATAAAAAAATCTCTCTTTTTCAGAGAGATTTTTTTATAGGAATTTTGCAGTTGTTTCATCGTAACGAATTGGGTGATGTGTTGCATCTTGTTTTAGTAGTTGTGTTCGTAATGGTTCTTGTATGATGGAGAAATATACAGAATTGGCTTTTCGATCTATGTGTAAAGTAGGATGGTCAAATGTTTTTGTATGGGTAAGGATTGGAAGCTCTATTTTTTTCTTGTTTTTTGAAAGGTACGTTTGTCCTTTTTGTGACATGCCTAATAGACGAATGTATGGTGCATGTTGCTCTATATTTGCGCAATGTATTTCTTCTTTTGTTGTATTTGTTAAAATATGTGTACAAGCTCTTTGTAATCTAGTCCACGTATAACGTTTCGTTTTTAACGCTTCCATGAATGAATGGAAGGAGGAACTGGTTTGTATTTTTGATAAAATACGATGCTCTAAACCTTCCTCAATTTCATATATATGTCGTAAGTCTTCTGGAGACATTGTCATAAGTTTGTATTTAAAAAATGAAAAGTATTGTTCCCAATTATGTAATGTCCCGTAGTTTTGTTTATAACTCGCTAAAAGAGAAGCAGTCGCTTTTGGGATGAAAGGCTCAATTTCTGTAAAGGAACTATTTTCACTAAAAAGTTGTTTGCGAATACTTGTTGCGCTTGCAATATGTTGGTCGTTAAATGTTTCATCATGATAATGAGATGCGAATCTTTTTATCGTTTGTGCTTGCATAGAACTATTTTGCATTAGAATTGCTTTTATGTATTGGAAGCCTAAAATGTTATTTGGTTGTGACATGTCTATATTTTTTTCAGAAGATAAAATGTGTAGGAAAGCTTCAGATGTAGCTTTTGCGTAACTATTACCTGCGTTCATAAATTGCTTTACAAGACGATTAAAAGTCTCTTCTTCATTTTTCTGCACAGAGATGGTGTTATAAAAATTTTCGATTTGTCCATCTTCACTGCCGAAACAAATTTCAGAAACGTGTAGGGCGTTTAATATAGAAATAGCGCCATTTGCAAAGGTTTCGGCCTTTTGCGTTGAAAAGGCATAAGGAAGATCTACAACAAGGTCTACACCGCATGCTAAGGCCATTTTGGTACGATACCATTTGGATACGAGTGCTGGCTCACCACGTTGTAAAAAAGGGCCACTCATAACAGCGATTGTAATATCAGAGTGTGTTAACTTTTTTGTTTGTTGCACATGATAAGCATGACCGTTATGAAAAGGGTTATATTCAACAACAATACCACTGGCTTTTATGGTAATCTCTCCTTTCGATGTAGCATCTTTTTGAAAAACGTGATACTCTATATATTATTTACTATGATGACTTCATTATAGTGTAAAGAAAAAACATTGACAAATATAAAATGGCTAGCTATAATTTTGTTTGTTGCCTTGAGGTGATATGATATGAAATGGTCCATCCATCAATTGAATAAATTGAGAAATAAAGGATTGACATTGGATGAGATGGTAGATGTAAGTGAGCTAAAAGAGGTCGAGAAAGATATTCGTGAAATTAATCCTGTTCACGTAACAGGAAGAGTTGATTTTGGCTCCGGTAAGTTTACGTTCCATCTACATATAACTGGAAGCATGGTTTTACCATGTTCTCGCTCTTTAGTAGATGTGACATTACCATTTGACATTAAAACAACTGAGGTGTTCCAAACTTCACAAGAAGAATTTGAAACTGAAGCTGAAATTCATTGTTTAGAAGGAGAAGTACTTGACTTACTGCCCGTAATCAAGGAAAATATACTTTTGGAGATTCCAATGCAAATTTTCAGTGATGATGTTTCTGGTGGAGCACCGACGCAAGGTCAAGACTGGCAAGTGATTTCGGAAGAAGACAAAGAAAAGCCTGTTGATCCAAGATTGGCAGGACTTGCAAAGTTTTTTGACAAATAATCGGAAGACTGGTTCAGGCCTTCATATGAAAATAACTATTTCTTTTAAGGAGGTGGGAAGAATGGCTGTACCTTTTAGAAGAACTTCTAAAACAGTAAAAAGAAAGCGTCGTACGCATTTCAAATTATCAGTACCTGGTATGGTAGAGTGCCCAAGCTGTGGTGAAGCGAAATTAGCTCACCGTGTATGTAAAGCATGCGGTACTTACAAAGGTAAAGAAGTAATCAGCAAGTAATTGCGGGAAAATAAACGTAGAAGATATCTTCTACGTTTATTTTTTTTTGTCTTATTCTTCATTTGTTGTATTCTATCTTTTCTAGTAACTGCATATGTTTAATAAAAAATGCATAGGGAGGACTAGAGAGATGGCGACAACAAGACAAGATGCTTGGACTGATGATGAAGATTTGCTTCTGGCAGAAGTAGTACTCCGGCATATTCGAGAAGGTGGAACGCAATTATCTGCCTTTAAAGAAGTGGGAAGACATTTATCTCGTACACCAGCAGCATGTGGCTTTAGATGGAATTCTTACGTTAGAAAGCAATACAAAGAACGTATTGAAGAAGCGAAGCAACTGCGTAAAGTGGAAAATTATGAAGTGAAAGAGACGAAGGTATTAGAACCTACGTCAATTACATTGAATGATGTTATTGATTTCTTGCAAAATTATAAAGATGAAAACTCTTTAGTGGTGTTGCAACAGCAAATTGAATCGTTACAAACAGAGAAGGAGAGCCTGTTGGAGCGATTATCAGTATATGAGGAAGAATATAGAACATTGCTTGATTATATCGATCAAAAAAGAAGTGTAATGGTAGCGGAAAGAAATAGCGCTCGTTCGAATGGGAAATTAGAGAAGTTAAAGAAATAAAAAAACAGCTGCTATGTAGCTGTTTTTTTATTTCTTATGCAGACTCTTCATTTGTAACCGCATTCAAATTTGTTTCTGGGTGCCAAACGTAAAAATCACCATCAGGTACTGACACAGGTTGGAAATTTAATTTATCCCAAAAACCAGCTGAATGGATACGTGCGATCGTTTTAATTGGGAACTGCAGTCCCTTCGCATAATTTACAAGCATTTCTCCGAATCCTTGTTTTTGGAAAGTTGGTAATACTTCAAGTTTATAAAGTTCTAGGTAAGTACCTGTAATTTCGAATGGTTCCCCGCCGTTCCTTTTCATGTATAGACTCATACGTGCAATGAGTGATCCACCGTAATAAATACCGTAAAATGGAGATTCACTATTGTTTTCAATAATGTTTGCTTGTAATTCTTCTAACATGGATAGTTCTTGAGCTCCGCAGCCTTTAAATTTTTTAAACTCGTCTAATGTTTTATAATTGATGAGCAAGCGCTCAACTTTTGGGAATCCCATAACATCACATCCTTTTTGTCTCATTGAATGCAGAAAAGTGAAAATATTTATAATAATATTATAACTCATTTTTTTATTTTTATGAAGATGATAGTGTATTTCTTTTATTATTTTTTTGAGGATTTGCTAAACTAAGAGTAGAAGTATAGTAATAAGTAGTATATACATATTGAAAGAAGAGGTGGCATTTGATCATCTTTAGTTAATTATGATTCCGTATGAATCGGGGGTTCGCGGAATAAAAGAGGAGGGGAAAAAGGGACTTATGTATCGTGTTCAAATGAGTTCCTTGTGTGAAAATGAAAATTGGAGTTGTGGGACCAGGAGCTATTGGTCTATTGTATACATTTTATTTACAAAAAAGTAATCAAGATGTTACGTTGTTTACAAGGACAGCTAAGCAGGCTGACGAATTAAATATAACGGGTGTAACTTGTATTAGGGAGGGGAAACGTGAAACGGTATTCCCGCCAGTATTACCAATAGAAAGCATGCTAGACCAGCAGCTAGATTATATATTTATTGCTGTTAAGCAATATCATATAACTGACATACTACCTTTTGTGCGAGGGAAATCCTCAGTAGTCTTTTTGCAAAACGGAATGTCACACCTTCATGCTATGCAGAAAATAGAGAATGAAAATATTGCAGTTGGAATTGTAGAGCATGGTGCGAAAAAAGAAGAAAGACATACCGTTTATCATACAGGGATAGGTGTAACGAAGTTTGGAATCGTGCGCGGTCGGTCTATACATTTTGAAAAAATATTTAATTGCTTTCCTTTTCCGCATTTTCCAATTCGAATAGAAGATAATTGGAAGGATGTTATGCACAAAAAATTAGTAGTGAATGTATGTATCAATCCATTGACGGCATTATTACAGGTCAAGAACGGAGAATTGATCACGAACCCGTTTTTTTATCAGATGATGGAGCAAGTATTCAAGGAAGTCGTTTTTCTCGTTAAAGAAGAAAAAGAAATGGTATGGGAAATGGTACGTCATGTATGTGAAAGAACATCTCATAATACATCATCTATGCTGGCAGATGTAAGGGCGAATAGACAAACAGAGATTGGTGCGATTGTTGGATATGTATTAGAAGAAGCTAAGAAACAGCAACGATCCGTTCCGACACTTCAATTTTTGTTCGATGCAATAAAAGGGTTAGAAGTAAAAGTATAAGTGTAATTCTTTGCTTTTACGTGAAACATTGACTACAATGTGGATTGGTGAGAGAACAGGATACGAAAGGAAGAATTATATGGAGATAAAAGAAATCTCTGTTCCGCAACAAGGTGTTGTAGCGGACTATATGAACGGTAAAAAAGAGATACAGTCGTGTTTTGATTATATGTTAACAGAAGATGCTTTTAAACAGCGTGTACAAGATTTGCGTGAGAGGGAGTTTTTCCGCCAAGATTTAGTAGCGCATTTATTAGAATATAATACAAAATTACAAGCGGGAGAAGCTACAATTCAAAATGTAAAAGCGCTTGAAGATGAAGATACATATGTTGTTATAGCTGGACAACAAGCTGGGTTATTAACTGGGCCACTTTATACGATTCATAAAATTATTTCAGTTTTACAGCTTGCGAAGGAAAAGGAAGAAAGTTTAGGCGTTAAAGTTGTTCCTGTTTTCTGGATTGCTGGTGAAGACCATGATATGGATGAAATTAATCATACTTTTGTAACGAAGAATAAAAAAATAAAAAAGACCATTTTTCATGATCGTAATCCGAAAAAGGCGAGTGCTTCAGAGTCTGAGCTTTCTTTGGAAGACTGTAGAAAGTGGATTGAAGAAATTTTTAAAACATACCCTGAAACGAATTTTACAAAGGATGTACTGCGATTTATTGATGATTCTTTACGGAAATCGAATACGTATGTAGATTTCTTTGGTCACCTTATTATGAAAATGTTCATGAATTCTGGTTTAATTCTTGTCGATTCGCATCATCCTGAATTAAGAAAATTAGAAGTGCCGTTTTTTAAACAAATTGTAAGTAAGTATAAAGAAGTGCAAGAGGGGCTTCATAACCAACAGGAAGTAATTAAAGAATTAGGATATAAGCCAATTATTGAAACAAAGTCTAATGCAGTACATATATTTATGGAAATTGATAATGAGCGAGTGTTGCTTGAAGACAATCAAGGGAAGTTTGTTGGGAAAGATGGGACGTATTCCTTTTCATATGAGGAATTGATTGAAGAGATGGAAAGAAGCCCAGAGCGCTTTAGTAATAATGTTGTAACGCGCCCTCTTATGCAAGAGTATGTATTTCCTACGTTGGCGTTTATTGGAGGTCCAGGGGAATTAGCTTACTGGAGTGAATTACAACAAGTCTTCCATACTATCGGCTTCCGAATGCCTCCTGTCGTTCCTCGTATTACAATTACTTATATTGAGAGGGATATAGCGACAGATTTACACGATTTACAATTGCAAGAGAGTGACCCGTTTTTGAATAACGTAGATAAGTTGCGTGAAAACTGGCTATCTAATCAAATAGAGGAACCGATAGATGAACGATTTGTAGAGGCGAAAAAAGAAATAATTGATATTCATAAGTCATTACAACAGTTTGTGAAGAAAATAGATCCTGGATTAAGTTCGTTTGCAGGGAAAAACGAATTCAAAATTAATGAACAAATTGAACTGTTGGAAAGAATGTTGAAAAGAAATGTTGAGAAAAAACATGAAGTGGAACTAAATAAATTCCGTCGTATACAATTTGCACTACGCCCATTGGGAGCGCCACAAGAGCGTGTGTGGAATGTATGTTACTATTTAAATCAGTTCGGTTTAGATTTCGTTGATCGTGTAATGGAAAAACCGTTCTCTTGGAATGGAAAACATCACGTTATAAAACTATAGAATCTTGCTCTTAGGAGCAGGATTTTATTTTTATTCCGTTGAATTTACTGTGAAGTGAAATTTTTCTGAATTATTAATTTTAAAAGAGCTAATATCGTAATTATGCAGGATACTTAAATATATGACAAAATAGCACAAAATGTAAACGTATTATTATCTTTTTCGACAGTTTTTTATTTAAATTCCCGCAAAAGATGATAAAATTTAGTATATAATAAAAGAAAATGGCGATTTGTATAGTATGCTGCCTTTGTAGGCAAGTTAAATGAGTCGTTCTTTCATAGTATTTCGTTCTCTAGTCGTGAAATATGCGTTTAGAGGAGGAGATACATTCAACATAATTAATTGGAAAAAGAGTAGGTGCAACAATGTTTAATCACGTAACAGTGCTTTTGAAGGAAACAGTAGATGGCTTAGATATAAAGCCAGGTGGTACATATGTAGATTGTACACTGGGGGGAGGAGGACATAGTTCTTATTTATTATCCCAATTAACTGAAGGCGGAAGATTAATCGCGTTTGATCAAGATGAGATAGCAATTCAAAATGCGAAAGAAAAATTCTCTTCATACGGTGAGCAGTTCATAACAGTAAGGAGTAATTTCCGTTACCTATCTGAAAAACTACAGGAATTAGGTATAACAGAAGTAGACGGTATTTTATTTGATTTAGGTGTTTCATCCCCGCAATTAGATACACCAGAGCGTGGCTTTAGTTACCATCATGATGCACCGTTAGATATGCGAATGGATCAAGATGCCCCATTAACAGCCTATGATGTTGTAAATAGTTGGTCATATGAACAACTTGTAAGAATTTTCTTCCAGTATGGCGAAGAGAAATTTTCAAAACAAATAGCAAGAAAAATTGAAGCGTATCGTGAGAATAAAGCTATTGAAACGACAGGGGAATTAGTAGAACTAATTAAAGAGGGTATTCCAGCTCCTGCTCGTAGAACGGGTGGACATCCTGCGAAGCGAGTGTTCCAAGCGATCCGTATTGCGGTAAATGATGAATTGAAAGTATTTGAAGAAGCGTTGGAATCTGCAATTGAGATGGTTAAGCCAGGCGGAAGAGTTAGCGTTATAACATTCCATTCTTTAGAAGACCGTATTTGTAAAACGACGTTTAAGCGAAATAGTACAACGCCACAATTGCCACCAGGATTACCAATTATTCCTGATGAATTTAAGCCGAAATTAAAGCTTATTACAAGAAAACCGATTTTACCTTCTGATATAGAGTTAGAAGAAAATAATCGAGCGCGTTCTGCGAAATTGAGAATCGCTGAAAAACGATAAAAAGGGGAGAGAGGTATGAGTAACTTAGCTGTAAAGTACAAGCAACAAGCGCAAGAAGAGGTTCAGATTCAAACGCCCCCACAGCAGATGGTTCAACCAAAAGCTAAAGCGAAGATTACAAGAATCGAAAAACTGTTGTATGTAGCGTTTATTGGCTTTTTATTGTATGCCTGTGTAGCGTTTATTGGAAATAAAGCAGGCCTTTATCAAGTTAATGTAGAAGCTGCGACAATAGAACAAAAAATTGTACAGCAGCAAAAAGAAAATCAAGAGTTACAGGCTGAAGTAGAGAAGTTAAGTCGTTATGAACGAATCGCTGAAGTTGCAAAAAAACACGGGCTAGAAATTAATGCGAATAATGTGAAAGGCCTCAAATAAGGCAATAGGTGTGAAGGGAAAATGAAGAGAAATATGACTAAATTTCATACCAATAAGGGAGCAGGGTATTTTATGATTTTATTCCTCCTGCTCTTTTTGCTGTTATTAGCCCGATTTTTTTACATACAAGCGACAGGAACAGTGCATAATCAGGATTTGGATAAACTCGCTCAGCAAAAACATAGTAAAACAGGAATTCTCGAAGCAAATCGCGGGACGATTTATGATCAAAACGGCCATGTATTAGCACAAGATGCAAACTCTTATAAACTTGTAGCAGAATTAAAAGGTGCGAAGCCGGTTGAGAATAAAGAGGATACTGCAAAGAAAATTGCAGGAGTACTCGGAAAAGATGAAGAGAAGATTTTAGCTACGTTAAACAAAAAGGATAAAAGTCAGGTCGAATTTGGAACGCTAGGTAAAGATTTGACAAAAGAACAGAAGGAACAAATCGAAGCATTGAAATTGCCAGGTATATCTTTTATTACTGAAAATGCAAGAGTGTATCCAAACGGTGATTTTGCATCTTACGTCATAGGACATGCAAAACCAAATGATAAAGGAACCTCAGTAGGTTATTTTGGTTTAGAACAAAGCTTAGATAAATATTTAAGTGCTTCTAACGGAGAAGTAGCTTATACAGGCGATCGTAGAGGCGTATCTCTTGATGGCGGGAAAGTGAATGTAAAGGCACCTAAAAATGGAGAAAATGTATATTTAACGCTTGACCAGCGTATTCAAAGTTATTTAGAAGACGCAATGAAAGAAGCGAGTAAACATTATGAACCAGAAAGCTTAATAGGAATCGTTGCGGATCCAAAAACAGGGAAAATATTAGCGATGTCTACTAAACCTAGTTATGATCCAAATGATCGTCAAATTAAATATTTTTTCAATGACGCAATTGCAAATGCATTTGAACCTGGATCAACAATGAAAATTTTCACGCTAGCAGCAGCTATTAATGAAGGTGTGTATAAGGGACAAGATTATTATCAGTCTGGTACATATCAAGTCGGAAACCGAAAAATAAAAGATCATAACGGCGGCGCTGGATGGGGATCTATCACATTTGATGAAGGGGTAGAGCGTTCTTCCAATGTAGCGTTTGCTATTTTAGGGGATCAAAAACTTGGTCCAGACCGTTTCCGAAAGTATATTCATGCTTTCGGATTAGATGAAAAAACGAATATTGATTTACCTGGTGAAGGTTCAAATACCATTGTATTCGATCAGCAAATACAGCAAGTAACAACAGCTTTTGGACAAGGTTCTACTGTAACACCAATTCAGCTTGTACAGGCTGCAACTGCTATTGCGAACGATGGGAAAATGATGAAACCTTATACAATTGATAAAATTGTAGATCCGATAACAGAGGAAGTAAAATTAGAACATAAACCAGAAGAAGTGGGAAAACCTGTTACAAAAGAGACAGCAGCGCAAGTAAGACAGTTATTAGAACGCGTTGTTACATCGCCGAAAGGAACAGGAACTGCTTATAAAGTCGATGGCTATTCAGTTGGTGGTAAAACAGGAACAGCGCAAATTCCGGATGGAAAAGGAGGCTATATGACGGGAAGAGAGAATTATATATTCTCATTCTTAGGTATGGCACCTATGGACAATCCGCAACTTGTTGTGTATGTAGCTGTTAAAAAGCCGAAATTGAAAGATGATGAGAGCGGCGCACAACCTTTAGCTGATATTTTTAAATATGTAACGAAGAATAGTTTAGAGTATTTAAAGATTAAGCCTAATGAAGTGAAAGATCCGAAGAAATATGTGAAAGAGCAGCAAACTGCTGTTCCAGATGTAACGGGAAAAACGATGGAAGAAGCGAAAAAAGCCATTGATAAAGCAAAACTTCGCCCAATCGTATTAGGTGAAGGGAAAGTACAACATCAAGTACCGAAAGCAACTGAACAAACATTGAAGGGTGACCGAGTCTTCTTAGTGGGAGATAAACCTACAATGCCAAATATACAAGGCTGGGCACTTCGTGATGTTATGAATTTAGCAAAAACATTAAAGCTTAATCTAAAACCTACTGGTACAGGATACGTAACCGAACAAAGTGTACCAGAAGGAACATTGTTGCAACCTGGTACAGAGTTAGGTGTAACACTTGTACCGCCACTTGAACCACAACAAGAAGCAGAAAAGCCGTAATGGTAAAAGAGAAGAAGTTCTAATTAAATAAGTACAAGCATATATTGGAACAAGCTAGGCGTAAGGGAGGCTTGTTCCAATATGCGTGTATCAAATGTAACAGTTAGAAAACGACTTATTTTTATACTCATATCAGGTATACTTATTTTCACTATCATCGATATTCGTCTTGGATATGTGCAATTTTTTCTTGGGAATATGTTAACGGATCGTGCGAAAGATTCATGGAGTCGTAATATTACTTTTGAACCTGAACGTGGAAAAATTTTAGACCGAAATGGTGTGGAACTTGCCACGAATAAAAGTGCTCCAACTGTCTTTGTTGTACCGAGGCAAATTGAAAAACCAGCAGAGACTGCAGAGAAGTTAGCTGCAGTATTAGGTGTGGAAAAAGATGAGATTTATAAGAGGATTACAAAAAAAGAATCAATTGTAAGGTTAGATAAAGGCGGAAGGAAAATATCACATGATAAGGCGAAAGAGGTAAGAGGATTAAGTTTGAAAGGTGTTTATATCGCAGAGGACTCTATCCGGTACTATCCATTTGGCAACTTTTTATCACACGTATTAGGGTTTGCAGGTAGTGATAACCAAGGTCTTATGGGACTAGAAAAATATTATGATAAAGAACTGAATGGTGATGAAGGTCATGTGCGCTTTTTTGCAGATGCAAAAGGGCAAAGGATGCCTAATGTTGGCGATGATTTCAAAAAACCAGAAGCTGGTTTGAATTTAGGCTTAACAATTGATGCACGTATTAATAGAATTATGGAAAGAGAAATGAATATCGCAGAGTCGACATATAATCCAGATGGTATGATTGCGATTGCGATGAATCCGAAAAATGGTGAAATTTTAGGTATGTCGAGTCGGCCGAGTTTTGATCCGGCAGATTTTCAAAGTGTTTCTCCAGAAGTGTACAATAGAAATTTACCAGTATGGAGTACGTATGAACCTGGTTCAACATTTAAAATCATTACGTTAGCCGCAGCTTTGAATGAAAATTTAGTAGACTTAGAGAAAGATACGTTTTATGATGATGGAGCAGCTGAAGTTGGTGGAGCAAGATTGAAATGCTGGAAAGCAGGAGGCCATGGTAGCCAAACGTTTTTAGAAGTAGTTCAAAACTCTTGTAACCCAGGATTTATTGAGCTGGGTGATCGTCTTGGTAAAGATCGATTGTTTAAATACATTCGTAATTTTGGCTTTGGACAAAAAACCGGAATTGACCTGCAAGGTGAAGGTAGTGGGATTTTATTTAATTTAGACAAAGTCGGTCCAGTCGAGCAAGCAACAACTTCATTCGGTCAAGGTGTTTCTGTTACGCCAATTCAACAAGTGGCGGCGGTAGCAGCAGCTGTAAATGGTGGAACATTGTATCAACCGTATATAGCTAAAGAATTTATTGATCCGAAAAACAATCAAGTTGTAAGTAAAAAGACACCTGTGGAAAAAAGAAAAGTTATTTCCAAGGAAACTTCAGAAAAAGTTCGGTATGCATTAGAGAATGTTGTAGCAAAGGGATCTGGTAAAGGTGCTTTTATTGATGGGTATCGTGTAGGCGGAAAAACAGGTACAGCCCAAAAAGTGAAAGATGGTAAATATTTAGAGAATAATTATATCGTATCTTTTATCGGTTTTGCTCCAGCAGATGATCCGGAAATTGTTGTATATGTTGCTGTTGATAATCCGAAAGGTGTAACGCAATTTGGTGGAGTAGTAGCAGCTCCAATTGTTGGGAATATTCTGCGGGATGCACTTCCTGTTATGGGAGTGAAACCGAGAAAAGAACAAGTTGAGAGAGAATATAAATGGGGCGATACACCAACTGTGGAAGTTCCAAATTTAATTGGTATGAAAAAGAAAGACTTACAGACGCAACTCGTTGATTTGAAGCTTGATATAAGCGGAGATGGAGAGAAAGTCATTAAACAGTCCCCAGAAGCAGGAGCTAAAGTGAAAGAAGGCTCAAAAATTAGAATTTACTTCGGGAATTAAAGGTAACCTAGTACGTTTTATGGTACAATTGGTGGAAGTGAGTTCTTTATAGAAGAGTTACTTAATTTGAGACCGCAAGAGTCTCGGTTATAAATAGGTCTATTTATTAGACACAGTAGCACTTACCTCCTATTTTACATAATTAGGAGGTAACGTGTTGCTTATTAATAAAAGAGATAAATACACAATGTAGAGAGGGTTTAGTGAAATGAAGTTGCATACACTTGTATCATGTTTGCATGATTTTCCAGTTGTTCCAAAAGAAAATCCAGAAATCACATCTATAGAAGCTGATTCACGTAAAGTGAAAGAAGGAAGCTTATTTGTATGTATGAAAGGATATACGGTTGATAGCCATGATTTTGCTAAGCAAGCAGCGGCACAAGGAGCGGCTGCTATTGTTGCGGAAAGACCAATTGATGTTGACGTTCCAGTTGTACTTGTGAAAAATACTTTTCGTTCGTTAGCGGTTTTAGCTGATTATTTTTATGGTCAACCAACACACAAGTTACATTTAATCGGTATTACAGGTACAAATGGAAAGACAACAACATCGCATATTATGGATGAGATTATGCGCGCACATGGTCATAAAACCGGGCTAATTGGAACGATTAATATGAAAATCGGTGATGAAACATTTGAGGTGAAAAATACAACACCAGATGCACTAACACTTCAACAGACGTTTGCAAAAATGGTTGAACACGGTGTGGATAGCACAGTAATGGAAGTTTCATCACATGCTTTAGATCTTGGCCGTGTACACGGATGTGATTACGATGTCGCAGTGTTTACAAATTTAACACAAGATCATTTAGACTATCATAAAACGATGGAAGAATATAAACATGCAAAAGGGTTGCTATTTGCGCAACTTGGCAATAGTTATAATCATAATCGTGAAAAATACGCGGTATTGAATAACGATGATGCTGTAACAGCGGAATATATGAGAAGTACTGCAGCAACTGTTGTAACGTATGGAATTGATACAACAAGTGATGTTATGGCAAAAGATATCGTTATGACAAGTGGTGGAACTACATTTACGCTTGTAACACCGTATGAGAGTGTAAATGTTACGATGAAATTAATTGGGAAATTTAATGTATATAACGTACTAGCTGCGACAGCGGCAGGACTTGTTTCTGGTGTAAGTTTAGAAACAATCATTGATGTAATAAAGGAACTAGCTGGAGTTCCAGGACGTTTTGAAGTAGTTGATGGTGGACAAAATTATACAGTTATTGTTGATTATGCACATACACCAGATAGCTTAGAAAATGTATTAAAAACAGCAAAACAGTTTGCAAAAGGTGACGTATATTGCATCGTCGGTTGTGGCGGTGATAGAGATAGAACGAAGAGACCAATCATGGCAAGTGTTGCAACACGATATGCAACTCACGCCATTTACACTTCAGATAATCCAAGAAGTGAAGAGCCAGGAGCTATTTTAGATGATATGGTACATGGTGCAAATGGAAATAATTATGAAGTAATTATTGATAGAAAAGAAGCGATATACCATGCAATTGCTAACGCAAAAGCTGAAGATATTATCATTATTGCTGGTAAGGGTCATGAAACATATCAAATTATTGGTAAAGATGTTCATCATTTTGATGATCGTGAAATCGCTAAAGAAGCAATTACAGAGCGTTTAAACAACGAAGAGTAACAACGTGAGAGGAGGACTACATGTGCTTGAGCAAGGTTTATTAGTAACGGCTGGGGTAGCATTCTTAATTTCTGTTGCCCTTTCGCCATTGTTTATTCCATTTTTAAGAAAATTAAAGTTCGGACAGAGTATTCGTGATGAGGGACCAAAATCACATCAAAAAAAATCAGGGACACCGACAATGGGTGGTATCGTCATATACGTATCTATGATGGTAACTTCACTTATTATGGCGATTAAGTTTAATTATTTAGGTGCAGAGGTATCGTTATTACTATTAGTGACATTTGGTTACGGATTGATTGGATTTTTAGATGACTACATAAAGGTAGTTAAGAAGAGAAATCTTGGTTTAACATCAAAACAAAAATTAGTAGGTCAGCTTGTTATTGCTATTGCGTTCTTTTTAATTGGAAAAGGGCAAGCGTTCCACACATACATCATGATTCCGGGAACGGATGTTAAGTTTGAATTAGGTTGGGCGTATTTTGTACTTGTACTATTTATGCTTATTGGTGGATCAAATGCAGTTAACTTAACTGACGGTTTAGATGGTTTATTATCAGGAACTGCTGCTATTGCATTTGGAGCATTTAGTATTATTGCTGTGGCACAAGAGCAATTTGGAGTAGCGATATTCTGTATGGCAGTTGTAGGAGCTGTACTTGGATTTTTAGTATTCAATGCGAATCCAGCAAAAGTGTTTATGGGAGATACAGGTTCATTAGCTTTAGGTGGAGCCATTGCAGCTGTAGCAATTTTATTAAAACAAGAATTGCTACTTGTAATCATTGGCGGAGTATTCGTAATGGAAACTTTATCGGTTATTATTCAGGTCATTTCATTTAAAACAACAGGAAAACGTGTCTTTAAAATGAGTCCACTACACCATCATTATGAATTATGTGGTTGGTCAGAGTGGCGTGTCGTTGTGACGTTTTGGTCTGTAGGATTTTTATTAGCTGTGTTAGGAATTTATATCGGGGTGTGGATGTAATTGAAAACTGTAACTGAATTTCAAAATAAAAATATTCTTGTATTAGGCATTGCAAAAAGTGGTTATGCAGCAGCTACATTGTTACAAAAGTTAGGGGCAAATGTTATTGTAAATGACGGAAAGCCTTTAGCAGAGAATGTACTTGCTGCAGAATTACAAGCAAAAGGAATGGACGTTGTATGCGGTGGTCATCCTTTAGAATTATTAGAGAGAAATATTTCTCTTGTAGTAAAAAATCCAGGAATCCCGTATTCTAATCCAATATTAGTTGCTGCGAAAGAAAAGCAAATTCCAATTGTTACGGAAGTTGAATTAGCATATCGTATTTCAGAAGCACCATTTGTTGGGATTACGGGGTCTAACGGTAAAACGACGACGACAATGCTTACATTTGAAATGCTAAAAGAAGGACAAAAGCATCCCGTAATTGCAGGGAACATTGGAACTGTAGCGTGTGAAGTTGCACAGGATGCGAAAGAAAATGAAGTTGTAGTTACAGAACTTTCATCGTTCCAATTGATGGGAGTAGAATTGTTCCAACCTAAAATTGCTGCGTTTTTAAATTTATTTGAGGCCCACTTAGATTATCATGGGACGAAGAAAGAATATGGTTTAGCAAAAGCGAATATTTTTAAAAACCAAACAGAAAATGATTATAGTGTAATAAATGCAGATGATGCAGATGTGATGGCTTTATCTGCTTATAGTAAAGGTCAAAAAGTACTGTTCTCAACAACGAAAGAAATTGAAGATGGTGCGTGTATAAAAGATAATGCTCTTTATTTTAAAGGTGAAAAAGTTGTTGAAGTAGGCGATATCGTTTTACCTGGTCAACATAATTTAGAAAATATTTTAGCAGCGATGAGTATCTCAAAATTATTGGGTGTTTCTAATGAAGCGATTACGGCAGTTTTAAAACGTTTTACAGGTGTAAAACATCGTTTAGAATACGTAACAACTATAAACAACCGTAAGTTTTATAATGACTCAAAAGCAACGAATATGTTAGCGACAGAGAAAGCTTTATCTGCGTTTACACAACCGACTGTGTTATTAGCAGGTGGGCTAGATCGTGGAAATGAATTCGATGATTTAATTCCGTATTTCAAAAATGTTAAAGCGATTGTAACATTTGGACAAACAGCTCCAAAATTAGTAAGAGCTGCAGAAAAAGCGGGATTAGATACAATTGAAAGTGTCGATACTTTAGATGAAGCTGTAGTGAAAGCTTATGCTCATTCTACAGATGGCGATGTAATTCTTCTTTCTCCAGCATGTGCAAGCTGGGATCAATTTAAAACATTTGAAGAAAGAGGAGACATTTTTATACAAGCTGTGCATAAACTTATATAAAGTAAATCAAAACATCAGTAGGCTAACACCTACTGATGTTTTGTTACATAGGGCAAAAGTTTCTGCCTAAAGAGGTGGTGTTTATGGGTAATGAAGAAAACGCCTGATTTTATTCTCATCATCGTTACACTTGCGTTGTTAACAATCGGAATGATTATGGTTTATAGTGCGAGTGCGGTTTGGGCCTCTTATAAAATGGGGGACTCATTCTTTTTTGCAAAAAGGCAATTGCTATTCGCAGGTCTTGGTGTAGTGGCTATGTTTTTTATTATGAAAATTGATTATTGGGTGTGGCGTACGTATTCAAAAGTAATTTTGCTAGTTTGCTTCATTCTTCTTATTCTCGTTCTTATTCCTGGAGTAGGTCTTGTTCGAGGAGGAGCGCGAAGTTGGATTGGAATCGGGGCATTTTCCATTCAACCGTCCGAATTTATGAAGTTTGCGATGATTATTTTCTTAGCGAAATTTTTAGCGGAACGACAAAAATTAATTACCTCTTTTAAACGTGGTTTACTACCAGCTTTAGGTTTTGTATTTCTTGCTTTCGGAATGATTATGTTACAGCCCGACCTTGGTACAGGGACGGTAATGGTTGGGACATGTATCATTATGATATTTATCTCAGGAGCAAGAGTCTTTCACTTTGCAATGTTTGGTTTGCTTGGTGTAGCAGGATTTGTAGGGCTAATTGCATCAGCACCGTATCGGATGAAACGTATTACATCATATTTAGACCCGTGGTCAGATCCGCTTGGAAGTGGATTTCAAATTATTCAATCGTTACTCGCAATTGGACCAGGTGGATTATTCGGGCTTGGACTTGGACAAAGTAGACAAAAGTTTCTTTATTTACCTGAACCGCAAACAGACTTTATATTTGCAATCTTATCCGAGGAATTAGGTTTTATTGGTGGTTCATTTGTGTTATTATTATTTAGTCTATTATTATGGCGTGGGATTCGTATAGCTTTAGGAGCGCCAGATTTATATGGTACGTTTTTAGCAGTAGGTATTGTGGCGATGATTGCGATTCAAGTAATGATTAATGTTGGTGTTGTAACAGGATTGATGCCTGTTACGGGTATTACTTTGCCGTTTTTAAGTTATGGTGGATCAAGTTTGACATTAATGTTAATGGCAGTAGGTGTATTATTAAATATAAGTCGCCATTCTCGCTACTAAACCCTGTTTTATAAGACAGGGTTTTTCGTATGTGTACGAAGAAACAATATGTATATAGAAATAAATACGACTGTAATAAGAAAAAGAGAAGCGGAGGAGTTAGTAGTGCGTGTATTAGTAAGTGGTGGGGGCACTGGAGGTCATATTTATCCGGCTCTTGCTTTAATAAGAGAAATAAAAAAATTAAATCCGGAAGCAAGGTTTTTATATATTGGTACGGAGAATGGATTAGAGAGCACAATCGTGCCCAAAGCAGGTATACCGTTTCAATCTATTGTTATAAGTGGATTTAAGCGTAAAATATCGTTAGATAACGTGAAAACGGTGATGCGTTTTCTAAAAGGTGTACAAGATAGTAAACGATATATTCGTCGTTTTAATCCAGATATTGTAATTGGAACAGGTGGATATGTATGTGGACCTGTTGTATATGCTGCGGCAAAATTAGGTATTCCAACTATTGTACATGAACAAAATAGTGTACCTGGTGTAACGAATAAATTTTTAAGCCGCTATGTTGATAAAGTTGCAGTTTGTTTTGAAGCGGCTGCAGAACATTTTCCGCAGTCAAAAGTGGTCATGACAGGAAACCCACGAGCGTCAGAAGTAATGGATCAAAATGGAATGAAAGGAAAACGTTCAGTAGGTTTATCTCTTCCTAAAAAATCCGTGCTTATTTTTGGTGGCAGCCGTGGGGCTAGACCAATTAACGATGCTTTCGTAGAGGCAATTGAACAGTTTGGAAATAAAAGTTACGAAATATTGTATGTAACAGGTGAAGTTCATTACGACAAAGTGATGGACGCAGTGAAGCAAAAAGGGAACCCGAATAATGTTATTATTAAACCTTTCATTCATAATATGCCAGAAGTACTTACAGGTGTAGACCTTGTTGTCTCAAGAGCTGGAGCAACAACACTTGCAGAATTAACAGCGTTAGGTAAGCCAAGTGTGTTAATTCCGAGTCCTTATGTAACAAATAACCATCAGGAAAAAAATGCACGTTCTGTTGTCGATAAAGGAGCAGCAAAAATGTTGCTTGAAAAAGATTTAACAGCTGAAACACTTATTCGTGATATTGACGAGATTTTATTAGATGCACAAACATTACAAAATATGAAGCTTGCTGCTGGGCAATTAGGTATTCCAGATGCAGCAAATAAGTTGTATGAAGTAATGAATAAGCTTGTAAAAAAATAACGTTAGGTGAACGCCCTGCATACTACTGTAATAAGGATGCTTAGTATGGGGGAGATTGTTTATGGAGCAATTAGTAAATGAGCTTATAGAAGCAAATGTTGGTCGTGTGTTAGTGGATGAACCGTTAGCACGTTATACAACTATGAAAATAGGTGGACCAGCTGATATTTTAATTGTGCCAAAGCATGTTGCCGGTATTGAAAAAACGTTGCAGTTAGTAAAGAAATATAAAACAAAGTGGACTGTAATTGGTCGCGGTTCGAACCTTCTTGTATCTGATCTAGGTATAGAAGGTGTCGTTATTCGTTTAGGAGAAGGATTAGACCACTTAGAAGTCGAAAAACATAGAGTAAGAGTTGGTGGTGGGTATCCCCTAATTAAATTATCAACTTTACTTAGTCGGCAAGGGTTAGCCGGTCTGGAGTTCGCAAGTGGTATTCCAGGAAGTGTTGGCGGTGCAGTGTATATGAATGCAGGAGCACATAATTCGGATATATCAAACATATTATCAAAAGCTCTTATTTTGTTTGAAGACGGAACAATTGACTGGTTAACGCATGGAGAAATGGAGTTTTCCTATCGTACATCTGTATTGCAAACGAAACGTCCTGGTATTGTTTTGGAGGCTGAGTTTCAATTACAAATAGGTGAGCGTGAGAGAATTGTAAGTGTTATGCAAAAGAATAAAGATTACCGTCGTGAAACACAGCCATGGAATCATCCGTGCGCAGGAAGTGTGTTTCGGAATCCAACTCCATACTTTGCAGGAGATTTAATAGAAAAGGCGGGGCTTCGTGGTTATCAAATAGGTGGAGCTCAAATTTCTGAAATGCATGGGAATTTTATTATTAATACTGGGGGAGCCAGCGCGCAAGATGTCTTATCTTTAATTGCATTAATAAAACAAACAATTAAGGATGGATTTGGCGTAGAAATGCATACAGAAGTAGAAATCATTGGAAGATAACGGTTATTCGTTCCGCTCATTATCATTTATGTTATAATAAGAAGATAAGAACGGCATGAGGAACATGCCGTTCTTTATGTTACGTAGGGGGATCGTACATGAAAAATAGTAAAGTAATTAAACTACAGGATCGTGTACCAAAGTTAAAAAATCAACAGAAAAAAAAGAAGAAAAATGTTAATCATCGGTTGATTTTATACATATCAATTTTATTTCTATTAGTTCTCTTTTTAATTTATTTTCGGTCTCCACTTAGCAATATAAAAAAGATAAGCGTGTTTGGAAATCATTATATGACAGATGAACAAGTGATGAAGGAATCAGGTGTGACATATGATACAAGTTATTTCCGAGTGACAGCACATAAAGCAGAAGAAAACTTAACGAAACGAAAAGAAATTAAAGCAGTAAATGTAAAGAAACGTTTTCCAAATAAAATTGACGTTCATATTGAAGAATATTTAACGATTGGTTATATAAACAAAGATGGGAAATTACAACCGTTATTAGAGAACGGGAAAACACTTGATGTACTCCCGAACGGAAAACTTCCTGTTGCAGCGCCAATTTTTGAACCTTTTAAAGAGGAAAAAATGAAGGAGTTAATTGCTGAGCTTGAAAAATTAACCCCAACTATTTTAAGGTCTATTTCTGAAATTCGTTATTCACCGACGAATGCGAATGAAGACCACCTTACTTTATATATGAATGAAGGGTATGAAGTGAGCACTACGATTCAAAATTTCGCAAAACGTATGGAAGCTTATCCACTTATCTTAAAAACAATTGAGCCAGGTAAAAAGGTATTAATTGATTTAGAAGTAGGGGCGTATACGAAAGAATTAGGAGCAGAAGAAAAAAAAGAATAGAATGATAGTTTTCACTACGTTATTGTAGAAAAAAACGAAACGAATGTTCTGCTTGGTGCATAGGAGTTTACAAGAATGGTTCATTTGATGAAAAAGATGTAAAAATTCTTAGATTCATACTAGGATTGGTACAAGTTTCACTTTTCTATGAGTACATCTTAGTGTAGACTTATACTTGGCGGTAATCTTTACACTTGAAATGGAATTATTTCAAGATAAGCAGTTATTCACAGTTTACTGCGATATTCTTAAATGAATGTTAAATAAAAATAAGAAAAATATAGGGTTAAAAAAGGGAAACGTATAAAGACGTTGAATATTTTTCTTATAAATAGTAAAGTTGCGATTGTTGTTCCATATATTGAGTTGTATGGTATAAATAAAGAAGGAGGTGCCAAAGAATGAACAGCAATGAAATATATGTTAGTCTTGACATCGGTACATCCAATGTTAAAGTCATCATTGGTGAAATGGTTAATGACAGCTTAAACATTATTGGTGTTGGAAATGTAAAATCAAATGGTTTAAAGAAGGGATCGATAGTTGATATAGACGAGACTGTTCGATCAATTAAAAAAGCAATTGAACAAGCTGAGCGCATGGTGGGAATCCACATTGAGCAAGTTGTAGTAGGTGTCAATGCAAACCAGGTACAACTACTTCCTTGTCACGGAGTAGTCGCTGTTTCAAATGAAGATCGTGAAATCGGGAATGAAGATGTCTTACGCGTTCTAGATGCAGCACAAGTTGTGTCAATTGCTCCAGAACGTGAGTTTATTGATGTGGTACCTCGACAGTTCATTGTAGACGGTCTTGACGAGATTAACGATCCACGCGGGATGATCGGTGTAAGATTAGAAATGGAAGGTACACTTATTACAGGCTCGAGAACTTTACTACATAACCTACTTCGTTGTGTAGAAAAAGCAGGTCTTGAAATTGTTGATATTTGTCTTCAACCTTTAGCGGCTGCAACAGTTGCTATATCTTCGGATGAAAAAAATAGAGGAGTAGCCCTTGTTGATATGGGCGGAGGATCTACAACTTTATCTATTTTTAAAGATGGAGAGTTACAAGCGACGAGCGTATTACCATTAGGTGGAGACCATATAACGAAGGATATTGCAATTGGGTTGAAAACTTCAACAGAAAATGCAGATCAAATTAAGTTGAAATATGGACATGCTTTTTATGATACAGCATCTGAAGAAGAGATGTTTACGGTTCCTATTATGGGAAGCGATCAAACAGAACAATATTCTCAGTTGGAATTATCGGATATAATAGAGGCTCGTGTAGAGGAAATTTTAATGTTTGTTCAAGATGAAGTGCGTAAGTTAGGAGTAAAGCAAGTAGCTTCTGGTTATGTACTAACTGGTGGAATTGCTTCTATGCCAGGTGTCCTTGATCTTGCATATGATATTTTACATGAAAATGTTCGTATAGCAACTCCTGATTATATTGGTGTGCGTGAGCCACAATATACAAGTGGAGTAGGATTAATTAAACATTCTTATCAAAAAGCTAAATTACGTGGGAAAAATGTACAGGAAAAGCAAGGGCATTTTGAACCAGTACCAGCACAAGCTCCAGCGCCGGTACAACAGCAACCTGCGAAACAAAAAACTCGTAATCAAAACAATAATAATCAAAATGATGACCGTATGATGTCAAAAGTAAAACGTGTATTCCGTTATTTATGGGATTAAAATTGGACACGAAAAATGAGGTTCTAGGGGGATTTCGACATGTTAGAGTTTGATACTACTCAAGATCAATTAGCGAATATAAAAGTTATCGGTGTCGGCGGTGGCGGAAACAATGCTGTAAACCGTATGATTGAACACGGTGTACAAGGTGTAGACTTTATCGCTGTGAATACTGATGCACAAGCATTAAATCTATCAAAAGCTGAAACAAAAATGCAAATTGGTGGAAAATTAACACGTGGACTTGGTGCAGGTGCAAACCCTGAAGTAGGGAAAAAAGCTGCAGAAGAAAGTAAAGAACAGATCCAAGAAGCACTTCGTGGTGCTGATATGGTATTCGTAACTGCTGGTATGGGCGGCGGAACTGGAACTGGTGCAGCGCCAGTTGTTGCTCAAGTGGCAAAAGAATTAGGTGCATTAACAGTTGGTGTTGTAACACGTCCATTTACATTTGAAGGACGTAAGCGTGCAACACAAGCGGCATCTGGTATTGCAGCATTTAAAGAAAATGTAGATACACTTATTGTAATTCCAAACGATCGCTTATTAGAGATTGTTGATAAAAACACGCCAATGTTAGAGGCATTCCGTGAAGCGGATAACGTATTACGTCAAGGTGTTCAAGGTATTTCTGATTTAATTGCAACACCAGGTTTAATTAACTTAGACTTCGCAGACGTAAAAACAATTATGTCTAATAGAGGTTCTGCTTTAATGGGTATTGGTTCTGGTAATGGAGAAAATCGTGCTGCTGAAGCTGCGAAAAAAGCGATTTCTAGTCCATTATTAGAAACATCTATTGATGGAGCTCAAGGTGTTATCATGAATATTACTGGTGGAGCTAACTTAAGCTTATATGAAGTACAAGAAGCGGCAGATATTGTAGCTTCAGCTTCAGATCCAGAAGTAAATATGATCTTCGGTTCGGTTATTAATGAAGGATTAAAAGATGATATCGTTGTAACTGTAATTGCAACTGGTTTTGATGATACAATTGCAACTCAACCACCAAAACCAATTATCCGTCCGAATGTGAATCACACGCAACAACAGCAACAGCCAGTAGCTCAACCACCAAAACAACGTGAAGTAAAACGTGAAATGAAGCGTGAAGAGCCAGTTGTACATGAGCGTCATTCAGATTCAGATGATATCGATATTCCAGCATTTTTACGTAATCGTCGTAGACGATAAAAGAAAAGGAGCATTTATGCTCCTTTTTTGTTTTATACGGGGAAAAGATCTGCCTAAGCAGGTCTTTTTTTATTTTATATATTTTAATCTATTTCGCTATTTGCCGGATAACATGATTGGTGCGTGGTGATTAAAGTTTCACTTTATATGTAAGTAAAAAGTATATAGCATTCTATGAAACATATACTTTTATTTTTTACCGACAGATTATGTCTAGAAAGCACAAAATAACAAAAAAACACCTCCGCAAATTGACACACTTTCCTATTGGATATGCATTATACTAGTCTCAACTTAAAAAAAGAGGTGAATTGTTTGGTTGTTTACGCCGACGTTGTTTGGTTGTTAAACGCCTGCATTGATTTTCTTTTACTTTTATTAACGGCTACCGTGTTAAAAAAGAAGATCAAAAGATGGAGGCTTGTGTTAGGGGCATTGATAGGTTCAACCATTGTTATTTTTGCCTTTACTCCTTTTGCTTCTATGATGACACATCCGATTATGAAACTACTGTACTCGTTACTTATTGTGTATACAGCATTTGGGTTTACAACATTTAGAAATTATGCACAAACTGTTTTTACTTTTTACTTTGTAACCTTTATGGTTGGCGGAGGATTAATGGGCACTCATTTCTTTTTGCAAACGAATGAAATGGTAAATGGGTTGGTTCAATCTCAATCAATTTCTTATGGTGACCCAATTAGTTGGTTGTTCGTTATTTTTGGTTTTCCAGTCATTTATTATTTTTCTAAAAAGCGTATTGAAAGCGTAGAGGTTACAAAAATACACTATGATCAAATTGTGAAATTGAAAATTCAATTAGCTGAAGAGGAACTAGAACTCGCAGGTTTAATTGATAGTGGGAATCAACTTTACGACCCGTTAACGAAAACACCTGTTATGATTATGCATATTTCATCGTTAGAACATTGTTTACCAGCTTGGTTAACAGAACAAATTTATTCCAAAACACAGATTCCTCAAATACCAGAAAATGATTCTGGGTGGGCGACAAAATTACGCTTAATTCCTTTCCGAGCAGTAGGAGTAGAGAATCAATTTTTATGGGCAATTAAGCCAGAAAGTGTACAAATTTATCATGAAGGTAGTTCTATTGTCGTCAATAAAGTATTGATTGGATTAAATACACAACAGTTGTCAACCAATGGAGAGTATCAATGTATTGTGCATCCGAAAATGTTAATTTCGCAAAAAATGGTAATTGCTTAATAATGGGAGGCGGGATAATATGATGAAATTAAAATTTTATTTAGTATACCTTTGGTATAAAGTATTGTTGAAATTAGGAATTAAGACCGATGAAATTTATTACATTGGTGGAAGTGAAGCGTTACCACCACCGTTAACGAAAGAAGAAGAGGAAGTTCTTTTGAATAAATTGCCAAAAGGAGATCAGGCAGCAAGGTCGTTACTGATTGAACGCAATTTACGGCTAGTTGTATATATAGCAAGAAAGTTTGAAAATACAGGGATAAATATTGAAGATTTAATTAGCATTGGAACAATTGGGCTTATTAAAGCGGTAAATACATTTAATCCAGAAAAGAAAATAAAATTAGCAACATATGCATCACGTTGTATAGAAAATGAAATTTTAATGCATTTGCGCCGGAATAATAAAAATCGTTCAGAAGTTTCTTTTGATGAACCGCTTAACATCGATTGGGACGGGAATGAACTTTTATTATCAGATGTATTAGGGACAGACGATGATATTATTACAAAAGATTTAGAAGCTACGGTTGATCGTCATCTTCTAATGAAAGCATTACATCAATTAAATGATCGTGAAAAACAAATTATGGAACTTCGGTTTGGGCTTGCTGGAGGAGAGGAAAAGACGCAAAAAGATGTAGCGGATATGCTTGGGATTTCACAGTCATACATTTCGCGTTTAGAAAAAAGAATCATAAAAAGATTACGAAAAGAATTTAATAAAATGGTGTAAAGAATAAGACCAGCCGTTATGTAGGCTGGTCTTATTCTCTTTCGTTGTATGAGGGAGGACAACGAAAATGAAAAATGAAGAGAAAACCGCATGCATAAAATCTCCTTCAAAGGAAATACTTTACACTGTACAGCAACTCCCGATAGGAGGGAACACTTTGACGAGAAACAAAGTAGAAATTTGCGGTGTTGATACAGCTAAACTTCCCGTACTAAAAAATGATGAAATGCGTAAATTATTTCGTGAAATGCAAAGTGGAGAGATAAGCGCAAGAGAGAAATTAGTGAATGGAAACTTACGTCTTGTACTGAGCGTCATCCAAAGATTTAATAACAGAGGAGAATATGTTGACGATTTATTTCAAGTTGGTTGCATCGGACTTATGAAATCCATTGATAATTTTGATTTAGGCCAAAATGTAAAATTTTCAACGTATGCTGTGCCGATGATTATTGGGGAAATACGCAGATATTTGCGTGATAACAATCCGATTCGCGTATCTCGTTCATTACGAGATATTGCGTATAAAGCGTTACAAGTAAGAGAAAAGTTGATTGCAGAAAATTCAAAAGAACCAACAGCAATGGATATTGCAAAAGTGCTTGAAGTGACTCATGAAGAAATCGTTTTTGCTTTAGATGCAATTCAAGATCCAGTTTCATTATTTGAGCCGATTTATAACGATGGGGGAGATCCTATCTTTGTTATGGATCAGTTAAGTGATGAAAAACAAAAGGACGAGCAGTGGGTTGAAGAGCTAGCACTAAAAGAAGGAATGAAGCGTTTAAATGATCGTGAGAAAATGATTATTCGCAAACGTTTCTTCCAAGGGAAAACACAAATGGAAGTTGCAGAAGAAATTGGGATTTCTCAAGCACAAGTGTCACGTTTAGAGAAATCAGCTATTAAACAAATGAATAAGACAATTCAAGGATAAGGTTTCACCATTTATGGTGAAACCTTTTTATATGTCATATAGTTTGTTTGCGCTCATAGTAGGGTAGCTGTGTTCATATAATGAAAATAATATGAAGTTGGTAAGAGGTTGCTTCCTGTTCATTTGAGAAACAATGTTTTTTCGATTCGTCATATATAAGGGAGAGGATGAAAGTGATACAAATTTCGGAATTGCAGATGAAAGATATAATAAATGTTTCAGACGGAAAAAGGCTGGGTAATATTGGTGATATTGAAATTGATATGAACACAGGGAAGATCGATTCTATTATTATTTCTAAACAGGCACGTATGTTTGGGATTTTTGGGAAAGACGTAGAAATTGTAATTCCTTGGAAAGAAATTGTGAAAATTGGGGAAGATGTCATACTTGTTAGAGTAAATCCTGTTAATTCTGTAACAGAATCAATACAAACACCGACAATTTCATAAAGAATATTACAAATTCCTCTTTTTTTTCTGTTAGGATTATGAAAAAATAAAAGTATGGTAAAATAGACAGGAAGTACCATGCTTTTTTATGTTATTTTAATTAAAAGGAGCCGCTGTTATGAGAGAACCATTTAAATATGTGGACGGTATACTGTATTTAGAAGCGTGGAAAGAACTTGGAAACATTACTGCTGGATTTACGACAAAAGATGGTGGGGTAAGTACGGGCTCCTTTCATGCAATGAATTTAGGATTACATGTGAATGATATTGCCGAGAACGTTCATGAAAATAGACGCATTTTAGCAAATAAGTTACAAAAACCATTAGAAAACTGGATTTGCTCTGAACAAGTTCATGATCATCATGTTGAAAAAGTAGGACAACAGGAAAAAGGAAGTGGCGTTTATTCATATGAAGACGGCATTTCAAAAACAGATGGCATTTATACGACTAATAATGATGTTCTTTTAACATCTTGTTATGCTGATTGTGTTCCACTCTATTTTTATGCACCATCACATGGTATGATAGGACTTGCGCATGCTGGATGGAAAGGGACTGTAAAAGAGATTGCAAAAGAAATGATTCAAAAATGGAATGCAGAAGGGATTTCGAGTGATGAAATTCATGTTGCGATTGGACCAGCAATTGGATCTTGTTGTTATGTTGTTGATGATCGAGTGTTAACAGCAGCAGAGCAAGTAGTAAACGGTTCTGTTCCTTATAAAAAAGTTTCTGACGGACAGTACGCAATTGATTTAAAAGAAATTAATCGTATATTATGTGTACAAGCAGGCATAAAAGAAGAGAATATTGTAATGTCATCTCTTTGTACAAGCTGTGAAGAACAACTGTTTTTCTCTCACCGTCGTGATCAAGGTAAGACAGGGAGAATGTTGAGTTTCATAGGTTTTAAGGAGGATGAAAGCAAGTGACAGTACAAACAAATTTAACAACTGTAAACGAAGCAATTAAACAATCTTGCGCGCGAGCGGGACGTTCTTTGCAAGATATTAAACTCGTTGCAGTTACAAAAACGGTAGGAATTGAAAAAACAAACG
The DNA here is from genome assembly GCF_001883995.1 of Bacillus paranthracis. GTDB lineage: Bacteria > Bacillota > Bacilli > Bacillales > Bacillaceae_G > Bacillus_A > Bacillus_A paranthracis. Next base: position 210,047 of record NZ_MACE01000018.1, on the reverse strand, counting down.
AAGTAATTGAAGCAGGAATTATCGATTTAGGTGAAAATAGAAATGAAGGTTTCTTACAGAAGTATGAACATTTCGGTTCAAAAGTGAATTGGCATTTTATTGGATCATTACAAACGAGAAAAGTAAAAGAAATCATTAATGAAATCGATTATTTACATTCATTAGATCGTCTTTCACTTGCAAAAGAAATTCAAAAACGTGCGGATAAGAAAGTGAAATGTTTTATTCAAGTGAAAACATCATCTGAAGAATCAAAGCAAGGATTGGCAATAGAAGAAACCGTTTCTTTTATTCAAAGTTTGCAAGAATTGGATAAGATTGAAGTGGTTGGACTAATGACAATGGCTCCGTTTACAGAAGAAGAGGAAGAAATTAGACGCTGTTTTAAGACATTACGTATGCTACAAACAGAGGTGCAGGAGTTAGAATTATTACATGCGCCATGTAAAGAATTATCAATGGGAATGTCTAATGATTACACGATTGCAATTGAAGAAGGTGCTACATACATTCGTTTGGGGACGATTTTAGTAGGAAAAGCGTAAAAGGAAGGAGAATCTTATTATGAGTTGGTCAAAAGTAAAATACTTCTTTTTTGATACACCTGAAGAAAAAGAAGCAGCTCAATATAGTTATGAAAAGGAGCAAACGGACATGAAGAAGCAGCAAGATCCGCCAGAACAACAAGATGTTACGTTTCCAAAAGCGCAAACGAAACAAAATGTTGTGAGCATTGAAACAGCGAAGCAATCCTCAAAAGTTGTTTTACTAGAACCACGCACATATTCGGAAGCGCAAGGAATTGCGGACCATTTAAAAGGTAGACGAGCTGTTGTAATTAATTTACAACGAATGTCTACGGATCAAGCTGTACGTATCGTTGACTTTTTAAGTGGTACTGTATACGCTATAGGCGGGGACATTCAAAAAATAGGACCGAAAACATTTATGTGTACGCCTGAAAATGTAGATATTGTTGGTGCAATTTCAGAGTTATTCGGTGAAGAAGAAGACACAAATATAAAGAGGTGGTAATACGCCATGGAAACCGTTTTAAGACTTTTAGTTTATGCTATCGAGATTTACTCGTGGGCACTTATTATTTACATTCTCCTATCATGGTTCCCAGGTGCAAAGGAATCAACTTTCGGAGAGTTTCTTGCGCGTATTTGTGAACCATATTTAGAACCATTTCGCAGATTTATTCCGCCGCTTGGTATGATTGATATTTCGCCACTCGTTGCGATCTTTGCTTTAAGACTTGCGACAAATGGTTTAATAAGTTTATTCGGCTATTTCTTATAGTAAGAGGTTATATGTATGAGCATCTACGAGCATTTTAGACCTGATGAAGTGGTCTTTGTGGATAAAGTGTTAGAGTGGAAGCGAGCAGCGGAGTACCATCAAGTGAAATTAACAGATTTCCTTGATCCAAGGCAACAACAAATTGTTACTATGGTAATAGGCCAAGGGGATGTTGCTGTACAATTTGATGGTGCAACGTCTCAAGCAGAGCGCAAAAGAGCACTCATTTATCCGGACTATCTAGTAATAAATGAAGAGGAATTTCAAGTAGAAGTATTGGAAATTGACTATCCTTCCAAGTTTTATACGCTAGAGCATAGGCAAATATTAGGTACATTTATGTCTCTCGGTTTAACGAGAGAAAAATGTGGTGATATTTTGCTTCAAGAAGATCGTGCCCAAATTGTAGTCGCGAAAGAAGTTGTATCTTATATTGAGATGAACTTACAATCTATAGGAAAAGTGAAAGTCTCCTTATCACCAGTGCAAGGGGAAAAAATTCTACAGATACAAGAAACGTGGGGGGAGAAATCCGGAACGGTTTCTTCACTTCGTTTAGATGTTATGTTAGCTGAAATGTTACATATATCTAGGCAAAAAGTACAACCTTTCATAAAAAATGGTTTAGTAAAAGTGAATTGGAAAACAGTGGAGCAAACCTCTTATGAATGTTATCCAGGAGATGTTTTTTCAGTGAGAGGATATGGACGCAGTAAATTGTTTTCTGTAGAAGGTAGAACAAAGCGCGACAAATGGAGAATTTTGTATGGTATACTAAAATGATTGGTTTTTTAGAAGGAAATCCTCCTATTTTGTCGAAGAAAAGATATAATTGAAAGAGGAAATTTAGATAACTACTTGGAGGTGGCGTTGTGCCGTTAACACCATTAGATATTCATAACAAAGAATTTGGTCGCGGATTCCGTGGCTATGATGAGGATCAAGTAAATGAGTTTCTTGATCAAATTATCAAAGATTATGAATTAGTCATTCGTGAGAAAAAAGCTTTAGAAGAACAAGTTGCGCAATTAGAAGGGAAGTTAGATCATTTCTCTAATATTGAAGATACGTTAAACAAATCTATCGTTGTTGCACAAGAAGCAGCGGAAGAAGTAAAACGTAATGCCCAAAAAGAAGCGAAATTAATTGTACGTGAAGCTGAAAAGAATGCAGACCGTATTATTAACGAAGCTTTAGTAAAATCAAGAAAAGTTGCTTTTGATATTGAAGAGCTAAAGAAACAAGCGAAAGTATTCCGCACTCGTTTCCGTATGTTATTAGAAACACAGCTTGAAATGTTAAACAACGATGATTGGGATAAACTAATTGAGTTAGAAGACGAAGTAGACGAGCTGTTGAAAAAAGAAGAAACAGTGTAAGCTTGACGTTTTTCTCATTATTACATATAATTTTAAACAACATATTTATTAAGAAAAACGAAGATAGGGATAAGTACCTTTTTCATACCTTATATAGCGAACTGAGGATGGTGTAAGCTCAGGATAAGGAGATAATGGGAATATCACCCTGGAGTTCCGCGCTGAACAAATAGAGTAAGCGTAGGCGTATATTCGCGTTAAGAATATAAAGAGGATTGTATACATACGTATAGAATCTACTAGGGTGGTACCGCGGGAGACTTTCTCGTCCCTTTTTGGGATGAGAAAGTCTCTTTTTTATTCCGTTTTTTAGGTCTTTCTTTTATACATGTAAGGAGGAATTGAGCATGGAGTACAAAAATACATTACTAATGCCAAAAACAGAGTTCCCGATGCGTGGGAATTTACCAAAACGTGAGCCTGCAATGCAAGAAAAGTGGGCGGAAATGAATATTTATGAAAAGGTACAAGAACATACGAAAGGTCGTCCTTTATTTGTACTGCATGATGGACCTCCATATGCGAATGGTGACATTCATATGGGACATGCATTAAATAAAGTATTAAAAGACTTTATCGTTCGTTATAAATCAATGACTGGTTTCTGTGCACCATATGTCCCAGGTTGGGATACACACGGTTTACCAATTGAACAAGCTTTAACAAATAAAGGTGTGAAGCGTAAAGAAATGACAGTTGCTGAGTTCCGTAAGTTATGTGCAGAGTATGCATATGAACAAGTAGAACGTCAGCGTGAGCAATTTAAGCGTTTAGGTGTACGTGCTGATTGGGATAACCCATACATTACTTTAGAGCCAGCATATGAAGCACAACAAATTAAAGTGTTTGGTGATATGGCGAAAAAAGGTTATATCTATAAAGGACAAAAACCAGTTTATTGGTCACCAACGAGTGAATCAGCTTTAGCAGAAGCTGAAATTGAATACCAAGATAAGAAATCAGCATCTATTTACGTAGCATTTCCTGTAAAAGATGGAAAGAACGTATTAGAAGGTGATGAGAAATACATTATCTGGACAACAACGCCTTGGACGTTGCCTGCAAACTTAGGTATTTCTGTTCACCCAGAACTTGAATACGCTATTGTAAAAGTAAATGGTGAAAAATATATTATTGCTTCTGAACTATTTGAGACAGTTGCAAAAACGTTAGAGTGGGAAAACGCTGAAGTTGTGAAAACAGTAAAAGGTAGCGAGCTTGAGTATACAGTTGCAAAGCATCCATTCTACGATCGTGATTCATTAGTTATGCTAGGAGATCACGTAACAACAGATGCAGGTACAGGTTGTGTTCATACAGCACCAGGACACGGGGAAGATGACTTTATTGTTGGTAAAAAGTATGGCTTAGAAGTACTTTGCCCAGTTGATGATAAAGGTGTATTAACAGAGGAAGCACCTGGATTTGAAGGCTTATTCTATGATAAAGCTAACAAGCCAATTACAGAAAAATTAGAAGAAGTAGGCGCATTACTGAAGCTAACATTCATTACGCATTCATATCCACATGATTGGAGAACGAAAAAACCTATTATTTTCCGTGCGACAGCACAGTGGTTTGCATCTATTGAAGCATTCCGTAAAGAGTTATTAGAAGCTGTTGCGGAAACAAAATGGGTACCAGCATGGGGCGAAACTCGTCTTCATAACATGGTTCGTGACCGTGGTGACTGGTGTATTTCTCGTCAACGTGCATGGGGTGTGCCAATTCCTGTATTCTATGCTGAGAATGGTGATCCAATCATTACGGATGAAACAATTAACCATGTAGCTGATTTATTCCGTGAACACGGTTCTAACGTATGGTTTGAGCGTGAAGCGAAAGATCTATTACCAGAAGGATTTACACATCCAGGTAGCCCAAATGGTGAATTCCGTAAAGAAACAGACATCATGGATGTATGGTTCGACTCGGGTTCTTCTCACCAAGCGGTATTAGAAGAGCGCAATGACTTACAACGTCCAGCAGATTTATATTTAGAAGGATCTGACCAATATCGTGGTTGGTTTAACTCTTCATTATCGACAGCAGTTGCTGTAACAGGAAAAGCGCCATATAAAGGCGTACTAAGCCACGGTTTCGTATTAGATGGTGAAGGACGTAAAATGAGTAAGTCGATTGGAAACATCGTCGTACCGAAGAAAATTATGGATCAATTAGGGGGAGATATTTTACGATTATGGGTATCTTCTGTTGACTATCAATCTGATGTACGTATTTCGGATGATATTTTAAAACAAGTAGCAGAAGTGTATCGTAAAATCCGTAACACATTCCGTTTCTTATTAGGAAACTTAGACGACTTTAAGCCAAGTGAAAATACAGTAGCTGTAGCTGAACTTCGTGAAGTAGATCGTTACATGTTAGTGAAATTAAATGACTTAATTACAAAAGTAAAAGAAGCATATGAGACATACGACTTCGCTGCTGTATATCATGCAATTCATAACTTCTGTACAATTGATTTAAGTTCATTCTACTTAGACTTTGCAAAAGACATTTTATACATTGAAGGTGCGAACCATGAAGATCGTCGTGCAATTCAAACTGTATTATATGATGTTCTTGTTGCATTGACGAAACTTGTAACACCAATCTTACCGCATACAGCTGATGAAGTATGGCCATACATTCCAGGTGTAACAGAAGAAAGTGTACAATTAACTGATATGCCAGAAGCTGTACAATTAGATGGTGCAGAAGCATTAAAAACAAAATGGGATGCATTTATGACATTGCGTGATGACGTATTAAAAGCGTTAGAAGTAGCTCGTAATGAAAAGGTAATCGGTAAGTCATTAAATGCAAGCATTACGCTATATCCAACTGCAGAAATGAAAGCTATGTTAGAGTCTATTAACGAAGACTTAAAGCAATTATTCATCGTTTCTGAGTACAAACTTGGTGGCATGATGGAAGAAGCGCCAGCAGATGCACCGAAGTATGAACATACAGCGGTTGTTGTTGTTCAAGCAACTGGTGAAACATGTGAACGTTGTTGGGTAGTTTCAGAAACAATTGGTAAAGATGCTGAACATGAAACATTATGTGAGCGTTGTGCAACGGTTGTTAAAGAAAATTATGTAAAATAATAAGGGGTGACTGCACGTAAAGTGCAGTCATTTTTTTGGTTAATAGTATATTGAAATAACTTTCACTCTCTTTCCTATGAAGGAAAAATGTGTGAGAGGTAAGCATATAAATTTCGGACACACTAATCGTACATTGCAACTGGGAGGAATGTACACGTGAATGAAATGTATATGGAAATCAAAGAAGAATTGCAATTGATGCGAAAAGAGTTACAAGAGAGGTTAGCTAAAGAGGTTATGTACAAATATAATACAGAGTTTAGCGAAGAGCTTGGGTATGAAATTAAGGAAGAGATAAAGAAAAAACTTTTATTACATGATATAAAAGAGGATTTAAAAGATGTAGAACGTGCATTATTTAAAATGGAAATAGATATGTATGGTATTTGTGAAGACACAGGGAGAGTAATGTCGGTAAAACAAATGAAAACGATGCCGACTGCACGTACCATTCATGAATTTTTCTATGAAAAAGTAAATGTATGAATGTGCACAACGATATTATATTACCTTTTTTTAATTTATTTTATTCTTCTATAAAGGTTCATTGTGAAAAGGTTGCAGCTATGCTAAAATTTTGAGGTACACTGTCTTTGTGGGGGAAATGAAAATGATATATTATGTAATAGCGTTATTTGTCATTGCCATCGATCAAATATCGAAATGGCTAATTGTAAAGAACATGGAATTAGGTACGAGTATTCCGATTATCGATAATGTATTATACATAACATCACATCGAAATAGAGGAGCTGCTTGGGGCATTTTAGAAAATAAAATGTGGTTTTTCTACATTATTACAGTCGTTTTTGTAGCATTTATCGTATTTTATATGAAAAAATATGCAAAAACAGACAAGCTTCTAGGAATTTCATTAGGTCTAATTTTAGGCGGAGCAATTGGTAATTTTATTGATCGTGTATTTAGACAAGAAGTAGTGGATTTCATTCACGTGTATATTTTCTCGTACAACTATCCAGTATTCAATATCGCTGATTCAGCATTATGTATTGGTGTTGTATTAATTATTATTCAAACATTATTAGAAGGCAAGAAAACGAAGGAGTAATTGAATGAGTGAAGTAGTACAAGTAACAGTTGCAGAAGAACAAAAAAATGAGCGAATTGATAAATTCGTTGCAGGAATAAATAATGAATGGTCACGTACACAAGTGCAACAATGGATTAAAGATGACGTTGTTACAGTTAATGGAAAAGCTGTAAAAGGGAATTATAAAGTTAGAGAAAATGATGAAATTACAGTGACGATTCCTGAGCCAGAAGAGTTAGATATTCAGCCAGAAGATATGAATTTAGAAATTTATTATGAAGATGCAGATGTACTTGTTGTTAATAAGCCGCGTGGTATGGTTGTGCATCCAGCACCAGGTCATACAAGTGGTACACTTGTGAACGGTCTTATGCACCATTGTACAGACTTATCAGGCATTAATGGTGTGATGCGTCCGGGTATCGTACATCGTATTGATAAAGATACGTCTGGTCTATTAATGGTTGCTAAAAATGATATGGCACACGAATCACTTGTAAATCAACTTGTAGCAAAAACAGTAACGAGACGTTACAAAGCGATTGTACACGGTGTTATTCCGCACGATAAGGGAACGATTGATGCTCCGATTGCTCGTGATAAGAAAGAACGCCAAAGTATGACGGTTGATGAAAATGGTAAGCATGCTGTTACGCATTTCCAAGTGTTAGAGCGATTCAAAGATTTCACACTTGTAGAATGTCGCTTAGAAACAGGGCGTACACATCAAATTCGTGTTCATATGAAATATATTGGCTATCCACTTGCAGGAGATCCAAAGTATGGACCAAAGAAAACATTAGATATGAACGGACAAGCACTTCATGCAGGTATTTTAGGCTTTGATCATCCTCGTACTGGTGAATATATTCAGTTTGAGGCACCGATTCCAAAAGTGTTTGAAGAAGCATTAAATATTTTGCGAAAATAGTATTGACAAATCATAAGAAAACTGAGATACTGACAACAGTTAAATAATGATCCTTTAACACAGCCCCGTGAGGTTGAGAAGGTAACGGTTTGAAATACATAGGGTATGCTATACCCTTTTTCAAAAGTCCTCTCGCACACGCTGAGAGGACTTTTTTTATACCATTACTCTCACGCAAGAAAAAAGCTTGGAGGTGTAGAGCATGCAAGAGAAAGCTGTCGTTTTAGATGACCAAATGATTCGCCGCGCTTTAACACGAATTAGTCATGAAATCGTGGAACGAAATAAAGGTGTCGATAATTGTGTTCTTGTCGGAATTAAAACTCGTGGAATTTTTATTGCACAACGTTTGGCAGAACGAATTGGTCAAATTGAAGGAAAAGAAATAGAGGTTGGAGAGCTAGACATTACGTTATACCGTGATGATTTAACGCTACAATCGAAAAATAAAGAACCACTTGTAAAAGGTTCTGATATCCCTGTAGATATTACGAAGAAAAAAGTTATCCTTGTGGATGATGTATTATATACAGGCAGAACTGTTCGAGCAGCAATGGATGCTCTTATGGATTTAGGTAGACCATCACAAATCCAACTAGCGGTTCTTGTTGATAGAGGTCATCGTGAACTACCAATTCGCGCTGATTATGTAGGAAAGAACATTCCAACATCAAGTGAAGAGCGTATCGAAGTTGATTTGCAAGAGACAGATCAACAAGATCGAGTAAGCATATACGATAAGTAAAGCCCTTTTAAATGTAGTCCTGTGAGGCTGCCAAAGGGTCTTGGCTTTCATATGTCAAATTTGGCATACGAAAGTGTAGGACTCTTTGTGCACAGGCACAAAGAGTTTTTTTATTGCAAAGATTTAAACTGAAGGAGGATGTAACAATGGAACAAAAGCCAGTGTTAGACGTTAATGAAGTACCGAAACCGGGAAAATGGTTATTTTTAAGTATACAACATTTGTTCGCGATGTTTGGATCAACAGTGCTTGTTCCGTTTTTAACAGGATTGAATCCGTCAGTAGCATTAATATCAAGTGGATTAGGAACGTTAGCGTTTCTTCTTATAACGAAAGGTCAAGTACCTGCCTATCTTGGGTCATCATTCGCCTTTATCGCACCGATTATAACAGCGAAAACGGCAGGGGGACCTGGAGCAGCAATGCTTGGTGGTTTGCTAGCAGGACTTGTATACATCTTAATCTCACTCGGAATTAAGAAATCAGGATCAGAGTGGATTATGAAATTACTACCACCAATCGTAGTTGGTCCAGTAGTAATGGTAATCGGGCTAGCTTTAGCACATACAGCAGTTAACATGGCGATGAATGGTGCGGATGGCAAATATAGCTTTACACACTTTTCAGTAGCATTAGTAACATTAGCAATTACAATTATATGCTCAATATTCGGAAGAGGATTTTTCAGTATCATACCAGTGTTACTTGGCATTATCGGCGGATATATCTTCGCTTACTTCCAAGGGTTAGTAGACTTAAAGCCGGTAGCTGAGGCAAAATGGTTTGTTGTACCAGATTTCACAGTACCATTTGTAACATACACACCAGAGTTTTCATGGAAGATTGTACTCTTGATGGTACCAGTTGCACTAGTAACAATTTCAGAACATATCGGACATCAAATTGTATTAGGAAATGTTATTAAAAGAGATTTAATTAAAAAACCAGGTTTACACCGTTCAATCTTCGGTGATGGAGTAGCCACATTAATCGCATCACTAATCGGTGGACCACCGAATACAACGTATGGTGAAAACATCGGTGTGCTAGCAATTACAAGAGCGTACAGTGTATACTTATTCATCGGTTCAGCGGTATTCGCAATCATGTTCGGATTTATCGGTAAGATTTCTGCACTGATTCATTCGATCCCCACACCAGTTATGGGTGGTGTATCAATCTTACTATTCGGTGTAATCGCATCAAGCGGATTACGCATGATGGTAGACGATAAAACAGATTTAAGTGACAAACGAAACTTAATGATTGCATCAGTAATACTAGTAATCGGTATTGGTGGAGCGGTACTTCACGTAGGAGAATCATTCCAAGTAGAAGGAATGGCACTAGCAGCAATTGTAGGTGTACTGTTAAATCTACTACTACCGGAAACGAAACAAATAAAACAATCTAAGCAGATTGCTTCATAATAATAACCTTTTAATTCAGTCCTGTGAGACCGGAAAGGGTGGCTTCTTTCTTGCACCCTAGTCTCACATGACTAGGGTATTTTTATGCAAAGGTTGTTATAAAAATACAAAAGTGGTAACATAAAAATCAGAAAGATGAGGGATGACGATGAGCCATTTGTTAACGATGAGTGAATTATCGGAAGTAGAAATTTCAGAAATCCTAAAAGACGCAGAAGATTTTGCGAATGGAAAAGAGAGCAAAACGACAGAGCAAACTTTTGTTGCAAACTTGTTCTTTGAGAATAGTACGAGAACGAGATTTAGCTTTGAAGTTGCTGAGAAGAGATTAGGACTTGATGTTTTAAACTTTTCAGCGGATGCATCTAGCGTACAAAAAGGAGAAACTTTATACGATACGATAAGAACACTAGAATCAATCGGAACAAAAGCAGTGGTCATCCGCCATGAGCAAGATCGCTACTTCGATGAACTAAAAGATCAGGTGAATATCCCGATCTTAAACGCTGGAGATGGATGTGGAAACCACCCAACGCAGTGCCTACTCGACCTTCTTACAATTAAACAAGAGTTTGGAAGATTTGAAGGTTTGAAGATTGCGATAGTAGGAGATGTTCGTCATAGCCGAGTAGCACGTTCTAATGCAGAAGCATTAACGAAGCTAGGTGCAACAATTTACTTTGCAAGTCCAGAAGAGTGGAAAGATGAAGACAACACATTTGGAACATACAAACCATTAGATGAGCTTGTTCCGGAAGTGGATGTAATGATGCTACTTCGTGTACAACATGAGCGTCATGATCATTATGAAACAGACATTATGAAAGAGTATCATGAGAAACACGGATTAACAGTAGAAAGAGAAAAGCGTATGAAAGAAGGAAGCATTATTATGCATCCAGCTCCTGTAAACCGAGATGTTGAAATTGCAAGTGAACTTGTTGAGTGTGAGCGTTCACGCATATTTAAACAAATGGAAAATGGAGTTTACGTAAGAATGGCTGTACTAAAACGCGCCTTACCAAATGTATTAGGAGGAATGAAACATGAATTATTTGTTTAAAAATGGTCGTTATATGAATGAAGAAGGAAAAATCGTAGCAACGGATCTTCTCGTACAAGACGGTAAAATCGCTAAGGTAGCAGAAAATATTACGGCAGATAATGCTGAAGTAATCGATGTGAACGGAAAGTTAATCGCACCTGGATTAGTAGATGTACACGTACACCTTCGTGAACCAGGTGGTGAACATAAAGAAACAATTGAAACAGGTACGCTAGCAGCGGCAAAAGGTGGATTCACAACAATTTGCGCAATGCCAAATACACGCCCAGTACCAGATTGCAGAGAACATATGGAAGACTTACAAAATCGTATTAAAGAAAAAGCACATGTTAACGTATTACCATATGGAGCAATTACAGTACGTCAAGCGGGTTCTGAAATGACAGATTTCGAAACATTAAAAGAGCTTGGAGCATTTGCTTTCACTGATGACGGTGTAGGCGTACAAGATGCTAGCATGATGTTAGCTGCTATGAAGCGTGCAGCAAAACTGAATATGGCAGTAGTTGCGCACTGTGAAGAGAATACTCTTATTAATAAAGGTTGTGTACATGAAGGGAAGTTTTCTGAGAAACACGGATTAAACGGTATCCCATCAGTATGTGAATCTGTACATATTGCAAGGGATATACTGCTTGCTGAAGCGGCAGATTGTCACTATCACGTATGTCATGTAAGTACGAAAGGATCTGTACGTGTAATACGTGATGCGAAACGCGCTGGAATTAAAGTAACAGCAGAAGTAACACCCCATCACTTAGTGTTATGTGAAGATGATATCCCATCAGCTGACCCTAACTTTAAAATGAACCCACCGCTTCGTGGAAAAGAGGATCATGCAGCATTAATTGAAGGTTTATTAGATGGAACAATCGATATGATTGCAACTGATCATGCACCGCATACAGCGGAAGAGAAAGCGCAAGGAATTGAAAGAGCACCGTTCGGAATTACTGGTTTTGAAACAGCATTCCCACTTCTATACACAAACCTTGTGAAAAAAGGAATTATTACACTAGAACAGTTAATTCAATTCTTAACAGAAAAGCCAGCTGATACATTCGGCTTAGAAGCAGGTCGCCTGAAAGAAGGTAGAACAGCTGATATTACAATCATTGATTTAGAACAAGAAGAAGAGATTGATCCAACAACATTCTTATCAAAAGGAAAAAATACACCATTCGCAGGTTGGAAATGCCAAGGATGGCCGGTAATGACAATCGTTGGTGGTAAGATCGCATGGCAAAAGGAGAGTGCATTAGTATGAAAAGACAACTTATCTTAGAAGATGGAACAGTATTAATTGGAACAGGTTTCGGAGGAGAAATCGAAAAGTCAGGTGAGGTTGTATTTACAACAGGAATGACTGGATATCAAGAAACATTATCTGATCCATCATATTGCGGTCAAATTGTAACATTCACGTACCCATTAATCGGAAACTACGGCATCAACCGTGACGATTTTGAATCGATTCACCCATCTGTAAATGGTTTAATCGTAAACGAAATTTGTGATCACCCATCAAACTTCCGTAATGAAATTTCGTTAAATGACTACTTAAAAGAAAGAAACATTCCAGGATTAGCAGGAATTGATACGAGAAAATTAACGAGAAAAATTCGTCAATACGGTACATTACGCGGACGCCTTTGTAACATGGATGCAGATGTAGAATACATCGTAAGTCAATTAAAAGCGACAGTATTTACAGACCATGTAAAACGCGTATCAACGAAAGATCCATACCCAAGCCCAGGCCGCGGACATCGTGTTGTATTAGTAGACTTCGGTATGAAACATGGTATTTTAAGAGAATTAAATAAACGTGATTGTGATGTAATTGTAGTTCCTTACAACACGACAGCTGAAGAAATTTTACGCCTTAGCCCAGATGGAATTATGTTAAGTAACGGACCTGGGGATCCAAAAGATGTACCAGAAGCAATTGAAATGTTAAAAGACATTATCGGTAAAGTTCCTTTATTCGGAATTTGCCTAGGACACCAACTATTTGCTTTAGCATCTGGTGCGAATACAAGTAAGTTAAAATTCGGTCACCGTGGTTTAAACCATCCAGTAAAAAATCTTGCAACTGGAAAAGTAGCAATTACATCTCAAAACCATGGTTACGCAGTAGAAGAAGAATCAGTTGAAAATACAGAACTTGAAATTACACATGTTGCTTTAAATGATGGAACAGTAGAAGGTCTTCGTCATAAGAAGTTCCCAGCATTTACAGTTCAATACCATCCAGAAGCTTCAGCAGGACCAGAAGATGCAAATGATTTATTCGAAGATTTCTTAACAATGATTGAAAACTTCAAGAAAGAAGGGGAAGAGTTATGCCAAAACGCCTAGACATTAACACAATTTTAGTAATCGGATCAGGACCAATTGTAATTGGGCAAGCAGCGGAGTTTGACTACTCTGGAACACAAGCTTGTCAATCTCTTAAAGAGGAAGGTTACAAAGTAATCCTTGTTAACTCTAACCCAGCGACAATTATGACAGATACTGCAACTGCAGATAAAGTATACATTGAGCCTTTAACATTAGAATTCGTAAGCCGAATCATTCGTAAAGAACGTCCAGATGCAATCTTACCAACATTAGGCGGTCAAACAGGTTTAAACATGGCTGTTGAACTTGCAAAATCAGGCGTACTTGAAGAGTGCGGAGTTGAAATTTTAGGAACAAAATTATCAGCAATCGAGCAAGCGGAAGATCGTGATTTATTCCGTACATTAATGCAAGATTTAAATGAACCAACACCACCAAGTGAAATTATTCATAACCTTGATGAAGCATATGGCTTTGTAAACGAAATTGGTTATCCAGTAATCGTTCGTCCAGCATTCACATTAGGCGGAACGGGCGGCGGAATTTGTCATAACGAAGAAGAGTTAATTGAAATCGTAACAAGTGGTTTAAAACATAGCCCAGTAACACAATGTTTATTAGAGAAAAGTATTGCTGGCTGTAAAGAAATTGAATATGAAGTAATGCGTGATTCAAATGATAACGCGATTGTAGTATGTAACATGGAAAACATCGATCCAGTTGGTGTTCATACAGGTGATTCTATCGTTGTAGCACCGAGCCAAACGCTAAGCGACCGTGAATACCAAATGTTACGTAACACGTCATTACGAATTATTCGTGCACTAGGAATTGAAGGTGGATGTAACGTTCAGCTTGCACTAGATCCATATAGCTTCCAATACTATGTAATCGAAGTAAATCCACGTGTAAGTCGTTCATCTGCACTAGCGTCTAAAGCAACTGGATATCCAATTGCGAAATTAGCAGCGAAAATTGCAGTCGGCTTAACGTTAGATGAAATCGTAAACCCGGTAACACAAAAAACTTACGCTTGCTTCGAGCCAGCATTAGACTATGTTGTTTCAAAAATTCCACGCTGGCCATTTGATAAGTTTGAATCAGCGAACAGAACACTTGGAACGCAAATGAAAGCAACTGGTGAGGTTATGTCAATCGGACGTAACTTAGAAGAATCATTATTAAAAGCGGTTCGTTCTTTAGAACTTGGTATTTATCACTTAGAATTAGACCACTTAAAAGAACTTGATAAAGAAACAATGAAAAAACGCATTATTAAAGCAGATGATGAGCGACTGTTTATCGTAGCAGAAGCAATTCGTCAAGGTGTAACGAAAGAAGAGATTAACGAATGGTGTGAAATGGACTTCTTCTTCTTACAAAAAGTTGAAAATATCGTAAATATGGAACGCGAAGTAAAAGCGAATGTAGGAAATATGGAAGTACTACAAACTGCAAAAGAAATGGGCTTCAGCGATCACTACATTGCAGCAGCTTGGAACAAAACGGAGCGCGAAATTTACGATATGCGTAAAGAAAATAATATGACGCCGGTATTCAAAATGGTAGATACTTGTGCGGCAGAGTTTGAATCTGCAACACCGTATTACTACAGCACATACGCTGATGAGAACGAATCAATTGTAACAGATCGTAAGAGTGTAGTAGTTCTAGGATCTGGTCCAATCCGCATTGGTCAAGGTGTTGAGTTTGACTATGCAACAGTTCACTCAGTATGGGCAATTAAAGAAGCTGGATATGAAGCAATTATCATTAACAATAACCCAGAAACTGTTTCAACAGACTTCAGTATTTCTGACAAATTATACTTTGAACCATTAACGATTGAAGATGTAATGCACATCATCGATTTAGAAAAACCAGAAGGTGTTATCGTTCAGTTCGGTGGACAAACAGCAATTAACTTAGCGGCAAAATTAGAAGAACATGGTGTGAAGATTTTAGGAACATCACTTGAAGACTTAGACCGTGCAGAAGATCGTGATAAATTCGAAGCTGCTTTAACAAAACTTGGTATCCCACAACCAGTTGGTAAAACAGCAACGACTGTAGAGCAAGCGGTAGCAATCGCAGAAGAAATTGGTTACCCAGTATTAGTAAGACCATCTTACGTACTAGGTGGACGTGCGATGGAAATCGTATATCGTCAAGAAGAACTACTGCACTACATGAAAAATGCAGTTAAAGTTCACGCAGATCACCCAGTATTAATCGACCGTTACATGGTTGGTAAAGAAATTGAAGTAGATGCAATTTCAGACGGTGAGAATGTATTCATTCCAGGTATTATGGAACATATTGAACGCGCTGGAGTTCACTCTGGTGACTCAATTGGAGTATATCCACCACAAAGCTTATCTGAAAAATTAAAAGAACAAATTATTGAACATACAATTGCACTTGGAAAAGGATTAAACATTGTTGGATTACTAAATATCCAGTTTGTCGTATTCGAAGATCAAGTGTACGTAATTGAAGTAAATCCACGTGCGAGCCGTACAGTACCATTCTTAAGTAAAATTACAGGTGTACCAATGGCAAACGTTGCAACGAAAGTTATTCTAGGGCAAGACCTAGTAGAGCAAGGATACGGAACGGGCTATCACCCAGAAGAGAAAGAAGTGTATGTAAAAGCTCCGGTATTCTCATTCGCGAAATTACGCTCAGTGGATACAACATTAGGACCTGAAATGAAATCAACAGGGGAAGTAATGGGTAAAGATTTAACGCTTGAAAAAGCATTATACAAAGGTTTAGTTGCTTCTGGAATTAACATCCCAACGCACGGATCAGTAATCATTACTGTAGCGGATAAAGATAAAGAAGAGGCGATGGAAATTGCAAAACGTTTCCATGAAATCGGCTATAACTTATTAGCAACAGCTGGAACAGCAAAATCGTTAACAGAGCAAAATATCCCAGTACAAGTTGTAAACAAAATTGATTCTGAAGACTACAACTTACTAGATATTATCCGCCAAGGAAAAGCACAGTTTGTAATCAATACATTAACAAAAGGCAAACAACCAGCGCGTGATGGTTTCCGCATTCGCCGTGAATCAGTAGAAAATGGTGTAGCTTGCTTAACATCACTTGATACAACGAGAGCAATCTTACGAGTATTAGAATCTATGACATTCTCAGCTCATTCAATGAAAGAAATTACGCAAACAAAGCGTCACGAGGTGGTACATGCATGATGCAAAAGCAAAATATGATCGTCGTTAATCAAAAAGAAATCGCAAAGAACATTTACGAATTAGTGCTTCAAGGAACTTTAGTACAGCAAATGAACGAACCAGGGCAGTTTGTACACATTAAGGTAGCAGAGGGCATTGCGCCCCTTCTGCGCCGCCCAATTAGTATTTGTAATATAGATCAAGAGAAGAACGAATTTACAATGCTATATCGTGCGGAAGGACAAGGAACAAAAACATTAGCAACTAAAAAACAAGGTGAAATGGTAGACGTACTAGGACCATTAGGGCACGGTTTTCCTGTAGAAGAAGCAGAAGCTGGTCAAACAGCTTTACTAGTAGGTGGGGGGATTGGTGTACCACCACTTTATGAATTATCACAGCGCCTCGTTGCAAAAGGTGTACGCGTAATTCACATCTTAGGTTTTCAAACGAAAGATGTTGTTTTCTATGAAGAAAAATTTGCAGAACTTGGTGATACGTACGTTGCGACAGTAGACGGTACACACGGTACAAAAGGATTTGTCACAGATGTAATTGATCATTACGGAATTGACTTTGATATTCTTTATTCATGTGGTCCGTTAGCGATGCTTCGTGCATTAGAAGGACGTTACAAAGAGAAAAAAGCCTATATTTCATTAGAAGAACGTATGGGCTGTGGTATTGGAGCTTGTTTCGCATGTGTATGCCACTTACAAGAAGATCCAAGTGGACATTCTTACAAGAAGGTGTGTAGCGACGGACCAGTATTTCCAATCGGGGAGGTTGTACTATGAACAGATTGCAAGTTGAATTACCAGGATTATCATTAAAAAATCCAATTATACCGGCATCTGGATGCTTTGGATTTGGTCGTGAATATGCACAGTTTTACGATTTAAGTGTACTAGGATCAATCATGATCAAAGCGACGACAGAACAACCACGCTATGGAAATCCTACGCCTCGTGTTGCTGAAACACCGGGTGGCATGTTAAATGCAATCGGACTTCAAAACCCAGGATTAGAAAAAGTAATGAATTCTGAATTACCATGGTTAGAACAATTTGACCTTCCAATCATTGCAAACGTTGCAGGTTCACAAGCTGAGGATTACGTAGCGGTTGCAAAGGAAATTTCTAAAGCGCCTAATGTCCATGCACTGGAATTAAATATTTCTTGTCCAAACGTAAAAACAGGTGGTATCGCCTTTGGTACAAATCCTGAAATTGCTGCTGATTTAACGAAGCGAGTAAAAGAGGTTTCTGAAGTACCTGTATATGTGAAGTTGTCACCGAACGTGGCAAACATTGTGGAAATTGCAAAAGCGATTGAAAATGCAGGTGCAGATGGTTTAACGATGATTAATACATTGCTTGGTATGCGTCTAGATTTAAAAACAGCTAAACCAATTTTAGCAAACCGTACAGGCGGATTATCAGGTCCTGCGATTAAGCCAGTAGCAATTCGTATGGTACATGAAGTAAGCCAAGCGGTTAACATTCCAATTATCGGAATGGGTGGTATTGAAACAGCGGAAGATGTAATTGAATTCTTCTACGCTGGCGCAAGCGCAGTTGCAGTAGGTACAGCGAACTTTATCGATCCGTTCGTATGTCCGACAATTATTGAAGAGTTACCAGCATTACTAGATGAATTAGGATTTGATCACATTTCGGAATGTCAAGGAAGGAGCTGGAAGCAAACATGTCACAGTCGTTAATCGTTGCACTAGATTTTCCGGGGAAACAAGATGTAGAACAATTCTTGCGCCACTTTGAAGGGGAAGAGTTATTTGTCAAAGTTGGTATGGAGTTATTTTACAAAGAAGGCCCTGCGATTATTACGTACTTAAAAGAAAAAGGGCATAAGATCTTTCTAGATTTAAAACTTCATGATATTCCAAATACGGTAAAAAGCGCTATGCGTAGCCTAGCTAGTCTAGATGTTGATATGGTAAATGTTCATGCTGCTGGGGGAAGCAGCATGATGAAAGCTGCAATTGAGGGATTAGAGGAAGGTAAGCAAGAAGGAAAAGAGAGACCGATTTGTATTGCAGTTACACAACTAACAAGCACTTCGGAAGCTATGATGAAAAAAGAGATCGGCATTGAGAAAACGTTAGAAGAAGCGGTTGCTCATTATGCAAAATTAACGAAAGAAAGTGGACTGGATGGCGTTGTTTGTTCAACGCTCGAAGTTCCAAAATTACGTGAAGTATGCGGAAATGAATTTGTAACAGTAACACCGGGGATTCGTCTTGCAAGCGATGATGTAAATGACCAGGTGCGCGTAGCAACACCGAAACGTGCGAGGGAACTTGGCTCAAGCTATATCGTAGTTGGACGTAGTATTACAAAAGCAGAAAATCCGCTTGAAGCGTATAAAACAGTAAAACAACAGTGGGAAGGTGTAACAGTATGAAAAAAGAAATCGCATCGCATTTATTAGAAATTGGAGCAGTATTTTTACAACCGAATGATCCATTCACATGGTCTTCAGGTATGAAATCACCAATTTATTGTGATAACCGTTTAACTTTATCTTATCCGAAAGTACGTCAAGCGATTGCAGCTGGATTAGAAGAGTTAATTAAAGAGCACTTCCCAACTGTAGAAGTTATTGCAGGAACAGCAACTGCTGGTATTGCGCACGCTGCATGGGTAAGTGATCGTATGGATTTACCAATGTGCTACGTACGTAGTAAAGCAAAAGGTCACGGTAAAGGGAATCAAATCGAAGGAAAAGCTGAAAAAGGTCAAAAAGTTGTAGTAGTAGAAGACTTAATTTCAACTGGCGGCAGTGCAATTACATGTGTAGAAGCACTTCGCGAAGCTGGCTGTGAAGTATTAGGAATCGTATCAATCTTCACATACGAGCTAGAAGCAGGAAAAGAAAAGTTAGAAGCAGCGAACGTAGCATCATATTCTTTAAGTGATTACAGTGCATTAACTGAAGTTGCAGCAGAAAAAGGTATGATCGGACAAGCTGAAACGAAAAAATTACAAGAGTGGCGTAAAAATCCAGCTAACGAAGCTTGGATCACAGCGTAACACGAAAAAAGACGACTGCGGGGGAACGCAGTCGTTTTTTTATATTATTGTTAAAACTTCATGTAAAGTTCCATCAATATCAAAGAAAATCATATTCCTGTCTCCTTGCTAACAACTATTTAGCGTTTTCAGCAACCTCATATCCTTTCACAAACAATAGCGTCATATAAGAAACAATAAATGAGAAGATGCTGTACATGCCAACCCAAAAGAAAAATTTTGGAGTAAAGGCGATAACACCTATTATTAAAAAACTAGCAAACGTTACAATCGGCATTACGTAATACGTTTTCGTTTTGCGTGTTCCAATAACAGATACGATAAAGATAAATAACGGACAAATTAATAAGACGAAAATCAATTCATTCATAGGTATGTCCCCTTTTCTAATTGCAGTAATCTGTTTCTTATAAACGTTTTGAAATGATTACTCTCCTAATATAATTTCGCTAAGTAATAACGAATCCCTCTTGAAAACTGATCATTCATGATGAATTTTACAAGCAAAAAACGTAAGCAAGAGAACACTTGCTTACGCTATAGAATAAACATCGCAACGATCGTGGTGACAATTAAGCCAATCATAACTGGTAAAAAGTTTCGACGTGCAAGTTCAAATGGATCGACTTTACAAATCGCAGCGGCAGGAATAAGTGCCCAAGGAATTAACGTCCCGCCCCCGGTCCATATAGCTGCAATTTGCCCGAGTGCTGTTAATGTAGCTGTTCCATGGCCAAGTGCTGTTCCGAAAAGATTGGCAATGGAACCAGCAAGTGATATACCTGAAAAACCTGATCCATCTAAGCCGGTAATGACACCAACGATAGTTAATGTCCCTGCCGATACATATTGATTTAAAGGAACAGTTTGAGATAAAGCGATGCCTAAGTCGTTAATGATTCCGTGTGAACCTTTTGGTAAATAGTCCCCGATAATTTTCAAAAAGCCACTATCTCCTAAATAAAAGAGTGCAGCGATAGGAATAACTGGTCCGAAAATTTTAAAGCCAAATTGGAGCCCTTCTATAAAGTAATCGGTCGTTTTATTCAGTCCATTACCTTTGTAGGCGATGAGAGAAATGATGATAATCATAATAACAGTTGTTCCGCCGATAAGTGCAGTTGCGTCGCTTCCTTGTAGTTTAAATTGAATCATGCAAAGGATATCGATGGCATATACGATCGGAATACAAATAGCGAGCCATTTTTTTGTCCGAGTAGATAATGAAGTGAGTGTTTTAGAAGACGCAGTTGATGAAATAGACTCTTGTATAGATAAGCCTGTATGAAATTCTTTTCGTAAGAAGAAAAAAGCGACGGAAGTTGTCACAATGCCCATAACGATAACGAGTGGAACACTTGCAGAAACAACGCTAGAAACAGGAAGACCAGCAGCGTCTGCGGTTAATTTTGGTGCGCCTTGTATAACGAAGTCGCCGGATAAAGCAATCCCATGACCGAATAAGTTCATAGCAATTGCCACTCCAATTGGCGGAAGGCCGACACGTACAGCAACCGGTAATAAAATAGCTCCCATTAAGGCAACAGCTGGAGAAGGCCAAAAGAAGAAAGAAATTGTCATCATCAAAAGACCGATAATCCAGTAGGCGAGGGTAGGGGTACGAATCATCTTTGTAAATGGTGAAATCATTGTATCATTTATGCCAGTATGAACGAGTAAATTGCTCATGGATACGATAATGGAAATGATTAATATAGTTGGTAATAGCTCAGTAATAGCGTAAATAAAACTTTGAAAAATGCCGCTAACGGCAAGAGGGATAGAACTTGTAGCAGTTAATGCTAATAAAAAGATGAAAACGATACAAATAATCGTCGTATCCTTTCGGAAAATAAAAAAGGTAATAATGGTGAGTAAACAAATAACATAGAGAGCGTGTAATAGCGTTAATTCAACTCCCATAACATTCACATCCTTTAGGCATTCGTGTAGTTTATTGTATGAAAGTAGGGAAAGTATGTGAGTATAGGAAACCGAAAAACCAAAATTTCATGTACCGTAGTGGCAAGGTTAAAAAATGGATGTTAAAATACAATTAATCCTAAAAATGGAATTAAAGGAGGCTTATGCGCAAAATAATTGGGTTTTGGGGCTTTATTCTCTCTTGTAGTCTATTAATCATTTTAAATTTGTTTACAAGCAATGAATGGATCAGTATTATACCTGTTTTTAGGTTTGTACTTATACTTTTATATAACTGGGATGATATGAAACAATATAGCAAGAAAAGTATTGGAATTATGATAGGTATCATCGTTGTTTGTTCATTATTCGTAGGAGTTATTTTAATAGAGGGTCAGAAACAAATGAAGAAAATGTCTATTTTTCAAGAATGGATGTCGTCTGCAAAAAGTCTTTATATTGTAATTGTAGTAGTTATTTTTCTAAGAATTGTTATAAGCATAGCAAGTTACATATTAAAGGAGAAGTAGAATGGGGGAGTACGAATGAGAGAGAAAATAGGTTATTATGGTGTGCTCGTTTGTTTACTATTATCAGTTATTTCAGGGCAATTTTTAAAAAGTGAATGGGTACCAGTTATATTATGTATAGGAGTATTGATTTTTGCTCCTATGTATCGCTGGGATGAGTGGAAAGCATATAGCCGAAAAAAGAAAATTGTATTCAGTATTGAGTTTGTCATGATAATTAGTACGATTCCGTTTTTGTTACTGAAGGGAAATGAGATAATAGATGGAATTGTAATGTTTCAAGGGTGGTTATTTATTACGAAATTGCTATATTTAATTTGCATTTTAATGTTGGTAGCGGTAGTCACTAAAACAGTAAATGAAAAGCTATTCGTTAATGAATAATAGAAGAAAGTGCCACCTTATCTGGTGGCACTTTCTTACTTTATTGAATGAGCTTTTTGCATCTTCTTAATTAAACGAATTTGTCCGCGATGATTGATTTCATCTTCAAATACGTGAAACCACTTAAAATAGTTATTTGCTTGTTTGTCATACCAAAAGTCTGTCGTTTTAAACAGCCATTCATCAGGTAACGATTGGAATGTTTCAATTGTTTTGGAACGTACTTCTTGTAATGTATCAATATAAAATTCTATAGAGTTTCCTTTTATTTCCTCACGTCCAAGAGCTTCTAACTCGAGGCCAGGTAACCATCTTTCTAGTTCGGCCTCCGTTGGTTCGCGGTCTTCAAAAGTATGAATCTGGTAGTAAAATTCAACAGCAGCCATGTGATATAATAGCATGCCGATTGAATTTGCTTCCTCATTATATAAATAATCAAGTTCTTCCATTGTTAAATCTTCCACCGCTTGCATTGTTGTATAGCGAGCGTAATTCATCATGGAAACTAGTTTGGAAAATTCAGGATGTAAACCATCTATTTTATCGATTACAAAGTTCAATTACAATTCCCCCTCTTGAAACGAATACTCCAGAGAAGGAATTCTATGTGCAGAGAAAAAATCCTGTTGGAAATTTCAAAATATTAACAAGGGATTACAATTAGTTCTCTATTTGATTTTGTAATAACTTCATATCCGTCTTTTGTAATGACAATATCATCTTCAATTCTACAACCGCCCCAGTTCGGTATGTAAATACCTGGTTCAACTGTAACGACCATACCCTCTTCTAAAGTAGCCTTACTTTCTTGGGATAGGCGGAGAGGTTCATGAATTTCTAATCCAAGACCATGACCAGTAGAATGTCCAAAATATTGACCGTATCCATGCTCAGTAATGTAGTTTCTCGTTATATCATCGATACGTTTTGCAGTTTCTCCAGGTTTAATCGCTTCAGTCCCGCGTTTTAATGCTTCAAGTACAATATTGTATATCTTTTTGAATTCTTCTGATGGTTCCCCGATTACTACAGTACGTGTTATATCGGAACAATATCCGTCGTAAAGTGCACCGAAATCTAATGTAACGATGTCGCCTCGTTCAATTATTTTATTTGATGCAACTCCATGTGGAAGGGAAGAACGAACACCAGAAGCTACAATAATTTGAAATGATGAAGATGCAGCACCTTTTTTTCGCATGAAAAACTCTAATTCATCTCGTACAGTATTTTCACTTATTCCTGGTTTTAGAAACGTAAGAATGTGGTGAAATGCTTCGTCCGCAATATTAGCTGCAATTTTCATTATTTCTATTTCAGGCGTGTCTTTAATGATACGAATATTTTCGATAATTTCGCAAACTTGAATCATTTCCGCCTGTACGTACTTTTGCAAGTTTTTATATTGTTGCAATGTCATGTTGTTTTCTTCAATTCCGAGTTTTTGAATGTTTAATTTTGACACTTGATTTGCAACTTCTTCCTTTAAATTTCCTTTATGCATAATAATTTCAGCATCTTTTATTTGTGATTTTGCTTGATCTACATAGCGGAAATCTGTTATAAAAACAGCTTGATCGGCAGAGATTAAGACGGCGCCAGCACTACCTGTAAAGCCTGTTGCATATTGGCGGTTTTCTTTTTTTGTAATAAGTAACCCGTCAATTCCGTACTTATGTAGTTGTTTTTGGATATTAGTTATTCTTATATTCATTTTAATGCCTCCTTTTTATATTTAATAAAGCAAAACTTGTGCCAATATACTTATTGACAATAAAAGAGAAGCGGGAGTTTTGTGTCAAAAAAACTAGACAAATATAAAATGAGGATGTCAAAAATTTATACAGTAATGTAAACTTGCATATTATAATCTTTCAATTCTAATATTATATTTTTTGTATAAATAAATGGTGATAATTGGTATAATAAGAGGTCGTTATGTTTTCTTGTAGATAAAGGTGCGTAACGAATAAATAGGAATAAGGAATGTGAGTATATGAAGAAATTAAGTAAAGTCATGTCATTTTGCTTCGCTGCTAGTATGCTAGTTGTAACAGGGTGTGAAAAAAGTGAAATCAAAGTTCAAGCAAATGAAACGATTGAACAGCTTGATGAAGCCCCAGAAGTGACAGAAAAAGAAGCGAAAAAGATTGTAAGAAAGAGTGTAGATGCAATAGCAAATGCATTTAGTGAGATGGAAAAAGAAAATGGATGGAGTCGAAATAATCCAGGAGATTTGGCGACAGCGAAAAAAGGAGTTAAGGGATTGGTTACAGAAAAATTTGTAGAGAACCAGCTTCCTAATTCGCTTGAAACATTTAATAGATCTAGAGAGACAGATATGTTGCCATTCCCTATTAATATTGAACCAGAAATGAGATTAACGTATACACAGAAAGATAAAAATTTAACGATTGAAACGATTATACCTTCAAATGATATGGGAAATGAAGCAGAGATATGGGAATTTATTTTCGTTTATAAAGATGGAAAATGGTTAATGGATAAATGGTCATCGCATACACCGAGAGATTTAAAACTTACGAAGGAAGAAGCTAGTGAGTTTCTGAAAATTCGAGGCTTTAAGAATGTCGATTTTGTTAAAGAGGAGAACAGTGGTGACAAAAAATATATTTTTAAAGAAAATGCTAGATTAATTGCTGTAGATGCAAAAACATCGGTTATTACATATGATTTAGATGAGCAAAAGCAGGAAAAAGAAACGAAAGAAAATAATAGTCAAGAACACGAAAACATTAAGGAAAATAGCATGAGTACGCATGCTATTTCTAAAGAAGAGAAGCAGACTAAAAAAGAAACTTCGTCAGCAGTAGGTAAAACTAAAGCTTTAAATGAGTTAGCGGCTCTAGAAAACCAAGAAAAACATACAAATGTCATGTCAACAAATGACATAGTAAATGAAATAGAAGGAAATTATGAACTGTGGGATAATAAACTAAATGAAATTTACAGTACATTAAAAAATACGATGTCCCCTGATGCATTTCAGTCATTAAAAACGAAACAAATTGCGTGGGTTAAAGAAAAGGAAAGTAAGGTTAAAGCAATTGGTACTGATACAAATAACGGGACGATGAGACGTATAGATGCTTCAGAAGAGAAATACAAGATGACAAAAGAAAGATGTTATGAATTAGTGAATGGGTATATGAACTAGTTGGAACGAATAAAAAAATGCGCTGCTTATAAGCAACGCATTTTTTTATTTAAGCTTTTAATTTCATTACAGTATCAGCATCGGGTGTTACATAAACAGTTTGCTGATTGTCGTACGTAACAAAACCAAGTTTTGCACCACTCGGTTTTTTCACATGGCGTATTTTGGTGAAATCAACAGGTACAGAACTAGACTCTTTTGCTTTACTGTAATAAGCAGCAATTTTGGCAGCTTCTAGTAAAGTTTCTTCAGCAGGTTCTAAAGAACGAATGACAACGTGAGAACCAGGTATATCTTTCGTATGTAACCAAATTTCATCACGACGGGCAAATTTCGTTGTTAAATAATCATTTTGTTTATTGTTTTTACCGACGAAAATCTCTGTGCCATCACTTGCTACATATTTATCTAATACTGGTTTAGTAGGCTTTTTCTTTCCGTTTTTCGTTTTACGATTGCGCATATAACCTTCTTCAGCTAATTCCTCACGAATTTCTTCAATATCTTTTGAAGAAGCAGCTTCCATTTGTTGAAGTAAGCTATCAAAATAAAGAATTTCTTCCTTTGTTTTTTCGATTTGTTCTTCTACAACAACAACGGAATTTTTCGCTTTTTGGTACTTTTGGAAATAGCGTTGTGCATTTTCAGATGGCGTTTTTAAAGGATCTAATGCGATCTTTACAGTTCCGCCATTTTCATCATAATAGTTAACGACTTCAATATCTTTATCGCCTTTTTTCAAAGCGTACATATTGGCTGTAAGTAGTTCTCCAAATAGTTGATATTTATCTGCTTTTCCAGCATCTTGTAATGTTTTTTCTAGTTTAATGAGTTTTTTCTCATTTTTATTTTTTTCGTTTTGCATAAAGCGCTCTAAATCATGAGCTTGTTGTTTTACACGGTCACGCTCTGCTTTTCCAAAAAAGAAACGGTCTAGCAATTCACTAACAGATGAGAATGTCTTGTCTTCTCCAGCTAAGTGCGCAAGAGGGAAAAGATAAAAGAATTCTTTCCCATTTGAAGTAGTCATTGTTGGTGAATATGTATGAGTTAATAATGGTTTTTGTATGGAGAAAAATGCGTCAGCTAATGCTTTTTCATTTACCATACCTGCTTTTTTCACTACTTCTTTTGCGAATAACGGTGATATTCCGGTAAAGGTTCCGACTAGCTGTTTATCCATGTTTCCAGATAGAAAGTCCAGCGGTCTAATAAATTCATCATTTGTTTCGATCTGAAGTGGGTTAATTTTATGTTGTGCTGGTGGTGCAATATATTCAGCTCCAGCGTATACAGTTCGATGTCGGTTTACTGCTAAGGAAACGTGTTTTAAGCTATCTAAAATATTGTTTGTTTTTGTGTCTACTAAAATGATGTTACTATGTCGTCCCATAATTTCAATTACTAATGTTTTTAGCGATTCATCACCAATTTCATTTCTGCTACGAACGGTAATTTGAATAATACGCTCTAAATCAATTTGTTCAATTTTTTCAATGAATCCACCTTCTAAATGCTTACGAAGAAGCATACAGAACATTGGCGGAAGTGCAGGTGAATCATAATTTTGATTTGTTAAGTGTAAACGTGCATATGTCGGATGAGCGGAAAGAATCAGTTTTTGATTTTTTCCGTTTGCTCGAATATGTAATAAAATCTCGTATTTTGAAGGTTGATATATTTTTGAAATTCTTCCCGTGTAAAGAGAATTTGCAATTTCATGTGTAATCGCTCTTGTAAATAATCCATCGAATGCCATAAATGAACACTCCTTTCTAACTAAAAGTTAATTATAGCATTTTTTTGGACGAGGCTGAATAAGCTTTCAATAGAGTATGTCTGGAATCAGGAGGTCGATAGCAGGATGAACTGGTATGGAATGCGTGCACATGAAGTGGAAGAAAGAACGAATACGAATGTGAAGGTTGGACTTACAGAGAAAGAAGCAGAAGGGCGAATTAAAAAATTTGGTACAAATGAACTAGATGAAGCAAAGAGGCCTTCTGCACTAATGGTATTTTTGGCGCAATTTAAAGATTTTATGGTGCTTGTTTTGTTTGGTGCAACAATCGTTTCGGCTTTTTTAGGGGAATACATTGATTCTATTGCGATTGTGGCAATTGTTATTATCAATGGTATTCTCGGATTTTTTCAAGAAAGAAAGGCTGAAAAGTCATTGGAAGCTTTAAAAGAGCTAGCCGCCCCGCAAGTAACTGTACTGCGAAATGGAAAGTGGGTAAAGGCACCGTCTAAAGCACTCGTTTTAGGTGATGTTATTAAATTTTCTAGTGGCGATCGTATTGGAGCTGATGTACGTCTTGTTGAGGCGTCGAGTTTATATATTGAAGAATCAGCTTTAACAGGAGAGTCAGTTCCAGTGCAGAAGAAAGTAGAAGCGTTGCAAGGGCAAGATGTTTCAATTGGTGATCAAAAAAATATGGCTTTTATGGGTACGATGATTACACGAGGGTCTGGAACAGGAGTCGTTGTAGCAACGGGTATGAATACAGCGATGGGCCAAATTGCAAATATGTTGCAAAATGCAGAGCAAATGGAAACACCATTGCAAAGAAGATTAGAGCAACTTGGAAAAATATTAATTATTGTGGCTCTTATTTTGACAGCGCTTGTCGTGTTAGCTGGTGTGTATCAAGGGAATGAAGTATATCATATGTTTTTAGCTGGCGTGTCGCTAGCTGTTGCTGCTATTCCAGAAGGGTTACCAGCAATCGTTACAGTAGCTTTATCGCTTGGTGTACAGCGTATGATAAAAAAGAGAGCAATTGTAAGGAAGTTACCAGCAGTAGAAACGTTAGGCTGTGCTTCTGTCATATGCTCTGATAAAACAGGAACGATGACGCAAAACAAAATGATGGTAACACATATGTGGTCAGGTGGAGAATTGTGGAAAGTGACAGGCCAAGGGTATGAACCTAATGGCTCTTTTATGAAAGGTGAAAAAGAAATTAATCCAGCTAAGACGAAATCACTTTATCAACTACTTACATTTGGTTCGCTATGTAATAACGCAAATATTATTCAAAAGAAAAAGGCGTATGTATTAGATGGAGATCCAACTGAGGGGGCGCTTGTAGCTGCAGCAATGAAAGCGGGGATAACGCGTGAGGCGCTGAAAGGGAAATTTGAAATTATTCGTGAATTTCCGTTTGATTCAACTCGAAAAATGATGAGTGTTATTGTACGAGATCGAGAGGGGAAAAAGTTTGTCGTTACGAAGGGAGCACCAGATGTCCTTCTGCAAATGAGTCAAACGATTTTATGGGGGGATAAGCAGCAACCATTAAGTGAGTTGTATAGAAAAGAAGTACAGGCGGCTATTCATAGCTTAGGTAGTCAAGCACTTCGAACAATTGCAGTTGCTTTTAAGCCTTTAAAAGTAACAGACTCAATTGAACATGAAAGAGATGTTGAAAAAGATTTTATGTTAGTTGGAATACAAGGAATGATTGATCCGCCAAGACCAGAAGTAGAGCAGGCAGTAAAAGAGTGCAGAGAAGCTGGTATTCGAACAGTGATGATTACAGGTGATCATAAAGTGACTGCAATGGCGATTGCAGAACAATTAAGCATTTTACCACCAGGTGGACGCGTTGTTGAAGGGGTAGAACTCGCAACTATGGATGTAGAAGAATTAGAAAATGTTGTAGAAGATACGTATGTATTTGCTCGTGTATCACCAGAACATAAATTAAAAATTGTTAAGGCGTTGCAAAATAAAGGACATATAGTGGCGATGACAGGTGATGGAGTAAACGATGCTCCAGCTATAAAAACTGCGGATATTGGGATAGCGATGGGAATTACAGGGACAGATGTTGCAAAAGAAGCTTCATCTCTCGTATTGCTGGACGATAATTTCGCTACGATAAAATCAGCAATTAAAGAAGGTAGAAATATATACGAGAACATACGTAAGTTTATTCGTTATTTATTAGCATCGAACGTTGGAGAAATTTTGGTCATGTTATTTGCCATGTTACTTGCACTACCGCTGCCGATGGTTCCAATTCAAATTTTATGGGTGAATTTAGTTACTGACGGTTTACCGGCGATGGCGTTAGGTTTGGATAAGGCCGAGGGAGACGTGATGAAGAGAACGCCGCGTCATCCGAAAGAAGGGGTATTTGCTAGAGGGCTTGCCTGGAAAATTATAAGTCGTGGCTTTCTAATTGGGGCAGTGACGCTAGTAGCATTTATTATTGCGTATAATCAACATCCAAATGAACTGAAATATGCACAAACTGTAGCGTTTGCAACATTGGTACTTGCTCAGCTGATTCATGTATTTGATTGCCGAAGTGAGCATTCTGTTTTCCACCGCAATCCGTTTGGAAATGTGTATTTAGTAGGAGCGGTTATCATTTCATTACTACTCATGCTAGTCGTTATATATTATCCACCGTTACAACCGATTTTTAGCACGATGCCAATACAAGCGAGAGATTGGTTGTTAATTGGAGGTTTATCGTCAATTCCGACCTTCTTATTAGTAGGCTCTTTATTAACAGGGAAGAAGGGGAAGAAGGAAAAGCCAATATTATATAAGAAGGGATTAAACTTGAAATAGTCAATGATATGAAAATGTGATATAATTTACAGAAGGTAGTAGAGCCTTGTCTCTATTACCTTTTTCATTGAGTTATTTCATGGCTTGGATGTGATAAAAAATGATTTGTAGTATGACAGGATTTGGAAGATCGAAAGTAGAGAGTGATACTTTTCAAATTACAGTAGAAATGAAATCGGTGAACCACCGTTTTCTAGAGATGAGTATTCGACTACCGAAGCAAATGACGGTATTTGAAGACAAAATTCGTAAAATAATTGCACAGCAAGTTCGCCGTGGACGTATTGAAGTGTCTATTAGTATAGCGGGTGAAGGGCTTGTTGAAAGAAAATTAAGTGTGAATTGGTCGCTTCTTGAGCAGTACCAATCGATTATGGAAGATATAAAAGGAAAATTTCAATTACAAGATTCTATTACACTCGAGCAATTAATGGCAATGCCAGAAGTAACAGCGATTGAAGAGGTAGAAAACGTAAATGAACAATTTGAGAACAGTTTATATGAGGCTGTTCGCCAAGCTGCTCATATGTTAAAAACGATGAGAGATGGCGAAGGAGAACGATTACATAAAGATATAGCGTATCGCTTACAAGAGATTCATAATTGTGTAAATGCTATTATTCCGCATGCACCAATTGTTACACAAAAATATCGTGAACGATTAGAAAATCGCTTAAAGGAATTACATAATCAAGATCTAGATGAACAAAGATTGCTAACAGAAGTTGCAATTTTTGCTGAGCGTTGTGATATTCACGAAGAGTTAGTTCGTTTGCAAAGTCATTTAGAACAATTCCATGAAACACTGCAGATTGAAGAGCCTGTTGGAAGGAAAATGGATTTCATCGTGCAAGAGATGCATAGAGAAATTAATACGATTGGTTCTAAGGCAAATGACTTAACAATTTCAAAATATGTTGTAGAAATGAAAAATAACCTTGAAAAAATTCGTGAACAAGTACAAAATATTGAGTAGCTTTCAAAAAATATATAAAGTTATACGTGGTGGAGAAATCGGATAGACTTACTAGGAGGCGCAAACTATGGCCATGCGGTTTTTAAATATTGGATACGGAAATATTGTATCTGCTCATCGAATTATTGCTATTGTAAGTCCGGAGTCAGCTCCTATTAAACGAACAGTACAGGAAGCACGCGAACATAATGCTTTGCTTGATGCTACGTATGGGAGAAAAACAAGGGCGGTTATTGTTATGGATGATGGGCATGTTGTATTAAGTCCAATTCAGCCAGAGACGATTGCACATCGTTTGAATAATAAAGAAGAGTTAAGTGAGGAAGGGTAGGTTTTACATATTTATGAGAAGTAGAAGAGGATTGCTCATCGTTCTTTCAGGACCTTCTGGGGTTGGTAAAGGAACGGTTCGAAAAGAGCTGTTTAGTCATGAGGATACACGTTTTCAGTACTCCATTTCAGTAACGACACGTAAGCCACGTGAAGGTGAAGTGGATGGTGTGGATTATTTCTTTAAAGAGAGAGAAGAATTTGAGGAAATGATTCGTAATGAAAAATTACTTGAGTGGGCTGAGTTCGTAGGTAATTATTACGGAACACCAATTGACTATGTTGAAAAAACATTACAAGAAGGAAAAGATGTATTCTTAGAAATTGAAGTGCAAGGAGCAATTCAAGTTAAGAAAGCTTTCCCAGAAGGTGTATTTATTTTCTTAGCACCTCCAAGTTTATCTGAACTAAAGAACCGAATTGTCGGTCGTGGTACAGAAACTGAAGATGTTATTGAAAATCGTTTAACGGTAGCGAAAGAAGAAATTGATATGATGGACGCTTACGACTACGTTGTAGAAAACGACCAAGTTGAACTAGCTTGTGAAAGAATTAAAGCAATTGTGGTTGGCGAACATTGCCGCCGCGAAAGAGTAGCAAAATATTATAAAGAAATGACGGAGGGTCTATAATTATGTTAAATCCATCAATTGATTCATTATTAACAAAAATCGATTCTAAATATACACTTGTAACAGTGGCTGCAAAACGTGCGCGCGAAATGCAACTTGCTAATAACTGTGTTGTAGAAAAACCAGTTTCTCATAAATGTGTAGGTAAAGCATTAGAAGAAATCGATATGGAAGCGTTAAGCTACGTACCAAGTGAAGATAAAGTAACTGAATAAGACTTTGTCTTCGACAATTTAAAACATAGACTTTATAATTTTCTATGTAACGGTAACAACCTATTTACAAGTAGGTTGTTATTTTTTTACGGTAGGGAAGAAATATTGATACTGATGAGCTGATAATCTTGTTTCAGTATTATAAGTTTGAAAAAGAAAGAGGACGAGCCATATGCTAAAAGGGAAAAAGATACTTTTATGTGTAACAGGAGGCATTGCGGTCTTTAAAGCGGCTGCGTTAACGAGTAAATTGACACAATCTGGTGCTATTGTAAAAGTAATGATGAGTGAGTCGGCAATGAAGTTTGTTACACCTCTTACATTCCAGGCGCTTTCTCGCCATGATGTATATACGGATACATTCGATGAGAAAGACTCAGCTGTTATTGCTCATATCGATTTAGCAGATTGGGCAGATGTTGTACTTGTTGCACCTGCTACAGCCAATTGTATTGGAAAGTTAGCTAACGGTATTGCAGATGATATGATTACAACTACTTTGTTAGCTACT
This sequence comes from Bacillus paranthracis, assembly GCF_001883995.1. Taxonomy (GTDB): domain Bacteria; phylum Bacillota; class Bacilli; order Bacillales; family Bacillaceae_G; genus Bacillus_A; species Bacillus_A paranthracis. The sequence goes on along the minus strand of NZ_MACE01000018.1, from coordinate 177,164 downwards.
ACAGCCCCAGTGTGGATTGCACCTGCTATGAATGTGCATATGTATGAAAATAAAATTGTTCAAAAAAATATGATGACGTTAAAAACGTTAGGATATACATTTATTGAGCCTGGAGAAGGTTTTTTAGCGTGTGGTTATGTAGCGAAGGGAAGATTAGAAGAACCTGAAGCGATTATTGCACGGTTAGAAGAGGCTTTTTCAGAGCAAAAACCACTACAAGGAAAAAGAATATTAATAACTGCTGGCCCAACTCGTGAAAAGATTGATCCAGTCCGTTTTATGACTAATTTTTCTTCTGGAAAAATGGGATACGCGATTGCGGAAGTGGCAGCGAACTTAGGCGCTGATGTTATACTCGTTTCGGGACCGACAGCATTACATCCACCATTACATGTAACTACGGTGCAAGTGGAATCTGCACAAGATATGTTAGAGGCGGTTATTCAACATTATGAAGACGTAGATGTTGTCATTAAAACAGCAGCGGTTGCAGATTATCGTCCGAAATATGTTCATGATAATAAAATGAAAAAGAAAAATGGCGATGCTGTAATTGAACTTGAGAGAACAGTAGATATTTTAAAAACGTTAGGTGAGATGAAAGACAAACAGTTACTTATCGGTTTTGCGGCTGAAACGACAAACGTAGAGGAATATGCAACGAAAAAATTACGTGAGAAAAATGCGAATATGATTGTTGCAAACGATGTAAAGGCGCAAGGAGCTGGATTTGGTACAGATACGAACATTGTAACAATGTATAGAAAAGATGGAGAAGTTATAGAGTTGCCACTTTTAACGAAGAAAGAGGTTGCTCGTGAAATATTAAAGCAAATTGAAATAATGTTAGAAGATGATCGTCTATGAAATTTGCAAGTGTAATTGTTGATGTACCTGCACGTCAGACAGATCGACCATTTGATTATATTATTCCTAAAAAATGGGAAGATATTGTCCAGACAGGCATGCGTGTAGTAGTTCCGTTTGGCCCAAGGAAATTGCAAGGTTTTATTATTGGGATTAAAGATTCGGTTGAAGTAGAAAGTAAGAAGTTAAAGACAATTCATGAAATTTTAGATGTAACACCCGTTTTAAATGAAGAGTTGTTAAAGCTAGGGTATTGGCTTACAAGTGAAACGTTATGTTATATGATTTCAGCTTTTCAAGTTATGCTTCCAACGGCGATAAAAGCAACATATAAAAAACGTCTACAACTTCGTAAACAAGAAGAAGTAGCACCTGAACTACTGTTTTTATTTCAGGACAAAGAAGCGATAGATTGGGAAGCGATTGAGACGCAGCCACAGCTATACCGCACGATTCAACAAGAAATTAAACATGGCACGATTGAAGTCGTTTATCAAGTAAAAGATAAGGTACAAAAGAAGAAACAAAGAGTCGTTCAACCGGAGTTGCCAGAAGATAAATTAGAATTAGCAGCATTTGAACTGAAAAGTAAAAAACAACAAGATGTCCTCTATTATTTTGTGGAAAATTATAAAAGTGTACCGTTGAAAGTAATAACAGAAGAGTTACAAATAACAGATGCTCCAATTAAAGCACTTGTTAAAAAGGGACTACTCTCAGAAAAGTATGTGGAAGTGTACCGAAATCCGTATGACGATGACGATTTTGAACAAACGAAACCATTCCCACTTACTGAGGAACAAAAGCAAGTTATTACACCGATTTTATCATCAATTACAAATGAAACTTACAATCCATTTTTACTATATGGTGTTACAGGAAGCGGAAAAACAGAAGTATATTTACAATCTATAGCAGCGGTGCTCGAGAAAGGAAAAGAAGCTATTGTACTTGTTCCTGAAATTGCACTAACGCCTCAGATGGTAGATCGTTTTAAAGGTAGATTTGGCTCACAAGTTGCAGTTCTTCATAGTGCGCTGTCTGTTGGAGAAAAATATGATGAATGGCGTAAGATTTTAAGAAAAGAAGTGAAAGTCGTAGTTGGTGCACGTTCAGCTGTATTTGCTCCTTTTGAAAATTTAGGGATTATTATCATTGATGAGGAACATGAATCGAGCTACAAGCAAGAAGATAATCCGAGGTATCATGCAAGGGATGTAGCTGTGTGGAGAGGACAATATCATAAATGCCCTATCGTTCTTGGTAGTGCAACACCGACGCTTGAATCGTTTGCAAGAGCGAAAAAAGGTGTGTATGAATTACTGACGATGGAAAAACGTATGAACGAACAAGCTTTACCGACAGTAGAGATTGTTGATATGCGTGAAGAACTTCGTGACGGGAATCGCTCCATGTTTTCAAAGGCACTGCATGAAAAAATAGCAGATCGGTTAGAAAAGAAAGAACAAATGGTGCTCTTTTTAAATAGAAGAGGTCATTCTACATTTGTTATGTGCCGTGATTGCGGGTACGTTGTACAATGTCCGCATTGTGATATCTCGCTGACATATCATAAAATGAATCATCGTTTAAAATGTCATTATTGCAGTTACGAAGAAAATATGCCGACTGCGTGTCCTGCTTGTCAAAGTACATACATTCGTTTCTTTGGTACAGGTACGCAAAAGGTAGAAGAAGAAATTACAAAACTATTTCCAGAGGCACGAGTCATTCGAATGGATGTAGATACGACGAGTCGTAAAGGGATGCATGAGAAATTATTAAAGGCGTTCGGGGAAGAAAAAGCAGATATATTACTTGGAACACAAATGATTGCAAAAGGGTTAGATTTTCCGAAAGTAACGCTTGTTGGTGTTTTAACTGCTGATACGATGCTTCATTTACCTGATTTCCGGGCGAGTGAAAAGACTTATCAGTTATTGACGCAAGTAAGTGGACGAGCAGGCCGACATGAATTGCCAGGGGAAGTTATAATTCAAACGTATACGCCAGAACATTATAGTATAGAGTTAGCAAAGAACCAACAATATGATGTGTTTTTTGATCAAGAAATGCAAATGAGGCGAACGAGACAATACCCACCTTATTACTATGTTGTACTTGTGACGGTATCTCATCCGGAATTATTAAAAGCAGTACAAGTGACGGAAAAAATTGTCGGTCATTTACGGACGCACTGTTCGCAGCAAACGATGGTGTTAGGACCGGTTGCTTCAGCAATTCCAAGGATAAAAGATAGATATCGTTATCAATGCATGATAAAATACAAACGGGAACCAAACTTAAAGAACGTGCTCAAAATGGTAAATGAACATTATCAAGCAGAAATGCAAAAAGAGCTACAAATCTCAATTGATTTTAATCCAACAATGTTAATGTAGCGGAGGGAAATATGGCAGTTTTAGAAATAGTAAAGCATCCAAATGAAGTGTTAGAAACACCGTGTGAAAGAGTAATTAACTTTGATAAAAAGTTAGTGAAATTGTTGAAAGATATGCATGAAACAATGTTAATTGCGGACGGAGTCGGTTTAGCTGCGCCTCAAGTAGGGGTAAGCTTGCAAGTGGCGGTAGTTGATATCGGTGATGATACTGGGAAAATTGAGTTAATCAATCCATCGATATTAGAAAAACGTGGTGAACAAGTAGGTCCCGAAGGCTGTTTAAGCTTCCCGGGACTTTATGGTGAAGTGGAACGTGCGGATTATATTAAAGTGCGTGCGCAAAATCGTCGAGGCAAAGTATTTTTACTAGAAGCAGAAGGGTTTTTAGCGCGTGCAATTCAACATGAAATCGATCATTTACACGGTGTGTTATTTACATCGAAAGTGACAAGATATTATGAGGAAAATGAATTAGAATAGGTATTAAAAGGAGCGGTTTTTAAATGATAAAAGTAGTATTTATGGGAACACCGGACTTTTCAGTGCCGGTGCTTCGTCGTCTTATTGAAGATGGCTATGATGTAATAGGTGTTGTTACGCAACCAGATCGTCCGGTAGGCAGAAAAAAAGTATTAACACCTACACCTGTTAAAGTGGAAGCAGAAAAGCATGGTATTCCGGTGTTACAGCCGTTAAGAATTCGTGAAAAAGACGAATATGAAAAAGTATTGGCATTAGAGCCAGATTTAATTGTAACAGCTGCGTTCGGTCAAATTGTACCAAATGAAATTTTAGAAGCACCGAAGTATGGATGTATTAACGTCCACGCTTCTTTACTTCCTGAACTTCGTGGCGGTGCACCAATCCATTATGCAATTATGGAAGGGAAAGAAAAAACAGGTATTACAATTATGTATATGGTAGAAAAATTGGATGCTGGTGATATTTTAACGCAAGTAGAAGTGGAAATTGAAGAGCGTGAAACGACAGGTTCGTTATTTGATAAGTTAAGTGAAGCAGGGGCACATCTTCTATCTAAAACAGTACCTTTACTAATTCAAGGTAAGTTAGAACCAATTAAACAAAACGAGGAAGAAGTAACGTTTGCATATAATATAAAACGTGAGCAAGAGAAAATTGATTGGACAAAAACAGGTGAAGAAGTATACAATCACATTCGCGGATTGAATCCATGGCCAGTTGCTTATACAACTTTAGCAGGACAAGTTGTTAAAGTATGGTGGGGAGAAAAAGTCCCCGTAACGAAATCAGCTGAAGCAGGTACGATTGTTGCGATCGAAGAAGATGGTTTCGTTGTAGCAACTGGTAATGAAACGGGTGTTAAAATTACAGAATTGCAACCTTCTGGTAAAAAGCGTATGAGCTGTTCACAATTTTTACGTGGAACAAAACCTGAAATTGGAACAAAGTTAGGAGAAAATGCATGAGACAAAATGTTCGTGAATTAGCTCTTGATGGTTTAATTCAAGTAGAAAAAAGTGGTGCATACAGTAACTTACTTTTAAATAATCTAATTGAAAAAAGTACAATTGATAGAAAAGATATTGGTTTACTAACTGAGATTGTATATGGAACAATCCAACGTCGTGATACATTAGATTATTATTTACAGCCTTTTTTAAAAAAGAAAGTTGAAGCGTGGGTAAGAGTATTACTTCGCTTATCTTTATATCAAATGATTTATTTAGACCGAGTGCCTGAAAGAGCGGCTATTCATGAAGCCGTTGAGATTGCAAAGCGTCGCGGGCATAAAGGAATTGCTGGTATGGTGAACGGTGTATTACGTTCGATTCAAAGAGAAGGTGTACCTTCTGTAGATGAAATCAAAGATCCAGTAGAACGTTTGGCAATTGCAACAAGTCATCCAATTTGGCTTGTCCAAGAGTGGACTTCAGAATATGGTTTAGAAACTGCTGAGAAAATGTGTGAAGTGAACATGTTACCGCCTGTACCAACAGCGCGTGTAAATGTTGATAAAATAACAGTAGAAGAAGCAATTGCATTATTAGCTAGTGAAGGTATAGAAGCGAAGCGTGGCGATTTATCAGATGATGCAATTCAAATTGAAAAAGGGAATGTAGCGCACACAGATGCGTTTAAAAAAGGTTTTCTTTCTATTCAAGATGAAAGTTCTATGCTGGTAGCACGTGCCTTAGAACCAGATGAGGGAGATGTAGTTCTTGATAGTTGTGCTGCTCCAGGTGGAAAAACAACACATATCGCAGAGCGATTAAAAGGAACTGGTCAAGTCATGTCCCTTGATTTACATGCACACAAAGTACGTTTAATTAAACAACAAGCAGAGCGACTTGGTCTAGGAAATGTCGAAACAAAGGCATTAGATGCTAGAAAAGTGCAAGAACATTTTGCAAATGAAACGTTTGATAAAATATTAGTAGATGCCCCATGTTCTGGATTTGGTGTAATTAGACGTAAGCCTGATATTAAGTTAGGTAAAGATAAAGGCGATAGTGAAAGATTATCGACGATCCAACTTGCAATACTAGAAAAAATCGCACCGTTATTAAAACAAGGTGGTCGCCTTGTTTATAGTACGTGCACAATTGAAAAAATAGAAAATGAACAAGTAATAGAACGATTTTTACAAGAGCATCCTGAGTTTGAGTGGGATACTACGATAAAAGAGCGTATGCCAGAAAAGTTAAGTCCGTATATTGATGAAGGTCAAGTACAAATTTTACCGCATTATTTTGCAACAGATGGCTTTTATATTGCTTGTTTAAGGAAGAAGGTGTAGCATCGTGGAAACGACTGTGAGAAAACAAAAGAAAAATTTAGAAACGAAAAAACCATCAATTTACTCTTTACAACTTCATGAAATGCAAGATTGGTTAAAGGAGCAAGGAGAACCAAAGTTCCGTGCTGGACAAATTTTTGATTGGTTATATAAAAAACGTGTAAAAAATTATGAGGATATGTCAAACCTTTCTAAAGGATTGCGTGAAAAATTGTCGAATTCCTTTGATATTACTACTTTAAATACGTTAGTAAAACAAACGTCTTCGGATGGAACAATTAAATTCTTATTCCAATTATACGATGGATATTCTATTGAAACGGTATTAATGCGACATGAATATGGAAATTCCATTTGTGTAACAACGCAAGTAGGTTGTCGTATTGGATGTACGTTCTGTGCTTCAACGCTTGGCGGTTTAAAGCGAAACTTAGAAGCTGGAGAAATTGTAGCGCAAGTAGTAGAAGTGCAACGTGCACTTGATGAATCAGAAGAACGTGTAAGTTCTCTTGTCGTTATGGGAATTGGAGAACCATTTGATAACTACGATAATTTAATGGGATTCTTACGCATCATTAACCATGAAAAAGGACTTCATATTGGTGCGAGACATATGACAGTTTCGACAAGTGGAATTATCCCGAAAATTTATAAGTTCGCTGAAGAAGACTTACAAATTAATTTTGCGATTTCACTGCATGCTCCAAACTCAGAATTACGTTCAAAATTAATGCCGATTAACCGTGCTTATAAGCTACCAGATTTGATGGAAGCTATTAAATACTATGTAAATAGAACAGGGCGTCGTATTACTTTTGAATATGGACTATTTGGAGGAGAAAATGACCAAGTTGAGCACGCTGAAGAACTTGCTGCGCTCTTAAAAGGTGTAAAATGTCATGTGAACTTAATTCCGGTAAACTACGTACCTGAACGTGATTATGTACGTACGCCACGTGAACAAATTTTCTTGTTTGAAAAAACGTTAAAAGATCGTGGAGTAAATGTAACGATTCGCCGTGAACAAGGTCATGATATTGATGCAGCCTGCGGTCAGTTGCGTGCGAAGGAGCGCAAAGAAGAGACGAGGTGACGAGATGAAAGCCGTGTTTCTATCAGATAAAGGAAAAGTTCGTCAACATAATGAAGATAGTGCAGGAGTTTTTCATAATTTAGATGGAAATATTTTAGCGGTAGTAGCAGATGGAATGGGAGGTCATCGAGCTGGTGATGTAGCTAGCTCGATGACCATTCAATTATTCCATGATTATTGGAAGCAAACGCATAATATGAATGAGCCAAAAAAAGTAGAAGAGTGGTTACATACTAGTGTTGGGATTATTAATGAGCGTATATATGAGTACTCTAAGCAACATGTAGAATGTAATGGCATGGGAACAACACTTATAATAGCAATTTGTACGCCGAGCTTTGTGACAATAGGTCATATAGGGGATAGTCGTTGTTATATGGTATCAGAGGGAGAAATCTCGCTTGTAACGGAAGATCACTCACTTGTAAATGAACTTGTGAGACATGGTGAAATTTCAAAAGAAGACGCAGAATATCACCCGAAAAAGAATGTTTTATTAAGGGCATTAGGAACAGAAGAGAAAGTCGGATTAGATGTTAAAACGTTGGTGCTAGAGGAAGATGATCAGTTACTTCTTTGCTCTGATGGATTATCTAACAAAGTTTCTATTGCTGATATGCAACAAATTTTACAGTTAAATGAACAGCTAGAAACTAAGGGGCAACGTCTCATTCAATTGGCGAATGATCGTGGTGGGGAAGATAATATTACCCTTGTTCTGATTGATTATGCGGGTTCGACAAACGAAAGTAGGTGAAGTGCAACGTGCTGATTGGAAAACGCTTAAATGACCGTTATAAGCTGCTGAAAATGATTGGTGGCGGTGGAATGGCCAATGTATATTTAGCTCATGATGATATACTGGGCCGGGATGTAGCGGTAAAAATATTACGACTCGACTATTCAAATAACGAAGAGTTTATTAAACGTTTCCATCGAGAAGCGCAGTCTGTTACAACGTTGTCGCATCCAAATATTGTGAATATGTATGATGTCGGAGAAGAAGATGGTATATATTATCTTGTAATGGAGTATGTACCAGGACAAACATTGAAGCAATACATAATTGAGCGAGGGATGTTATCGATAGGAGAAGCTCTTGATATTATGGAGCAGTTAACATCCGCCATGGCACACGCCCATCATTTTGAAATTGTGCATCGTGATATTAAACCGCACAATATTTTAATTCGAGCTGATGGAGTAATAAAAGTAACAGATTTTGGAATTGCGACAGCTACAAGTGCAACAACAATTACACATACAAATTCAGTACTCGGTTCGGTGCATTACTTATCACCAGAACAAGCACGTGGCGGGATAGCAAATAAACAATCAGATATTTATTCCCTAGGGATTGTTATGTTTGAGTTGTTAACAGGAAGACAACCGTTTTCTGGTGAATCTGCTGTTGCTATAGCTTTAAAACATTTACAAAGTGAAATTCCGTCTCCAAAAAGATGGAATGAAAATATTCCGCAAAGTGTCGAAAATATTATATTAAAGGCAACTGCGAAAGATCCGTTTCATCGATATCAATCTGCCAATGCGATGAAACGAGATATTGAAACGGCGCTATATCCAGAGAGGATAAATGAGCAGCCATTTTACATACCGGAAGATATGGAAGCGACAAAAGCGATTCCGATTATTCAACAAGAACAATTATTTGAAAACGTTACTGATGAAACAATTGTTTTAAAAGGAAGTAAAGTGGATGAACAGACAAGAAAAGAAGAAACGGATTTAAATAAGAAGAAAAAACGAAGTAATAAATGGCTCAAAATTTTAATTACAATATTTTTACTTTTAGCAATCGGAATAACGTTAGCGCTTACTGTTATTCCAGGATTCTTTATTCCAAAAGATGTAAAAGTCCCTGATGTGTCTGGTATGAAATATACGACAGCAGTAAATACATTAGTTGAAAAAGGTTTTGAGGTTACGGAACCTAATATTGTATATACAGATGATGTTGAAACTGGTGATGTCATAAAAACAGACCCTGTGGCAGGAAGAGTCGTGAAAGAAAACTCTAAAATTACTATCTATCAATCAGGTGGAAAAAAGAAAAGTAAGATGAGTGATCTTACAGGGAAAGATTTTGAGAGCATAAGGTCTGAATTAGAAGAAAAATATAAACAAGTTACAATAAATTATATTGAAAATGATAGACCAAAAGGTGAAATCGTTGAGCAAATTCCGACGCCAGATCAAATGGTAGTAGAGGCGGAACAAGACCTGAAAATTTGGGTAAGTAAAGGTCCTTATCAAATTAGACCAGGTGACTTTTCAGGATGGACTGAAAATAGTGTCAATGGTTATTTGAATGAGAGGAAACTAACTCCAGATATAAAACGAGAGTATTCCGATACTGTTGATAAAGGACTTGTAATTTCGCAATCTCCAAAACCAGGAACGCCGTTAAAAGAAGGAGATAAAGTGACGATTGTTATTTCAGATGGTCCTAAGCCGAAAGTAACGAAAACAGTGAAAGTGGATAATATTTCTATTCCGTATGAATCTTCTATAATAGGTGAGAAAAAACCGCAAACGATAGAAATTTATAAAGAAGATATGCAACAAAAAATGGATAGACCAATTGAAACTAGAACAATTTCAGAGTCGGCAACTATTTCATTAGAATTTGTAATTCAAGAAGGTACAAAAGGACACTATAAAATTGTACGAGATGGTGTAACGATTATTGACAAAGAAGTACCATATCCAACTCAATAATAATGAATTCCATTTTCTTTCTAGAGGGAATGGAATGTATTACTCCTGCCTGTTATGCTGTCTACATATAGTGGACCGTATAACAGGCAAAAATATATGGTTCAAAAAGCTATAAAAGTGATACTGTTATAAATAATATTTTAAATTTAATGGTAGATTAAACGTATTAACTTGTATATATGACGGGTTTTGAAATCTTTATTTAAAGAATGATAATCCATTCAATAGGAATTACAGCTTCACTTTATACAGAATAAAGGAGAATTATATGCCAGAAGGAAAAATTGTAAAAGCTCTAAGTGGATTTTATTATGTGCAGCATGAAGAAGGGATTACACAATGTCGCGGGCGTGGTGTGTTTAGAAAAAATAAAATTACACCATTGGTAGGAGACCAAGTTGTTTTTCAGGCTGATAATCCAAGTGAAGGATACGTGCTTGAAGTATTTGATCGAAAAAATGAACTTGTTAGGCCTCCTATTGCTAATGTTGATCAAGCGATACTCGTATTTTCTGCAGTAGAACCAGATTTTAATCCGGGACTGTTAGATCGATTTTTAGTGCTGATTGAATATCATAACATTAAGCCGATTATTTGCATTAGTAAGATGGATTTAGTAGATGAAAAAATGAGAGAGACTGTTGAATCTTATGCAAATGACTATCGTGAGATGGGATATGATGTATTATTTACTTCTATAAATACATCGGAAAGTATTGACATTTTAAAACCATTCTTAGAAGGTTGTGTTTCCGTCGTTGCGGGGCAATCTGGTGTTGGAAAATCTTCTATGCTTAACGTCTTACGTCCAGAATTAGAACTGAAAACGAATGATATTTCCTCACATTTAGGACGCGGGAAACATACGACAAGACACGTAGAATTAATTGCGATTGGAAGCGGACTAGTTGCAGATACACCTGGTTTTAGTTCACTCGATTTCATAGATATAGAGGTAGAAGATCTTACATATTGTTTTCCAGAGTTGAAAGAAGCGAGCCAATACTGTAAATTTAGAGGGTGTACACATCTTTCTGAACCGAAATGCGCTGTGAAGGCTGCGGTTGAAGAGGGGAAGATTACAGAATATCGTTATAAGAATTACAAACAATTTGTAGAAGAAATTAGAGAGAGAAAGCCGAGGTATTAGTTATGATTAAAATTGCACCATCGATCTTATCAGCAGATTTTTCAAAATTAGGGGAAGAGATTAAAGATGTAGAAAAAGGCGGGGCGGATTACATTCACGTCGATGTAATGGATGGACATTTCGTACCAAATATTACGATTGGACCATTAATTGTAGAAGCAATTCGTCCGATCACATCGTTACCGTTAGATGTACATTTAATGATTGAAAATCCTGATAACTATATCCCGACTTTCGCAAAAGCGGGAGCGGATATTATTACTGTTCATGTAGAGGCGTGCCCTCATTTGCATCGTACAATTCAGTTAATTAAATCTCATGGCATTAAAGCAGGAGTTGTATTAAATCCGCATACGCCAGTTTCAGTGATTGAGCATGTATTAGAAGATATTGATATGGTATTACTTATGACAGTAAACCCTGGATTTGGTGGGCAGAAATTTATCCATTCTGTATTACCGAAAATTAAACAAGTTGCAGAAATGGTTAAAGAGCGCAATCTAGAAGTAGAAATTGAAGTTGATGGTGGTGTAAACGCTGAAACAGCAAGACTTTGTGTAGAAGCAGGAGCAAATGTACTTGTAGCTGGGTCAGCAGTATACAATCAAAAAGACCGCGGTGAAGCAATTCGTGTCATTCGTGGATAATGAATGAACGAGTCTTTATCCCAGTGAATCTTCTAGTGTAGTAAGTTTTCACTATTTATAAAGGGTAGAGAAAAAATATATAAAAAGGCAATCTACCGAATGGCAGATTGCCTTTTTACAATAGAAGGGGAAGGAAACATGATTATTCATATTTTAGCGGGAGGACCCGCGGAATATTGTGCAGATTTTTCTTCATATGAAAATGAGAAAGTAGTGTGGGCGGCAGTTGATAGAGGAGTATATCGTTTATTAAAAAGAGGTATTACTCCTGCTGTTGCGTTTGGAGATTATGACTCGGTTACGGAAGAAGAATTAGCATGGATGGGGCAACAAACAAATGATTTACATATTGTTCCTCGTGAAAAAGATCAAACTGATTTAGAAATTGCGATTAACTGGGCGTTAGAACAAAAGCCGGCACTCATTCGTATTTTTGGTGCTACTGGCGGAAGACTTGATCACGGTTTAGCGAATATACAAATGCTTTTAAAAGGATTAGAAGTAGGAATAGAGATGTGTATTGTAGACAATCAAAATGAAATAAGTGTAAAAAGAGTAGGTACACATATAATTGAAGAAAATAAAAATTTCCCTTATGTATCTTTTGTGCCTGTTACTGAAATAGTGGAAGGGATTACATTACTTGGTTTTAAATATCCTCTAACGAATAAAAAAATAGAGTGGGGATCCACACTTTGTATTAGTAATGAACTCGTTGAGGAAAAAGGTACTTTTTCATTTACTTCTGGCATATTAATGGTGATAAGAAGCACTGATTAAAGAAACAATTTTGCTCCTTACATCATATAGTGACCAAGTGGAGTAATGGGGATTAGGAGGGAAACCATGAGATTTTATACAATTAAGTTACCTAAATTTCTTGGTGGAATTGTTCGTGCCATGTTAAATACCTTCAAAAAAGATTAAAAAAAGCACCTATTACCGGTGCTTTTTCCATTGGTATAGTAAAAAAAGAGCCTAGCGGCTCTTTTTTTTATTATTAAACACGTTCGATTTTGCCAGATTTTAATGCTCTAGCAGAAACGTAAACACGTTGAACTTTTCCGTCGATGCGTACGCGAACTTTTTGAAGGTTAGCGCCCCACTTACGTTTTGTAGCGTTCATTGCGTGAGAACGAGAGTTACCAGAACGAGCTTTTCTTCCAGTAATAGCACAAACACGAGCCATTTATATTTCCCTCCCTTGATACCTTACCATACGTAATTTTTCAATGTTAGTCTTTTATGCGATGCTAAAAACACTACTATAATTTAACACAACTAAAAAGAGAATGCAACACTGTAGAAAAAAGAAATCAAGAAAAATTACTTGACACTATATGTCAATGAAGAAAAGTTGAAATCAAGAAAAATTGCTTGACATATTATAGTGATACATGTTGTATAATAACAATGGACTATTTTGCTCATCATAAAAAAGTGTAGTTTTCAACATAAAATATGAGAGTGAAAAAGAAAGAACGATGGAATTTTCTTTAAAAAGATTATATGATAGTAACTAAAGTAGTCTAACTCACTTTCACCATTTATGAAGGGGGAAAACGAGATGTCAATTGAAATTAAAACGAAGTACGGTCAAATTGATATTAGTACAGATGTAATTGCAACAATTGCTGGAGGTGCCGCGGTAGATTGCTACGGTATCGTAGGTATGGCATCAAAAAATCAGTTAAAAGATGGATTAACAGACATTTTACGAAAAGAAAATTTCACTAGAGGTGTTATTGTTCGTAAAGATGAAGATGAAGTACATATTGATATGTATATTATTGTGAGCTATGGTACGAAAATTTCAGAAGTAGCACATAACGTGCAGACGAAAGTGAAATATACATTAGATCAAACTGTAGGACTAGCAGTAGATTCTGTAAACATCTACGTACAAGGAGTTAAAGTAATAAACTTGTAATGTGCATTAAGGAGGAAAATCTGTGTCAATTCAAAAAATTGATGGAAAACGTTTATCACAAATGATCATTCAAGGAGCGAATAATTTAACGAATAATGTTCAGCTTGTTGATGCATTAAACGTATTTCCAGTTCCAGATGGCGATACCGGTACAAACATGAACTTATCTATGACTTCAGGCGCACGTGAAGTGAAAGCAAATCCTTCACAACATGCTGGTAAAGTCGGCGTAAGTTTAGCCAAAGGATTATTAATGGGAGCTCGTGGTAACTCTGGAGTTATTTTATCTCAGTTGTTCCGTGGTTTCTCGAAATCCATTGAACAAAAAGAAGAATTAACAACAGTTGATTTTGCTGCAGCTTTAGAAGCTGGAGTAGAGGCGGCTTACAAAGCGGTTATGAAACCGATTGAAGGAACGATTTTAACGGTTGCAAGAGAAACGGGTAAATATGCAGTAACAGTTGCGAAAAAACAGCGCGACTTTGTTTTGTTTATGGAAGACGTTGTGAAAGAAGCAAATGCATCGTTAAATCGTACGCCAGATTTATTACCTGTATTAAAACAAGTTGGCGTTGTAGATAGCGGTGGTAAAGGTCTTGTAGTAGTTTACGAAGGGTTTTTAGCTGACTTAAAAGGAGAAACGATTTCTTCTGATGCACCTGCCCAACCATCTATGAATGAAATGGTGCGCGCAGAACATCACCGTAGTGTACAAAGCCAATTGAGTACAGAAGATATTAAGTATGGATATTGTACGGAGTTCATGGTGAAATTAGAAGCTGATAAAGTGAAAGAACATAATTTCTCTGAACAAAAATTCCGTGAAGATATTAGTGTGTATGGTGATTCACTACTAGTTGTATCTGATGATGAAATTGTAAAAGTTCATATTCATGCAGAACATCCTGGAGACGCTATGAACTACGGACAACGTTACGGTAGTTTAATCAAGATTAAAGTAGAGAATATGCGTGAACAGCATACCGCTTTATTAGATGAGCCTGCCATGATGCCTGAGCCAACTAGCCAGCCTAAAGAGAAACAACCGTACGGTATCGTAACTGTAGCTATGGGATCTGGTATTAAAACTTTATTTGAAAGCATTGGCGCGACGAAAGTTATCGAAGGTGGCCAAACGATGAATCCAAGTACTGAGGATATCGTGAAGGCGATTGAAGAAGCAAACGCTGAAAAAATCATTATTTTACCGAACAACGGGAATATCGTAATGGCAGCAGAACAAGCAGCGTCAGTTGTGGATCAAGAAGTGATTGTAGTTCGTTCAAAAACAGTTCCTCAAGGTATGGCTGCAATGTTAGCATTTAATCCAGTTGGAACGCTAGAGGAAAATGAAGAAAACATGAAAGAAGCTTTATCTCATGTGAAAACAGGTCAAATTACGTATGCTGTACGTGATACGGAAATTGATGGTGTGGCAATTCAAAAAGATGATTTCATGTGTATCGCAGATGGAAAAATCGTATCAACAAATGCTGAAAAAGTAGGGGCTGCGAAGCAATTACTAGAAGCACTAATTGATGAAGATTCTGAAATCGTAACGATTCTACAAGGTGAAGATGCAACTGATGAAGAGGTAGCTGAATTAGTTGAATTTGTAGAAGAGAATTTTGAAGATGCAGAAGTAGAAGTACATGCTGGAAACCAACCGGTGTATTCTTTCATCTTCTCTGTAGAATAAGAAAAAATTCGTTTTGAAAATAAATGGATTACTTACTTGCTAATGGATAATAAGTAGTAATATGAAGTTTATTACTAGTTTTTATTCAAAAGGCTAGCATATTGAAGATAAAAAAGAGCCTTGCTGCTAATAGTGAGGCTCTTTTCTTTCGTGTTGTTTATGAGGGATTTGAGTAGTTTCTCTTAGAATGCCTATGATAGAATATATAGGGTGAAAGAGAGCGATTACAGATGTCAATCATGTTAATGGATAATGAATCAAAAAATAATGTGACGGAGCGTGAGAACCTTGAATGAAGTTGTACAAGTTCCTGTTACGGATGTAAAGGGAATCGGAGGAGAAACATCTGAATTACTACACGAGATGGGAATTTATACAGTTTCTCATCTATTAGAACATTTTCCGTACCGTTATGAAGACTATGCGATGAAAGATCTTGCTGAAGTAAAGCATGATGAACGTGTAACAGTAGAGGGAAAAGTTCATAGTGCTCCTTTACTGCAATATTATGGGAAGAAGAAGTCGCGTCTTACGGTTCGTGTCCTCGTAGGTCGTTATTTAATTACAGCTGTATGTTTTAATAGGCCGTACTATAAGCAGAAGTTAAATTTAGATGAAACGGTAACGATTACTGGTAAATGGGATCAGCATCGTCAAACGATTGCGGTATCAGAACTTCATTTTGGACCGGTTGTACGTCAACAAGAAGTAGAGCCTGTGTACTCAGTGAAAGGGAAACTTACAGTAAAACAGATGCGCCGTTTTATTGCACAAGCGTTAAAAGAGTATGGAGATTCTATAGTTGAAGTGTTACCTGATGGATTGCTAAGTCGATATAAATTATTGCCGCGTTATGAAGCGCTTCGGGCGTTGCATTTTCCAACAGGTCAGGAAGATTTGAAGCAAGCGCGTCGCCGTTTTGTATATGAGGAGTTTTTCTTATTTCAGTTAAAAATGCAAACGTTACGAAAAATGGAGAGGGAAAATTCGAAAGGGACGAAAAAAGAAATTCCTTCAGAAGAATTGCAAGAGTTTATCGATGCACTTCCGTTTCCATTAACTGGTGCGCAACGCCGAGTTGTAGATGAAATTATGAAAGATATGACATCTCCTTATCGAATGAATCGTCTGTTGCAAGGTGATGTAGGTTCTGGTAAAACGGTGGTCGCTGCAATTGGTCTTTATGCAGCGAAATTAGCGCATTATCAAGGTGCTTTAATGGTTCCAACAGAAATTTTAGCAGAACAACATTATCAATCGCTCGCAGAGACGTTCTCGCACTTTGGTATGAAGGTTGAATTGTTAACAAGTTCAGTTAAAGGTGTGAAACGCCGAGAGATTTTGGCAAAATTAGAACAAGGAGAAATAGATATCCTTGTTGGAACGCATGCTTTAATTCAAGATGAAGTTATTTTTCATAGGTTAGGTCTCGTGATTACTGATGAACAACATCGATTTGGTGTAGCGCAGCGACGAGTTTTACGTGAGAAAGGTGAAAGTCCAGATGTATTATTTATGACAGCAACACCAATTCCACGTACGTTAGCAATTACTGCATTTGGAGAGATGGATGTTTCTATAATCGATGAGATGCCGGCTGGTAGAAAGGTAATTGAAACATACTGGGCAAAACATGACATGTTAGATCGTGTTCTCGGTTTTGTAGAGAAAGAGATAAAAAAAGGAAGACAAGCATATGTTATTTGTCCTCTAATTGAAGAATCTGAGAAACTTGATGTACAAAATGCAATCGACTTACATAGTATGCTGACTCATCATTATCAGGGGAAATGTCAAGTCGGATTAATGCATGGAAGATTATCATCTCAAGAAAAAGAAGAGATAATGGGGCAATTTAGTGAAAATAAAGTGCAAATTCTTGTGTCGACAACAGTTGTTGAGGTGGGTGTGAACGTACCGAATGCGACTGTAATGGTTATTTATGATGCAGAGCGTTTCGGTTTATCACAGCTTCATCAGCTAAGAGGCCGTGTTGGGCGTGGTAGTGAACAATCGTATTGTTTATTAATCGCGGATCCAAAATCGGAAACGGGAAAAGAACGAATGCGTATTATGACCGAAACGAATGATGGATTTGTATTGTCAGAAAAAGATTTAGAATTACGAGGTCCTGGAGATTTCTTTGGGAGTAAGCAAAGTGGTTTACCAGAATTCAAGGTTGCTGATATGGTACATGATTATCGGGCGCTAGAAACAGCTAGACAAGATGCGGCGTTACTAGTAGATTCAGAAGCGTTTTGGCATAATGATCAATATGCGTCGTTGCGTACGTATCTTGACGGGACAGGTGTGTTCCAGGGAGAGAAGCTCGATTAAAGGGAGGCAACAAAAGTTTTTGTTGCATTCTACTTTTAATGATTATATACTACTGTTAGTACCTAGTCATAAAAATGGATGGTGCGGTATGAAAAAAAGAAGAAGTAAAAAAGAAAGACAAGAATTATTACAACAAACGATAGAAACGAATCCTTTTATTACGGATGAAGATTTAGCAGAGAAATTTCAAGTGAGTATACAAACTGTACGTCTTGATCGTATGGAATTATCTATTCCTGAATTAAGAGAAAGAATTAAACATGTAGCTACAAAGCAACATGAAGAAGATGTGAAATCTTTACCGTTAGAAGAGGTTGTCGGAGAAATTATTGATATAGAATTAGATAGACATGCGATTTCTATTTTTGAAGTGAAGGTAGAACACGTATTTAAAAGAAATCAAATTGCCCGTGGGCATCATTTGTTTGCACAAGCAAACTCACTAGCTGTTGCGGTTATTGATGAAGAATTAGCTTTAACTGCAAAGTCTACCATTCGATACATTCGTCCTGTAAAATTAGGAGAGCGTGTTGTTGCAAAAGCGCGCGTGGAAGATGTAGAGAATGATAAAGGGCGGACGGTTGTCAAAGTGCGTAGCTTCGTTGGAGAAGAACTTGTTTTTACAGGCACTTTTGAAATGTATCGATCTAGTAATTATAGTGAGGAAGGTAACAACTTATGAAAATCGCAATAGATGCAATGGGCGGCGATCATGCTCCAAAGGCTGTCGTACTAGGAGCAATGAAAGCTATTAAGGAATATTCTGATTTACATATTACGTTAGTGGGGAAAGAAGAGGAAATTCGTCAATACTTAACGAGTGAAGAACGAATTACTATACTTCATACAGACGAAAAAATCGAATCGACAGATGAACCAGTAAGAGCGGTTCGTCGAAAAAAACAAGCTTCAATGGTACTTGCGGCGCAGCAAGTGAAAGACGGTGTAGCGGATGCTTGTATATCAGCTGGTAGTACAGGAGCTTTAATGGCGGCTGGATTGTTTGTTGTAGGTCGTATGGAAGGAATTGAGCGACCAGCTTTATCCCCTACAATGCCAACTGTTGATGGAGAAGGTTTTGTTATGTTAGATGTTGGAGCGAACGTTGATGCAAAACCAATTCATTTATATCAATATGCAGTAATGGGATCTGTATACGCTGAGAAAGTAAGAGGAATTAAAAATCCTCGCGTTGGACTTTTAAACGTTGGAACAGAAGATGGTAAAGGTAACGAGCTTTCAAAACAAGTCTTTGCAATGCTTAAAGATGCGCCAATTAATTTTGTTGGGAACGTTGAATCAAGAGATTTATTGCAAGGTGTAGCAGATGTTGTTGTATGTGACGGTTTTACAGGGAATGTAGCACTGAAATCATTAGAAGGAACAGCACTTGCATTATTCTCTATGTTAAAAGAGCAGTTAATGAGTTCGTTTACGAGCAAATTAGCAGCGGCGGTATTAAAACCAAAACTTATGGTATTAAAAGATAAAATGGATTATTCGGAGTATGGAGGAGCCGCGTTATTTGGATTGAAAGCTCCTGTCATTAAGGCTCACGGTTCTTCCAATGACCAATCAATATTTAGTGCGATTCGTCAAACGAGAGAAATGGTAGCGAAAGAAGTTATTCCTACTATTTCAAGCGTAATGGAGAAAGAGCCACTCCAATAAGAGGAGGATTTGAAATGGGAAAACTAGCATTTCTTTTTCCGGGCCAAGGTTCACAGGCAGTTGGAATGGGTAAACAGTTAGCAGAGAATAATAAAGAGGTTGCAAATGTATTTGCAAAAGCAGATGAGGTGTTGCAAGACTCACTTTCAGAAGTGATTTTTGAAGGGCCGCAGGAAAAGCTTACGTTAACAACAAATGCGCAACCTGCTTTATTAACAACGAGTTTTGCTATTTTGACAGCTTTAAAAGAGTATGATATTACACCAGACTTTGTCGCAGGGCATAGTTTAGGTGAGTATAGCGCTCTTGTAGCAGCAGGTGCATTAACTTTTGAGGATGCAGTATATGCTGTAAGGAAACGTGGGGAATATATGGAAGAAGCTGTTCCTGGCGGAGAAGGTGCAATGGCGGCTATTTTAGGTGCTGATCCACATATGCTGAAACAAGTTACAGAAGAAGTAACAAGTGAAGGGTATGCAGTACAAATTGCTAATATGAATAGTACGAAGCAAATTGTGATTTCTGGAACAAAGCAAGGAGTCGAGATTGCTTCTCAAAGAGCGAAAGAACATGGTGCAAAGAGAGCAATTCCGCTTAAAGTAAGTGGACCGTTCCACTCTGCGCTTATGAAGCCAGCGGCGGAGAAATTCCAAAGTGTCTTAAATGAAATTACAATTCAAGATACGAATATTCCGGTAATCGCAAATGTAACAGCAGACGTTATTACAAGTGGTGCACATATTCAAGAAAAGCTAATCGAGCAGCTCTATTCGCCTGTCTTATGGTATCCATCCATTGAATATATGGTGAGTCAAGGGGTAGATACATTTATTGAGATTGGACCTGGGAAAGTACTTGCTGGACTTATGAAGTCAATTGATTCATCAGTGAAAGCATACGCGATATACGATGAAG
The DNA here is from genome assembly GCF_001883995.1 of Bacillus paranthracis. Lineage (GTDB taxonomy): Bacteria > Bacillota > Bacilli > Bacillales > Bacillaceae_G > Bacillus_A > Bacillus_A paranthracis. The sequence goes on along the minus strand of NZ_MACE01000018.1, from coordinate 156,933 downwards.
AGACATTACAAGATACCATTTCGAATTTGAGAGGAGAAAACTGATGTTAAAAGGGAAAGTAGCATTAGTAACGGGTGCTTCACGTGGAATTGGTCGCGCAATTGCGATTGATTTAGCAAAACAAGGGGCAAATGTTGTAGTAAATTATGCTGGTAACGAGCAAAAGGCAAATGAAGTAGTTGATGAAATAAAGAAATTAGGTTCGGATGCAATTGCAGTAAGAGCAGATGTTGCAAATGCTGAAGACGTTACAAATATGGTGAAACAAACTGTAGATGTATTTGGACAAGTTGATATTCTTGTAAATAATGCAGGTGTAACAAAAGATAATTTATTAATGCGTATGAAAGAAGAAGAATGGGATACAGTTATTAATACAAACCTAAAAGGTGTATTCTTATGTACAAAGGCAGTATCTCGATATATGATGCGTCAACGTCATGGACGTATTGTAAATATCGCTTCTGTTGTCGGAGTAACGGGAAACCCAGGACAAGCAAACTATGTTGCTGCTAAAGCAGGTGTAATCGGATTAACAAAAACATCAGCAAAAGAGTTAGCAAGCCGCAATATTACTGTAAATGCAATTGCTCCTGGATTTATTGCGACAGATATGACAGACGTATTAGATGAAAATATAAAAGCTGAAATGTTAAAATTAATTCCTGCAGCTCAGTTTGGTGAAGCGCAAGATATCGCAAATGCTGTAACGTTTTTTGCTTCTGATCAAAGCAAATATATTACAGGTCAAACGTTAAATGTTGATGGCGGTATGGTAATGTAATAAAAGAATCGATTTCAGCTAGTTTTTTTGGACAATATTTAATATAATATTTGAGGGGAGGTGAATGGAATGGCAGATGTTTTAGAGCGTGTAACAAAAATTATCGTTGATCGTTTAGGAGTAGAAGAAACAGAAGTAGTACCAGCTGCAAGCTTCAAGGAAGATTTAGGAGCAGACTCCCTAGATGTAGTAGAACTTGTAATGCAATTAGAAGACGAATTCGAAATGGAAATTTCTGATGAAGATGCTGAAAAGATTGCTACTGTTGGCGATGCTGTGACTTACATAGAGAGTCATCTATAATGCTTGAATGAAGTCCCGTTTTTTAGCGGGGCTTCTCGGCTTATATCTGGAGGGACCTATGCCGTACCGTAAATATAGAGAAAAAAAATACGAAACAAAATATCGTGAAGCGTTTAAAGTATTTCAAGAAAAAATAGGTATTACGTTTACAGATGAAAAATTATTGATTCAAGCATTTACGCATTCATCGTATGTGAATGAGCATCGAAAAAAACCGCATGAAGACAATGAGCGTCTCGAATTTCTTGGAGATGCAGTATTGGAACTTACTGTATCGCAGTATCTGTTTCAAAAATATCCGACAATGAGCGAAGGAGAGTTAACAAAACTACGTGCAGCTATTGTATGTGAACCATCTCTTGTTCGTTTTGCAAACGAGTTGTCATTTGGTAGCCTAGTTTTATTAGGAAAAGGTGAGGAAATGACAGGCGGACGTGAACGACCAGCTTTATTAGCGGATGTCTTTGAAGCGTTTATTGGTGCCCTTTATCTTGATCAAGGGTTAGAAACAGTATGGGGCTTCTTAAAAGAAATTGTATACCCTAAAATTAATGAAGGTGCTTTTTCTCATGTGATGGATTATAAGAGTCAATTACAAGAGTTGATTCAGCGTGATGGTAGTGGCAATATTGAGTATCAAATTTTGCAAGAAAAAGGACCGGCTCACAATCGAGAATTTGTGTCACGTGTTACGTTAAATAACGTGGCCTTAGGTCTTGGTAGTGGCAAGTCGAAAAAAGAAGCAGAGCAACAAGCTGCTGCAGAAGCGTTGAAAAAGTTAAAAGAACAACTATAAGGAATCCCCCTTTGAATGAGGGGGATTCCTTGTGCATAGAATGAAACTTTCCTTTCGTTTATAAATGTAAGGAAATGAAATCCGTATAATCGTTTGTTTTTGTATAAACAACATTTATAGCAACGGAGAATAGGAGGAAGGCCTTTCGTGTTTTTAAAAAGATTAGAAATAGCAGGATTTAAGTCTTTTGCTGAGCGTGTATCTGTCGATTTTGTCCCAGGTGTAACGTCTGTAGTAGGACCTAATGGAAGCGGGAAAAGTAATATTACTGATGCCATTCGTTGGGTACTTGGTGAACAATCGGCAAAATCATTACGTGGTGCAAAGATGGAAGATATTATTTTTGCAGGTAGTGATACGAGAAGAGCGGTTAATGTTGCTGAAGTAACATTAACTTTAAATAATGAAGATCAACGTTTACCGATTGAATATAATGAGGTGTGTGTAACGCGTCGTGTATCTCGTTCTGGTGATAGTGATTTTTATATTAATAAACAATCATGCAGGTTGAAAGATATTATCGATTTATTTATGGACTCTGGTATGGGAAGAGAAGCTTTTTCGATTATTAGCCAGGGGAAAGTTGAAGAAATTTTAAGTAGTAAATCAGAAGAACGTCGTGGTGTATTTGAAGAAGCGGCGGGAGTGCTGAAATACAAACTTCGTAAAAAGAAAGCTGAAGGTAAATTAGCAGACACACAAGAAAACTTAAATCGTGTACAAGATATAATTCACGAATTAAGTAGTCAAGTAGAACCTTTAGAAAGACAAGCTTCTATTGCAAAGGATTATCTCGAGAAAAAAGAAGAATTAGAGAAAGTAGAAGCGGCGCTTATTGTACATGAAATTGAAGAATTACATGAGAAATGGGAAGCGCTTCGAAATCAGTTTGGGCATAATAAAAACGAAGAAGCGAAAATGTCAACGCATTTACAAAAAGGTGAAGAAGAGCTAGAGGAATTACGAGGCCAATTACAAGCAGTAGATGAGTCTGTAGATTCCCTGCAAGAAGTACTTTTGCTTTCTAGTAAAGAACTAGAAAAGTTAGAAGGACAGCGTGAGCTATTAAAAGAGAGAAAGCAAAATGCAACGACGCATTGTGCACAACTCGAACAGTTAATTGTTGAATTAACAGAGAAAGCTACAAGTTATGATGGTGAAATTGAATCGAGTACAGAAGTATTGATGCAATTTGTAAATCATGTAAAAGAGTTGGAGACGAAATTGCATGATAATGAGCAATTACTTGCAACGTTTGCTGACAATTTAGAAGAGCAAATTGAGAATTTAAAAGGTGACTATATTGAACTTTTAAATCAACAAGCTAGTCATCGTAATGAGTTATCTATGATTGAAGAACAATCTAAACAACAAAACTCAAAAAATGAACGCCTTGATGAAGAAAATGCGAAATATGTAGAAATGCGTATGGAAATTACAGCGAAAAAGACAAAACTTGTGGAAAGTTATGAACAAGTAAAAGAAAAAGTAGCTGGAATCCTTTCGAATATACAAAAGACAGAAGCGGCACTTGGGAAATGCAAGGCGCAGTATAGTGAAAACGAAACAAAACTGTATCAAGCATATCAATTTGTACAACAGGCACGTTCTCGAAAAGAAATGCTAGAAGAGATGCAAGAGGACTACTCTGGTTTCTATCAAGGGGTACGTGAAGTATTGAAAGCTAGAGAAAATAGGTTGCAAGGTATTGAGGGTGCTGTTGCAGAACTGCTAACGGTACCGAAAGAATATGAAATTGCAATGGAAATTGCTCTAGGTGCAGCGATGCAGCATATAGTTGTACAAAAAGAAGAACATGCTCGTAATGCAATTGCGTTTTTAAAACAAAATAAACATGGACGAGCAACGTTTTTACCGCAAGCTGTTATTAAAGGTAGATCGTTATCATTTGAGCAATTACGTATTGTAAATCAGCACCCATCGTTTGTAGGTGTGGCAGCAGAACTCGTGCAATATAACAATAAATATGAAAATGTAGTTTCAAATTTATTAGGTACTGTTATTGTTGCAAAAGATTTACGCGGAGCGAATGAGTTGGCGAAACAATTGCAATACCGTTATCGCATTGTAACAATCGAAGGTGATGTAGTAAACCCTGGCGGTTCTATGACGGGTGGAGCGGTAAAACAGGCGAAATCATCTTTATTAGGACGTCAACGTGAACTAGAAGAGTGGACGAGTAAGTTAACTGATATGGAAGAAAAAACAACGAAGTTAGAAAACTTTGTTAAAGCAGTAAAACAAGAGATTCAAGAAAAAGAAGTGCAAATACGCGAACTAAGGCAAAGTGTAGAAGCAGAGCGTGTAGATGAACAGAAATTAAGAGAAGAAATTAGTCGCTTAGAATTAGAAGAACATCGTATTAATGATCGGTTATCTATTTACGATTTAGAGATTGAAGGGTTCTTGCAAGACCAAGTGAAAATGCAAGGCCGTAAAGAAGAGTTAGAAAAGATTTTAGCGACTCTTCAGGCAGAGATTACGGAATTAGATAGCAAAATCACAGCTTTAACAAAACAAAAAAGTGAGCAACATTCTTCGAAAGAAAAAGTTCAAAAAGAAATGACTGAGTTAAAAGTGTTAGCAGCTGAAAAGCAACAACGCTTATCTAATCAAAAAGAAAAAGTAGAACGATTGACGAAGGAAAAAGAAGAAACCGATGCAACGCTTGTCAAAACGAAAGAGGATTTAGCATTCTTAAAACAAGAAATGACATCGAATTCAAGTGGTGAAGAACAAATTACGAATATGATTGAGAAGAAAGCATATGATCGTAATCAAACTTCAGAGTTAATTCGCTCTCGTCGTGAACAACGTGTATCGTTACAAGAGAGAGTAGAACAGTTAGAGCGTAACCTGAAAGAAACAACAGGTAAACATAAATACATTCTTGAGATGTTGAAAGATCAAGAGGTAAAAATAAACCGACTTGATGTAGAGTTAGAAAATAGATTACAACATTTACGTGAAACATATACGATTTCATTTGAAGCGGCAAAACTGAAGTATACAATGGTGATGCCTGCTGAGGATGCACGTAAAAAGGTGAAACTAATTAAACTCTCCATCGAAGAGCTAGGTACAGTAAACTTAGGAGCAATTGATGAGTATGAGCGTGTGGCAGAGCGTCATACATTCTTACTAGAGCAAAAAGATGATCTAGAAGAAGCAAAAACGACATTGCACCAACTTATTACTGAAATGGATGAAGAAATGAAAAAACGCTTTTCTACTACGTTTGAAGGAATTCGAATGGAGTTTCAATCGGTGTTCTCTGAATTATTTGGAGGCGGTAGAGCGGATTTAGTTATGACGAATCCAGAGGACTTATTAAATACGGGTATTGATATCGTAGCGCAACCGCCAGGGAAGAAACTGCAAAACTTAGGTTTACTTTCAGGTGGAGAGCGTGCTTTAACGGCAATTGCGCTGCTATTTGGTATTTTAAAAGTACGCCCAGTCCCATTCTGTGTATTAGATGAGGTAGAGGCTGCTCTTGATGAGGCAAACGTTGCCCGTTTTGCTCAGTATTTAAAGAAATTTAGTGATGAGACACAGTTTATTGTAATTACACATAGAAAAGGTACAATGGAAGAGTCTGACGTATTGTACGGTGTAACAATGCAAGAGTCAGGGGTATCTAAACTTGTTTCGGTTCGTTTAGATGATGGAGAAGAACTAGTTGCAAGCAAATAGAAAGGATGGGACAGTATGAGCTTTTTTAAAAAACTAAAAGAAAAAATTTCAAAACAAACAGATACGGTAACAGAGAAGTTTAAACAAGGATTAGAAAAAACGAGAAATTCGTTTGCAGATAAAGTAAATGATTTAGTCTTTCGTTACCGTAAAGTAGATGAAGATTTCTTCGAAGAATTAGAAGAAATTTTAATCGGTGCAGATGTTGGCGTTTCGACAGTGATGGAATTAATCGACCAGCTGAAAGAAGAAGTGCAACGTCGTAATATTCAAGATCCAAAAGAAGTACAAGCTGTTATTTCGGAAAAATTAATAGAGATTTATAAAGGTGACAGTGATTTTACTAATGAAATTAATGAGCAAAAGGATGGATTGACAGTTGTTTTATTTGTTGGTGTGAATGGTGTAGGTAAAACGACAACAATTGGTAAGATGGCTCATAAGTTTAAATCAGAAGGTAAGTCTGTCTTATTAGCAGCAGGAGATACATTTCGTGCTGGAGCGATTGAACAATTAGAAGTATGGGGCGATCGCGTTGGGGTAGAAGTGATTAAACAAGGATCAGGGTCTGATCCAGCAGCGGTTATGTATGACGCTGTACAAGCTGCAAAAGCACGTAAAGTAGATGTATTACTATGTGATACAGCAGGACGTTTACAAAATAAAGTAAACTTAATGAAAGAGTTAGAGAAGGTAAAGCGTGTAATTGAGCGTGAAGTACCAGGAGCTCCTCATGAAGTATTACTTGTTATTGATGCAACAACAGGACAAAACGGTTTAAGTCAAGCGAAAACATTCCGTGAAGCAACGAATGTGACTGGTATTGTTTTAACGAAGTTAGATGGAACTGCTAAAGGTGGTATTGTATTAGCAATTCGTAACGAAATGGATGTACCGGTGAAATTCGTTGGATTAGGAGAGCAAATGGATGATCTGCAACAGTTCGATCCAGAACAATATGTATATGGTTTATTTGCGAACTTAGTAGAAACAGAAGAAGTATAAGTGAAAGAAGCGGTATTTTCCGCTTCTTTTTCTATAAAAATATGAGATGTTAAGAAAAAAACTTGACACTCTTTTGTACTCCATGTAAACTAATTCATGTAAAGGGAAATCACTTAACAAAGGATGATCCAACATGCTCGAAAAAACAACGAGAATGAACTATTTATTTGATTTTTATCAATCGTTGTTAACGCAAAAACAAAGAAGTTATATGTCGCTTTATTATCTAGATGATTTATCTCTTGGTGAAATTGCGGAAGAATTTGATGTAAGTCGCCAAGCCGTGTATGATAACATTAAACGGACTGAAGCGATGCTTGAAGAATATGAAGAAAAATTAGTATTACTTCAAAAGTTTCAAGAGCGACAGCGACTTGTTGCAAAGCTAAAACAGCTAATCAGCGAAGAAGAGCATGTGAATGAAGAAATGAAACAAGTTGTTGAAGCTATCGAAAAATTAGATTAGGAGGGCGGCAATATGGCATTTGAAGGATTAGCCGACCGACTTCAACAGACGATGCAAAAAATCCGCGGCAAAGGGAAAGTTTCTGAAGCCGATGTGAAAGAAATGATGAGAGAAGTTCGTCTAGCTCTTTTAGAAGCGGACGTTAACTTTAAAGTAGTAAAAGATTTTGTAAAGCGTGTATCTGAACGTGCTGTCGGACAAGATGTAATGAAAAGTTTGACACCTGGACAACAAGTAATTAAGGTTGTACAGGAAGAACTTACAGAACTTATGGGCGGAGAGCAAAGCAAAATTGCTGTTGCTAATAAGCCACCGACTGTTATTATGATGGTTGGTCTGCAAGGTGCAGGTAAAACAACGACGACAGGTAAGCTTGCGAATTTGCTTCGTAAAAAGCATAATCGTAAACCAATGCTTGTTGCGGCGGATATTTACCGTCCTGCAGCGATTAAACAGCTTGAAACATTAGGGAAGCAATTGGACATGCCTGTATTCTCTTTAGGAGATCAAGTAAGTCCTGTTGAAATTGCGAAACAAGCGATTGCAAAAGCGAAAGAAGATCATCATGATTATGTTTTAATTGATACAGCAGGTCGCCTGCATATTGATGAAGAACTAATGGATGAATTAGCGAAAGTGAAAGAAGTTGCGAAACCGGATGAAATTTTCCTTGTTGTCGATGCGATGACAGGACAAGACGCGGTTAATGTTGCACAAAGTTTCCATGAACAGCTAGGTTTAACAGGGGTTGTATTAACGAAGCTGGATGGTGATACGCGCGGTGGTGCGGCATTATCTATTAAAGCTGTTACAAATACGCCAATTAAATTTGCTGGTATGGGTGAAAAACTAGATGCACTTGAAGCGTTCCATCCAGAACGTATGGCATCCCGTATTTTAGGGATGGGAGACGTCTTAACGTTAATTGAAAAAGCGCAAGCTACAGTTGATGAAGAGAAAGCAAAAGAACTTGAGCAAAAAATGCGTACGCTTTCGTTTACACTTGACGATTTCCTAGAACAACTTGGACAAGTGCGTCAACTTGGACCGCTTGATGAATTGTTAGGAATGCTTCCTGGTGCAAATAAAATTAAAGGGCTGAAAAATGCACAAGTTGATGAAAAACAAATTGGGCATATTGAGGCAATTATTCGTTCTATGACTAAATTAGAGCGAGAACAACCGGAAATAATCAATGCTAGTCGCAAAAAACGCATTGCCAAAGGTAGCGGTACAACGGTACAAGAAATCAATCGTTTAATCAAGCAATTTGATGATATGAAAAAAATGATGAAAACGATGACTGGAATGCAAAAAGGTAAGAAAAAAGGACTAGGTGGATTGAAGTTTCCATTCATGTAAGGAAAAAAGATGGCTCTGTTAAGAAAAAATACTTTACAAAGCAATAGTCTTTTTGCTAATATAATTATCTGTGTGAAATAAATTCGGAGGTGCTTTATAAATGGCAGTTAAAATTCGTTTAAAACGTATGGGAGCTAAAAAAACTCCTTTCTATCGTGTAGTTGTTGCAGATTCTCGTTCTCCTCGTGACGGACGTTTCATTGAGGAAATCGGTACTTACAATCCGGTTGCTCAACCAGCTGAAGTTAAGATCAACGAAGAAGCAGCATTAAAATGGTTAGGAAATGGTGCTAAACCATCTGATACAGTTCGTAACTTATTCTCTAACCAAGGTATCATGGAGAAATTCCACTTATCTAAACAAGGTAAGTAATTGAGGCAATGACTATGAAGAAGTTAGTCGAGACGATTGTCAAGCCTCTTGTCGATTATCCTGAAGATGTAAAAGTTACACAGGAACTTTACAACGGAGAGATAAAGTATCGATTAACTGTACATCCTGAGGATGTTGGAAAAGTCATTGGAAAACAAGGGAAAGTTGCGAAAGCAATTCGAATGCTCTTGTATTCAGTGGGACATCACAATAGTGAAAAAGTAACACTGGAAATTCAATAAACGTAAAAAGGGCGAGGAGTTATTCCTCTCCCTTTTTTAACATTTAAAGAGAAGTTGCATGTTCCATATGTGAAATGGGGATGCTTAATTTATATAGAAACCAGGGGTGACATACTGTTTATGACAAAATGGTTTAACGTAGGAAAAATTGTAAATACTCATGGCGTAAAAGGAGAAATTCGTGTGGTTTCTCGTACGGATTTTCCAGAAGAGCGATATAAAGTAGGGAATACGTTATACATATCGAATGAAAAAGGTGGAGAGCCTTTCCCAGTAAAGATTACTTCTCATCGTCAACATAAAACATTTGATTTATTGACATTTGAAGGATATGGGAATGTAAATGAAGTAGAACAGTTTAAAGGTTCTCTTTTAAAAGTGCCTGAAGATCAATTAGGCGAACTAGCTGAAGGTGAATACTACTATCATGAAATTATTGGTTGCAACGTTGTAACGGAAGAAGGAGAAGTGCTAGGGACAATAAAAGAAGTTCTATCTCCTGGTGCAAATGATGTTTGGGTAATTAAACGTCCAAAAGGTCAAGATTTGTTAATTCCTTATATTGATGATGTTGTGCTTCAAGTTAACATTGAGAATAAATTAGTAACCATTCATGTAATGGAAGGGCTACTATAATGAAAATTGACATTTTAACTTTGTTTCCAGATATGTTTACAGGTGTGTTTGGATCTTCAATTTTAAAGAAAGCACAAGAAAAAGAAGCGGTAGAGCTTCGTGTTGTCAATTTCCGCGATTATACAACGAGTAAGCATAATAGTGTGGATGATTATCCGTATGGTGGCGGCGCTGGGATGGTGTTAACTCCTCAGCCTATTTTTGATGCTGTAGAAGATTTAACGAAAGAGACAGAGCGGAAGCCGCGAGTTGTCTTAATGTGTCCGCAAGGTGAAAGGTTTACTCAGAAGAAAGCGGAAGAGCTTGCAGAGGAAGAACATTTAATCTTTGTATGTGGGCATTATGAAGGATATGACGAACGAATTCGTGAACATCTCGTAACAGATGAGATTTCTATCGGTGACTATGTATTAACGGGTGGAGAGTTAGCCTCTATGGTTATAACTGATAGTGTCGTACGTCTCCTTCCAGGAGTACTAGGAAATCATGCTTCACAAGTCGAGGATTCGTTTAGTACAGGTTTATTAGAGCATCCTCATTATACACGTCCAGCTGATTTTCGTGGTATGAAAGTGCCAGATGTATTAATGTCGGGAAATCATAAAAATATTGATGAATGGCGACATAAAGAATCGTTGCGTCGTACGTACACGCGTAGACCGGATTTACTAGAAGAACGAGAATTGTCTAAGCAAGAAAAGAAGTGGCTAGAACAGATTAAAGAAGGCAAATAAGTGCTTGATATATTTTCTATTGCAACAGCCTTAGCAATATGCTATTATAACACTTGTGCTGCTGAAATCAGTAGCCGTATTAACGATGTTCCGCTGTAATTTATTTAGACTTTATAAGAGCATCTGTTTAAAGGAGAGAATTTAATATGCAACAATTAATCGCAGAAATTACAAAAGGCCAATTAAAAACTGACCTTCCTTCATTCCGTCCTGGAGACACTTTACGTGTACACGTAAAAGTAGTTGAGGGAACTCGTGAAAGAATTCAGCTTTTCGAAGGTGTTGTAATTAAACGTCGTGGTGGCGGAATCAGTGAAACATTCACAGTTCGTAAGATTTCTTACGGTGTAGGTGTAGAGCGTACATTCCCAGTTCACACGCCAAGAATCGCGAAAATCGAAGTACTTCGCCGTGGTAAAGTACGTCGTGCTAAGTTATACTACTTACGTAACCTTCGCGGTAAAAAAGCACGTATTAAAGAAATTCGATAAGACATGTATGGGAGCTTGTAAATGCACAAGCTCCCTTTTTCCAATCTATATAAAATTTTGATATAATACGATCAGCTTACATAATCGTGGAGGGGAAAAGCATGAAGAAAGAAAAGAGTTCACTTTGGGAATGGATCAAGGCAATTTTGATAGCTGTTGTATTAGCAGGTGTTATTAGACAGTTTTTCTTTGCGCCAATTCTCGTAGATGGAGTATCGATGGCGTCTACATTACATGATCGCGATCGAATGATTGTTAATAAAATTGGTTATCACATAGGAGATCCGAAACGATTTGATATTATTGTATTCCGAGCAACGGAAGATAAAGATTATATTAAGCGTATTATCGGCCTGCCAGGCGATGAAATAGAGTATCGTAATGATAAACTATATGTTAACGGAAAGGCTTATGAGGAGCCGTATTTAGACAAGCAGAAAAAACAAATTGCTGACGGACCGCTTACATATGATTTCACTCTTGAAGAAATGACAGGAAAGAAAACTGTTCCAGAAGGTCAATTATTTGTTTTAGGCGATAATCGTCGTTTTAGTAAAGATAGCCGTTCGATTGGTACAATTTCAATGGACCAAGTGATTGGAAAGGCAAATATACTATATTGGCCGTTAAAAGATGCTCGTATTGTGAAATAAAAGAAAAAGAAGGTGGCAACATGGTAATTCAATGGTTCCCGGGACATATGGCAAAGGCTAGACGCCAAGTAACAGAAAAATTAAAGTTAATTGATGTTGTAATTGAGCTTGTAGATGCTCGATTACCCTTATCTTCTCGAAATCCGATGATCGATGAGATTATTACACATAAACCGAGGCTTGTTGTTTTAAATAAAGCGGATATGGCAGATGATCGTTTAACAAAGCAATGGATCGCATATTTTAAAGAAAAAGGCCATATGGCAATTTCAATTAACGCACAGGCTGGACAAGGTATGAAGGAAATTGCAGCGGCTTGTAAAGTGTTAGTGAAAGAGAAATTTGATAAAATGGTTGCAAAAGGTATTAGACCGAGAGCGATTCGTGCATTAATTGTGGGGATACCGAATGTTGGTAAATCTACGTTGATTAATAAGTTAGCGAAGAAAAATATTGCTAAAACAGGAGATCGTCCTGGTGTGACAACAGCTCAGCAATGGATTAAAGTTGGGAAGGAAATGGAATTACTTGATACACCAGGTATACTATGGCCTAAATTTGAGGACCAATTAGTTGGATTACGTCTAGCTACGACTGGTGCAATTAAAGATTCTATTTTAAATCTACAAGACGTAGCTGTTTATGCGCTACGTTTTATGGAGAAACATTACCCAGAGCGATTAAAAGAGCGCTATAATTTAAATGACATTCCAGAAGATATCGTGGAGTTATTTGATGCGATTGGAAAAAATAGAGGCTGTTTAATGGGCGGCGGAATGATTGATTATGATAAAACATCTGAACTTGTACTTCGTGAGCTTCGTGGTGGCAAACTTGGAAAAATGACGTTTGAAACACCAGAAGAGTTTGCAGAGCAGACAGAAGATGCAGAAAAAGTAGAAGAAGTATAAGACGTGCGTTTGTACGTCTTTTCTTTTTTGTATATAAAGGGAGTGGCATGAATGCAAAAAGTGACGATTCAAGAGGCGGAACATTTACTACAAGAAATTATGAGTGAAGAGGACGACCGCTTTCAGATATTAATGAAAGATGAGCGAAAAGGGGTACAAAAGCTCATTTCGAAGTGGTATAAACAAAAAGAGTTAGCACAAAAGGAAAAAGAAAAATTTCTAGAAATGTCTAAATATGAAAATGCATTACGTGAAAAAGGTCTCACATATATCGCAGGTATAGATGAAGTAGGTCGTGGACCGTTAGCTGGGCCTGTTGTGACGGCAGCTGTCGTTCTTCCTAAGGATTTTTATATTCCGGGGTTAAATGACTCGAAAAAGTTGAGTGAAGCGAAACGTGAGCGTTTTTATGATGAAATTAAAGCGCAAGCAATTGCAATTGGAGTTGGAATTGTATCACCGCAAGTTATTGATGAAATAAATATTTATCAAGCGACGAAACAAGCGATGTTAGATGCTGTTGCGAATTTATCTTGTACACCACAATATTTATTAATTGATGCGATGAAACTCCCTACACCAATTCCGCAAACATCTATTATTAAAGGTGATGCAAAAAGTATTTCTATTTCAGCTGCATCCATTATTGCGAAAGTAACGAGAGATCGTATGATGAAAGAGCTTGGAGAAAAGTATCCTGCATATGGATTTGAACAACATATGGGATATGGCACAAAACAACATTTAGAAGCGATTGAAGCGCATGGCATATTAGAAGAACATCGAAAATCGTTTGCGCCAATTAAAGATATGATTCAAAAATAAGCTGCGAAAACGCAGCTTATTTTGTATTTTGACATATAAACATTACTATTTTCCAAAAAGAATAAAGCGATTTCAGTTTTCTGACACTTTATTGTAGACAGCGTGCCAATCATCTTATACAATGGCAATGTAATGTTTTTTAAACATTAAAAAACTTTTCGAGTAAAACAGGAAAACAGGGGAGGATGGGACCATGAATATCCATGAGTACCAAGGTAAGGCAGTCCTTAGAAGCTATGGGGTTAGCGTTCCGAACGGGAAGGTTGCATTTACAGTAGAAGAAGCTGTAGAAGCGGCGAAAGAATTAGGAACGGATGTATGTGTAGTGAAAGCACAAATTCACGCTGGTGGACGCGGCAAAGCTGGCGGAGTAAAAGTTGCAAAAAATTTAGATGAAGTTCGTACATATGCAGAGAGCATTTTAGGAACTACACTTGTGACACATCAAACAGGTCCTGAAGGTAAGGAAGTAAAACGCTTACTTATCGAAGAAGGTTGCGATATTAAAAAAGAATATTATGTAGGTCTTGTTTTAGACCGTGCAACTTCTCAAGTTGTTTTAATGGCTTCTGAAGAAGGCGGAACAGAAATTGAAGAAGTAGCAGAAAAAACACCTGAAAAAATCTTTAAAGAATATATTGATCCAGCAGTAGGCTTACAAGGCTTCCAAGCACGCCGAATTGCATTTAACATCAATATTCCAAAAGAGCTTGTAGGACAAGCTGTGAAGTTTATGATGGGCTTATACCGTGCTTTTATCGAAAAAGATTGCTCTATCGCAGAGATTAACCCACTTGTTACAACAGGTGATGGTAAAGTTATGGCATTAGATGCGAAATTAAACTTTGATTCTAATGCTTTATATCGCCATAAGGATATTTTAGAACTTCGTGACCTTGATGAAGAAGATGCAAAAGAAATCGAAGCTTCTAAATATGACTTAAACTACATTCCTTTAGATGGAAATATCGGTTGTATGGTTAATGGTGCAGGTTTAGCGATGGCTACTATGGATATCATTAAACATTACCATGGCGATCCAGCTAACTTTTTAGATGTTGGTGGCGGTGCGACAGCTGAAAAGGTTACAGAAGCATTCAAAATTATCCTTTCTGACAAAAATGTAAAAGGTATCTTCGTTAACATTTTTGGTGGCATTATGAAGTGTGATGTTATTGCAGAAGGTGTTATTGAAGCAACGAAACAAGTAGGTCTTGAATTGCCTTTAGTTGTACGTCTTGAAGGTACAAACGTAGAGTTAGGTAAGAAAATTTTAAATGAGTCTGGCTTAAATATTGTTGCAGCAGAATCTATGGCAGACGGTGCACAAAAAATTGTTTCACTAGTGGGCTAATAGAAAGCGGGGGAGAAAAATGAGCGTATTAGTTAATAAAGATACAAAAGTTATTGTTCAAGGTATTACAGGTTCTCAAGGGTTATTCCACACAAAGCAAATGATAGAATACGGTACGAAAATTGTCGGTGGTGTAACGCCAGGTAAAGGTGGCACTGATATTGAAGGTGTACCAGTATTTGATACTGTAGAAGATGCAGTGAAAGCAACAGGCGCAAACGCTTCAGTTGTATACGTTCCACCCGCTTTTGCGGCTGATGCAATTATGGAAGCAGTTGATGCAGAAATTGATTTAGTAGTATGTATTACTGAAGGAATTCCTGTATTAGATATGGTAAATGTAAAGAGATATATGGCTGGTAAACATACACGTTTACTTGGACCGAACTGCCCAGGTGTTATCACACCTGATGAATGTAAAATTGGTATTATGCCAGGGTACATTCATAAAAAAGGTCATGTAGGTATCGTATCTCGCTCTGGTACATTAACGTATGAGGCTGTACATCAGTTAACACAAGAAGGTATTGGTCAATCTACGGCTGTAGGTATCGGCGGAGACCCTGTTAACGGTACAGACTTTATTGATGCGTTAAAAGCATTTAATGAAGATGAAGAAACACATGCTGTAATTATGATTGGTGAAATCGGTGGTACAGCGGAAGAAGAGGCAGCTGAATGGGTGAAAGCTAATATGACAAAACCGGTTGTAGGCTTCATTGGCGGCCAAACAGCGCCTGCTGGCAAACGTATGGGTCATGCTGGTGCAATCATTTCTGGCGGTAAAGGAACTGCTGCAGAAAAGATTAAAACGATGGAAGCTTGTGGTATTAAAGTAGCGGAAACTCCAGCAGTTATGGGTGAAACGCTAATCTCTGTCTTAAAAGAAAAAGGTCTATTTGAGACTTGTAAAAACTACTAATCTGTTGAAAGACACCTTCTTGCTTGAAGGTGTCTTTTTACAAACTTCTTGTTAACATAATAAAAATTATGGGTAAGGAGAATTAGGATGAAAAGAGAACGATTATTACATCTTCATTACTTGTTAGCAGACCATTGGAAGGCGATAGAGAGGCTATTACATGTCGATCCAGAATTGAAGGAAATATACAATTTTAATGCAAAACAAATTGAATGTTACACTGGAATATCCTCGAAAAAATCTTCAGAATTAGTAAATTTTCTTCAAAGTTCAAATCTCCCACAATATATATCTTATTTAGAGAAAAATCGATTCTTTTATATGACAATATGGGATGAAGATTATCCAAAATTATTACGTGAAATACAAGATCCTCCCTTTGTATTATATGGAAAAGGAGAAAAAGATTTTCTCAATAAAGTGAATAAATTAGCGGTTGTTGGAACGAGAGAACCGACTTTATATGGATATGAAAGTTTGAAATTTATTTTACATCCATTATTAGAAAAAGAATGGCTTATTGTCAGTGGATTTGCAAGAGGGATAGATGCGATGTCTCATGAAATTACAGTAAGACGGCATTGCCCAACAATTGCGATACTAGGACATGGATTATCGTATATATATCCAAGAGAGAATCGATATTTATATGAAGTGTGGAATGAATATATATTGTTATTAACAGAGTATCCTCCGCACTACGCACCGAAAAAATGGTATTTTCCAAAAAGGAATCGAATTATTAGTGGCATAAGTAAAGGTGTTTTAGTTGTAGAAGCGAAATCAAGAAGTGGAACACTTATTACCGCAGACCTTGCTCTAGAGCAAAATAGAGAGGTATTTGCACTGCCTGGACCTATATTTATAGATAGTGCATCAGGAACAAATCATCTCATTCAACAAGGAGCGAAACTAGTAAGAAATGCAGAAGATATACTGGAAGAGATTTTAAATTAACCTTATATTTTTATGTTTTTATTAAACAATTATTGACAAATGGTAGATAGGCACTGTATGGTATATTCATTCTTGATTGACAAAAACAAGAGAAATCAATAAGATTAATGAAGACTTGAATCCACCTCTTAAGGAGGCACTAGCATGTCAGATTACCTCGTAATCGTGGAGTCGCCTTCTAAGGCGAAGACCATTGAGAAATATTTAGGGAAAAAATACAAAGTTGTCGCGTCTATGGGACACGTTCGCGATTTACCTAAAAGCCAAATGGGGATAGAAGTAAAGAACAACTTCACCCCGAAGTATATTACCATTCGTGGTAAAGGTCCCGTCTTAAAAGACTTAAAATCAGCAGCAAAAAAAGCAAAGAAAGTCTATCTCGCGGCCGATCCAGACCGCGAAGGGGAAGCTATTGCTTGGCATTTAGCCAATACGTTAAATGTGGACGTTGAATCAGATTGCCGAGTTGTGTTTAATGAGATTACAAAAGATGCAATAAAAGAATCATTCAAACATCCTCGCGCGATTAACATGAATTTAGTAGATGCACAACAAGCAAGACGTATACTAGATCGTCTTGTTGGTTACAATATTAGTCCTTTATTATGGAAGAAAGTAAAAAAAGGATTAAGTGCAGGACGCGTACAATCTGTAGCAGTTCGTTTAATTATCGAACGTGAAAGAGAAATACAAAGTTTCGAGCCTGAAGAATTCTGGACAATTAAGACAGAATTTGTGAAAGGGAAAGACACATTTGAAGCAAGCTTTTACGGTGTAGATGGTGAAAAAGTTCAATTAACGAATGAAACACAAGTGAATGAAATAATTGAACGGCTGAAAGATAATGCGTTCTCAGTTGAAAATGTAACGAGAAAAGAGCGAAAACGTAATCCAGCATTACCATTTACAACATCTTCCTTGCAACAAGAGGCGGCGCGTAAGTTAAACATGCGAGCAAAGAAAACGATGATGCTTGCGCAGCAATTGTATGAAGGAATTGATCTTGGAAAACAAGGAACTGTAGGTCTTATTACGTATATGAGAACTGATTCAACACGTATCTCAGAAACAGCTCAAACAGAGGCACGTACGTACATTACTGAGGCGTTTGGTACGGAATACATAGGAACAGAAAAGAAGAAAGAAACGAAGAAGTCGAACGCACAAGATGCGCATGAGGCAATTCGTCCTACTTCGGTAATGAGAAAGCCAGAGGAACTAAAGAGTTTCTTAAGTCGTGACCAACTTCGATTGTATAAATTGATTTGGGAGCGATTTGTTGCAAGTCAAATGGCGTCTGCTATAATGGATACTGTGACAGCGAGACTCATTAATAATAATGTTCAGTTCCGTTCAAGTGGATCGGTTGTAAAGTTCCCAGGATTTATGAAAGTGTATGTAGAGTCGAAAGATGATGGGGCTGAAGAAAAGGATAAGATGTTGCCACCTTTAGAAGTAGGGGAAACCGTATTTTCGAAGGATTTAGAACCGAAGCAACACTTTACACAACCTCCGCCGCGCTATACAGAGGCTCGTTTAGTAAGAACACTTGAAGAGCTTGGAATTGGAAGACCGTCGACTTACGTACCGACACTTGAAACGATTCAAAAACGTGGATATGTAGGTTTGGATAATAAACGCTTCGTTCCAACTGAACTAGGTGAAATAGTAATTGAACTTATTTTAGAGTTTTTCCCGGAAATTATTAACATTGAATTTACTGCTAACATGGAGCAAAGCCTCGATGAAGTAGAAGAAGGAAATGCGAATTGGGTAAAAATTGTTGATGATTTCTACGTAGGATTTGAACCGCGTTTAGAAAAAGCGGAAAAAGAAATGCGTGAAGTGGAAATTAAAGATGAACCAGCTGGGGAAGATTGTGAATTATGTAATCACCCAATGGTCTTTAAAATGGGTAAATACGGGAAATTTATGGCTTGCTCGAATTTCCCAGATTGTCGTAATACAAAACCGATTGTGAAAGAAATCGGTGTTACTTGTCCGAAATGTGATAAAGGTCAAATTATTGAACGTCGTAGTAATAAAAAGAAACGTCTTTTCTATGGGTGCGGTACGTATCCAGAGTGTGACTTTGTATCTTGGGATAAGCCGATTGGCCGTAAATGTCCGAAGTGTGAAGGTATGCTAGTAGAGAAGAAGTTGAAAAAAGGCGTACAAGTACAATGTATTTCGTGTGATTATGAAGAAGAACAACAAATGTGAGCGTAACTGCTCACATTTTTTTCGGGAAGAAAAGGAAAGGTGATAAATATATGACAACACAAGTAGTAAACGTCATTGGCGCAGGTCTTGCAGGAAGTGAAGCAGCTTACCAAATTGCAAAACGTGGTGTCCAAGTAAGATTATACGAAATGAGACCGGTAAGGCAAACGCCAGCTCATCACACAGATAAATTTGCAGAATTAGTATGTAGTAACTCGCTTCGCGCAAACACATTAACAAATGCTGTTGGTGTTATTAAAGAAGAAATGCGTTTAATGGATTCTGTTATTATTCGTGCAGCTGATGAGTGTTCTGTACCAGCAGGAGGGGCTTTAGCGGTAGATCGTCATGAATTTGCGGCAAAAGTAACGGAATATGTGAAAAATCATCCGAACGTAACTGTGGTGAATGAAGAAATCACTGAAATTCCAGAAGGTCCTACTGTTATTGCGACAGGTCCACTTACGTCGCCTGATCTTTCTGCGCAATTAAAAGAATTAACGGGTGAAGACTACTTTTATTTCTATGATGCAGCAGCACCGATTGTTGAGAAAGACAGCATTGATATGAATAAAGTGTATTTAAAATCTCGTTACGATAAAGGTGAAGCGGCATATTTAAACTGTCCAATGACGGAAGAGGAATTTGACCGTTTTTACGAGGCTTTAATCGCTGCTGAAACAGTACCTTTAAAAGAATTTGAAAAAGAAATTTTCTTTGAAGGTTGTATGCCGGTAGAAGTTATGGCAAGTAGAGGAAGACAAACACTAGTATTTGGACCGATGAAACCTGTTGGATTAGAAGATCCAAAAACAGGGAAAACGCCATATGCTGTTGTTCAGTTACGTCAAGATGATGCAGCGGGGACGTTATACAATATCGTAGGTTTCCAAACGCATTTAAAATGGGGACCGCAAAAAGAAGTGTTACAGTTGATTCCGGGACTGGAAAACGCAGAGATTGTACGTTATGGTGTAATGCATCGTAATACGTTTATTAATTCACCTAACTTACTTCGTCCAACATACCAATATAAACAACGTGATGATTTATTCTTCGCTGGTCAAATGACTGGAGTAGAGGGGTATGTTGAATCGGCGGCTTCAGGATTGCTAGCAGGTATCAACGCTGCTCGACTTGTAAAAGGTGAAGAGCCGGTTGTATTGCCACCTGTAACTGCAATGGGAAGTATGGCGAATTATATTACTGCGACAAACGCGAAAAACTTCCAGCCAATGAATGCAAACTTCGGTCTGTTTGCACCGTTAGAGAAGAAAATTAAGAAAAAAGCAGAACGTAATGAAGCCTATGCAGCACGCGCTTTAGAAACGATTCGAAATTTTGTAAATATTTAGTTAAATTTCTTGCAAAGGCTACTAAGTTGTGATACGATTTAGTAGCCTTTATTGAGGTGAATTGTGTGAATGTGAAGAAATTGTTACAATTATTCGTTGGATATTTACAAATTGAAAGAAATTATTCAAAATATACAATTGCAAGTTATCAAAATGATTTAGAACATTTTGTGCAATTTATGGAGCGAGAAGGCATATCCTCTTTTTTAGATATTACATACGCGGATGTTCGTTTGTACTTAACGACGTTGCACGATGAAAAGTTAGCCCGTAAATCTGTCGCAAGAAAAGTATCAAGCTTACGAAGTTTATATCGTTTTTTGATGCGTGAAGGTTATCGGAAGGATAATCCGTTTGCACTTGCGTCACTCCCCAAAAAAGAATTGTCAATCCCAAAGTTTTTATATGCTGAAGAATTAGAGGAATTATTTGAAGTTTCTGATACGGAAACCCCGTTAGGTCAAAGGAATCAAGCTTTATTAGAGTTGATGTATGCGACCGGGATCCGTGTGAGTGAATGTGTCAATTTACAACTTACCGATATTGACTTTGCGGTGGGAACAATTTTAGTAATGGGAAAAGGAAAAAAACAAAGGTATATTCCGTTCGGGAGCTATGCACAAGATGCTTTAATTACTTATATAGAGAACGGGAGAAAACAGTTAGCCAAGAAAACTGAAGAACAATCTCATATGGTATTTTTAAATGCGAAAGGCACGCCGCTGACAAGTCGAGGAGTACGCTATGTATTAAATGAACTCATTAAGAAAGCTTCACTGACAATGCGTATAAGTCCTCATATGTTAAGGCATACATTTGCTACACATATGTTAGATGAAGGGGCAGATTTACGTACTGTACAGGAGCTACTCGGTCATGAAAATTTGTCTACGACACAAATTTATACGCATGTCTCTAAAGAAAGATTGCGTTCTGTCTACATGAAGCATCACCCACGGGCATAAATTGCTTTTAAAGCTATAAAAACATATAAAGGAGTTTTTTCTATGGGAAATTTCCACGCTACAACGATATTTGCAGTTCATCATAATGGAGAATGTGCAATGGCTGGAGATGGCCAGGTGACAATGGGAAATGCTGTTGTAATGAAACATACAGCTCGTAAGGTTCGTAAACTTTTTCAAGGGAAAGTTTTAGCTGGTTTTGCAGGTTCAGTTGCTGATGCATTTACTCTTTTTGAAATGTTTGAAGGGAAATTAGAAGAGTATAATGGAAACTTGCAGCGTGCTGCTGTTGAGATGGCGAAGCAATGGCGCGGTGACAAAATGTTACGTCAGCTAGAAGCGATGCTCATTGTCATGGATAAAACAACGATGCTCCTTGTTTCAGGTACGGGAGAAGTGATTGAACCGGATGATGGTATTTTAGCAATTGGATCTGGCGGAAATTATGCGCTTTCAGCAGGTCGTGCTTTAAAACAATATGCAAGTGAACATTTAACAGCGAAGCAAATTGCGAAAGCGAGTTTAGACATTGCAGGCGATATTTGTGTGTATACAAACCACAATATAATTGTGGAAGAATTGTAGAATCGTAAGGGAGGCATTTTATATGCATTTACATTTTACTCCGCGTCAAATTGTGGAAAAATTAGATCAATACATTATCGGTCAAAAGGATGCGAAGAAAGCGGTTGCTGTAGCTTTAAGAAATCGATACCGCCGAAGTAAATTAGCTGAAAATCTACGTGATGAAATTGCACCTAAAAATATTTTAATGATTGGACCGACAGGTGTTGGTAAAACAGAGGTAGCACGACGAATGGCGAAACTCGTTGGAGCACCTTTTATTAAGGTTGAAGCCACGAAATTTACAGAAGTTGGATATGTAGGTAGAGATGTAGAATCGATGGTACGTGACCTTGTGGAAACGTCAGTTCGCATTGTGAAAGAAGAAATGGTAGTAAAAGTACAAGACAAAGCAGAAGAACAAGCGAACCAACGTCTTGTTGAAATTTTAGTGCCGAGTCCGGAGAAGCAATCTGGATTTAAAAACCCATTAGAAATGCTATTTGGTGGCGCTCAAAATTCGAATCAAACAACAGATTCACAGGAAGATGTTGAAATCGAAAAGAAACGTCAAGATGTGGAAAGAAAGCTTGCTGCAGGACTTCTTGAAGATGAAATTGTATCGATTGAAGTGACTGAACAACAGTCTTCCATGTTCGATATGCTGCAAGGAACTGGCATGGAACAAATGGGGATGAATTTTCAAGATGCATTAGGAAGTTTTATGCCGAAAAAAACAAAAAAACGTAAACTTTCTGTAAAAGAAGCAAGAAAAGTCTTGACAAATGAGGAAGCACAGCGCTTAATTGATATGGATGAAGTTACACAAGAGGCTGTTTATCGTGCTGAACAGCTCGGGATTATTTTTATCGATGAAATTGACAAAATTGCTGGTAAGCAGTCGAATAGTGTAGATGTATCACGTGAAGGTGTGCAACGTGACATTTTACCAATTGTAGAAGGATCAAATGTTGCGACAAAATACGGATCAGTAAAAACGGATTATATTTTATTCGTTGCAGCTGGAGCGTTTCATATGTCTAAACCGTCAGATTTGATTCCGGAATTACAAGGGAGATTTCCGATTCGAGTAGAATTAACAAAATTATCGACGGATGATTTTGTTAAAATATTAATCGAGCCTGATAATGCGTTAATTAAACAATATATTGCTTTATTAGCGACTGAAGGTATAGAAATTGAATTTTCAGACGAAGCTATTCGTAAGATTGCTGAGATTGCTTATCAAGTTAATCAGGA
Organism: Bacillus paranthracis; assembly: GCF_001883995.1. Classification (GTDB taxonomy): domain Bacteria; phylum Bacillota; class Bacilli; order Bacillales; family Bacillaceae_G; genus Bacillus_A; species Bacillus_A paranthracis. Next base: position 134,035 of record NZ_MACE01000018.1, on the reverse strand, counting down.
TACAGATAATATTGGAGCAAGAAGACTTCATACGATTATGGAGAAGCTCCTTGAAGATTTATCGTTTGAAGCATCTGAAATTACGTTAGAGAAAATAACGATAACGCCTCAATACGTTGAGGAAAAATTAGCAACGATTGCTAAAAATAAAGATGTGAGCCAGTTTATTTTGTAATAGTGTCATCAGGTGACTCGCCCTAGTTTCCAAGTGATGAAAAAATATGTGAGTAACATGTAGGAGGAACTTTTGAAATGGAATTATTAGCAAAAACAAGAAAATTAAATGCGTTATTACAGAGCGCAGCAGGAAAGCCTGTAAACTTTAGAGAAATGTCTGACACAATGTGTGAAGTAATCGAAGCGAACGTATTCGTAGTAAGCCGTCGTGGTAAATTACTAGGTTATGCAATTCACCAACAAATCGAGAATGAGCGTATGAAACAAATGCTTGCAGAGCGTCAATTCCCAGAAGAGTATACACAAAGCTTATTCAACATTACAGAAACATCTTCAAACTTAGATATAAACAGTGCTTACACAGCATTCCCAGTAGAAAATAAAGAATTATTTGGTCAAGGCTTAACTACAATCGTACCGATCGTTGGTGGCGGTGAGCGTCTAGGTACATTAGTTTTAGCTCGTCTTGGTCAAGAGTTCTTAGATGATGATTTAATTCTTGCTGAGTACAGCTCAACTGTTGTAGGTATGGAAATTTTACGTGAAAAAGCAGAAGAAATTGAAGAAGAAGCACGTAGCAAAGCTGTTGTTCAAATGGCGATCAGCTCATTATCTTACAGTGAGTTAGAAGCAATCGAGCACATCTTCGAAGAATTAAACGGAACAGAAGGTTTACTTGTTGCAAGTAAAATTGCTGACCGCGTAGGAATCACTCGTTCGGTAATCGTAAATGCACTTCGTAAATTAGAAAGTGCTGGTGTAATTGAGTCGCGTTCTTTAGGTATGAAAGGAACATACATTAAAGTACTAAACGACAAATTCTTACATGAACTTGCTAAATTAAAAACAAACTAATTTATAAAACTCTTCTCATTTTTTGAGGAGAGTTTTTTTGTATAACAGATTGATGTTGTTCGTACATAGCGTCATAATCGCATTTTTTTGAAAGGCCATGAATTGCATTTCACTTTTTTTGCTTAAAAGAAATGTAGGTTGGTAATACTAGAATTCGAGTATGAACAAAGAAAGTTTTACATTGTTCGCATTTTCGACTTGATTGTAATATTTCAGTATGATATAGTAAGCAGTGGTGTCAGTACAAAGTACACACGTTTACTGATTTAAGTGTTGGTGCTACGTTTGTAGTTTCGCTTAGAGATGAAGTAAACGGAGGATATCAAAAACCATTTAGGAGGAACTATATTATGTCAGTAATTTCTATGAAGCAATTGCTTGAAGCTGGTGTTCATTTCGGACATCAAACTCGTCGTTGGAACCCAAAAATGAAGCGTTACATTTTCACAGAGCGTAACGGTATCTACATCATCGACTTACAAAAAACTGTGAAAAAAGTTGAGGAAGCTTTCAAAGTTATGCGTGACATCGCTGCTGAAGGCGGAGACATCTTATTCGTAGGTACTAAAAAACAAGCACAAGAAGCTATTAAAGAAGAAGCAACTCGTGCTGGTATGTACTTCGTTAACCAACGTTGGTTAGGTGGAACTTTAACTAACTTCCAAACAATCCAAAAGCGTATCAAGCGTCTTAAAGACATCGAAAGAATGCAAGAAGATGGTACTTTCGAAGTACTACCTAAGAAAGAAGTTGTTCAACTTAAAAAAGAGTTAGAGCGTCTTGAGAAATTCTTAGGCGGTATTAAAGATATGAAAGGTCTTCCAAGTGCATTATTCGTAGTAGACCCTCGTAAAGAGCGTATTGCAGTTGCTGAAGCACGCAAATTACACATTCCAATCATCGGTATCGTTGATACAAACTGTGATCCAGACGAAATCGATCACGTTATCCCAGCGAACGATGATGCAATTCGTGCTGTAAAACTTCTTACATCTAAAATGGCAGACGCGATCCTTGAAGCAAAACAAGGTGAAGAAACTGTTACTGCGTAACAAAGTTGGAAAGGTGATAAGGGGTTCGGCCTTTTATCACCTTTTTTAAGGTATAAACACCTTTATAAAAGGTATAAATACATATTTTAGGAGGATGAAAAGTATGGCAATCACTGCACAAATGGTAAAAGAATTACGTGAAAAAACTGGCGCAGGTATGATGGACTGCAAAAAAGCTTTAACAGAAACTAACGGCGACATGGAGAAGGCAATTGACTTCTTACGTGAAAAAGGTATCGCGAAAGCTGCTAAAAAAGCAGACCGCATCGCTGCTGAAGGTTTAACTTTCATCGAAACAAACGGTAACGACGGTTTAATCTTAGAATTAAACTCTGAAACTGATTTCGTTGCGAAAAACGAAGGTTTCCAAACATTAATTAAAGAATTAGCTGCTCACCTATTAGCTAAGAAGCCTGCTAACGTTGAAGAAGCTATGGCTCAAACAATGGAAAACGGTAAAAAAGTTGAAGAGCACATCAACGAAGCAATCGCTAAAATTGGTGAAAAGCTTACACTTCGTCGTTTCGAAATCGTATCAAAAACTGATGCAGATGCATTCGGTGCTTACCTACACATGGGTGGACGCATTGGTGTTCTAACAGTTCTTGAAGGTTCTACTGATGAAGCGGCTGCTAAAGACGTAGCAATGCACATCGCTGCAGTTAACCCAAAATACATCGATCGTGATGCTGTAACAGCTGAAGAAGTTGAGCATGAGCGTCAAGTATTAACACAACAAGCATTAAACGAAGGCAAGCCTGAAAAAATCGTTGCAAAAATGGTTGAAGGCCGTCTAGGCAAATTCTTCGAAGAGATTTGCTTACTTGACCAAGCATTCGTTAAAAACCCTGATATGAAAGTTCGTCAATTCGTTGAGTCTAAAGGCGCAACATTAAAAGGATTCGTTCGCTACGCTGTTGGTGAAGGTATCGAAAAACGCGAAGACAACTTTGCTGAAGAAGTAATGAACCAAGTAAAAGGTAGTAACTAATACAGATTAGGGAACACATTGTGTTCCCTTTTTTAAAATAAAGATGTAAGCAATTGGAGGTTCATTATGAGTAAACCGAAATATAATCGTGTCGTTTTAAAGCTGAGTGGAGAAGCTTTAGCTGGCGAGCAAGGATTTGGAATCAACCCAGCTGTTATTAAGTCAGTTGCGGAACAAGTGAAAGAAATTGCAGAACTAGATGTAGAGGTTGCTGTTGTTGTTGGCGGCGGTAACATTTGGCGTGGAAAAATTGGAAGTGAGATGGGCATGGATCGTGCAGGAGCGGATTACATGGGCATGTTAGCGACAGTTATGAATTCATTAGCTCTTCAAGATAGCTTGGAGAACATCGGAATTCAAACTCGCGTACAAACTTCAATTGAAATGCGTCAAGTGGCAGAGCCTTACATTCGTCGTAAAGCAGTTCGTCACTTAGAGAAAAAACGTGTTGTTATCTTTGCAGCAGGTACTGGTAACCCATACTTCTCTACAGATACAACGGCAGCATTACGTGCAGCGGAAATTGAAGCTGACGTAATTTTAATGGCGAAAAACAATGTGGATGGCGTATATAATGCAGATCCATCTATTGACCCAACAGCTACGAAATACGAAACACTTACTTACTTAGATGTATTAAAAGAAGGTTTAGGTGTAATGGATTCTACAGCTTCTTCTCTATGTATGGATAATGATATTCCATTAATTGTATTCTCAGTTATGGAAAAAGGGAATATTAAACGTGCCGTGTTAGGCGAAAATATCGGAACAGTTGTAAGGGGGAAATAAATATGGGACAACAAGTATTGAAGTCTGCAAATGAAAAAATGGAAAAAGCGGTTGCTGCTTATTCACGCGAATTAGCAACAGTTCGCGCTGGTCGTGCAAACGCGTCTGTATTAGATAAAGTACAAGTTGATTACTATGGTGCACCAACACCAGTTGTGCAATTAGCGAACATTACAGTTCCAGAAGCACGTTTACTTGTAATTCAACCGTATGATAAAACTTCTATCGGTGATATCGAAAAAGCAATTTTAAAAGCAGATTTAGGCTTAAACCCTTCTAATGATGGAACTGTAATTCGTATTGCATTCCCTGCATTAACAGAAGAGCGTCGTCGTGATCTTGTAAAAGTTGTGAAAAAATATGCTGAAGAAGCAAAAGTTGCTGTTCGTAACGTACGTCGTGACGGTAACGATGATCTTAAGAAGCTTGAAAAAGCTGGCGAGATTACAGAAGACGATTTAAGAGGATATACTGAAGATATCCAAAAAGAAACAGATAAATATATTGCAAAAGTTGACGAAATCGCAAAAAACAAAGAAAAAGAAATCATGGAAGTGTAATAGCGATACTTTCGCAAATATGACCCTCTTCTTAAGGGGGTCTTTTTACACTTTTAGGCATACGTCTGCTTGTTGGAGGGTATGAATGATGTTTAAAAACTTTCCTTTTTTTAAAGGTAAAAAGGACACATCGTTTGATCATCTCGTTGAAGAAGTGAAAAAAGGATACATCCCAGAACATATTGCCATTATTATGGATGGTAATGGAAGGTGGGCAAAGAGGAGAGCGATGCCTCGTATTGCGGGACATCATGAAGGCATGCAAGTTGTAAAGAAAATCACAAAATTTGCAAGCAAACTTAATGTGAAAGTATTAACTCTTTATGCTTTTTCAACTGAGAACTGGAAAAGACCAAAAAAGGAAGTTGATTATTTAATGAAGCTTCCAGAAGAATTTTTAGGTACATTTTTACCAGAATTGATTGAAGAGAACGTACAAGTCCGTGTAATAGGGCAACAAGATCGTCTTCCTACGCATACACGCAGAGCGATGGAGAAGGCCATGGAAGAGACGAAAGAGAATACGGGATTAATTCTGAATTTCGCGTTAAACTATGGAAGTCGAGATGAAATCGTTTCTGCTGTGCAACATATGATGAAAGATAGTGAGGAAGGAAAAGTTCGTGTTGAAGATGTAAGCGAAGAAATGCTTTCTTCCTACCTAATGACGAGTTCTTTACCTGACCCAGAATTGTTAATCCGTACGAGCGGAGAGCTACGTATTAGTAATTTCATGTTATGGCAAATTGCATATTCGGAATTTTGGTTTACAGATGTGTATTGGCCAGATTTTACCGAGGAACATTTGCTAAATGCGATTACAGACTTTCAGCATAGAGGGCGCAGATTCGGAGGCGTGTAGAAAGAGAGGGTTTGGTAGTGAAACAGAGAATTATTACTGGAGTGGTTGCTGCCGCGCTATTCATTCCCATCGTAATTTACGGTGGCGTGCCTTTTACGGTTTTAGTGTATGCACTTGCTTCTATAGGTTTATATGAATTAATTCGTATGAATAAGCTTACGCTTATTTCAGTACCAACAGTTTTAGCTGCAGTATTATTATGGATTATTTTAATTCCAAGTAGTGCATCAGAACTGTTTACTTGGATTGGATTAGGTAAATTAGAAATCACATTTGTGATTGTTCTATTACTTTTATCATATACAGTCCTTTCTAAGAATACATTTACTTTTGATAATGCTTCATTTTTACTAATGGCGACAACATATGTTGCAATGGGATTCTTATATTTGAATGAAACGAGAATTTTAGGAATTAAATATGTGTTTTGCGCATTATTTGTTATATGGGCTACTGATTCAGGTGCATATTTCGTAGGAAAAGCATTAGGAAAAAGAAAATTATGGCCAGAAATTAGTCCAAATAAAACGATTGAAGGTTCATTAGGCGGCATCGTTTGTGGAATTATTGTGGCGCTTGTTTACAACATGTTCTTCCCAGTGGAATCGAATGTAGTAATTTTAATTGTGCTGACAATTATCATTTCTATTTTTGGACAAATTGGTGATTTAGTACAATCTGCATTTAAACGTCATTATGGCGTAAAAGATTCAGGTACAATTTTACCTGGACATGGTGGTATATTAGATCGAACAGATAGTTGGTTATTCGTTTTACCAATTCTCTACTTCTTATTACAATACAATTAATAAATGAACGAGGGGTTGGAGTCATGAAAAACATTAGTTTATTAGGTGCAAGCGGATCAATTGGTACACAAACTTTAGATGTATTACGCTCGCACCCAGACCAATTCCGTCTCGTTGCTTTTTCTGTAGGGAAAAATATTGACTATGCAGTAAAAGTCATTCAAGAATTTTCTCCGCAAATTGTCTCTGTGCAAAGAGAGGAAGATGTTTTAAAATTACAAGCTGTCTCTGGTAATACAAAAATTGTATATGGTAGTGAAGGACTTTTAGAAGTAGCATTACATCCAGATGCGGAGATTGTAGTAAATGCTGTTGTAGGTAGCGTAGGGTTGTTACCGACACTTCGTGCAATTGAGGCGAAAAAAACAATTGGAATTGCAAACAAAGAAACGTTAGTAACTGCAGGGCATCTTGTAATGGAAGCAGCGCGAAGACATAATGTTTCGTTACTTCCAGTAGACAGTGAACATTCAGCTATTTTTCAATGCTTGAATGGTGAAAATGAAAAAAGAATTTCTCGACTAATTATAACGGCTTCTGGTGGAAGTTTCCGTGATAAAACGAGAGATGAATTGCATCATGTGACCGTAGAAGATGCGCTTCGACATCCAAACTGGTCAATGGGTTCGAAAATTACAATTGATTCTGCTACAATGATGAATAAGGGGCTAGAAGTAATTGAAGCACATTGGCTTTTCGGTATCCCTTATGAGCAAATCGATGTTGTTTTACATAAAGAAAGTATTATTCATTCTATGGTTGAATTTGAAGATCGTAGTGTGATGGCACAGCTTGGCTCACCTGATATGCGAGTGCCAATTCAATACGCACTTACATATCCTGATCGATTACCTCTTTCAGACACAAAGCAGTTAAATTTATGGGAAATGGGTACATTGCATTTTGAGAAAATGAATCAAGAACGTTTCCGTTGCTTGCGCTTTGCGTATGAAGCTGGAAAAACAGGTGGAAGTATGCCAGCTGTAATGAATGCAGCGAATGAAGTAGCTGTTGAAGCTTTTTTACAAAAGAGAATTGGTTTCTTGACAGTGGAAGACCTCATTGAAAAAGCAATGAACCATCACAATGTCATTGCACGTCCAAGCTTAGAGGAAATTCTGGAAATTGATGCAGCCACAAGACGGTTTGTGATGGAACAAATTTAGCAAAGGTGGTATGGAATTGAATACAGCGATTGCCTTTATATTAATTTTCGGTGCACTCGTATTTTTCCATGAGCTAGGGCATCTATATTTCGCAAAACGAGCAGGTATTTTATGCCGTGAGTTTGCGATTGGTTTTGGTCCGAAAATATTCTCATTTGAAAAGAATGAAACGGTGTATACGATTCGATTACTGCCCCTTGGCGGCTATGTAAGAATGGCTGGCGAGGATGCAGATACAGTTGAGTTAAAGCCTGGGAAAAAGGTTGGACTTGTATTAAACGAAAAAGACGAAGTTGTAAAATTAGTTTTTGATGGATATGAAAAGTATCCAAATGTTCGCGTTATTGAAGTCGAACAATCTGATTTAGAGCATAATTTAACAATTTCGGGTTATGAAGAGTACGAGGAAGAGCTTCAAACATTCCGAGTGAATGAAAAGGCCCGTATTATTACTGCTGGTGAAGAAATTCAAATTGCTCCGTATAATAGACAGTTTGGCTCTAAGAAATTAGGTCAACGTGCTTTAACGATCTTTGCGGGTCCTGCAATGAACTTCATTTTAGCATTTGTTATTTTTGTGATTCTTGGATTTGTACAAGGTGTTCCTGTTGACAAACCAATGGTCGGAAAAGTGATGGAGAATAGTGCAGCAGAGCAAGCTGGATTAAAAGAAAATGATACAATTCAAGCTATTGATGGGAAAAACACAAGTACATGGAAAGATGTTGTTACCATTGTACGTGAAAACCCGAATAAAGAACTTACGTTACAAGTAAAGCGTGATAGTGAACAGTTTAATGTGAAAGTAACGCCAACGCTTGATAAAGAAGGTAAAGAAGAAATTGGTAGAATTGGTGTTTACACTCCAGTAGAGAAAACAGTAATGGGTTCGATTAAATCAGGTTTTGAACAAACATATTATTGGACGAAACTAATTTTTGAATCTCTTGTGAAATTAGTAACGGGTCAATTCTCTATTAATGAGTTGTCAGGTCCAGTAGGAATTTATAATCTTACAGATCAAGTGGTAGATTATGGATTTACGCGTGTATTAAATTTAGCAGCCGTTTTAAGTATTAACCTTGGTTTATTTAATTTACTACCAGTTCCTGCTTTAGACGGTGGACGTTTGTTCTTCTTCTTAATTGAAGCGTTACGCGGGAAACCAATTGACCGTCAAAAAGAAGGAATGGTTCACTTTATTGGTTTTGCATTATTAATGTTACTTATGTTAGTTGTAACTTGGAATGACATTCGTAAGTTTTTCTTGTAAAATAAAGTGAAACTTATAATGAAATAGAGCTCGTAGAATAAAATCCCTCACCTAACTCGAGGTGAGGGGTTTTCCTGCGTGTAAGAGTAAAATGAAGAGGTGCGAATAAATGAAACAAAGTATGGTATTTAGTCCTACATTACGTGAAGTTCCAGCTGATGCGGAGATTAAGAGTCATCAGTTATTACTTCGTGCAGGTTTTATGCGTCAAAATGCTTCTGGTATTTATAGTTTTCTACCATTTGGATTAAAAGTACTACACAAAGTAGAACGTATCGTTCGAGAAGAGATGGAGCGCGCAGGTGCTGTAGAATTATTAATGCCAGCGATGCAAGCTGCAGAATTATGGCAAGAGTCAGGTCGTTGGTATTCTTACGGATCTGAATTAATGCGTATGAAAGATCGTAACGCTCGTGAATTTGCATTAGGAGCGACACATGAAGAAGTAATTACGGATCTTGTACGTGATGAAGTGAAATCGTATAAAAAATTACCGTTAACATTATATCAAATTCAAACAAAATTCCGTGATGAACAAAGACCTCGTTTCGGTTTATTACGTGGAAGAGAGTTTCTAATGAAAGATGCATACTCTTTCCATGCTACGCAAGAGAGCTTAGATGAAGTGTACGATCGCTTATACAAAGCATACTCTAACATTTTTGCTCGTTGTGGCTTGAATTTCCGTGCGGTTATTGCTGATTCTGGAGCAATGGGTGGAAAAGATACACATGAATTTATGGTATTATCTGATGTTGGTGAAGATACAATTGCATACTCTGATACATCTGATTATGCAGCGAACATCGAAATGGCTCCTGTTGTAGCTACGTATACGAAGAGTGACGAAGCAGAAAAAGAGCTTGAAAAAGTAGCAACACCAGACCAAAAAGCAATTGAAGAAGTATCTGCATTCTTAAACATCGAAGCTGAAAAGTGCATTAAGTCTATGGTATTTAAAGTAGATGAGAAATTAGTAGTGGTACTTGTTCGTGGTGATCATGAAGTAAACGATGTAAAAGTGAAAAATGTATACGGTGCTTCCGTTGTTGAGCTTGCCTCTCATGAAGAAGTAAAAGAATTATTAAATTGTGAAGTTGGTTCATTAGGTCCAATTGGTGTAACAGGTGATATCGAAATTATTGCTGATCACGCTGTAGCATCAATTGTCAACGGATGTTCAGGAGCGAACGAAGAAGGATTCCATTATGTAAATGTAAATCCAGAACGTGACTTTAAAGTAAGTCAATATACGGATTTACGATTCATTCAAGAAGGAGACCAATCTCCAGACGGAAACGGAACAATTCTTTTCGCACGCGGAATTGAAGTTGGTCATGTATTTAAATTAGGAACTCGTTATAGTGAAGCAATGAACGCAACATTCCTAGATGAAAACGGAAAAACACAACCACTTATTATGGGTTGTTACGGCATTGGTGTGTCTCGTACAGTGGCAGCAATTGCAGAGCAGTTTAATGATGAGAACGGTTTAGTTTGGCCAAAAGCTGTTGCACCGTTCCATGTGCATGTAATTCCAGTGAATATGAAGTCTGATGCACAACGTGAAATGGGTGAAAACATCTACAACTCATTACAAGAGCAAGGATATGAAGTATTACTAGATGATCGTGCAGAACGTGCAGGTGTTAAATTTGCTGATGCTGATTTATTCGGCCTTCCAGTTCGCGTGACAGTTGGTAAAAAAGCAGACGAAGGTATTGTAGAAGTGAAAGTACGTGCTACAGGTGAGTCTGAAGAAGTAAAAGTAGAAGAACTTCAAACATATATTGCTAATATTTTAAAATAGGAAGAGGTACCTCGTAATGAGGTACCTTCTCTTTCTTTGTAAACGTATTTTGTAAAAGAAGAAGGGAGAAATCTTTCTTTGTAGTACGTTTCAATTTATAATAGCAAATGGAAGGAGAGTGCTTATGTCTTTAACAAATGAACAAAAAGAGCGATTTCAAATTTTGCTCCAGCAGTTGCAAATACCAGACGACCTTATAAATCAATATTTACAAGGCGGTGGTATTGAAAGGCTCGTTATCGATAAAGCGAATAAAAGTTGGCATTTTAATTTACAAGTGCCACGTATTTTGCCTACAGAATTATATGAATTGCTAGAAACAAAGCTTAAGCAATCATTTTCTCATATTGCAAGAACAACATTTGCATTAGAAACAGAGAACAAACAATTTACTGAAGAAGAAGTGAGGGCGTATTGGCCACTTTGTACGGAACGAATTACATTTTCACCTATGTTTGCTTATTTAAAGAAGCAGCTTCCGCAGGTCAATGGAGTGAAGTTACTTATAAATGTGAATAATGAGCTGGAATCTACTGCTTTAAAGAAAAACGTTGCGAAACCAGTAGGGGATCAATACGAGGCTTTTGGATTCCCGCGTTTCCAGTTAGACACACATATACAGCAAAATACAGAAGAAATGCAAAAGTTTCGTGAGCAAACGCAGCAAGAAGACCGCGAGCGTGTTATACAAGCTATGGAAGAAATGGCGAAGAAGCAAGCTGAAGAAAGCAGCGTTGTGCATGAAGGGCCGATCACACTCGGGTATCTTATTAAGCCAGATGAAGAGATTACACCAATGCGAGAAATTCAAGATGAAGAAAGAAGAAAAACAGTTCAAGGATATGTCTTCCATGTGGAAACGAAAGAGCTTCGTAGTGGACGTACGTTATTAACTTTAAAAATAACGGATTATACAGATTCGATTATGATCAAAATGTTCTCACGTGATAAAGAAGATATTCCAATGCTACAATCCTTGAAAAAAGGAATGTGGGTGAAGGCTCGTGGTTCTGTTCAAAATGATACATTTGTTCGAGATTTAGTAATGATTGCAAATGATATTAATGAAATAACAGGACCGTCTCGTAAAGATAAAGCACCAGAAGGTGAAAAACGAGTAGAGCTCCATCTTCACACGCCAATGAGTCAAATGGATGCTGTTACTCCAGTTTCTAAGCTTGTTGCTCAAGCTGGTAAATGGGGGCATGAGGCTATTGCCATTACAGACCATGCTGTTGCACAGTCATTCCCAGAAGCATATTCAGCTGGGAAAAAAGCTGGAATCAAAGTTATATATGGTGTGGAAGCAAACTTAGTGAATGACGGTGTACCAATAGCGTATAACGAAGCGCATCGTTTACTTGCAGAGGAAACGTATGTTGTTTTCGACGTTGAGACGACAGGTTTATCAGCTGTATATGATACAGTTATTGAGTTAGCTGCTGTAAAAGTAAAAGGCGGCGAAATTATTGACCGCTTTGAATCTTTTGCAAATCCGCATCAACCATTATCGGCAACGATCATTGAATTAACAGGTATTACAGATGATATGTTAACCGACGCACCAGAAGTGGACGAAGTGTTTAAAAAGTTTGAAGAATGGATGGGCGACCATACACTTGTTGCTCATAACGCAAGCTTCGATATGGGCTTTATTAACGTAGGATTTAAAAAAGCTGGTTTAGAAAAAACAAAAAATCCAGTAATAGATACGTTAGAGCTTGCACGATTCTTATTCCCAGAAATGAAAAATCACCGTTTAAATACGTTGTGTAAAAAGATGGACATTGAATTAACTCAGCATCACCGTGCAATTTATGATACAGAAGCAACGGGATACTTACTAGTGAAAATGTTAAAAGATGTAATTGAAAAAGGTTTTGAATATCACGATCAATTAAACGATAGTATGGGACAAGGGGATGCATATAAGCGCGGGCGTCCAAGTCATATGACATTACTTGCTACATCGGATGTTGGATTGAAAAATTTATATAAACTTGTTTCATATTCTCATTTAAATTACTTTTACCGTGTACCACGAGTACCAAGATCACTATTAAAAAAGTATCGTGAAGGTATTTTAGTAGGAACGGCTTGTGATAAAGGTGAAGTGTTTGAGGCGATGATGCAAAAAGCTCCTGAAGAGGTAGAAGAAATTGCGCAGTTCTACGATTACATTGAAGTAATGCCACCAGAAGTGTTACGTCATTTAGTAGAGCGTGAACTCGTTCGAGATGAGGGACAATTAAAAACAATTATTTCTAACTTAGTAAAACTAGGTGAGACGTTAGATAAACCAGTTGTGGCTACAGGAAACGTGCATTACTTAAATCCAGAAGATGCAATGTATCGTAAAATTTTAGTAAGTTCACAGGGTGGAGCGAATCCGTTAAACCGACATTCATTACCACCTGTACATTTCCGTACAACGGATGAAATGTTAGAGTGTTTCTCATTTTTAGGTGAAGATGTAGCGAAAGAAATTGTCGTAACGAATACACAAAAGATTGCATCATTAATTGGTGATGTTCATCCAGTAAAAGATGATCTATATACACCGAAAATTGAAGGTGCAGATGATGAAACGCGTGATATGAGTTATAAAATGGCGCGTAGCATTTATGGTGAAGAGTTACCTGAAATTGTAGAAGCTCGTTTAGAAAAAGAATTAAAAAGTATCATCGGGCATGGATTCGCCGTAATTTATTTAATTTCACATAAGCTTGTGAAAAAATCGTTAGTAGACGGATATCTAGTAGGTTCGCGTGGATCGGTAGGTTCATCATTCGTTGCAACGATGATGGAAATTACAGAAGTAAATCCATTACCACCACACTATGTATGTCCGAAATGTAAGCAATCAGAATTCTTTAATGATGGTTCTGTAGGTTCTGGTTTTGACTTACCGGATAAAGAATGTCCAACTTGTAATATTCCATATGTAAAAGATGGACATGACATTCCGTTCGAAACGTTCCTTGGATTTAAAGGAGATAAGGTACCCGATATCGATTTGAATTTCTCCGGGGAATACCAACCACGTGCCCATAACTATACGAAAGTACTATTCGGTGAAGATTATGTATATCGTGCAGGAACGATTGGTACAGTTGCGGAAAAAACTGCTTATGGATATGTAAAAGGTTATGCAAATGATCATAACTTAACAATTCGAAATGCAGAAATTGACCGCTTAGTAGCAGGATGTACCGGTGTAAAACGTACAACAGGGCAGCATCCAGGTGGTATTATCGTTGTGCCAGATTATATGGACATTTTTGATTTCTCACCAATACAGTATCCAGCAGATTCAATAGGTGCTGAGTGGAGAACAACACACTTTGACTTCCACTCTATTCATGATAATTTACTGAAGCTTGATATACTAGGACACGATGATCCGACAGTTATTCGTATGTTACAAGATTTAAGTGGTATTGATCCAAAAACAATCCCAACGGACGATCCAGAAGTAATGAAAATTTTCTCAGGGCCAGAATCGTTAGGCGTAACGGAGGAACAAATTAACTGTAAAACAGGTACACTTGGTATACCAGAGTTTGGTACGAAATTCGTAAGACAGATGTTAGAAGAGACGAAACCGACGACGTTCTCAGAGTTAGTCCAAATTTCTGGGTTATCACATGGTACGGACGTATGGCTTGGTAATGCAAACGAGTTAATTTATAACGGTACATGTACGCTGAGTGAAGTTATCGGTTGTCGTGATGACATCATGGTATATTTAATCTATCAAGGTTTAGACCCATCATTAGCCTTCAAAATCATGGAGTCAGTACGTAAAGGTAAAGGTGTACCAGAAGAATGGGAAGAGGACATGAAAAGTAATAATGTACCAGGTTGGTATATTGATTCATGTAAGAAGATTAAGTACATGTTCCCGAAAGCCCATGCGGCTGCTTACGTACTTATGGCTGTGCGTATCGCATACTTTAAAGTACATTTCGCGCTTTTATTCTATGCGGCATACTTTACGGTTCGTGCAGATGACTTTGACGTAGAAGCGATGGCAAAAGGTTCAGCATCTATACGTGCAAGAATTGATGAAATTGCGCAAAAAGGTTTAGATGCAGCACCGAAAGAGAAGAGTTTATTGACTGTACTAGAAATGACACTTGAAATGTGTGAGCGTGGATACTCATTCCAAAAGGTGGATTTATATCGCTCACATGCAACAGACTTTATTATTGATGGAGACTCATTAATCCCTCCATTTAATGCGGTGCCTGGTCTTGGTACAAACGCAGCTTTAAGTATTGTGGAAGCACGCAAAAATGGAGAATTCTTATCAAAAGAAGACTTGCAGCAGCGTAGTAAGGTTTCGAAAACAATTATTGAGTATTTAGATAGTCAAGGTTGTTTAGGTGATTTGCCGGATCAAAACCAGTTATCGCTGTTCTGATAGGTAGGAAAAGTCTTTGCAAATCAACATTTGGTATGGTATACTATTAACCGAGATAACCATGTCATGTATATTGTGTGAAAAGAAGAGTGGGGAAACCCACTCTTTCGTGTTACTATCTACATTTTATTGATGTGGAGAGGTAAGAAATTTCTGTCGTATATACATATTTTGTTACAAGTTTTACTTCTTAAATTTGGTAATACTAAGACAGATATTCCCTGCTTAACGGCAGGGGCTTTTGTTAGCTAACGAGAAAGAATAAGATAGACCGTTCTATGGACGGGGTCTTTTCTTGTGAATGGTACATGGCGGCAGGAAGGAGGCTGTTTATGGATAAGAAAGTCACAGAAGTTGTAGAAGCATTTGCGCAGCCAATTGTTGAAGAGTTAAATCTTGAACTTGTAGATGTAGAGTATGTGAAAGAAGGACAAGACTGGTTCTTACGCGTATTCATCGATTCTGAAAAGGGAGTCGACATTGAAGAATGCGGTGCGGTGAGTGAACGTTTAAGCGAAGCTTTAGATAAAGAGGATCCAATTCCTCATCTTTACTTTTTGGATGTGTCATCTCCTGGAGCAGAACGTCCATTAAAGAAAGAGAAAGACTTCCAGCAAGCGGTAGGAAAACAAGTGGCAATTAAAACATATGAGCCGATTGATGGTGAAAAGATGTTTGAAGGAAAAATGCTTTCCTACGATGGTACTACAATTACACTATTATTAACAATTAAAACACGTAAAAAAGAAATCCAAATTCCAATGGACAAAGTTGCAAATGCGCGACTTGCTGTTACGTTTTAGTTAGAAGGGGGATCTTCATGAGCACTGAGTTGTTAGATGCCTTGCTCGTATTAGAGTCAGAAAAAGGAATTAGCAAAGATATTATTATTGATGCGATTGAAGCAGCGTTAATCTCTGCTTATAAACGCAATTTTAACCAAGCACAAAACGTTCGTGTGAGCTTTAACCCACAAGTGGGAACAATCCAAGTTTTAGCACGTAAAGACGTTGTTGATAATGTGTTTGATCCACGTCTTGAAATTTCTGTTGAAGAAGCAAGACAAATTAATCCAAACTATCAAGATGGTGACGTACTAGAAATTGAAGTAACACCAAAAGATTTCGGTCGTATTGCAGCACAAACTGCAAAACAAGTTGTAACACAACGAGTGCGTGAAGCTGAGCGTGGTGTTATTTACTCTGAGTTTAGTGACCGTGAAGAAGATATCATGGTTGGTATCGTACAACGTCAAGATGCTCGTTTCATCTATGTAAGCTTAGGAAAAGTAGAAGCTTTATTACCTGTAAGTGAGCAAATGCCAAACGAACAATACAAACCACATGATCGTATTCGCGTATTCATTACGAAAGTAGAAAAAACAACAAAAGGACCACAAATTTACGTATCACGTACACATCCTGGTCTTTTAAAACGTTTATTCGAAATGGAAGTTCCTGAAATCTATGATGGAACGGTTGAAATTCGTTCTGTAGCACGTGAGGCAGGAGATCGTTCTAAAATCTCTGTACATGCAGAGAACATTGATGTAGATCCAGTAGGTTCTTGTGTAGGACCGAAAGGACAACGTGTACAACGCATTGTAGACGAACTAAAAGGTGAAAAGATTGACATCGTTCGCTGGTCAAATGATCCAGTAGAATATGTTGCCAATGCTTTAAGCCCATCACAAGTTGTGAAAGTACTTGTAGATGAAGAAGAAAAAGCAACAACAGTTGTTGTTCCAGACCACCAACTGTCATTAGCTATCGGTAAACGTGGACAAAATGCACGTCTTGCAGCTAAATTAACAGGTTGGAAAATTGATATTAAGAGTGAGTCTGATGCGAAACAACTTGGTATTGTAACAGAAGAAGATAGCGTAGTCGCATTCGGATTCGATTCTGTTGAAGACGAAATCGAATAGAGGTGATGAGTATGAGCAATCGAAAAGTTCCGTTACGAAAATGTGTTGCAACGCAAGAAATGAAATCAAAACGAGAGCTCGTTCGCATTGTTCGTTCCAAAGAGGGAGAAGTGTCTATTGATTTAACTGGAAAGAAATCAGGACGAGGTGCTTATTTATCAAAAGATAAAGAAAGCATTCTTCAAGCTCAAAAGAAAAATGTTTTGGAACATCATCTAAAAGCGAAAATCGACAGTTCTCTTTATGAAGAACTTCTTGAGCTTGTTGAGAAGGAGTCGAAATAAGTGTCCGATTGGAAATCGTTTTTAGGACTAGCAAACCGGGCTCGAAAAATTATTTCGGGTGAAGAACTCGTTTTAAAGGAAGTACGAAGTGGCAAGGCAAAACTTGTGTTGCTATCTGAGGATGCGTCAGTAAATACTACAAAGCGTATCACGGATAAAACGACGTACTACAACGTACCAATGAGAAAGGTCGAAAATCGACAACAATTAGGGCATGCGATTGGGAGAGATGAGCGAGTCGTTGTAGCTGTGTTAGATGAAGGCTTTGCGAAAAAGCTGCGTAGCATGCTCGATACAAATTACCGGGGGTGAAGGTATGAGTAAAATTCGAGTGCATGAATATGCGAAAAAACATAATATCTCAAGTAAAGATCTTATGACAAAACTAAAAGAAATGAATATCGAGGTTTCGAATCATATGACAATGTTAGACGATGAAGTAGTAAACAAATTAGATAATGAGTATCAAGCTGAAAAACCTTCTGTTGCAGATGAGTTTGAAGTAGAAGAAAAAGTTGTTCGTAGTAAAAAGAACAGCAATAAGAAAAAGAAAAAAGGCAAAGGAAACGAAGATAAGCGTCAAGAGAACTTTGCTGGAAGACAACAAACACAAACTGTAGAAACACCAGATAAAATTACTTTCTCTGGAAGTCTTACAGTAGGTGATCTTGCTAAGAAATTAAGCAAAGAGCCATCTGAAATTATTAAAAAGCTCTTCATGCTTGGAATTATGGCAACAATTAACCAAGATTTAGATAAAGATACAATTGAGTTAATTGCTAACGACTACGGTATTGAAGTAGAAGAAGAAGTAATTGTAAGCGAAACTGAGTTTGAAACATTCATCGATGAGCAAGATGATGAAGAGAACTTAAAAGAGCGTCCAGCTGTAGTTACAATCATGGGACACGTTGACCATGGTAAAACAACATTGCTTGACTCTATCCGTAACTCTAAAGTAACTGCTGGTGAAGCGGGTGGAATTACTCAGCATATTGGTGCATACCAAGTTGAAGTAAATGACAAGAAAATTACATTCTTAGATACACCTGGTCACGCGGCGTTTACAACGATGCGTGCTCGTGGTGCACAAGTAACGGATATTACAATCCTTGTTGTTGCAGCTGATGACGGTGTTATGCCACAAACAGTTGAAGCAATTAATCATGCGAAAGCAGCAGGAGTACCAATTATTGTTGCTGTGAATAAAATGGATAAACCAGCTGCGAACCCTGATCGCGTAATGCAAGAACTAACAGAATATGAATTAGTTCCAGAAGCATGGGGCGGAGACACAATTTTCGTACCAATTTCTGCGATTCAAGGCGAAGGAATTGACAACTTACTAGAAATGATTCTTCTTGTAAGTGAAGTAGAAGAGTATAAAGCAAATCCAAACCGCTATGCAACTGGTACTGTAATCGAAGCCCAGCTTGATAAAGGTAAAGGAACTATTGCGACATTACTTGTTCAAAACGGTACGCTTCGAGTAGGAGATCCAATCGTTGTTGGAACTACATTCGGTCGTGTTCGTGCAATGGTAAGTGATATTGGTCGTCGTGTAAAAGTTGCTGGTCCATCAACTCCTGTTGAAATTACAGGTTTAAACGAAGTACCACAAGCAGGAGATCGTTTCATGGCATTCGCTGATGAGAAGAAAGCTCGTCAAATCGGTGAATCACGTGCACAAGAAGCGTTACTTGCTCAACGTGGTGAGAAATCTAAATTAAGCCTTGAAGATTTATTCCAACAAATCCAAGAGGGCGATGTAAAAGAAATTAACTTAATTGTGAAAGCGGACGTACAAGGTTCTGTAGAAGCAATGGCAGCATCACTTCGTAAAATTGATGTTGAAGGTGTTAAAGTTAAAATTATCCATACAGGCGTAGGTGCGATTACAGAATCTGATATCATTTTAGCTTCTGCATCTAATGCAATTGTAATTGGATTTAACGTACGCCCAGATGTAAATGCGAAGCGTACAGCTGAATTAGAGAACGTTGATATTCGTTTACACCGCATTATTTATAAAGTAATCGAAGAGATCGAAGCAGCGATGCAAGGTATGCTAGATCCAGAATTTGAAGAAAAAGTAATCGGTCAAGCAGAAGTACGTCAAACGTTTAAAGTAACAAAAGTTGGAACAATCGCAGGTTGTTACGTAACAGATGGTAAAATTACACGTGATAGCGGCGTGCGTATTATCCGTGATGGTGTGGTAATCTATGAAGGTCAACTTGATACGTTAAAACGTTTCAAAGACGACGTAAAAGAAGTTGCTCAAAACTATGAGTGTGGTATTACAATTGAGAAATACAACGATCTTAAAGAAGGGGACATCATTGAAGCGTACATTATGGAAGAAGTGAAGCGATGATTATCGCTTCTCTCTCATTTGAGTGTATGATTTACGATGTGCATTCTTTAAAAGAGAAACGAGCAATTTTGCAACGGGTGTTAACTCGTGTGAAACAGCGTTATAACGTAGCTGTTTCAGAAGTAGGGCATCAAGATGTATGGCAACGTACAGAAATTGCGATTGTTTCCGTATCCTCAAATCGTGTTATTTGTGAAAAAGAAATGAATCGTGTACTTGAGTATATCGATTCATTTCCTGAAATTGAACGTACGATAACACAATTGGAATGGTATTGAATGAGGTGAAGAGTTATGAAATTACGTGCAAACCGTGTAGGCGAGCAAATGAAAAAAGAATTAGGCGACATCATCAGTCGTAAAATTAAAGATCCACGTGTCGGATTTGTTACTGTAACAGATGTACAAGTGAGTGGAGATTTACAAATTGCTACAGTGTATATTTCTGTTTTAGGTGATGAAGAGCAGAAAGAAAGTACACTAAAAGGTTTAGCGAAGGCAAAAGGCTTCATTCGTTCAGAAATTGGCCAACGTATTCGTCTTCGTAAAACGCCTGAAATTTCCTTTGAATTTGATGAATCTATCGGATATGGTCATCGAATTGATACACTTTTACATGAAATTAATAAAGAAGGTAAACGTGAAGAATAATGGATAGACATTTGTCTATCCATTTTTTCAATGTAAAATAAGTTTTAGGTAATGATTATGAAAGAATTACGATGAGGTGAACATATATGGAAGGTGTAGTATTATTACATAAGCCAAAAGGCATGACATCACACGATTGTGTATTTAAATTAAGAAAGATATTGCGTGAAAAACGAATTGGTCATACAGGAACATTAGATCCAGATGTAACAGGAGTATTGCCTATTTGTGTTGGACGAGCAACGAAGATTGCACAATTTTTAACAAGTGAAACGAAAACATATGAAGGTGAAGTAACATTAGGGTTTTCAACAACAACTGAAGATGCTTCAGGTGAAGTTGTGGAAACGAAACATGTAGATCGTGTTATTACTCGTAAAGAAGTGGAGGAGGTTCTTGCCGCATTAACAGGTACGATTGAGCAAATGCCTCCGATGTTTTCGGCTGTAAAAGTTAACGGAAAAAAATTATATGAATATGCAAGAGCAGGACAAGAGGTTGAACGTCCAGTTCGTACAATTACAATTCATGAATTTGTATTACTAGATGATCGTGAAGTGTTTGAAGGAGAAAATATTTCATTCCGTTTCCGTGTAACGTGTAGTAAAGGAACATATGTAAGAACATTAGCGGTAATGATTGGTGAAAAACTTGGTTTTCCATCACATATGTCACACCTTGTAAGAACGGCTTCTGGTGAATTTTTATTAGAGGATTGCATATCATTTGAAGAAATTGAGGAAAACGTGCAAAATGGAACAGTAGAGTCTATCTTCATTTCAATTGATGAAGCATTAAGTAAATTCCCAAAAATGGTTGTAGATGAAAAGCAAGCAGAAAAAATAAAGAATGGTATGTTCTTAAAAAATGAATTGCAAATAACGGCGCCATTTATAACAGTGTTTGATAAAAACGATCGTTGCCTTGCAATTTATGAGCACCATCCAAAGCACCCTGGTATGCTAAAGCCGATGAAAGTACTTGTGAATAATCAAGAACTAAAGCTATAATGAATTATTGGAAGGATTATTACAGAAAAAGGTGAATTCAAGCGTGAAACTTATTCATTTAACTCATCCACATGAACAAAATAAATTAGAATTACCACCTACTGTAATGGCATTAGGATTTTTTGATGGCATTCATTTAGGACATCAATGTGTGATTCGAACTGCGAAACAAATAGCGGATGAAAAGGGATATAAAAGTGCAGTGATGACATTTTATCCGCATCCATCTGTTGTTTTAGGTAAAAAGGAAGCGCATGCGGAGTATATTACACCAATGTGTGATAAAGAAAAAATAGTCGAGAGTTTAGGAATCGATATATTATATGTTGTTAAATTCGATGAATCATTTGCAGGCTTATTGCCACAACAATTTGTAGATGATTATATTATTGGTTTAAATGTAAAGCATGTAGTAGCAGGGTTTGATTATTCATATGGACGTTTAGGAAAAGGAAAGATGGAGACTTTACCATTTCATGCAAGAGGGGAGTTTACACAGACTGTGATTGAAAAAGTTGAATTTCAAGAAGAGAAAGTAAGTTCTACGGCATTACGAAAGTTAATTCGAAATGGCGAAATGGAGCAAATTCCATCTATTTTAGGTAGAGCATATACAGTAGGAGGAACGGTTGTACACGGTGATAAACGTGGACGTCAAATTGGTTTCCCAACAGCTAATGTAGGTTTAAGTGATGAGTATCTATTACCACCTGTAGGTGTTTATGCAGTGAGATTAAAAGTTCACGATGAATGGTACGATGGTGTATGTAATATTGGATATAAACCAACCTTTAAAGAAGATGAGCGCCAACTATCTATTGAAGTGCACTTATTCGAATTTAACAAAGACATATATGATCAAAATGTTACAGTAGAGTGGCATATGCGTATAAGAGAAGAGAAGAAATTCAATGGCATCGATGAGTTAGTTGAACAAATCGCAAAAGATAAGAAAACAGCACAAGAATATTTTGCGAACGAAAATAATATACTTGCTTTTTCAAATGAAAAGTAGTATTCTATGTTATGTACTTTATGACAACCATTGCTTGGCATTGCGACTCACCGACGCTTGCTAGGTAATCGGGGGTTTAATTAATAGGAGGTGAAATAGGATGGCTTTAACACAAGAGCGTAAAAATGAAATCATTGCACAATTTAGAACTCATGAGACTGATACTGGTTCTCCAGAGGTTCAAATTGCTGTCCTAACGGAGCAAATTAACACTCTAAACGAGCACTTACGTACTCACAAGAAAGATCATCATTCACGTCGTGGTCTATTAAAGATGGTTGGTAAACGTCGTAACTTACTAACTTACCTTCGTAATAGCGATATCACACGTTACCGTGAATTAATCACAAAGCTTGGCTTACGTCGATAGTCAAAGAAGCGGGAATATTCCCGCTTTTTTGTTAGGTAAAAATATATCTTCTACTCTTTATAGCTTACTTCATTTTCGGTAATACTAGAGGTAGAATATTGTGATATACTATCCATTTACATAGAAGAATTGAATACTTTAAATTGAGAGGGGTACTTAAATGAGTCAAGAAAAGCAAGTCTTCTCGATAGATTTAGCTGGTCGCCAGCTAACAGTTGAAACAGGTCAGCTTGCAAAGCAAGCAAACGGAGCAGTATTAGTAAGATATGGCGATACAGCGGTTCTATCTACAGCAACTGCATCAAAAGAAGCAAAAAATGTAGATTTCTTCCCACTTACAGTAAACTATGAAGAGCGTTTATATGCAGTCGGAAAAATTCCTGGCGGTTTCATTAAACGTGAAGGTCGTCCAAGTGAAAAAGCAATTTTGGCAAGTCGTTTAATCGACCGTCCAATTCGTCCACTTTTCGCAGATGGATTCCGTAACGAAGTACAAGTTGTCAGCATCGTAATGAGTGTTGATCAAGATTGTTCTTCTGAAATGGCAGCTATGCTTGGTTCTTCATTAGCGTTATCGATTTCAGACATTCCATTTGAAGGTCCGATCGCGGGTGCAACAGTTGGTCGTATTAACGGCGAATTCGTTATCAACCCAACAGTAGAACAGCAAGAACAAAGTGATATTCACCTTGTTGTAGCTGGTACGAAAGATGCAATTAACATGGTTGAAGCAGGAGCAGATCAAGTGCCTGAGGAAACAATGTTAGAAGCAATTATGTTTGGTCATGACGAAATTAAACGTCTAATTGCATTCCAAGAAGAGATTGTACAAGCTGTAGGTAAAGAGAAATCAGAAGTGAAACTTTATGAAGTTGACGCTGATCTTAACCAAGCTGTACGTGAAATGGCTGAGAAGGATATGCATTCTGCAATTCAAGTACATGAGAAACATGCACGTGAAGATGCAATTAACGAAGTGAAAAAGCGTGTAATTGAGCATTACGAAGCGCAAGAAGCTGATGCTGATACATTAGGACAAGTAAATGAGATTTTATATAAAATTGTAAAAGAAGAAGTACGTCGTCTTATTACAGTTGAGAAAATCCGCCCAGATGGCCGTAAAGGTGACGAAATCCGTCCATTAGCATCAGAGGTTGGCATTTTATCTCGTACACACGGTTCTGGTTTATTCACACGTGGACAAACACAAGCATTAAGTATTTGTACATTAGGCGCATTAGGCGATGTGCAAATTTTAGATGGCCTTGGTGTAGAAGAATCAAAACGCTTTATGCACCATTACAATTTCCCATCATTTAGTGTGGGTGAAACAAGACCAATGCGTGGACCAGGTCGTCGTGAAATTGGTCACGGTGCACTAGGAGAACGTGCTCTTGAGCCTGTAATTCCGTCTGAAAAAGATTTCCCATACACAGTACGTCTTGTATCTGAAGTATTAGAATCAAATGGTTCTACTTCACAAGCGAGTATTTGTGGTAGTACTTTAGCAATGATGGATGCTGGTGTTCCACTTAAAGCTCCAGTTGCAGGTATTGCAATGGGCCTAGTTAAATCAGGTGAGCATTACACAATTTTAACTGATATTCAAGGTATGGAAGATCATTTAGGTGATATGGACTTTAAAGTAGCAGGTACAGCACACGGTGTAACTGCACTACAAATGGACATTAAAATCGATGGTCTATCTCGTGAAATTTTAGAAGAGGCATTACAACAAGCGAAAGTTGGTCGTATGCACATTCTAGATCATATGTTATCTGTAATTGCAGAGCCACGCACTGAATTATCAGCGTACGCTCCAAAGATTATTACAATGACAATTAACCCGGATAAAATCCGTGATGTTATCGGACCAAGCGGTAAACAAATCAATAAAATTATTGAAGAAACTGGCGTTAAAATTGACATCGAGCAAGATGGTACAGTATTCATTTCTTCAATAAATCAAGAAATGAACGACAAAGCTAAGAAAATTATCGAGGATATCGTTCGCGAAGTACAAGTAGGTGAAATCTACGAAGGAAAAGTGAAACGTGTTGAGAAATTCGGTGCTTTCGTTGAATTATTCAGCGGTAAAGATGGATTAGTTCACATTTCTGAACTTGCACTTGAGCGTGTAGGTAAAGTAGAAGACGTTGTGAAAATCGGTGATGTAATTACAGTTAAAGTTATCGAGATTGACAAGCAAGGTCGCGTGAATTTATCTAGAAAAGTATTGCTAAAAGAAGAGCAAGAAAAAGAAGCTGCTAAAGAAGAAAACAAACAAGAGCAGCAATAAGCAAAAGCCAGTTTAACTGGCTTTTTTTGTTATGTAAAAATATGATTTGCATATATTTTTATGTCAGTATAGGTATAGTTTTCATTATAACGCTCAAATTAACAAAGATAAGAAGAAAAATGGTTTTTTATATAGTTAATGGGAGGGTTTATATGAAAACTCGTATATTGGCATACATATGTATATTCTTTTTATATGTCAGTGCAGGTTCTTATTCTGTTTTTGCACAGGATCACTTATATGAAGAAATTCAAAAGCATGCAAAACAATATGAGATTGCACCGCAAAATGCGATGATTGATAAGATATGGAAAGCAACACCAGGATATAATGGAAGACAAGTTGATATGGAAGCATCCTATAACAATATGAAGAAATTAAAGCAGTTTGATCAAAAACATCTTGAATTCAAGGAAGTATCACCGAGTGTCCACTTAGAAGATTTATCACCAGCACCAATTTATAGAGGTCATCCGGATAAAAAGATGGTCGGGTTAACAATAAATGTGGCATGGGGAAATGAATATTTGCCTCGTATATTAGAAATATTGAAAAAGCATGATGTGAAGGCGACTTTCTTTTTAGAAGGACGTTGGGTGAAAGAAAATTTACGATTTGCAAAAATGATTGTCGATGCAAATCAAGAAGTTGGAAATCATTCTTACACACACCCTAATATGAAAACGTTATCGTCTGATGAAATAAGAGATCAGTTACAAAAAACAAATCGAATGATCGAAGCAGCTACGAATCAAAAGGTAAGATGGTTTGCACCGCCGAGTGGAAGTTTTCGGGATGAAGTCGTGAAAATTGCAGATGATTTTCAAATGGGAACGATTATGTGGACTGTTGATACAATTGATTGGAAGCGACCTGAGCCAGGTGTACTATTGCAGAGAGTAATGAGAAAAATACATCCAGGTGCTATCGTATTAATGCATCCTACTTCGTCCACAACAGAAGCATTAGATACAATGATTACAAAATTGAAGGAACAAGGATATAAAGTAGGGAATATAACAGAATTACTGGATGAAAAACGTGTAGATTAAATACATTTGCATGACATTCATCCTTAAACTTGTTATCATTAAATAATAGCACTTATTTAGAGAAACTGGCAGTAGGAGGAAAGTTTTTGATTAAAAAATATACTTGTAAAAATGGTGTAAGAATAGTTATGGAGAATATACCAACTGTAAGATCGGTTGCGATTGGTATTTGGATCCATGCAGGATCAAGAAATGAAAATGAAAAAAATAACGGGATTTCTCACTTTTTAGAGCATATGTTCTTTAAAGGAACAGAAACACGTAGTGCACGTGAAATTGCAGAATCATTTGATAGCATTGGTGGGCAAGTGAATGCTTTTACTTCAAAAGAATACACTTGTTACTATGCAAAAGTGCTAGATGAGCATGCTAAATATGCTTTAGATGTATTAGCAGATATGTTCTTTAATTCAACATTTGATGAAGAAGAACTGAAAAAAGAGAAGAATGTCGTATGTGAAGAAATTAAAATGTACGAAGATGCTCCAGATGATATTGTGCATGATATGTTAACGAAAGCAACATATGAAACGCATCCGCTTGGATATCCTATTTTAGGAACAGAAGAAACGCTTAATACGTTTACAGGTGATACGCTACGTCAATATATTAAGGATCATTACACACCTGAAAATGTAGTTGTATCAATTGCAGGAAATATTGATGAAGCCTTTTTACAAACAGTAGAGCAATATTTCGGTAGTTATGAAGGAACGACAAACCGTGAACAAGTACATAGCCCAATTTTCCATTTTAATAAGGTAGCACGTAAAAAGGAAACAGAACAAGCTCATTTATGTTTAGGATATAAAGGCTTACAAATGGGACACGAAGATATTTATAACTTAATTGTATTAAATAACGTTTTAGGCGGTAGTATGAGTAGCCGTTTATTCCAAGAAGTACGTGAGCAACGCGGGTTAGCTTACTCAGTATTCTCTTACCATTCTTCTTATGAAGATACAGGCATGTTAACGCTGTATGGTGGAACAGGTAGCCAACAATTGGATACACTGTATGAAACAATGCAAGAAACATTAGAAACATTGAAAAATACAGGTATTACAGAAAAAGAGCTTATGAATAGTAAAGAACAATTAAAAGGAAACTTAATGTTAAGTTTAGAAAGTACGAATAGTCGTATGAGCCGTAATGGTAAAAATGAATTGCTACTTCGTAAGCACCGTTCACTTGATGAGATTATTGAAAGTGTAAACACGGTAACAAAAGAAAATGTAGATGAGTTAATTCGTAACATGTTTACAGATGAATTTTCTGCAGCATTAATTAGTCCAGATGGAAAACTTCCAAAAGGAATAAAACTGTAATTACTATATATGATTTAAAAATAACCGTATCTCTTTTAAATGAGATACGGTTATTTTTTGTGGGTATATAGAATAGGTACTAATTATGGATAACTTAAATGAATAATTTGGATAGGGGTGAGAGTATGCGATTAAGTGAACTAAGCGGGAAAGAAATTGTTAATTTAGAAAGAGCAGAAAAAATGGGGGTTTTAGGTTATGTGGATTTAGAGGTTGATGAGAAGGATGGACAAATACAGGCTCTTATTATACCTGCTGGGAAATGGGGAGGTTTCAAAAAGGAACCACAAGAAATAAGAGTAGCATGGAGGCAAATTAAAAAAGTGGGGCATGATATGATTCTTTGTGATATTACAGATCGTTCAAATTCGAAGTGAAAGATGGCCATTTTGGTCATCTTTTTTTGTTCATTTTACTCAGAGCAAAATCCAACAGAATATCTTTCCTATGCCGAATTTTGAGGTAGGGCCTTCCTACATACAAATAGCGGGATACATGATAGGTGCTTTTGGTTTTTCAATCACCTAAAACTCGTACATTACATATGATGTGGAGGAAAAAGAAAAAGTAGGCACTTTTCTTATAAATGACAGAAAAAGAAGGTGAATTAGGGAATGTTGACTGAGATGCATATTGCTGTCATAGGAGGAGATGCAAGACAGCTAGAAGTAATTCGCAAGCTCGTTGAATTGGATGCGAAACTTTCATTGATAGGGTTTGATCAGTTAGACCATGGCTTCACAGGGGCAGCAAAAGAAAGTATACAAAATTTAGATTTCACTTCTTTAGATGCAATTATTTTGCCAGTTGCAGGTACAAATGCCAAGGGAGAAGTAGATACTATTTTTTCAAATGAAAAAGTTTCTATAACGAAAGAACAAATTGAAAATACACCAGAACATTTTACTATATATTCAGGTATTGGTACGCCTTACTTGGAAAATCTCGTATCTACTACAAACCGTAAACTAATTAAATTATTTGATCGTGATGATGTGGCAATCTACAATTCTATACCAACTGTAGAAGGTACATTAATGATGGTAATTCAACATACCGACTATACAATTCATGGTTCTAATGTAATGGTTTTAGGATTTGGTAGAACAGGGATGAGCGTTGCCAGAGCATTTCAATCATTAGGAGCCCATGTCAAAGTTGGAGCAAGACGATCGGAACATATTGCACGTATTACAGAAATGATGTTTTCTCCTTTTCATATGCAGAACATTGAGAAAGAAGTAGGGGATATCGATATTGTCATTAATACAATTCCACATCTCGTTGTGACAGCGAATGTCATTTCAAAAATGCCGGCTCATACGTTAGTAATTGATTTAGCTTCTAAACCAGGCGGTACCGACTTTAGATATGCAGAAAAAAGAGGAGTCAAAGCGCTGTTAGCACCTGGATTACCAGGTATTGTTGCTCCAAAAACAGCAGGACAAATTTTAGCGAACGTTCTTTCTCAGTTATTAGCAGAAGATGTAATCGCAAGAAAGGAGAATGGGGAATGAATTTAAAAGGGAAAAGAATAGGGTTTGGTTTTACGGGTTCACATTGTACGTACGAAGAAGTAATGCCTCATTTAGAAAAGTTAATTGCTGAGGGAGCTGAAGTGCGTCCAGTTGTTTCTTACACTGTTCAATCAACAAATACGAGATTTGGCGAAGGGGCAGAATGGATTAAAAAGATTGAAGAAGTAACAGGTTTTAAAGCGATTAATTCAATCGTTGGCGCAGAACCACTTGGACCTAAAATCCCATTAGATTGTATGGTAATTGCTCCTTTAACAGGAAATTCTATGAGTAAATTTGCGAATGCAATGACAGACTCTCCAGTACTAATGGCAGCAAAAGCGACGCTAAGAAATGGCAAGCCTGTCGTATTAGCCGTTTCGACGAATGATGCTTTAGGGCTTAATGGAGTAAATCTCATGCGCCTAATGGCCACAAAAAACATCTACTTCGTCCCATTCGGTCAAGACGCACCAGAGAAAAAACCGAACTCAATGGTAGCACGCATGGAGCTGCTTGAAGATACAGTATTAGAAGCACTGCAAGGGAAGCAATTGCAACCGGTTGTCGTAGAAAAATTCAGATATATGAATTAAAAAACGAAAAAAAACGGACAATTTTTGATGAAACCATCATTCTTACTGTAGAATATGATAAAATTAACGTTATTAAGATTAGAAGGGGTATTCTATACTCCTTCTCATTCTAAGTTATAGAAGGATTGGTATCTAGAAAGGGGCATAGTGATGGAAAAGCAAAAAACTTTTCATGTCGCTGTAGTTGGAGCAACCGGCGCAGTTGGTGAACAAATGTTAAATACTTTAGAGAAACGAGAATTTCCAATCGGGAAGTTAACGTTACTTTCATCTAAACGATCTGCAGGTAAGAAACTTGTATTTAAAGGCGAAGAATTTACAGTTCAAGAGGCAACTCCTGAAAGTTTTGAAGGAGTAGATATCGCACTATTTAGTGCTGGTGGATCTGTATCAAAACAATTAGCGCCAGAAGCAGCAAAGCGCGGTGCGATTGTTGTTGATAATACAAGTGCATTCCGTATGACAGAAAACGTGCCACTTGTTGTACCTGAAGTAAATGAAAACGACTTAAAAGAACATAACGGTATTATTGCAAATCCAAACTGTTCTACAATTCAAATGGTAGTAGCTCTTGAGCCAGTTCGTCAGCAATATGGTTTAAAACGAGTAATCGTTTCCACATATCAAGCTGTATCAGGTGCTGGTGCGGCAGCGATTGAAGAACTTCATGAACAATCACAAGCAATCTTAAATGGTGAAGAAGTGAAGGCGAATGTTTTACCTGTATCAGGTGATAAGAAACATTTCCCAATTGCTTTCAACGCGATTCCACAGATTGATAAGTTCCAAGATAATGGATTTACATTTGAAGAAATGAAAATGATTAATGAAACGAAAAAAATTATGCATATGCCAGAGCTAGAAGTAGCGGCAACATGTGTACGTTTACCAGTTGTATCAGGTCACTCTGAGTCTGTTTACATTGAAGTAGAAAAAGAGGGCGTAACAGTAGAGGAATTAAAGAACTTACTTGCAAATGCGGAAGGTATCGTTCTGCAAGATAACCCAGAAGAGCAATTATATCCAATGCCAGCTACTGCAGTAGGTAAAAACGAAGTATTCGTTGGAAGAATCCGTAAAGATTTAAATAACGATAAAGGATTCCATCTTTGGGTCGTATCTGATAACTTATTAAAAGGCGCTGCATGGAATTCTGTTCAAATTGCAGAGCGCTTAGTAAAATTACAATTAGTGTAAACGGCTAAGAGAAGGTGCAAAATATGAAAATTATTGTTCAAAAATTTGGTGGCACATCTGTACGTGATGAAAATGGACGTAAGCATGCGCTTCATCATATAAAAAAATCGCTAGATGCGGGTTATAAAGTAGTGACTGTCGTATCTGCTATGGGTCGTAAAGGTGAACCATATGCAACTGATACGTTGTTAAGTCTTGTAAATCAAGAGGAATCTCACATTTCTAATCGTGAGCAAGATTTATTATTATCATGCGGAGAATTAATCTCAGCAATCGTTTTCTCTAACATGTTAAATGAGAACGGTATAAAAGCGGCGGCATTAAATGGTGCACAAGCTGGTTTTGTAACAAATGATGATTTTACAAATGCTAAGATTATTGAAATGAATTGTGATCGTATACACGAAGAGCTAGAAAATGTAGATGTAATCGTTGTGACAGGATTCCAAGGACAAACGAAAAAAGGTGATACGACAACACTTGGACGCGGAGGTAGTGATACTTCAGCTTCAGCTTTAGGTGTTGCGCTTCATGCTGAATATATCGATATCTTCACAGATGTAGAAGGTGTGATGACTGCGGATCCTCGCATTGTAAAAGATGCACGTCATCTTCAAACTGTAACGTATAACGAAATTTGTAACATGGCATACCAAGGTGCAAAAGTCGTTCATCCACGTGCAGTTGAAATTGCGATGCATGCAAAAGTACCGCTTCGTGTACGTTCTACGTACTCTGATAGTGAAGGTACGCTTATTTCAGCATCTGACGGCGCTACAAAAGGCCGTGATGTAGAAGAACGTCCTGTTACAGGTATTGCACATGTATCAAATGTGACGCAAATTAAAGTACTTGCAAAAGAAACAGCATATGATTTGCAGCAGCATGTGTTTAAAGAAATGGCGAATGAAGGAATCAGTGTCGATTTAATTAACATTTCACCTACTGGGGTAGCTTATACGGTGAGTGATAATGTATCAAATCGTGCAGTTGAACTATTACAAAACCTTGGATATGAGCCAATTGTGACAGAGCATTGTGCGAAAGTATCTATTGTAGGAGCTGGAATGGCAGGATACCCAGGGGTTACTGCGAAAATCGTTACAGCTTTAGCTGAAAAAGGTATTCAAATTCTGCAATCAGCAGATAGTCATACAACTATTTGGGTTCTTGTAAAAGAAACTGATTTAGTGGAGGCTGTAAATGCATTACATAGTGCGTTTGAGCTTTCAAAAGAAAAGCAACTGGAACAATAAGGAGTGAGACCATGATAGATTTTGGGACAATTGCAACCGCGATGGTAACACCGTTTGATATAAACGGCAATATCGATTTTGCAAAGACAACGAAATTGGTAAATTATTTAATTGATAACGGTACAACAGCAATCGTGGTAGGAGGAACGACAGGAGAATCTCCTACATTAACTTCAGAAGAAAAAGTAGCGTTATATCGCCATGTCGTATCTGTTGTCGATAAAAGGGTGCCCGTAATCGCTGGAACAGGTAGCAATAATACGCATGCTTCTATTGACTTAACGAAAAAAGCAACAGAGGTTGGTGTTGATGCAGTAATGCTAGTAGCACCGTATTATAACAAACCGAGTCAAGAAGGAATGTATCAGCACTTTAAAGCAATTGCTGAAAGCACGCCGCTTCCGGTTATGCTATATAACGTTCCAGGACGATCTATTGTACAAATCTCCGTTGATACAGTTGTTCGTTTATCAGAAATAGAAAACATTGTTGCGATTAAAGATGCAGGCGGCGATGTGCTAACAATGACAGAAATCATTGAAAAAACAGCGGACGACTTTGCAGTATACAGCGGTGATGACGGTTTAACGCTACCAGCTATGGCAGTTGGAGCGAAAGGTATCGTTTCTGTAGCATCTCATGTTATCGGAAATGAAATGCAAGAAATGATTGCAGCGTTCCAAGCAGGTGAATTTAAGAAGGCGCAAAAATTACATCAATTACTTGTAAGAGTAACGGATTCATTATTTATGGCGCCAAGTCCAACACCAGTAAAAACAGCGTTACAAATGGTTGGATTAGATGTAGGTTCTGTACGTTTACCACTTCTTCCATTAACAGAAGAAGAAAGAGTAACGTTACAATCTGTTATGCAATCTATCCCTCGTTAATAAAAAATGACCTAGTATAGAACTAGGTCATTTTTTATTTGTATGAAAGTCTTTCCCTCTCTTTTCTTATCTTGCCTATATATGTTTTTATAAGATCATTAACTGGTTTTTCATTATATATTGCAACATGTAAAAGAAAATAATCTTAACCCTTTAAAGGAATTAAAAAGTCATAGTTATTTATAGAATGAACGCTTATATAAACGTAATAAAGTACCAATTCTATTTTTGAGAGTAATTACTTCAAATATGACGTAATTCATAAAAAAACTCCATTTTATAAGTATTTTTGTTCAATTCTAGAAAAATAAGTCTTTAAAATCTATATTATGAAATAAATTTAGAGTATTTATAGCTATTTCTTTAAAACGATATGGGGTACGAAATCGGAGTAAATATCAAGGACATCAGTTCGATAAGTTTGTTGGGAATGCGTTCTTTTCCTTTTTCTTTCGCACGATTTAACTTGTGTTCTATTTCTTGTATCAGGTATAATATGGCTAAGTAGCTTAGTACGGGTATGCTTAGCAAAATTGGTAAAAATTATAATTTGATTACATTTTCATATCATATCGAATAAGATATTTGATTTATATAATGAAAGAGAGGTGAAACCTGGTTTAAAAAATAAACAAGGACATGATATCGCATAACGGTAAGGACATTCGTCTTGGACGGTGAATATATGGTGGTTGTAGAGTTTCCCCTGGTGTCTCTGCAATTTTAGTGAAATCAGTGTTTGAAAGATTTTTAAACCAGGCAACAACATGAAGAGAAAAGAGAATGAGTCTGTTAAAGTATTTGCTCTTGGTGGAGTAGGTGAAATCGGGAAAAACATGTACTGTGTTGAAATTGATTCTGAAATCTTTATTGTAGATGCAGGGTTAATGTTCCCGGGAGATGAAATGTTTGGAATTGATATCGTTATTCCTGATATTACATATTTAGTAGAAAACCAAGAGCGAGTAAAAGGTTTATTTATTACTCACGGTCATGAAGATCATATTGGTGGCATTGTTTACGTACTTCGTAAATTATCAATTCCAGTGTATGCAACGAAATTAACGGTAGGACTTATACAAGAAAAACTTGGCGAAGCGGGTATGTTAGGCCGTGTAGATTTAAAAACAATCGATTCAAATTCAACAGTAGAGTTCAATACTACAACGGTGTCATTCTTTGGAACGACACATAGTATTCCAGATTCTGTTGGTGTTTGTTTCCATACATCAAAAGGTGCGATCGTATATACGGGAGACTTTAAATTCGATCAAACTCCAATTGGAAATAGTGGAGCAGACCTTGGGAAAATGGCTCAAATCGGAAATGAAGGCGTTCTATGCTTATTATCTGATAGTACAAATGCTGAGCGTCCAGGCTATACAGGTTCTGAAAAAGAAGTTGGTGTAGAAATTTCTAAAGTGTTCTACGGCGCAGAAGGACGTATTATCGTTGCTTCATTTGCATCGAATGTACATCGTATTCAACAAGTATTTGATGCAGCTGCTGAAACAGGACGAAAAGTAGCGGTTGTAGGACGTAGTATGGTGAAAGTGGTAGATATCGCAAGACGTCTTGGTTATTTAGATGTTCCAGAAGGTATGGTTATTTCACTACAAGAAGTAGACAATTTCCCAGAGAAAAAGGTAGCTATTTTAACGACAGGTAGCCAAGGTGAACCGATGGCAGCCCTTTCTAGAATGGCAAAGCAAGCTCATAAACAAATTTCAATTCGTAAAGGTGATACGGTTATTATCGCGGCATCTCCAATTCCAGGTAATGAAATATCTGTATCAAAAATTATTGACTTGTTATTTAGAGCGGGAGCTGAAGTTGTTTATTACGGTGAAAGAAAAGTTCACGTTTCAGGTCACGGTAGCCAAGAAGAATTAAAATTAATGTTAAATTTAATGAAACCGAAATATTTTGTACCCGTACATGGTGAGTTCCGTATGCAAAAAGCACATGCATACTTAGCTGAAGATGTAGGTATTGCAAGAGAAAATATCTTTATTGTAGAAAAAGGCGATGTAATTGCTTTTGGTGACGATGAAGCAAACTTAGTTGGCAAAGTGCAAGCTGGTAATGTGTTAATTGATGGATTAGGTGTAGGTGACGTTGGTAATATCGTTCTTCGAGATAGAAAAATGTTATCTCAAGATGGAATATTAGTAGTTGTTGTAACACTGGGTAAAGATGAAAAGAAAATTATCTCTGGTCCAGAAATCATCTCACGTGGATTTGTATATGTACGTGAATCAGAAGCGTTAATTGACCGCTCTACGGAGATTGTACGTATGATTGTTGAGCAATCAATTAAAGAATATTCAATTGAATGGTCTATGTTAAAACAAAATATTCGTGAATTATTAGGGCAGTTCTTGTACGAAGAGACGAAGAGAAAACCTATGATTTTACCGATTATTATGGAAGTATAAAAAAAATCACCTTTACGGGTGATTTTTTTTCTTTTTTCACTCTATCGAATGAAATTTATAACTTAAGAAATACTAATTATATACGAGTGAAAGGGGATGCGATATGACAGAACGTGATCGTTATACAAATGAAGAGAAAGAGGCTGAGCCGAAAGAAACCGGAAAAGAAGCTTCAATAGTGGAAAAAATTCAGCAGCTTGGACAAACGAATGTACCGCAAATGAATGAATCACGTATTCATTGTTTAACAATTGTTGGACAGGTGGAAGGTCATGTTCAGTTGCCACCGCAAAATAAAACAACAAAATATGAGCATATTATTCCGCAAATTGTTGCGATTGAACAAAATCCGAAAATTGAAGGCTTGCTTTTAGTGTTAAATACAGTTGGAGGTGACGTTGAAGCTGGGCTAGCAATTTCTGAGATGGTCGCTTCACTTTCAAAACCGACAGTATCTTTAGTTTTAGGTGGAGGGCATTCTATCGGTGTGCCGATTGCCGTTTCTACTGACTATTCATTTATTGCGGAAACTGCGACGATGACAATTCATCCGATTCGTCTAACAGGTCTTGTTATAGGGGTGCCGCAAACATTTGAGTATTTAGATAAAATGCAAGAAAGAGTCATTCGATTTGTGACGAAGCATTCGAAAGTAACGGAAGATCGTTTTAAAGAGCTTATGTTTGCGAAAGGAAATTTGACGCGAGATATTGGTACGAATGTAATTGGTGGAGATGCAGTGAAGTATGGTCTTATAGATGATGTCGGTGGTATCGGAAATGCAATCCGAAAATTAAACGAATTAATAGATAATCGCGCGGATGATCATGCAGAAGGGACAATGTTACAATGATTTTATATACAATTATGCCAGAGCAACTCGTGTATCCAGCCGATTATTCGCAATGTGAAAGTCAAAAAGTCGTAAATATAAATGGTGTTGAATTAATGGTTTCAGAAGAAGAACATGGGAGTTATTCTATTGTACGTGTGTTAAGTACCGATCCGCTTCACTACTTAGAGTTTGAGCCGGGACAGAAAATAACCTTTTAGCAAAAAGAAGGATTTTGTTTAGAAGCTATGGTATAATATAAAAAACAAGACGGTTGAGCAGCCATGAGAGGGCTGCTTTCTTCTGTTTATTTAACATTTTACAAGAAGTGTAAAAATAGAAGATATAAAGACCTGAAAAAATAGAGAAAACAAACATATAAGCAGAGTTTTTTAGGAATTTTTACTTATATGTAGATCACGAGGTGAAGAAATGGCAAAACAAAAGCAAAGAGGGACGAAGGCAAAGGCAAGACGTACGATAAAGCCAACTTTGTATTATGAAATCGTCGGTTTAACTCTTTTTGCACTTTCAATCATTACGATTTTACAGCTAGGCGTTGTAGGAAAATCGTTTGTGTTATTTTTTCGCTTCTTCTTTGGTGAGTGGTACATAATTGGTGTGTTAGGTGTAATAGCTTTATCCGTTTCATTCGTTATAAAACGTGGATGGCCGAACCTTTTAAATAAACGGTTAATCGGTTTTTATTTAATAGTATTGGCGATATTAATGTTTAGTCATATTACATTATTTAACCTTCTTACGAAAGATGGAGCAGTGCAAAATACTTCTGTTATTGTAAGTACGAAAGATAATTTCTTTCTTGAAATGAAAAAAGGGCCAGATAGCGTTCATTTAGGTGGTGGCATGTTTGGTGCACTTATGTTCGCCACTTGTTACTTCTTATTTGACGAAGTTGGAGCTTATATTATTGGTATTATTTTAGTTATTCTCGGTATACTTTGTATAACAAATAAGCATATTGGAGAAGTGTTAGCTCCAGTTGGTAGAATTCTTAGAAGTCAATTTCAAGTGATGCAAGGGGACTATAAAGATTGGAGAGCCAAAAGAACGGCTGAACAAACAGAAAAGAAAAAAACAACAAGAAGCACAAGGAGCAAACGTGCTGCAGAACATGAAGAAATTATTGAGCCGATGGAAGAAATCTCAATTGATCCTCCGATTATTTCGAATTTCACTGAGAATTATCCTGTAAATGAAGAAGAGGATAAACGAATTGAAGTAGAGGAAGAAGAGTTAATCACTTCACCGTTTATTGAAGAGGCTCCACCAGTTGAAGAGCCGAAGAAAAAGCGTGGAGAAAAAATCGTTGAATCGCTAGAGGGGGAAACACAAGCACCTCCTATGCAATTTTCAAATGTAGAAAATAAAGATTACAAGCTTCCTGCGCTTGATATATTGAAATTTCCAAAGAATAAGCAAGTTACAAATGAAAATGCGGAAATTTATGAGAATGCTCGTAAATTAGAACGTACTTTCCAAAGTTTTGGAGTGAAAGCGAAAGTAACAAAAGTACATAGAGGTCCTGCAGTTACAAAATATGAAGTGTATCCTGATATGGGAGTAAAGGTAAGCAAAATCGTCGGTTTAAGTGATGATTTAGCACTTGCGTTAGCGGCGAAAGACATTCGTATTGAAGCGCCTATTCCCGGGAAATCAGCTGTAGGAATTGAAGTTCCGAACTCAGAAGTCTCCATGGTAACGCTTAGAGAAGTTCTTGATTCTAAAGCTAACAATCATCCGGAAGAGAAGTTGTTAATAGGGCTTGGACGAGATATTACAGGTGAAGCTGTATTAGCCCGCTTAAATAAAATGCCCCATTTGCTAGTGGCAGGTGCGACAGGTAGCGGGAAAAGTGTATGTATTAACGGTATTATTGTTAGTATTTTAATGCGTGCAAAACCACATGAAGTAAAATTAATGATGATTGATCCGAAAATGGTAGAGTTAAATGTATATAACGGTGTGCCTCATTTGTTAACACCAGTTGTAACGGATCCGAAAAAGGCATCGCAAGCATTGAAAAAAGTTGTAAGTGAAATGGAGCGCCGTTATGAGTTATTTGCTCATAGTGGCACGCGAAATATTGAAGGATATAATGATTATATAAAAGAGCATAATAATCAATCAGAAGCGAAACAACCGGAATTACCTTATATTGTCGTAATTGTGGACGAGTTAGCAGATTTAATGATGGTTGCTTCGTCGGATGTAGAGGATGCGATTATGCGTCTAGCGCAAATGGCTCGTGCTGCCGGTATTCATTTAATTATTGCAACGCAACGTCCGTCAGTTGATGTCATTACGGGAGTTATTAAAGCGAATATTCCATCACGTATTGCATTCGCTGTCTCTTCTCAAACAGATTCTCGTACAATTCTTGACGGCGGTGGTGCAGAGAAACTGCTAGGTCGTGGAGATATGCTATTTATACCAATTGGTGCATCGAAGCCTGTACGTGTACAAGGTGCGTTTTTATCAGATGATGAAGTTGAGAGAGTTGTAGAATATGTTATTGGTCAGCAAAAAGCGCAATATCAAGAAGATATGATCCCGCAAGATGTTCCTGATACGAAGCAGGAAGTAGAAGATGAATTATATGATGAAGCAGTTCAGCTCGTAGTGGAAATGCAAACAGCCTCTGTTTCTATGTTGCAACGTAGGTTTAGAGTTGGTTATACGCGTGCTGCCCGTTTAATTGATGCAATGGAAATGAATGGTGTAGTAGGTCCTTATGAAGGTAGTAAACCACGAGAAGTGCTCATTAATGATGTACAAGAAAAAAGTTCATAAAAAAAGCCTAATTGTTTTTACAATTAGGCTTTTTTATATGCTGGTTTTGTTATATACTATATTCAGCGATAAAGAAAGGGCTTACATTTAAGGTGGTTCTTTAGAATACGAATACTTTGGTGTGGTTTTTTGTGAATGTTCGATATTTCATGTAGAAAAATGTTAAATTTTGTTGACACGTATGGGAGCAAGTGGTAAGATTACTTCGAAAAGAATCACTGCCTCATATAATCTTGGAGATAAGGTCCATAAGTTTCTACCTGGCAACCATGAATTGCTAGACTATGAGGGGAAAAGTGTGTAACAAAGGATGTAAGAGATCTTTGTGCCGAACTTTTTCTCGCTATGAGGAATGTTTATGGTGCAAAGTTTTTTTTATGCAGTAAAGAGTGAAAATTTTTTTTAAAAAAATTATTAATATTTATTCGACAATTATGCTTATTTTTAGTATTTAGCAATTTTTATTATGTTGTAAGTTGAAAAAAGAGAAAAGAAGTCTTACATCAGAGGTCGAATAATTGAAATGCGGGGGAGTCTTATGTCAGTAAAATCCGATAGTCGTCACCTATATTTACGGGTGATTGATCACATCAAAGAAAAGATTAAAGATGGGGCTTACAAAGAAAGACAAAAGTTGCCATCAGAGTTTGATTTAGCGAAAGAACTTGGCGTAAGTAGAGCGACTTTAAGGGAAGCGCTGCGTATTTTAGAAGAAGAAAATGTTGTCATTCGTAGACATGGTGTAGGAACATTTGTAAATGCAAAACCGCTATTTTCTTCTGGGATTGAACAACTTTCTAGTATTACAGATATGATTTCTAGTGTGGGGAAAACACCAGGAACTATCTTTTTATCATCATCTACAACAAGTTTAACAGAAGAAGAAAAAGAGAAGTTTAATAGTGAAGATGGTTTTAATGCAGTGATGATTGAGCGTGTGCGTACAGCAGATGGGGAACCTGTTGTATATTGTATCGATAAACTTGCAAAAGAAATCTTGCCAGATTTATCGGGATACAACGAAGAATCATTGCTTACAGTGATACATAACAATACGCACAAACGTATCACATACGCAGTTGCTCATATTGAGCCAATTGGCTATCATCCGAAAATCTCACCGATTTTGGAATGTGAACCGGAAACGGCACTGCTAGTATTAAAACAAATGCACTATGATCAAAATGATGAGCCAATCTTATATTCTATCAATTACTTTAGAGCTGATAAGTTTAGCTTCCACGTACTAAGAAAACGTATGTAGGTAAGTTCCTTTTTAGGGAGGTGACAGCAAGAAGTTAGGGACAGCAGCGTATAAAAAATAGACAAATCATTTCAGGAGGGGTTTCTAGTATGAAGAAAAAAACAGGTCTTTTATTATCATTAACATTAGCAGCAAGTGCGGTGTTAGGTGCATGTGGTAACTCGGATAAAGCGAGTAGCGACAAAAAAGAGTTTAAAGTTGGTATGGTTACGGATGTTGGGGGCGTTGATGACAAATCATTTAACCAATCAGCTTGGGAAGGTTTAACGAAATTCGGTAAAGACAATAATTTAAAGAAAAATGAAGGATATCGTTATCTTCAATCAAGTAAAGATGCTGATTATATCCCGAACTTAACGAAGTTTGCGAAAGATCATTATAACACAACATTTGGTATTGGTTACTTAATGGAAAAATCAATTGCAAAGGTAGCTGAACAATATCCAAAAGAGCAATTTGCGATTGTAGATACAGTTGTAGAGAAGCCAAACGTAACAAGTATTACATTTAAAGACCATGAAGGTTCATTCCTAGTTGGTGCTGTAGCAGCGATGACGACAAAATCAAATAAAGTTGGGTTTGTTGGTGGTGTAAAAAGCCCATTAATTACAAAATTTGAATCAGGCTTTAAAGCTGGTGCAAAAGCAGTAAATCCAAATATCGAAATCGTATCACAATATGCTGATGCATTTGATAAACCAGAAAAAGGCTCTGTATTAGCTTCAGCAATGTACGGTGGTGGAGTTGACGTAATTTATCATGCTTCAGGTGCAACTGGTAACGGTGTATTCACAGAAGCGAAAAACCGTAAGAAAAAAGGTGAAAACGTTTGGGTAATCGGTGTTGACCGTGACCAAAATCAAGAAGGTATGCCTGAAAACGTAACTTTAACATCAATGGTAAAACGTGTTGATATTGCAGTAGCAAAAGTAGCACAAGAAGCGAAAGACGGTAAATTAAAAGGCGGTAAAGTAGAA
Source organism: Bacillus paranthracis (assembly GCF_001883995.1). GTDB lineage: Bacteria > Bacillota > Bacilli > Bacillales > Bacillaceae_G > Bacillus_A > Bacillus_A paranthracis. The sequence continues at coordinate 93,172 of NZ_MACE01000018.1, read as the reverse complement.
GAATTCGGATTAAAAGATGACGGTGTTGGTATTGCGAAAACTACTGACAATGTGAAAAAAGTAGATCCAGAAATCTTAACAAAAGTAGAAGAGCTTGAGAAGAAAATCACTGACGGTGAAATTAAAGTCCCTGCAACTGATGAAGAATATAAAACATATGAAGCTTCTCTAAAGAAATAATAATAGAGAAATAGCAAAGGTTAGTTCGTAGAACTAACCTTTGCATATATAAAAATACTTTTAATAGAGTGTAATTAGGGAGTGTTCCCTGCTAAAAGGAGGAACAAAATGGAATACGTAATTGAGATGAACAATATTACAAAAGTATTCCCAGGCATTGTAGCGAATGACGATATTACGCTGCAAGTAAAACAGGGAGAAATACATGCTTTACTTGGAGAAAATGGTGCAGGGAAATCCACATTGATGAATGTACTATTTGGTTTGTACCAACCAGAACAAGGTGAAATTAAAATTAAAGGAAAACCTGTAAAAATTACAAATCCGAATATAGCAAATGACCTTGGTATTGGGATGGTCCATCAGCATTTTATGCTTGTTCATAATTTTACAGTTACAGAGAATATTATTCTTGGAAATGAGCCGAAGAAAAACGGGAAAATTGCTGTTGAAGAAGCGGCAAAAGAAATTAAGCAATTATCTGAACAGTATGGTTTGGCTGTTGATCCACATGCGAAAATTGAAGATATTTCTGTTGGGATGCAGCAAAGGGTTGAAATATTAAAGACTCTTTATCGTGGTGCTGAGATTTTAATATTTGATGAGCCAACCGCGGTGTTAACTCCTCAAGAAATTCATGAGTTGATTCAAATTATGAAAAAGCTTGTGCAAGAGGGGAAATCTATTATCCTTATTACACATAAGTTGAAAGAAATTATGGAAGTTTGCGATCGTTGTACAATTATTCGTAAAGGTAAGGGGATTGGTACTGTTGATGTAGCGGAAACGGATGAGCATAAACTTGCAGAGTTAATGGTCGGACGTCAAGTGAATTTTAAAACAGAAAAAATAGAAGCTAAACCAATGGAAGAAGTACTATCTATTGCAAACCTAATTGTTCATGATACGCGCAAGTTACCTGCTGTAAAAGGCCTTGACTTAACTGTTCGTGCAGGAGAAATCGTTGGGATTGCAGGGATTGATGGAAATGGTCAAAGTGAATTAATAGAGGCGATTACTGGTTTACGAAAAGTTGAGTCAGGTTCTATTGCAATTAAAGGAAAAGAAATAACGAATTGGCCTGTTCGAAGAATAACAGAAGAGGGGATTGGTCATATTCCTGAAGACCGTCATAAACACGGGCTTGTTCTCGATTTTTCTGTTCGGGACAATATTGTTTTACAAACATACTATAAAAATCCATTTTCAAAGAAAGGGATTTTAAATTTTAGTAAAATTACAGAAAAAGCGAAAGCACTTATTGAACAGTTTGATGTACGTACACCTAGTGAACAAACGTTAGCTCGCGCTCTATCTGGTGGAAACCAACAAAAGGCAATTATTGCACGTGAGGTAGATCGTAATCCAGATTTACTAATTGCAGCACAGCCGACACGTGGTTTAGATGTAGGTGCGATTGAATTTATTCATAAAAAATTAATTGAGCAGAGAGATAATGGTAAGGCAGTATTGCTTTTATCTTTAGAACTGGATGAAATTTTAAATGTAAGCGATCGAGTGGCTGTTATATATGAAGGGAAAATTGTAGCAATTGTGGATGCGAAAGAAACAAATGAACAACAGCTTGGATTATTAATGGCCGGCGGGACAGGGAAAGAGAAGGTGAACACAAATGGCTAAAAAATTTTTAACAGAACGAACAATTAATATTTTAGTACCTGTGTTATCCGTAGTTTTCGGTTTACTTGTTGGTGCCATTGTAATGTTAGTTAGTGGATATGATCCAATTGTTGGATATGCCGCGCTTTGGGAAGGGATGGTTGGCAATCCACAAGCTATCGGTGAGACGTTGCGTACGATGATTCCGCTTGTATTAGCTGGTCTTTCAGTAGCATTTGCATTTCGTACAGGTCTTTTCAATATTGGGGTGGAAGGACAGTTATTAGTTGGGTGGCTCGCTGCTGTTTGGTTTGGATATGCAGTGTCGTTACCAGCAATTTTGCATATTCCGTTATCTATTTTAGTGGCGGCAATTGTCGGCGGTTTATGGGGCTTTATACCTGGATATTTAAAAGGGAAACTTAAAGTAAATGAAGTAATTGTTACAATTATGATGAACTACATTGCACTTTATGTTACGTATGATCTTATTAAACGTTTTATCCACGAAGGTAATGAAAAATCTTATGACGTACAAGCAAGTGCTTCGTTAGCTTCTGATTGGTTATCTTCATTGACAGATGGATCTCGTTTACACTGGGGAATTGTTGTGGCTATTATCATTGCGATTGTAATGTGGTTCTTATTAGATAGAACAACGTTAGGGTATGAATTAAAATCGGTTGGTTTTAACCAAAATGCCTCTCAATACGCAGGAATGAAAGTATCGCGTAATGTTGTATTATCAATGACAATTGCTGGTGCTTTTGCAGGAATTGGTGGAGCTATGGAAGGATTAGGGACATTCCAAAGTATGACAGCAATGTCTTCGTTTACTGGTATTGGATTTGATGGGATTGCGGTAGCACTTTTAGGCGGAAATAATCCATTTGGTATACTATTAGCAGCTTTACTGTTTGGTGGTTTGAAAAGTGCAGCACCACAAATGAATTTCGAAGCAGATGTACCTTCGGAGTTAATTAACGTTATTATTGCATGTATTATTTTCTTTGTAGCGTGCAGTTATGTTTTACGCTGGGCACTTACACGCATGAGCAAGGAGGGGAAATAAATGAGCTTTTTAGATATTTTAGCCATTCTTGTGACGGGTACGTTATATACGGCAGCGCCACTTATTTTTACGGCGTTAGGTGGAGTGTTCAGTGAACGTTCTGGAGTTGTAAATATAGCGTTAGAAGGTTTAATGTTATTTGGTGCATTTATTGGTATTGTTACAACGTTATTAATGGGTGATACGTGGGGATCGATGACTCCTTGGATTGCATTATTATTTGCAGCAATTGGTAGTGGATTGTTTGCACTTCTTCACGCAGTAGCATCCATTACATTCCGTGCAGATCAAGTAGTGAGCGGAGTAGCAATTAACTTCTTAGCACTTGGTTTAACAGTATTTGCGATTAAGAAAATCTTTGGCAAAGGACAAACTGATTTCATTCAATACCGCATTGAAAAAATCGATGTTCCGGGTCTTTCGGATATTCCGGTAATCGGAAAAATCTTTTTCTCTAATGTACCGTTAACATCATATATTGCTATTATTTTAGCGTTTGTCGTTTGGTATATCATTTATAAAACGCCGTTCGGTCTTCGTCTTCGTGCGGTTGGTGAGCATCCAATGGCAGCGGATACGATGGGGATTAACGTATATAAAATGCGTTATATTGCAGTTGCTATATCTGGAATGTTTGCAGGAGTTGGTGGAGCGGTCTTCGCTATGTCGATTTCTGGTAACTTCTCAGGTGCTACAATTACTGGACAAGGTTTCTTGGCGTTAGCAGCAATGATTTTCGGTAAATGGAATCCACTCGGTGCTCTTGGAGCGGCTCTGTTCTTCGGATTTGCTCAATCATTAGGAATAACAGGCGGTACAATTCCAGTACTAAAAGAAATTCCAAGTGTATTCTTAACGATATTGCCGTATGTATTCACAATATTAGCGCTTGTTGGTTTTGTAGGTCGTTCTGAAGCTCCAAAAGCATTAGGAACTCCTTATGAAAAAGGAAAACGATAAGTATAAAAAAAGCTCGCACATTAGTGCGGGCTTTTTTACATAGACTATATTTAATACGGAATTTTACTATGTTCCTTACATATTACAGTTTTTAGAAAGGGCCTAATGTAAGTATAGTGAGGAAGAAAAGTTGATTTTTCATTTCTAAAAACTGTATATTGAAGAGGAATATTCCTATATACGTAAAGGAGGGCTATAAATGAAACTGATGGAACAACAGTTACATGAGTTAGGTGGTTTACGAGTACATATTATTCCAACTGATAAATATAAAACAAATACATTTGTATTTCGTTTGAAAGCACCTTTAAATGAGGAGACGGTGACAGAACGTGCCCTATTGCCATACGTATTGCAAAGTGCGACAGAAAAGCTTCCTTCTGTAATTCGTCTTCGTCAATATTTAGAAGAATTATACGGATCTTCTTTGGCAGTAGATGTAAGTAAAAAAGGAGAAGATCATATCATCTCTATTTATGTAGACATTGCAAATGAAGTATATTTACATGATGCACCACCGTTATTTGAAAAAGCGCTTTCTATGTTATCGGATATCGTTTTACATCCAGCGAAAGAGGGGAATGGTTTTCTGCCTTCTATTGTAGAAAGTGAAAAGAGAGCGCTCTTACAACGAATTGAAGCGACGTATGATGATAAAATGCGTTATGCAAACGAGCGTTTAATTGAAGAAATGTGCAAAGTAGAACCGTATCGTTTAAGCGCAAATGGGAAAAAAGAGAGTGTTTCTTCTATTACAAATGAAAGTTTGTATCAATATTATCAAAAAGTGTTAGCGGAAGATGAAATGGACCTATACATTATTGGTGATATTTCAGAAAACGCAGTTGATCTTGTAAGTAAGTATTTTTCTATTTCAGCACGTCCTGTGAGGGAAAGAAATGTACTTCTTCATAAGAGAAATAATGAAGAAAAAGAAGTTGTGGAAAAACAAGAATTAAAACAAAGTAAATTACACATCGGATATCGTACATTTATTACGTATAAAGACGAAGATTATTTTGCGCTGCAATTGTTTAATGGATTGTTTGGAGGATTTTCTCATTCGAAGTTATTCGTTAATGTTCGTGAAAAAAATAGTTTAGCGTACTATGCAGCATCTCGCTTTGAAAGTCATAAAGGTTTATTATTTGTCATGTCAGGAATCGAAGCGAAAAATTATGAAAAAGCGGTTGAGATTATTAAAGAGCAAATGCTTGCAATGCAAAATGGTGATTTTTCTGAAGAAGAGATGCATCAAACGAAAAGTGTTATTCGAAATCAAATATTAGAAGCAATTGATACACCGCGTGGATTTGTGGAAATGCTGTATCATGGTATTATTTCAGATCGTACGCGTCCGGTTGAAGAATGGCTTACAGGTATTGAAAGTGTGACGAAAGAAGAGATTGTGAAAGTTGCTAAAAATATTGAATTAGATACAATTTACTTTTTACACGGAACGGAGGGAGAATAAATGGAGAAAATTGTTTATGAGCAATTAAAAGAGACACTCTATTATGAAAAACTTCCTAATGGATTAGATGTATATATTTTACCGAAGCAAGGATTTAATAAAACATTTGCAACGTTTACGACAAAATATGGTTCTGTGGATAATACATTCGTACCACTAGGTAAAGAAGAAATGATTCGTGTGCCGGATGGGATTGCTCATTTTCTTGAGCATAAACTATTTGAAAAAGAAGATCATGATGCGTTCCAATTGTTTAGTAAACAAGGGGCATCGGCAAATGCTTTCACATCTTTCACAAGAACAGCTTACCTTTTTTCGTGTACATCAAATGTAGAACAAAATTTAAATACATTGTTAAATTTCGTACAAGAGCCTTACTTCTCTGAAAAAACAGTTGAAAAAGAGAAGGGTATTATTGGGCAAGAAATTCAAATGTATCAAGATAATCCAGATTGGCGCTTATACTTTGGATTAATTGATAGCTTGTTTGTAAAGCACCCGATTAAAATTGATATTGCAGGTACAATCGAGTCTATTAGTAAAATTACGAAAGACCTACTATATGAATGTTATGAAACATTTTATCATCCAAGTAATATGTTGATGTTTGTTGTAGGTGCAATTGATCCAGAGAAAACGATGGATTTGATACGTGAAAATCAAGCAAAAAAAGATTACAAAAACCAACCAGAAATAGTACGTTCATTTGAAGAAGAACCAGATGCGGTAAATGAAAAGAAGAAAATTATTTCAATGCCTGTACAAACTCCGAAATGTTTAGTTGGTATTAAAGCGACAAACTTAAAAGAAAAAGGGGAAGCCCTTTTAAAACAAGAAATTGCGCTTACGTTACTTCTAGATTATTTATTTGGAAAAAGCTCCGTTCATTACGAATCTTTATATAACGAAGGACTCATTGATGATTCGTTCTCATATGATTATACGGAAGAGAATAACTTCGGTTTTGCAATGGTTGGCGGCGATACGAAGCAACCTGATGAGCTGGAAGAGCGTTTGAAAGGTATTTTATTAAATACAAATTATGATCAATTAGATGAGGCGGCATTAGAACGAGTAAAGAAAAAGAAAATAGGCGGCTTTTTACGTTCCTTGAATTCACCGGAATATATTGCAAATCAATTTACACGATATGCGTTTAATGAGTCGAGTCTGTTTGATGCATTGACTGTATTAGAAAGTTTAACTGTTCAAGATTTACAAGAAGTAGCCAAATTACTATTATCAGAAGAAAAAATGAGTGTTTGCCAGGTTTTACCGAAAAAATAAAAGATTTTATAATAATACCTTCATCTTATCATTGATAAATTGTAAGATGAGGGTATTATTTATTTGTAGAAAAAAGATTTTGTTGAGATAAGAGAGGAATTGTATGAAAAAGTATGCATTAGTAACTGGAGGGAGCGGAGGGATTGGCTCTGCTATTTCGAAACAATTAATTCAAGATGGATATACAGTATATGTTCATTATAATAACAGTGAAGAGAAAGTGAATGAGTTGCAGAAAGAATGGGGTGAAGTAATTCCTGTTCAAGCAAATTTAGCTTCTACTGATGGAGCAGAGCAATTGTGGAAACAAATTGAACATCCTCTTGATGTTATCGTATATGCAGCTGGGAAGAGTATTTTTGGACTCGTAACAGATGTAACGAACGATGAATTGAATGATATGGTAGAACTTCAAGTGAAGAGTATCTATAAATTATTATCGATGGCATTGCCATCTATGATTCAACGCAGAAGCGGTAATATTGTACTTGTTTCGTCTATATGGGGACAAATTGGCGCGTCATGTGAAGTTCTTTACTCGATGGTAAAAGGTGCGCAAAATTCATATGTGAAAGCTTTAGCAAAAGAGGTTTCATTAAGTGGAATAAGAGTGAACGCGGTGGCGCCAGGTGCAATTGAAACGGAAATGTTAAACGTATTTTCAGAAGAGGATAAGAATGAAATTGCGGAAGAGATTCCGTTAGGACGATTAGGATTACCGGAAGAAGTAGCAAAAACTGTGTCATTTCTCGTATCACCAGGTGCATCTTATATAACTGGACAAATTATTGGAGTAAATGGCGGGTGGCATTGCTAAAAATTTCTTACATAAAAAATGAAAAACTGTACAAATTAAGCATGATTCTATTACTAAGTAGTGAGGTGCTTACACATGTCAGTTTTAGATAACTTTGATCAATGGAAGAGCTTTTTAGGAGAACGTTTAGAACAAGCGCAAGGAAAAGGTCTTGATGGTGGTGCTGTATCAGATATGGCATTTCGTGTTGGTGATTATTTAGCAAATGAAGTAGAAGCACGCAACGATCAAGAGAAATTATTAGCTGAACTTTGGAAAGTTGCTGACGAACAAGAGCAACATACAATCGCAAACTTAATGGTAAAGTTTGTACAACATAAGTAAAAAATAGAGAGGGGATTCTCCTCTCTATTTTTTTTGTATAATAATTGAAAGGGATAGATTATACATTTAGCTTCCCTATTAAGGTGAAATCATATAATATAGTACGTAGGTGTAAAGTAAGCAAGGGGAGTGATCTTGGATGATTGAATGGTATTTTGAATATGAAATACATAAAAACCGACCTGGCTTGCTTGGTGACGTTTCTTCGTTAATCGGTATGCTCGGCATTAATATTGTCACAATTAATGGTGTAGATAATGCAAGGCGTGGATTACTCCTTATGTGTGATAATCAAGAGCAAATCTCTAGACTAGAATCAATTTTAAATACGATGGATAACATAACGGTAACGAAATATCGTCCGCCAAAGCTAAGAGATAAGCTAGCGGTTAGACATGGTAGGTACATACAACGAGATGCAGATGATAAGAAGACATTTCGGTTTGTGCGTGATGAATTAGGGTTACTTGTAGACTTTATGGCTGAAATAATGAAAAAAGAAGGCCATAAGCTAATTGGTATACGAGGAATGCCTCGTGTTGGAAAAACAGAATCCATTGTTGCCGCAAGTGTTTGTGCAAATAAAAGATGGTTATTTGTATCGTCTACTCTTATTAAGCAAACTGTTCGTAGTCAATTGATTGAAGATGAGTATAGCGACGACAATATTTTCATCTTAGATGGAATCGTGTCAACAAAGCGTGCTAACGAAAGGCATTGGCAGCTTGTTCGTGAAATTATGAGATTGCCTGCAACGAAAGTTGTGGAACATCCTGACGTATTTGTGAGTCAGTCAGAATACACATTGGATGATTTTGATTATATTATCGAGTTGCGTAACGATTATGATGAAGAAATTCAATATAATTTAGTAGATGAAATTGAGCAAGGTACGCAAAATAATTTCTCTATGTTTGACTTTTAAAGAAATATTGAGGTGTTAGTAGTGACAGAATTAGGACAAAAGCTGAAAGAAGCAAGAGGAACGAAAGGCTTGTCTATTGATCAGCTGCATGAGATTACAAAAATTCAAAAACGCCATTTAGTAGCAATTGAGGAAGGCAATTATGATGTATTGCCAGGAGCTTTTTATGCGCGTGCATTCATTAAACAATACGCAGATGCGGTTGGATTAAATGGAGAGGAACTGCTTGTAGAATATCAGAGTACGATACCACAATCTGAAAAACGCGACGTTCCACAAGTGTCAACCGGACAAAAAACACAAGAAACAATGCAGAAATCTTCATCATGGCCAATTGCAGATCATATGCCGAAAATCTTAGTTGCGCTGCTAGTAATCGCAGTTGGAGTGGTAATTTGGTTTATTTTCCAAGCGTTAACTGGAAAAGGTGATGAGAAGGTTCCGAATGCTCAAAGTGAGAAAATTGAAGTTAAAAAAGCGGAAAACTCTCCGTTAGATACGAAGAAAGATGAAGTGAAAGCGGAAGAGCCGAAAAAAGAGGAACCAAAAAAAGAAGAATCGAAAAAAGAAGAGCCAAAGAAAGAAGAACAACCAGCGCAACCAACAGGACAACAAGAAATCAAAGTAGTTGGGACAACTGGTAAGGAGTCCACTTTGGAAATTCATAACAATAAAACGTTAGAATTAGAAATTACAACAAAAGGTGCAAGTTATGTAGGTATTAAAAATGAGGCAGGAAATGATATCTTTAGTGGAACAATAGAGGAAGGTCAAACTCAAAAATATGATTTATCAACAGCGAAAGTGGTAAACCTTAATATAGGAAGTGCACCGAATGTTGAATTTAAATTAAATGGCCAAGTGGTTACATTCCCGTTGAATCCAGAAGAGAATTATCATCAAAAATTCTTGATTAAAAATCTAGGGATAGAGCAACCTGCACAATAACAGTCATCGCTTCGATGACTTTTTTCAATGAACAAATGTTTTTGATATGATGGAGGAATAGCTGTGAATTTACCAAATAAAATTACAATATCTAGAATCTGCTTAATTCCAATTTTTATGGTAATTATGTTAACGCCCTTTGATTGGGGTTCATACACAATTGGTGATGTTGATTTACCAATTCAACATTTAATAGGAGCGCTTATCTTTATTGTTGCTTCGGCTACAGATTGGATTGATGGACATTACGCAAGAAAGTATAATCTTGTAACGAATTTAGGGAAGTTCCTTGACCCGTTAGCTGATAAATTACTTGTTTCAGCGGCACTTATCACGTTAGTTGAGATGCAATACGTACCTGCTTGGATCGTTATTGTCATTATAAGCCGTGAGTTTGCGGTCACTGGTTTACGTCTTGTACTTGCTGGAACAGGGGAAGTAGTTGCGGCAAATCAGCTAGGGAAAATTAAGACGTGGACACAAATCATCGCGATTGCGGCATATTTATTACACGATGTACCTTTAAATTTAATCCATATTCCAGTTGCTGATATCTTTATATGGATTGCATTAATTTTTACTGTTATTTCAGGATGGGATTATTTCTGGAAAAATAGAGCTGCTTTTGTAAACTCAAAATAGAAGTTTATGGGGGAATTGGGATGAACGCTGAAATTATTGCGGTTGGAACAGAATTATTACTTGGACAAATTGCAAATACGAACGCCCAGTTTTTGTCTGAAAAGTTAGCTTCAATTGGAATTAACGTGTACTACCATACTGTAGTTGGTGATAATAACAAGCGACTGCAGCAGGCGATTGAAGTTGCAGAAGAACGTGCGGATATGCTCATTTTCACAGGTGGATTAGGACCGACAAAAGATGATTTAACGAAGGAAACAATAGCGTCTAGCTTAGCGGAAGAGCTTGTATATGATGAAAAGGCATTAGCATCAATAAGCGATTACTTTAAGCGAACAGGTCGAGAGTTCACGGAGAATAATAAAAAGCAGGCGCTCGTTTTGGATGGAGCGACTGTATTTGCAAATGATCATGGTATGGCACCTGGTATGGGATTAAATAAGAACGGAAAAGTTTATATTTTATTACCAGGACCACCGAAAGAAATGAAGCCGATGTATGTAAGTTATGTGGAGCCTTTTTTACGTAACTTTACAACAGGAGAAAACATTTATTCTCGCGTGCTTCGCTTTTTCGGAATTGGGGAATCTCAATTAGAGGTGAAAGTTCAAGATTTAATTGATGGACAAACGAATCCGACAATCGCCCCGCTTGCCAATGATGGAGAAGTGACATTACGTTTAACGGCTAAACATCAAAATGCTCATGAAGCGGAGAAACTCATTCAGCATGTGGAAGATTTGATTTTAGAAAGAGTTGGAGAATTTTTCTACGGGTATGACCAAGAGTTTCTACATTATAAGGCGATAGAGTTATTGAAGAAAAAAGGATTAACTTTAGCGTGTGCGGAAAGTTTAACAGGTGGTCTCTTTGGTAATCAAGTAACAGAAAACGCTGGTGTGTCTTCCGTATTTAAAGGCGGTGTCATTTGTTACCATAATGATGTGAAACAACATGTATTACATGTACCTGAGGAAGTCTTGTCTACTGACGGTGCAGTTAGTAAAGAATGTGCTCGTTATCTTGCTGAAAATGTTAGAGAATTATTAAAAGCGGATATCGGAATTAGTTTCACTGGGGTAGCAGGACCAGATGCTTCAGAACATAAAGAGCCGGGAACTGTATTTGTTGGATTGGCGATTAAAGATGAACCAACTGTAGTCTTTCCTCTAAATTTAAGCGGAAGTCGTCAACAAATTAGGGAACGCTCAGCAAAATATGGATTTTATCATTTGTATAAAAAGCTAGAAGAGATATAAGTCTCTTTTAGCTTTTTTTAATGGTTAAATGTGGTTATATTTAATGAAAAATAAAAAAATCGAATAAATGTTCGATTTTTGTTGGCAAATTGAATTGAAAATAGGTATAATAAGATTAGCAATTCAGTTAAGGAGGAATTTTGAATGAGTGATCGTCAAGCGGCATTAGATATGGCGTTAAAACAAATAGAGAAGCAATTCGGTAAAGGTTCAATTATGAAATTAGGAGAACAAGCGGAGCGTAGAGTTTCTACAGTTTCTAGTGGTTCTTTAGCACTTGATGTGGCATTAGGGGTAGGCGGATACCCACGTGGCCGTATTATCGAGATTTATGGACCTGAGAGTTCAGGTAAAACAACAGTTTCATTACATGCAATTGCAGAGGTGCAGCGTCAAGGTGGACAAGCAGCATTCATCGATGCGGAGCATGCAATGGATCCTGTATATGCACAAAAATTAGGTGTTAATATCGATGAATTACTATTATCACAACCTGATACAGGGGAGCAAGGTTTAGAAATCGCAGAAGCACTTGTACGAAGTGGTGCGGTTGATATTATCGTAATTGACTCTGTAGCAGCTCTTGTACCAAAAGCTGAGATTGAAGGAGACATGGGTGACTCACACGTAGGTTTACAAGCTCGTCTAATGTCTCAAGCACTTCGTAAACTTTCAGGTGCAATCAATAAATCAAAAACAATCGCAATCTTTATTAACCAAATTCGTGAAAAAGTTGGGGTTATGTTCGGAAACCCAGAAACAACTCCAGGTGGTCGTGCGTTAAAATTCTATTCAACTGTTCGTCTTGAAGTACGTCGTGCGGAGCAATTAAAACAAGGTAACGACATTGTTGGTAATAAAACAAAAGTAAAAGTAGTTAAAAATAAAGTGGCACCACCATTCCGTGTTGCGGAAGTTGATATTATGTACGGAGAAGGTATTTCAAGAGAAGGTGAAATCTTAGATATGGCTTCTGAACTTGATATCGTTCAAAAGAGCGGTGCTTGGTACTCTTATAATGAAGAACGCTTAGGGCAAGGTCGTGAAAATTCGAAGCAGTTCTTAAAAGAAAATACGGATTTAAGAGAAGAAATTGCCTTCTTTATTCGTGAGCATCACGGAATTAGCGAAGATTCAGGTGCTGAAGATATGGAAGATCCAAGTCTTCTTGATTAAAGTGGGATAAAAGACACGGCTTCGTGTCTTTTATTTTTGTATCATTATGAAAGCGTTGTATATCGTTGGAGATAAAATATTTAATCCATCTAAAACAGTATGTGTACAGAGGGATATATGCGTGTTTTACATGAATAAACTGGAATTTACTAAGGTTTTCCAGGATAATATACTCTCTGCTTTTTAAATTCCTATATAAATTAGAGCTGAAGGTAAAGAAAGTAAAAGTAGACAACGCTTGACAATGAAAATTGCGATAGATACAATGAGAATGTATATTTTTTCTTATATACGAAACACTCTTCTCAAGAAGAGAAGTAATATTCGGAGTAAGACTTAAATCTTGCCGAAATAATAATATGACATTTTAATTGTGAAATGAAGAAAGTCCCTTAAAAAAGCGGGACGACGGTCTTTGCTGTATGTTGGTATTCAATGTACATGCCGACAGTCTTTTTTCATTCATAGCAAGGGGAGGTGAAATCATGAGTAGTACAGTTTGGATACTCATCTCCATTTTGCTTGCAACAGTCGGTGCAGTTGTTGGCTTTTTTGTTCGAAAGTCTATTGCTGAAGCGAAGATTAATGGTGCAGCCAATGAAGCGAAACGTATTCTAGACGAAGCGAATCGTGAGGCTGAAGCACTTAAGAAAGAAGCGCTTTTAGAAGCAAAGGATGAAATTCATACACTTCGTACAGAAGCTGAATTAGAAATTCGTGACCGTAGAAGCGAATTACAAAAACAAGAAAATCGTTTAATGCAAAAAGAAGAGAACCTTGATCGTAAAGACGAAACGCTCGATAAACGCGAGCAACAGTTAGAAAAGAAAGAGGATTCTCTTGTAGCGAGACAACAACAGATTGAAGAGTTGGAAAGCAAAGTGGGAGAGTTAGTTCAAAAGCAACAAACAGAATTAGAGCGCATTTCCAATCTGACACGCGAACAAGCGAAAGCAATTATTCTTGGTAAAGTAGAAAGTGAAGTTTCTCATGAAATTGCCGTAATGGTAAAAGAAAGTGAAGTTCGTGCGAAAGAAGAAGCGGATAAGAAAGCGAAAGAGATTTTATCTCTTGCAATGCAGAGATGTGCAGCTGATCATGTTGCTGAAACAACCGTTTCGGTTGTAAATCTTCCAAATGACGAAATGAAGGGACGTATTATCGGACGTGAAGGTCGAAATATTCGTACGTTAGAAACGTTAACAGGTATTGACCTAATTATCGATGATACACCAGAAGCGGTTATCCTTTCTGGATTCGACCCAATTCGTCGTGAAACAGCTCGTATCGCTCTTGATAAACTAGTACAGGACGGACGTATTCACCCAGCGCGTATTGAAGAGATGGTCGAAAAATCAAGACGTGAAGTGGACGAGTATATTCGTGAAGTTGGAGAGCAAACAACGTTTGAAGTGGGTGTTCACGGTTTACATCCAGATTTAATTAAGATTTTAGGTCGTTTAAAATACCGTACAAGTTACGGGCAAAACGTCTTAAAACACTCTATGGAAGTTGCATATTTAACTGGACTTATGGCAGCAGAGCTTGGTGAGGATGAAAAACTAGCAAGACGTGCTGGTCTATTACATGATATCGGTAAAGCGATTGACCATGAAGTAGAAGGTAGCCACGTTGAAATTGGTGTTGAACTCGCAACGAAATATAAAGAGCATCCTGTAGTTATAAACAGTATTGCATCTCACCATGGGGACACAGAACCAACTTCTATCATTGCAGTTTTAGTTGCAGCAGCAGATGCATTATCAGCTGCAAGACCTGGAGCTCGTAGTGAAACACTTGAGAACTATATTCGTCGTCTCGAAAAGTTAGAAGAGATTTCAGAGTCTTATGAAGGCGTAGAAAAATCTTTCGCAATTCAAGCAGGACGAGAAGTTCGTATTCTGGTAAAACCAGATACAATTGATGATTTAGAAGCTCATCGTTTAGCTCGTGATATTCGAAAACGTATTGAAAATGAACTGGATTACCCAGGGCATATTAAAGTAACTGTTATTCGTGAAACACGTGCAGTGGAATACGCAAAATAAAGTGGTGAAACACCACTTTATTTTTTTGTGTTGGAATTGGTTAAAATAAAGGAAATTAGTTATACCTAGCATACAAGTGAAACAAACTTATAATAAATATATTGTAAGATAATTACTTGAAGCTATAGTAATAAAAAATGTAGTACATAGGAAGGGTAAGACATATGAGAATATTATTTGTTGGGGATGTAGTAGGATCTCCTGGTAGAGGTATGATTCAACAATACGTACCGGCATTAAAGAAGAAATATACACCTACAGTAACCATTATTAATGGGGAAAATGCAGCAGGTGGACGTGGAATTACGGAAAAAATATACCGAAACTTTTTAGAATGCGGAGCACAAGCGGTTACACTTGGAAATCACGCTTGGGATAACCGTGAAGTATTTGAATTTATTGATGATGCAAAATATCTTGCAAGACCAGCTAACTTCCCAGAAGGCACTCCAGGAAAAGGGCTTATTTTTGTGAACTGTAATGGAACAGAAGTTGCAGTTATTAACTTACAAGGACGTACGTTCCTTCCTCCAATTGATTGTCCATTCCGTAAAGTGGATGAATTAATTAACATTGCGAAAAAACGTACGAATATTATTTTTGTTGATTTCCATGCGGAAACTACAAGCGAAAAACAAGCGTTAGGTTGGTATGTAGATGGTCGTGCTACAGCGGTAGTAGGTACACATACGCATGTTCCTACAGCAGATAATCGCATTTTACCAAGCGGAACGGCATATATCACAGATGTTGGTATGACAGGGCCGTACGATGGAATTTTAGGTATGGACCGAGAAGCAGTATTGAAGAAGTTTTTAACAAACTTACCAGTACGATTTGAAGTGACAAATGGTAGAACACAATTAAGTGCAGTGCTAATTGATGTGGACCCTAATACGGGAAAAGCTAAGAAAATTGAGCGTATCTTAATTAATGATGATCAGCCATTTTTTGAGTAATTCCTATTAAAATTTAGATAAATTATTATTTTTTAATTTTTTAGAAAAATTACAGAAATTTAGCAGGAATACGTGTCATTCCTCGTGAATATAAGTTAAAGTGAAATAATTGCTAATACTTTTTATAGAAACGAGGAGGAAACGCGGAATGGAAATATTAAAAGTTAAAGCAACGTCGGTCCCTAATTCTGTAGCTGGTGCACTTGCAGGTGTTATTCGCGAACGCGGAACAGCAGAAATTCAAGCCATTGGTGCAGGTGCATTGAACCAAGCGGTAAAGGCAGTAGCAATTGCAAGAGGATTTGTAGCGCCTAGTGGTTTGGACCTGATTTGTATCCCAGCGTTTACGGATATCATGATTGATGGGGAAGAACGTACAGCAATAAAATTAATTGTAGAACCTCGTTAAGTTTAAACAACCTGTTTGCAGTATGCAAACAGGTTGTTTTTATAATGGAGGAATGAAAATGAAAATTTTTGATGCTCATTGTGATGTGCTTCTTCAGTTATGGAGTGCACAAGGGAAAAAGGATTTTAAACATGATTCGCAATTACATATTACATTTGAACAGTTAAAGAACAGAAAAGGAAGTATACAATGTTTTGCTATATATGTGCCAGAAACAGTGGCATATGAAAACCGATTTGAAGTAGCATTGCAAATGGTAGATATTTTTTATAATGAAATTTTATCCTTACCAGGTGTGAAGTTTATTCAGACAAAAGATGATATGAACATGTTAAAACAGGACGAGATTGGAGCGATATTAACATTAGAAGGATGCGAAGCAATTGGAAAAGATGCAATGAAATTACGGTTGTTGTATCGCCTAGGAGTACGTTCTTTTGGACTAACATGGAATTATGCCAATCTATTAGCTGATGGTGCGCTAGAGACACGTGGGGCAGGTTTAACGACTTCTGGTAAACATGTTGTACAAGAACTGAATGCGTTACATGTATGGACTGATGTGTCTCATTTGAATGAAAGAAGTTTTTGGGATGTGATTGAAATTGCAAAAAATCCTATTGCTTCCCACTCAAATTGTATGAAACTTTGTCAGCACCCACGTAATTTAAACGATGAACAACTTAAAGCTCTTATAAAGCGAAATGGCATGATCGGTGTCACTTTTGTACCGCAGTTTCTAACAAATGAAAAACAAGCGAATGTAGCAGATATAGTAAGACATATCGAATATATTTGTTCATTAGGTGGAGAGAACAATATAGGGTTTGGTTCGGATTTTGATGGGATAGTAGAAACAGTTGTAAATGTATCAGCGTATCGAGATTATGAAAATGTAATGAACGAGCTTTGTAAACACTATGCTGCATCTACTGTAGAGCGATTTTTATATGATAATTTTGTTGAACATATAAGCTTTTAAAATTTTTGTTTTAAAAATCCAGAAAAATTAGAATTAATTCATTTGATATTATTGCTTTTTTTAAGACCTAATACTAGAATGAAAAACAAAATAGCTTTATACTAAAGATTCAGGGAAATCAGAAGAGGCATAATTTGCGTCCATTGTAGTTTATTTGCATAAAAAATGCTAAACTATTACTGTAAAAAAATACACTACAATGAATGCAGCCAAAAGGGGTGTAGGAGATGATTAGTCAACTTTCATGGAAAGTTGGAGGCCAACAAGGTGAAGGAATTGAAAGTACAGGAGAAATCTTCTGTATTGCATTAAACCGATTAGGATATTACCTATACGGTTACCGCCACTTCTCATCACGTATAAAAGGCGGCCATACAAATAATAAAATTCGTGTAAGTACAACAGAAGTACGCGCGATCTCAGATGATTTAGATATTTTAATTGCTTTTGATCAAGAAACAATTGATTTTAACTTCCACGAACTACGTCCGGGCGGGATTGTAGTTGCAGATGCGAAATTTAATCCGACAATACCTGACAATACAGATGTAAATCTATATGTGATACCGTTTACAGATATTGCTTCAGAATTAGGCACATCATTAATGAAAAACATGGTTGCTGTTGGAGCATCAAGTGCGGTATTAGGATTAGATGAAACAGCTTATTTAGATGTTGTTGAAGAGATCTTTGGTCGTAAAGGAGAGCAAGTCGTTCAAAAGAACATGGAAGCAATTAAGCGCGGCTCTCAATATATGAAAGAGTTACTAGGTGAGAAAGTAAACATGATGCAGCTTGAAAAAGCTGATGGTCAGAAGCGCATGTTTATGATTGGGAACGATGCGATCGCATTTGGTGCAGTAGCTGGTGGTGCTCGCTTTATGTCTGCATATCCAATTACACCTGCATCTGAAATTATGGAATACTTAATTAAAAAATTGCCAAAAGTCGGCGGAACAGTAATCCAAACTGAGGATGAAATTGCAGCTTGTACAATGGCAATCGGTGCAAACTATGCTGGTGTTCGTACATTAACTGCATCTGCTGGTCCAGGTCTATCTTTAATGATGGAAGCGATTGGTTTAGCAGGCATTACAGAAACGCCATTAGTAATTGTTGATACACAACGTGGTGGTCCAAGTACAGGATTACCAACGAAACAAGAGCAGTCTGATTTAATGGCAATGATTTACGGTACGCACGGTGAAATTCCAAAAATCGTAATGGCGCCAAGTACAGTGGAAGAAGCTTTCTATGATATTGTAGAAGCGTTTAACTTATCTGAAGAATATCAAGTACCTGTTATTTTCTTAACAGATTTACAGCTTTCTTTAGGGAAACAGACAGTAGAACCACTTAAGTTAGATAAAGTGGAAATTCGTCGTGGTAAGCTTGATTTAGAAGCGGAATTACCAGAACGTGAAAATAAAGCATACTTCAAGCGTTATGAAGTAACAGAAGATGGCGTTTCACCACGTGTTTTACCTGGTATGAAAAATGGTGTTCACCATGTTACAGGTGTAGAACATGATGAAACTGGTAAACCATCTGAATCAGCATTAAACCGTAAAGATCAAATGGACAAACGTTTCCGTAAAATGGAGAACTTGAAGTTTAATACCCCTGTTTATAAAAATGTTAAGCATGAAGAAGCAGACGTATTGCTTGTTGGATTTAACTCAACTCGTGGTGCGATCGAAGAAGCAATGGAGCGCTTAGAACAAGAGGGTATGAAAGTAAACCATGCTCATGTGCGTTTAATTCACCCGTTCCCAACAGCTGAAATCGATCCACTTGTGAAAAATGCGAAGCGTGTTGTAGTGGTAGAAAACAATGCAACAGGTCAACTTGCTAACATTATGAAAATGAATCTTGGTAACGGTGAGAAAATTTCTAGTCTTTTAAAATATGATGGGAACCCATTCTTGCCGAAAGAGATTTACAACGAATGCAAAAAAGGGGTTGTATTAAATGGCAACATTTAAGGACTTTCGTAACAGTGTAAAACCAAACTGGTGCCCAGGTTGCGGAGACTTCTCGGTGCAAGCTGCAATTCAACGTGCGGCAGCTAACGTTGGCTTAAATCCAGATGAACTTGCTGTTATTTCTGGTATCGGCTGTTCAGGTCGTATTTCAGGTTATATTAATTCATATGGTGTGCATAGTATTCATGGTCGTGCCCTTCCAATTGCACAAGGTGTAAAAATGGCAAACCGTGATTTAACAGTTATCGCATCAGGTGGTGACGGTGATGGATTTGCGATTGGTATGGGACATACGATCCATTCTATTCGTCGTAACATTGACATTACGTACATCGTAATGGATAACCAAATTTATGGATTAACAAAAGGGCAAACTTCACCACGTAGTGAAGCTGGATTTAAAACGAAAAGTACACCACAAGGTTCAATTGAACCGTCACTAAATGTTATGGAAATGGCTTTAACAGCTGGTGCAACATTTGTGGCACAAAGCCTTTCAAGTGATTTAAAAGAATTAACACAAATTATTGAAGCTGGTATTAACCATAAAGGATTTTCATTAATTAACGTATTCAGCCCATGTGTTACTTACAATAAAGTAAATACTTACGATTGGTTTAAAGAGAATTTAACAAAACTAAGTACAGTAGAGGGATATGATTCGTCTAATCGCATGATGGCTATGCAAACATTAATGGAAAACAACGGATTAGTAACAGGGTTAATTTATCAAAATACAGCGCAACCTTCATACCAAGAACTAGTAAAAGGCTATAGTGAGAAGCCTTTAGTGCAATCTGATTTAAACATGGATCAGAAAATGTTTGATGAACTTGTTGCTGAATTTATGTAATATAAGAAGAGGAGGTTGCCATTTGGCAACCTTTTTTTATGAGTGAAAATATAAGGTAGTCTTATTTACTTAGAAAATTCAGAATGGTAAAATAATATATGAATCGTTGTATGAAAATTGCATGTTCATTAACTAGGAAATGTAATAATAGGATAAGCCTTCTTCTTTGTAAAAATTGGCGAAACACTTCATACTATGGTAATGTGTATAGGGATAAAGCAATATGCTTTTGAGTAGGACAAAAGAAATACAAAAAGGGAATGTCTATTTGTGTGGGGAAGACTTCATTCTTATAGATGATTAGATTGATTACTCAAGTTTCAAAGGACAAGTATCTCTCAAGCTATCTAACCATTTTTGAGGTGGGTCTAAGCGCATTAAAATGGACTATAAAGTGTGTATAGTTAAGGGTGAAAGGAGATTACCGATGAACGAGCAACAACGATTAGCAAGTCAACAAGTGAATTCCTCTACGAAAAAAGAAGAGAAAGATTATAGTAAATACTTTGAAAGTGTATACCAACCACCTTCCTTAAAAGACGCGAAAAAACGAGGGAAAGAAGAAGTTAAAATTGAACGGGATTTTGGCTTACCTGAAGAGTTTCGCAATTTCGGTACAGGAAGAAAGTTTTATATTCGTACATATGGTTGTCAAATGAATGAGCACGATACAGAAGTAATGGCGGGTATTTTCACTGCACTTGGATATGAACCAACCTTTTCAACTGAAGAAGCAGATGTAGTATTATTAAATACTTGTGCTATTCGTGAAAATGCTGAAAATAAAGTGTTCGGTGAACTAGGGCATTTAAAGGCACTAAAACGAAGAAATCCTGATCTTTTAATTGGTGTATGTGGTTGTATGTCCCAAGAGGAATCTGTTGTAAATAAAATTATGCAAAAAAATCAGCATGTAGATATGGTGTTTGGAACGCATAATATTCATAGATTACCGTACATTCTAAAAGATGCAATGTTCTCGAAGGAGACGGTAGTTGAAGTTTGGTCCAAAGAAGGAGACGTAATTGAAAATCTTCCGAAAGTACGTCGTGGTGATATTAAAGCTTGGGTAAATATTATGTATGGCTGTGATAAGTTCTGTACATATTGTATCGTACCGTATACACGCGGAAAAGAGCGAAGCAGACGTCCAGAAGACATTATCCAAGAGATTCGTCATTTAGCTGCGAATGGTTATAAAGAAATTACGTTACTTGGACAGAACGTAAATGCATATGGTAAAGACTTTGAAGATATAGAATACGGTCTTGGCGATTTAATGGACGAGCTCCGTAAAGTTGATATTGCCCGTATTCGTTTTACAACGAGCCATCCACGCGATTTCGATGATCACTTAATTGAAGTGCTTGGAAAAGGTGGCAACTTAGTAGAACATATTCACTTACCAGTTCAATCTGGAAGCACAGAAATGTTAAAAATTATGGCGCGTAAATATTCACGTGAGCATTATTTAGAGCTTGTAAGAAAAATTAAAGAAGCAATTCCAAACGCGGTATTAACAACTGATATTATTGTCGGTTTCCCGAATGAAACAGATGAGCAATTTGAAGAAACGATGTCGTTATATCGTGAAGTAGGGTTTGATACTGCCTTTACCTTTATTTATTCTCCGCGTGAAGGTACACCAGCTGCAAAAATGAAAGACAATGTACCGATGGAAGTAAAGAAAGAACGTCTTCAACGCTTAAATGCATTAGTAAATAAATTGGCAATTGAAAAGAATAATCGTTATAAAGGTCAAATTGTAGAAGTGTTAGTTGATGGAGAGAGTAAAAATAATCCAGAAGTACTTGCAGGTTATACTCGTACAAATAAACTTGTAAACTTTGTTGCTCCAAAGTCTTTAATTGGTCAGCTTGTGAAAGTAAAAGTAACGGATGCAAAAACTTGGTCTCTTAACGGAGAATTAGTTGAAGAGCCGATTGAGGTGGAATAATAGATGAAAGTATATTCGAAAGATGAAATTGTTGAGCAAGCGAAAGAATTAGCAAAAATGATTTCTGAAACAGAAGAAGTTGATTTCTTTAAGAAAGCAGAGGCACAAATTCATAAAAATGAAAATGTGAAGCGCGCAATTGATGAAATTAAAGCACTGCAAAAACAAGCAGTAAACTTGCAACATTACGGGAAATGGGAAGCTTTGAAAAAAGTAGAAGCTGAAATTGATGCCCTGCAAGATAAGTTAGATAGCATCCCAGTTGTACAAGAATTTAAATCTTCACAAACATATGTAAATGACTTACTACAGCTAGTTGCAAGTACGATTTCTAACAACGTAACAGATGAAATATTAATTTCAACTAATGGCGATGTATTGAAGGGTGAAACGGGCGCAGCGGTAGAAAGTAAAAAAGGAAATTGTGGTTGTTAAAGAGATGTCGAATTGACATCTCTTTTTTTAGTGGATTAAACGTAAGTTCTTCTCAAAAAAAGAATGACACATTCCGCTATTGTCACGCATATGATTAAGTGAATAGTGATTGAGGAGGGTTACGAATGTCCGAATTTAGAGAGATTATTACAAAAGCAGTGGTTGGAAAAGGACGTAAGTATACAAAGTCAACGCATACATGTGAATCGAATAATGAGCCAACAAGTATTTTAGGGTGCTGGGTAATTAACCACTCGTACGAAGCAAGAAAGAATGGAAAACATGTGGAAATTGAAGGTTTCTATGATGTGAACACTTGGTATTCATTCGATGGCAATACAAAGACAGAAGTTGTAACAGAACGTGTAAACTACACAGATGAAGTAAGCATTGGATATCGTGATAAAAACTTTTCTGGTGATGATTTAGAAATTATTGCTCGTGTCATTCAGCCACCAAATTGTTTAGAAGCTCTTGTATCACCAAATGGTAATAAAATTGTTGTAACGGTAGAACGTGAATTTGTAACAGAAGTAGTTGGCGAAACGAAAATTTGTGTAAGTGTAAACCCTGAAGGTTGTGTAGAATCAGATGATGCTTTCCAAATTGAAGATGATGAGTTTGAAGAGTTAGATCCGAACTTTATCGTTGATGCAGAAGAAGAGTAATAGAAAGCTAGGGAGAAGTTCTTCCTAGCTTTTTACTTTACATAAGTGGTGCTTAGATGAACATGATTGCTAATGAAATGTGCTATAATGAAGAAAGACTCCTGAAATAGGAGATAAGAGTGTCCGTGAAATGTGACATATATGAATATAGATTATTATGTAAGAATTATGGAGGATAAGTATGACGCAATATACGCCTATGATACAGCAATATTTAAAAGTTAAGGCAGACTATCAAGATGCCTTTTTATTTTTCCGCTTAGGTGATTTTTATGAAATGTTCTTTGAGGATGCGGTTAAAGCAGCCCACGAACTTGAAATTACATTAACGAGCCGAGACGGTGGTAGTAGTGAACGTATACCGATGTGCGGTGTACCGTATCATGCGGCTAAAAACTATATTGAACAACTTGTTGAAAAAGGATATAAAGTAGCGGTTTGTGAGCAAGTAGAAGACCCAAAAACAGCTAAAGGTGTAGTGCGCCGTGAAGTCGTACAATTAATTACGCCAGGAACGATGATGGAAGGGCGTACGATTGATGAGAAAGAAAATAACTTTTTAGCCGCATTAACACATTTTGAAGATGGATCATATGCGTTAGCTTGTAACGATTTAACGACTGGGCAAAATACAGTAACGTTATTGACTGGTTCAGTAGAGGATATTTTATTAGAAGTGTATGCAACTGGTTCGAAAGAAATTGTTGTAGATTCTTCCTTTTCTAAAGATGAACTAAACAAGTTAACGGAAACGTTAAAAATGACGATTTCATATGAAGATGCAACGGCAATCCCAGAAGGGTTAGAACATCTTGTGAAAAATGTTTCACAAGCAAAGTTAATTAAAGCAGTTGGACGCTTATTTAACTATGTAATAAGAACGCAAAAACGTTCATTAGATCATTTACAGCCTGTGGAAATTTATTATACGAATCAATTTATGAAAATTGATGTGCATTCAAAGCGAAATTTAGAGCTGACAGAAACACTTCGAACGAAAGAAAAAACAGGATCATTATTATGGCTATTAGATAAGACGAAAACGGCTATGGGTGGTCGTATGTTAAAACAGTGGATGGAACGTCCACTTATACAGAAAGAACGAATCGAAGAGCGTTTAGAAATGGTTGAAACGTTTGTAAATGATTACTTCTTGCGTGAAGATTTAAAAGAAAAGTTAAAAGAAGTATATGATTTAGAACGTTTAGCAGGGAAAGTTGCATTCGGTAATGTCAATGCAAGGGACTTATTACAGTTAAGACGATCTTTACTGCAAGTACCAGCTATTTTAGAAGCGATTAGTTTGTTAGATAACGCGTATGCAGCGAGATTAATTCAAGGTGCAGATCCATGTGAGAGCTTAACAGAATTACTAGGAAGAAGTATTCAAGAAAATCCACCGCTTTCTATTAAAGATGGAGATATTATTAAAGATGGTTATAATGACAAGCTTGATCAATATCGCTATGTGAGTAAAAACGGAAAAACGTGGATTGCTGAGCTTGAAAAACGAGAGCGTGATATTACAGGAATTAAATCGTTGAAAATTGGATACAACCGTATTTTCGGTTACTACATTGAAGTAACGAAAGCGAACCTTGGAGCATTACCAGAAGGCCGCTACGAGCGTAAACAAACGCTTGCTAATGCGGAACGTTTCATTACAGATGAACTAAAAGAAAAAGAAACATTAATCTTAGAAGCTGAAGAAAAAATTGTACAACTAGAATACGATTTATTTACAGCGCTTCGTGAAGAAGTAAAAGTATTTATTCCGAAATTACAGCATTTAGCGAAAGTAATTAGTGAATTAGACGTACTGCAAAGTTTTGCAACAGTTAGTGAAGAAGAACAGTTTGTAAAACCTGTACTAACAACGAAGCGCGAAATCTTTATTAAAGATGGTCGTCATCCTGTCGTTGAAAAAGTATTGAACGGGAAATTGTATGTACCGAATGATTGTATTATGCCAGAGAATATGGATGTATTTTTAATTACAGGACCGAACATGTCTGGTAAAAGTACGTATATGAGACAATTAGCACTTGTAACGGTTATGTCGCAAATTGGTTGTTTCGTACCAGCAACAGAAGCAGTATTACCTGTATTTGACCAAATCTTTACGAGAATTGGCGCGGCGGATGATTTAATTTCAGGTCAAAGTACATTTATGGTCGAAATGTTAGAAGCGAAAAATGCCATTGCAAATGCATCAGAAAGAAGTTTAATTTTATTCGATGAAATTGGACGCGGTACATCTACGTATGATGGTATGGCACTTGCACAAGCAATCATTGAACATATTCACGACCAAATTGGTGCAAAAACGTTATTCTCTACACATTATCATGAATTGACAGTGCTAGAAGACAGTTTAGATCAACTGAAGAATGTACACGTTTCAGCTATTGAAGAGAACGGAAAAGTAGTATTCCTTCATAAAATTCAAGACGGGGCAGCAGATAAAAGTTACGGAATTCACGTTGCGCAACTTGCAGAGCTTCCAGATAGCTTAATCGCTCGAGCGAAAGAAGTATTAGCGCAACTTGAAGGACAGGAAGAAATTATTATTCCAAAGCGTGTAGAAGTGAAAGCGCAGGCGCAAGAAGTTATTCCAGAGCCTGTAGTTGTAAAAGAAGAACCAGTAGAAATAGAAGAGACGAAAGCAGAGACTGAAGAAGAATCACAACTATCATTCTTTGGTGGAGAACAATCTTCGAAAAAACAAGACAAGCCAGTTTTAGATGCAAAAGAAACGGCAGTACTGACGCAAATTAAAAAAATTGATTTACTTGATATGACACCTTTAGAAGCGATGAACGAACTGTATCGCTTACAAAAAAAGTTAAAGAAAGGATGAGTAAGTAGATGGGTAAAATTCGCAAACTAGATGATCAACTCTCTAACTTAATTGCGGCAGGGGAAGTAGTAGAGCGCCCTGCCTCAGTCGTAAAAGAACTTGTGGAAAATTCTATCGATGCGAATAGTACATCTATTGAAATCCACTTAGAAGAAGCTGGTTTATCGAAAATTCGCATCATTGATAATGGGGACGGCATTGCAGAAGAAGATTGTATCGTCGCTTTTGAACGACATGCGACGAGCAAAATTAAAGATGAAAACGATCTGTTTCGCATAAGAACACTCGGTTTCCGCGGCGAGGCATTACCGAGTATTGCCTCAGTTAGTGAATTAGAATTAATCACTAGCACAGGTGATGCACCTGGTACGCACCTTATTATTAAAGGTGGAGACATTATAAAGCAGGAGAAAACAGCGAGCCGAAAAGGAACAGATATTACAGTACAAAACTTATTCTTTAATACACCAGCGCGTCTTAAATATATGAAAACCATTCATACAGAGCTTGGGAATATTACAGATATCGTGTATCGTATTGCAATGTCACACCCAGAAGTATCGTTAAAGCTATTTCATAATGAAAAGAAATTGCTTCATACATCAGGAAATGGTGATGTAAGACAAGTACTTGCATCGATTTATAGCATTCAAGTTGCAAAGAAGCTTGTTCCAATTGAAGCGGAATCTTTAGATTTCACAATTAAAGGCTATGTAACATTACCAGAAGTAACGAGAGCATCTCGAAATTATATGTCAACAATCGTAAATGGTCGTTACGTTCGAAATTTCGTATTAATGAAAGCTATTCAGCAAGGATACCATACATTATTGCCAGTCGGACGATATCCAATCGGCTTCTTATCGATTGAAATGGATCCAATGCTAGTTGACGTTAACGTACATCCTGCGAAATTAGAAGTTCGTTTTAGTAAAGAACAAGAATTACTAAAGCTTATCGAAGAAACATTGCAAGCAGCATTCAAAAAAATACAGCTCATTCCAGATGCAGGTGTAACAACGAAGAAAAAAGAAAAAGATGAAAGTGTGCAAGAACAGTTTCAGTTTGAGCATGCGAAGCCGAAAGAACCATCCATGCCGGAGATCGTTTTACCGACGGGCATGGATGAAAAACAAGAAGAACCGCAGGCTGTGAAACAGCCAGCGCAGCTTTGGCAACCGCCAAAACAAGAATGGCAACCACCACAATCGCTCGTAAGAGAAGAACAAAGTTGGCAGCCATCTACTAAACCGATAATGGAAGAACCGATTCGAGAAGAGAAATCGTGGGACAGTAACGAAGAGGATTTTGAACTAGAGGAATTAGAAGAAGAAGTTCAGGAAATAGAAGAAATCGAAATGAACGGTAATGATTTACCGCCGCTTTATCCAATTGGACAAATGCATGGAACATATATTTTCGCTCAAAATGATAAAGGCTTATATATGATTGACCAACATGCCGCGCAGGAACGTATTAATTATGAATACTTCCGTGATAAAGTAGGACGAGTAGCACAAGAAGTACAAGAACTACTCGTACCATACCGTATCGATTTATCTCTTACCGAATTTTTACGTGTCGAAGAGCAACTAGAAGAACTAAAAAAAGTTGGACTATTTTTGGAGCAATTCGGCCATCAATCCTTTATCGTTCGCTCGCATCCAACGTGGTTCCCAAAAGGGCAAGAAACAGAAATTATCGATGAAATGATGGAGCAGGTCGTTAAACTAAAAAAAGTTGATATTAAAAAATTACGTGAAGAAGCAGCCATCATGATGAGCTGTAAAGCTTCAATTAAAGCAAATCAATATTTAACGAACGATCAAATATTTGCTTTACTGGAAGAACTTCGTACAACAACAAACCCATACACATGCCCGCACGGAAGACCAATTCTTGTGCATCATTCTACTTATGAGTTGGAGAAGATGTTTAAGAGGGTTATGTAGGGATAATATGATTTAATAAAAAGAAGCGATGAAATAAATCGCTTCTTTTTTGTTTAGATATTCTTTTTTTATAAATTCTTCATCTGTAACCAATTATAGAAAAATTATATGAATCCATAGTTTTCATACAGGTTGCATGTAAAAACTTCTTTTTCTCTCAATGTTTTTTCTTTTCCTTATAGAATCCTTATAATTATCATTTATTCTAGAATTACAATATACGAGGAGGAAGTTTAGGATGAATGAGATTATGTTAGAAACAAAAAATCTTTGTAAAACATTTAGAAAGCAAAGTGTCGTACAAAATATTTCGCTTTCTGTACCGAAATATTCAATCTATGGATTGTTAGGTCCTAATGGAGCGGGGAAATCGACCACTTTAAAAATGATAACAGGCATGCTTACACCTACTTCTGGTGAGATTTACTTTGATGGTCATAAATGGACGCGGCACGATCTACATTCTATTGGTGCTTTAATTGAGTCTCCTCCGCTTTATGAAAATTTAACAGCAAGAGAAAACCTGCAGGTTCGTACGACTGTTTTAGGTTTGCCTAAATCAAGGATTGATGAAGTATTGCATATTGTGGAGCTAGAGAATACAGATAAGAAAAAAGCGAAGGATTTTTCTATGGGGATGAAGCAACGACTGGGAATTGCGATTGCATTGCTGAACCATCCGAAATTTTTAATATTAGATGAGCCGATGAATGGACTGGATCCTTTTGGAATTCAGGAATTAAGAAAACTCATTCTATCCTTTCCTGGAAAAGGAATTACGGTCATTTTATCGAGTCATATTTTAAGCGAAGTAAGTCAAATTGCAGATCATGTTGGGATTATATCAGGTGGTGTATTGGGGTATCAGGGGAAATTGAATAAGAATGATGACTTGGAAGATTTATTTGTACAAGTGGCTGGAAAGTATAGAAGGGAGGCATAAGAAATGAATCTATATATTGCATCTGAAAAAATTAAAATTAGACATACTTTTTTGAATAAACTTATATGGCTAGTTCCATTTGCTACAATACTAATTGCCTTTTTATTATCGGCGGATTATTTTCAATTATCTAGTTACAACTGGTGGTACATTACGATGCTTCCGGGAATGGTTTCTTTAAGTTGTGTACTTCTTGCGGAGAAAGATAAAAAAATGAATAATCGTTCCATTTTATCGTTACCAGTTTCATTAAAACGAGTGTGGATTTCTAAAGTATTACTAATTTTAGGGATTTTGAGTTTTTCATGCATACTGTTTTTCTGTGGAATCGAGTTATCTAGTTTACTAGTAAATAAAGAGAATTTCCGCATCATTCCTACGGTAAATGCACTATTAGGAAGCGTTCTTTTAATCGTTACTTTTATGTGGCAAATTCCAATCTGCTTGTTTTTAGGTAACAAAATAGGTCTATTTCCGACGCTTCTGTTGAATGTAGGGGCAAATGGAATTTTTGGAGTTGTATTGGCAACAAAAAATATTTGGATGATTAGTCCATACACATATCCAAGTAGACTGATGATCCCTATTTTGAAAATACTACCAAATGGTTTGTATGCAGAAACCGGAAGTGTAACGTTTAAACCAGAACTACTTTCCTACGATGTGATTTTGCCAGGCATAGTAATTTCTGTTGTGTTGTTCCTGTTATTCACTTATGTGACGGCAAAGTGGTTTGAAAAGCAGGAGGCAAAATAATATGGCGGTTTTGTCGAGGATATTAAGAGCTGATTTTATAAAAATGAAACACACGATTTTTTTCTGGATACATGTAGCGATGCCAATCATCGGTATTGCTCTTTTTTTAAGTTATTATTCCTTTTCAAAATTTGATTCTATAAATAAAGTTTCAGGCTATATACAAGTATTATCGATATCTTTTCCGTTGCTAATTAGCATAGTGTGTTCTTCTGTCGTGGAACAGGAAGCTTTGGCAGGAAATTTTAAAGAACTTTTATCAACGGAATACGGAAGACGTAAAGCGTTAATTAGTAAAGTATGTTTACTTTTAATATGTGGGTTTTGTTCCACTATGTTGGCAGTCGTTGGGTTTGCGACAGGTTTTCATTTTCTGTTAGGACAAAATGAAATTCCATTTGCTTTGTATGTTGAAATTTCATTCATTCTTTTTAGTTGTCAAATCTTTATGTATATATGGCATCTGTTCTTAAATTTTCGCTTTAGTAAAGGTGTTTCCATTGGGATTGGAATTATAGAAAGCTTGTTGGCAGCTTTAATGCTTACAGGGATGGGGGATGTAATTTGGAAATACATACCATGTGCATGGGGCGCGAGATTATGCAATTATTTTTTGGGATACAAATTAAGTCCTAGTTCTATTCGTGTCTTAGCAGTAGAGGCAGCAACTGGAGCAGTGATTTGTGTTTGTTTCACGATCATTGCATTTGTTATTTCTCTTATGTGGTTTTCCTTTTATGAAGGACGCAAAGAAATGTAAGTGTAATTGTATTATAATGGAAGAGTGGGGAGGGATTCTATATGGCAAGAATATTAGCAATTGATGATGAAGACGGCATCCTTTACATTATAAAAAGTGCTCTAGAGAAAGAAGGTCATGAGGTAACAGCCGTTAGTAATCCTCTTACTATACCAAAGGAAAAATTTTGTCATTTTGATTTAATTCTGTTAGATGTCATGATGCCAGAAATAGATGGTTTTACACTTTGTAAGGAAATACGGGATTTGGTTGATAGTCCAATTGTATTTCTAACAGCCAAAACAATGGAGAAGGATCTAATCACAGGGCTTAGTCTCGGTGGAGATGACTATATTACAAAACCTTTTGGAATTGGAGAACTGCGTGCGAGGGTATCCGCGCATGTAAGGCGTGAGCATAGAGAAAAGCAAAATGCATTTTTCCTGTCAGGTCTTACATTTCATCTGTCATGTAAAGAAATATGGTATGACGATACATCTATCGCATTTACGAAAAGTGAGTATGGAATTTGCGAATATCTAGCTTTGAATCATGGACAAGTATTTTCAAGAGAAAAGATTTACGAAAATGTTTTTGGTTATGAGGGAGAAAGTGATAACCAAGTAATTGTGGAACATATTAAAAATATCCGTCATAAATTATCTAAGTATGGCATGAATCCAATAGAAACAGTATGGGGAATTGGTTATAAATGGAGAAAATGAAAAAGCAAGTCAACCTTAGTAAGATTTTAATACAGTATATTTTTGCATTTTCAATAGGGACGATTGCTTTAGTGACTTTTTTTATGATTCTATTCCAAGTTGGAGTTAACGCAGAAATAATCTTACCAGCAAATTATTATGAAAAACAGATTGAGTCGCAAAGAGATGCTATAGTTAAAGCGGAACAGGAAGATGATCAAATTTTAAAACAATATAAATATGCTCTGTATGATTTTTCAGGAAACGTTATACAAGGGAGTATTAATAAAGATTATGCAGGACAAATATGGAATAACATACATAATGATGAAAAAGGTGACAGTACGTACTACTATGCAATTATAGAACGCGATAAAGATATTTGTGTCATTCTATATACGTTACACGCTACTTTTAAAAATCCTATTTTGCAGAAGTATTTACCGAGTCCGGAAGTTTGTGAAATTGTTCTTTTTATTCTACTATTTGTTGCCGAAGTGATATTTCTATCTCGCTCTTTTGGTAAATCATTGTCAAAGGAAATGATGATTTTGAGAAAGGTAACAGATAAAATTCAAAAGGAAGATTTAGATTTTCAAGTGGAACAATCTAAAATAAAAGAAGTGAATGAAGTATTAACTTCTTTAGTAAAAATGAAAGATGAATTAAATCATTCGTTACGTACACAGTGGAATATGGAAACAAATAGAAGAGAGCAGATTGCTGCTTTGGCACATGACATTAAAACGCCGTTAACGATATTGAGAGGGAATGCAGAGCTATTAAATGAATCAATGCTAGATTCAAATCAGAAGAAATGTAATGAGCATATTTTGAAAAGTATTGATGAGATGGAAATATATATGAAATCTTTACTCGATATTACGAAATGTGAGGAAGGCGCTCCACTTCAATTCAAGCAAACAGATCTCCGAGACTTTATTCATAATATTATAGAAGAAAGTGCAATTTGTGTTTTAGGCAAACAGTTAAATCTAATTGAAAATGTTCAGGACATACCAAATTTTATTCCTATTGACGAGACCGCTTTGAAAAGAGCAATTATGAATATAATGATGAATGCAATTGAATATTCTCCGACAAAGGGTGACTTGATGTTCTCAGTGGAAATGATTAGTGAAAAACTGCAATTTATTGTAGAGGACTCGGGAAGAGGGTTTACAGAAGAGGAAATGCATTCAGCTACAGAGCAGTTTTATAGGGGAGATAAAAGTAGAAACTCCAAAGATCACCATGGAATGGGGTTATACATTGCTAAAAGCTTTGCAAAGCAACACGGTGGAAATCTTTACTTAAGTAATTCGAAAAAGCTGTACGGTGCAAAAGTTGTTTTGGAAATATCAGCGAAGTAGAGGGAGGGGGGCAGATTATAACAATTCGCTCCTTTTTAATATACTTCTTTTACAACTATATGTTAAAAATTCATTTATAAACTAGAGATAACCTCAACCTATTTGTAATTTATATGTACGTTCTTAATTTGTTTGTAAGGAAAGAGGTTTTTAATTTACAGACTTATCGGAATTATGTAAAGTGTAGATAAAACCATAAAATGGGGTGTTCTTTATGTGTACTAGTTTGACATTAGAGACAAAAAACGGTCAGCATCTTTTTGCAAGAACGATGGACTTCACATTAGATATGAATCAAGAAGTAATAATCATTCCTCGACATTACCAGTGGAATAATATAACTGGTGAAATCATTAATACGAAACATGCTACGGTCGGAATGGGAATTAATCATCAAGGAAGGATCATTATGGCGGACGGAGTAAATGAAGCAGGTATGACATGTGCAACACTCTATTTTCCAGGATTCGCTACGTATAGTCAAAGCATAGATGACAATAAAACGAATTTAGCTCCATTTGATTTTGTGACTTGGAGTCTTACACAATTCAATTCTGTCAAAGAGTTAAAGAAATCTGTAGATAGCCTTACCTTTTTGGATATACCGTTACCGGATTTAGGACTTACGCCACCACTACATTGGATTTTGGCAGATAAATGGGGAGATTGTATTGTACTGGAGCCGACAAATGAAGGATTAAAAATGTATGACAACCCACTAGGAGTGATGACGAATAGTCCGGAGTTTAATTGGCATTTGCAAAATTTAAGACAATACATAGGTCTTAAATCGCAGCCATTCGCGCCAACAGAGTGGAGTAACTTACCATTAAGTGCTTTTGGTCAGGGATCGGGCTCAATGGGACTTCCAGGGGATTTCACTCCACCCTCAAGATTTGTGCGGGCAGCATATGGCAAACAAAACATTCAAGGTATAGATAGCGAAGAAGAGGGAGTATCAGCCCTTTTTCATATCTTATCAAATTGTGAGGTTCCTAAAGGTGGAGTAATAACAGAAGAAGGTGCATTAGATAATACCATATATACAAGCGTAATGTGTATGGAATCCGGAACATATTATTATCATACTTACGATTGTAGACAAATTATAGCTGTTCATTTATTTCATGAAAATTTAGATACAGATGAGATTAAAGCCTATCCGTTCCAACGGAAACAAAAAATATTTTATGAAAATTAAGTAGCTTTGAAACAACGTTTGGTAAATTTTTAAATATATATAATAGAGCAATAATGGCCTATATAATTCATGGGTGCTTCTTTAACTTTGGGATTTATCATAAATCTACTCCTTTCTTCAATGACTCCAACGAGTAGAATTTTGCTGCTAGGAGCATTAGCTAAGGAGCAGTGAAGGTGGAATTTATTTATAAATAGTAAAGAACCAAAAAGGTGTGGAAAATATCCATACCTTTTTGGTTCTTCTATTATCTATGTATAAAAAAGCGCTGTATATCAGCACTTTTTAAAAGTACATGAGTTGTATAAGAAAAACTTATATATTACCTATAACTATACAAGGTCTAATATAGATTCTTATTTGATTAATTGTTATAAGAGCCTATACGCTTATTTATTTTTATTATTATTAATTTTTTCCGTATATAGCACCTGCTCTTTATAATGCTTCTTAATTGGGAAAGTATGTGTACCAGAGCCGTTTTTGAAATTTTTATTGATAGGGTTTTTTAGCGGGATTGTTGTAGTTTCGGTAAATTCATATGGGTAGTTTATTTTAGATTTATCTTCAAACATGAAAATGCCTCCTTTTAGGATTTCCTGAATTCTTTACTATAACATGATATGCATATAGATTTTTTTTGGACTAGTTATTTATAGAGGTTAATGGAATTTAATTACGAAACTACTGAAATATTTTAAAGGAAAATAATTTGTGAAATATATGATATGAATTTTTGTTATTTGTTTGGGGAGGTGTTTTTTGCATATGTATTCGTTATAAATTGTTTTTATAATATGATTCATATAGGTTTTTCCTGATAATATAATGCGGAATATTATAGTGTTATTATGTTATTAGGAACATTTAATGCTGTTTCATAACTGAAAGGGAATTGATAAAAAACTGAAACTTTTCTCATAAAAATTCAATCTAACTTGAAAAATGAAAGGAAAATGAAATTTTCCAAAAGATATTCTTTGTTAAGATAAAAAACATACATAAATAAAGTGTTGACATATCTTAAAAATGTATTTTCAAGATATAGTGGGGGAAAAGATGAGAATAGAAAAACAATTAATAAAAAAAATGTATTATGAAACATTTCTAATGGAGAATGTAACAAAACCACCTCTTGACGTGCTTGGAGAAGCTTATATAAGCGAAGAAAAAAATGAGATTTCTGATGGATCTTATATTCGTTTTGCGCAAGGTGAATTTTATTATCAGCATCAAGATTTTGAAGCAGCTATTTTTAAATGGGAGAAGGTTAGTAATGAATTAGCACCATGGGCACAAAAAAATATTGCGGATGCTTATTTCGAACTGAATCAATTAGCAGTTGCTGAAAATGTTTATACTTCCATTGCTACTGATAATATAATATTGATGACAGAAATTAGATTACAATTACTTTCTCTTTACATAGAGCAAAATAATTTTGAAGCAGCTTTCGCTGTTATTAAAGAAGCGGTTTCTTTAAATCCGGATTATCCGAATGTCACAAAAATTGCCCGTTCCTTTTATGAGGAACAACAAGATTTTGATAGTGCAGTAGAGCTTGCTGTGAATGAGTTAATTCGAATAGAATCTTATCCTTGGTTTGAGGTGTTAAAAGGATATATCGATAAAGGATTTACTAAACATATTTCACCAGATTATTTTTATGATGCATTAGTTACATTAAATAATGTAGATCAAGTACAATTTACGCAAATGGTTTCATCACTTTGGAACAGTTATAAAAATGAACAAAATTACTTATTGTGGCTTAACACAATAAATGAATTTTTCTTACATATTGAAATAGAGTCGTCCGATATATGGGACAAAATTTCTTCTCTTTACGAAGAAACATACTTTGCATTAATTCAAGGGCAATATATGCTTAAACAATTACACGATATCATTCCAAGTCTTTTAACAAATTGGTTAAAAGTAGTCAATCCGTCTTATGCTGTATTTCCATCAGCAGCTGTATTGGCATGGGATGAGATTTTTCCATCTAAAATAGATTCAGGCGATATACAACATGCGGAAAAGCTACTGTTATATTCTATGAATCATGTGAATGGTTTAGAGTACAGTCTACATCTTTTTGAATCTATTACACAGTGGGCACAAAAGAACAATATAGAAATAGGTCAACGATTTAGATGGTTAGTTGACGAACTTGCAGATTTAAGAACAAATCGTATTTTAGTAACAGGAACTTCAGGGAACGGAAAAACTACATTTATCAACTCTATATTAGGAGGAAATCTATTAGAAAAATCAATTTCAAATGTAGTAGTTTTAAAAAATGATGCTCATACAGAAATTAACGCCATAACAGATGCTGCAATTACAACAACGGAAGATATCTCTGATTATCATAATATGATGTCTCAACACCATCAAACGTATAGAGATAGAGCATGTGTTGAATTTAAATTACCATGCAAATTTTTAAGTGAAAATAAACTTACATTTGTAGTTACACCAGGCTTTAATAGGAATAACGACACTAGGGATGAGGTATTTGAATATCTAAATTCCGTAGATGAATTATTGTTTGTATTGAATGCGGATTCACCTTTTACTGATAAAGAGCGTGATATTCTATTAAGCATTCAAGAACATACACCAAATTTACAAGTGCATTTCTTATTAAATAAAATCGATAACATTTATAGTGAAGCAGAAGTGAAAAGAGTATTACATGATACGGCAGCGAGAATAAACACATATTTCCCGCATGCGAGGATTTTTCCTTATTCTTCGTTATATACAAGTAGTCAACAATTAAATGAGTTAAGTGAGTTTATTCATTTTAACTTTAATCATAAAAATATTGATGCAGAACGTACTGAAAAGCTATTGTTCTTCATCCGAAAAACAATTACATATCTTTTAGCTAAACGCGTTGAGAAAGAAAACAATCTAGTGGATGCGATTAAGTGGAATGAAGATATGCTAGTGAAACTAAACGGTAGCATGAATAACCTTACTGCATTTGAGAGGGAAAAAATTCATTTCATTACAGAGTCATATCGTACAATGAAAACGGAAATTACAAATGATCTTACTGAAAATATACCGAAGGTATTACAGAGTTGTTCTGATTTAATAAGTGAAGAAAGCGATTTCGGTCACATGGATACGCAACTAAATAAAGCAATGAATGAAAGAGTGCATAAATATTTAGAACAAACGGTATTACCTCATCTTGCTCTTTCTATGCAAAATTGGATTGCAACTTCTCATAATGAGCTCCTTCAAAGTCAATCGTACTTAGAAGAACTTAGTGAAGGACTTAATTCTTTATTTGGAGAAAATCGAATACAGTTAGAATGTGACTTTAAAGTGTTGGATGACTGGCGCAGAGATACTGACAGAATGACGACTAGAATACAAATGGATGAAGTAAATATTTTACGTCGATTTACGCCAGCACAATTTTTACTGAAAAGTGCCGGTAAATTATTTGGAGTTCTTCCTAAAAATAAAACTATGTTATATAACAAATACAAACAGTATGTAGAAAATGAAGATTATACTGAGGTAACGGATTCTATTATGAAGAAATTTTTCTTGCAATTTGAGCTATTCGAAAACACACAAGAGCGAGATATTCATATCTTCTTTAGGAATCCATTTAACTCCTTGAAACAAGCTGTAGAAAATATGCAATTAGAAATACAAGAAAAACAAGAGATGTTACATAAAATGAAATCAAATCCTGAAGTTTATCATGATTCTATCATGCTCTTTGAATTGAGATTACGTCAATGTGAAGTAATTTTACATATGGGTGATGATCATACTTATACAGATGTAATTTTAGAAACAAGTGCAGAATAAAAGTAAAATATTTAAGATTTTTTATGTGAAATTGCATCACATGTTATAAGAGAGTAAAAGGGAGCAACTGTAATGAGTTGCTCCCTTTGCATATTCACATTATTTTTCAGTTTCTTTAATTTTAGTTTGTACTTCGCCAGTTTTAATTTTATTACTTTCTGAGAAACGTAGTAAATCTCCTTCAATAATTTTGTCAGACATTCGTAATTCATTTTGTGCACGGTTAATGAGTGCTTGAGCTTCTTTTTTTGGTAAATCTACAATTTCACCTGTTATGCGGTCATAGAAAGTGTTGTTTTTGTATGCATATTTGTCTGTAATGAAGCTACCATCACGTAAAACAACAAAACCGGTATATTCATCTGAAAACATATCATGACCAAAACGAATATCGTTCGTAGTATCAATCCCTAATAAATTGAGAATAGTAGGTTTCATATCGATTTGTCCCGTAGGCTTTGAAATCGTTTGACCTTCTGTTTGTCCAGGGACATGAATATATAAAGGTGTACGTTGTAAATTTAAAGTATCAAATTCTGTTATTTGATCTTTTTCTAAAAACTGTGCCATTGCACGATTATGTTTTTCAGAAATGCCATAATGATCACCGTATAATACAATAATAGAATCATCATACATTCCCTCGGCTTTTAAACGCTCAATAAATTTTTTAATTGATTCGTCTAAGTAACGTGCTGTTACGATATAACGATCAAATACGCCATTACCAGAGTTATATGGTTCAATGAATTTTGTATCTTCATCATACGTAAATGGATAATGGTTTGTTAAAGTAAGGAAACGAGCATAAAATGGTTGATCAACAGTTTTTAATATATCTACTGATTGATCAAAGTATTCGATATCTTTTAATCCCCAATTTAAATTAGTTTCGGGCGTAATTTTGTAATCAAGTTCATTATAGTAACGATCATAACCGAGAGCAGAGTACATGATATTACGATTCCAAAATGTTGCGTTATTCGCATGGAATACAGAAGTGAAATAACCTTGCTGACGTAAAATTTCTGGAGTCGCAGTATAATCATTGTTACCGTGTGTGAAGAATACAGCTCCTCGATTTAATGGATATAACGACGTATCAATTAGAAATTCAGAATCGGATGTTTTTCCTTGCCCAGTTTGGTGGAAAAAGTTATCAAAGTAATAGCTTTCATTTATGAATTCATTCAAAAATGGTGTAACTTCTTGTCCGTTAACTGTTGCGCCTATTAAAAAGGTTTGTAAGGATTCAAGAGTAACAACAATTACGTTTTTTCCTTTTGCTACACCAAACATGTTAGGATTCGGCTGACTTTCGTTTGCCTTCACGTAGTTTTCTGTTTCTTGTAATTTACTACTATCAGCAAGTGCCTTTTGTGATCCTGCTTTTACTTGTAGTGTTAAATCATATACTTGATGCGTGTATAGTCCTAAATTTTTAACAAGCATGACTCGGTCGAATGATCTCGTTAGTAATTCAGGTCGCTCTTTTTCTGCAAGATGTAGATTTGCAAAAAATACACCAATCGTTAAGAGAAAATATAACAAGCGTGCCGAATGAGTTACGCGCCCCGTTTGGAAGACTAGTGCCTTCTTCTTTAATAAAATAAAGAAGAAAATAATGTCTGCGAATGCGAGTATAATTTTGTAGTTCAATATTTCTATAATACTACCGCCTAATTGGCCAAAGTTTGATGTTTGTCCAAGTACTGGTAACGTAACGAAATCACTATAAAACTCATAGAACATTACATTCCCAACAAGTACAATTGTTAATAAGAAATTAATACATAGCGCGATATAATTTCGCTTTTCACCGGTTGCAAATAATGCGAATCCGACAAAAGCTAATGAAGCAGCGAGAGGGCTAATAAACAAAATAAGCTCTTGTGTAGAAGATTCAATTTTTAAATCAAAACTGAATCTTGTAATAAGATATGTTTTTAACCATACTGCTAAAGCAATTATTAAAACAAAGCTTATATTTTGCATTTGTAAATTGATTTTATTTTTCATTTTTACTCCTTCTTTATATAATTTATTTAACTTGTGTTATATATTATATTTTTATAACTATTAGAGTGTAATGAATCAATTAGCTAATGGTTTCTAAAGGTAAAAATATAAAGTATTCACATACGTACAATGAGGAATTTTCAAGCGCCAATCTATTTTTTAGAACAGGCAGAAAAAGTCATAGTTGTAGTAAAAAATACTTATAGACATCCTAACATATTAAACACTATGGTGATGTTACAAAATATCGAACAAATGAAGGTGGAACTGAATAGAGGCTTGTAAAACTATTGACATTCAATTTGTTAGAATTGAATGTCAATAGTTATATATACACGTTTATATTACATATGTATCTCATGAAATCTCGATTCCTTGTGGGATAATCGTTAGCGGAGGGAGGATAGTGATTTATGCTATTACTACATAAATAAAGCGTTGTGAAACTTAAAATATTTGATTGGTATCTTAATTATGCAATTAGATGTCAGATAAATATTTTCCAACATACAATCCACTTGCAGCAGCTTGAGATAATGAATGAGTGACGCCTGAACAATCCCCAACTAAAAATAGTCCATGTATACTTGTTTCAAAATGATTATTGAGTTTTATCGTAGGAGCATAAAACTTTCCGTCAATTCCATATAATAAAGTATCTGTATCGATCGGTTCTTGGATGAATTGTTCTAATCGTAATAAAAATTCTTTAAGTCCTTCAATATATAACGGAGGAATTTCTGTATTCAAATTTCCATAATCTCCTTGTAGCGTAGGTTGTATACGGTTATATTTCATGTCGTTCGCTATTGTAGGCTGTTTATTTAGTAAGTCCTCTAAGCGCTGTATAACAATCCGATCTCGTCCTTGGTTAATGTTTTTAATAATTGAACTTGCATATATATTTGCTTCTTTGAGAGTTGGAAAATAGCACGGGATGAATAAAGTGAAATTTAAGTTAGGTGTGCCAGTTCCTTTCTCTCGAAAATTTTGACCGTCAGGCATAACTAAACCTTCTTCGTACTTTCTAATAATGCGTCCTTTTGGATTCATACAGTACGTAGTCGCTGTGAAATCCTCATGCTCATAAGAAAGTTTAGTCTCAAATGTATCTTTTAATATAGAACGTAATTGGTGTTCTTTCATCTCTACTCTAATACCTAAATCTACACGAGTTTGTTCCTGAGAAATATGTAGAGAAGTGCACATCTCCTTTAACCAATCTGCTCCGGAACGCCCAGTTGCAAATACTAGTTGCCTAGATTGAAATGTTCCTTCATTTGTATCTATAGTAAAATGATTTTTCTGTTTCATAATATGTTGTACATCTATATGAAATTGTATATTTATTTTCGTAAGTAAAAATTCGTAGAGTTGCTGA
The DNA here is from genome assembly GCF_001883995.1 of Bacillus paranthracis. Taxonomy (GTDB): domain Bacteria; phylum Bacillota; class Bacilli; order Bacillales; family Bacillaceae_G; genus Bacillus_A; species Bacillus_A paranthracis. The sequence goes on along the minus strand of NZ_MACE01000018.1, from coordinate 52,421 downwards.
AAAATTTCCTTTGAAAGGGTAGTACCAAGATGCCGTACTTCTGTTGTTAGCATTTGTAAACCACACGATTCAGCTCTCTTATTGAGATTTGGATTTTCTGTAGAATATTTTGAAACTGAATTTCCTCCGAACTGACATAGAATTTCATCTACTTCAGCCATAAGTTGTATAAAGCCCTCTTTACCAACTTTTTGCTCAAGTTCTCCACCAAATCCGTTTGTATAATTAAATTTCCCTTCAGATTTTCCTAAACCAGCAAATCCGAAATATTTATCACATGTAGTACAATTACACGCTTTTCCTTCGTCTAAAGGACAATGGCGAGCTCCTAGCGCTTTACCTTTATCAAGAATTAAAACTTTTTTGTTACTTTTAACTAGTGAATAAGCCAGAAAAATGCTACTTACTCCAGCGCCGATAATTGTAACATCATACATATTCTTTCACCTGCTAACGAATAGTTTGTTTTTTATTTTTTTAGTGTATAACAATTTTATGAAGGTAAGAAATAAATTTTATTAATAAAGGGGAGTTTTTGAACTTGATGCTTTTTTAATTTCTTAGAGTGATGAAGTAAATACAAGTGTCTTTATTTACAAGAAGAATTAGTTTTCAAAGACCACTATATCACATGATAAATAAATTCTTACATACAAAAAACAGACCTTTTAAGTGAAGAGGTCTGTTAATGATTTTAAATGTTATTTAGCGAAGACGTGGTTACCAATTACTGCTACTGTTTGACGTGTCGTAATCCATTTGTCTGTTGATGTTTTCGGATTATAGAAATAAAGCCAATCAGAATGTATTCCATTTGTGGAGATAGCCTCTTCTACAGCCATTTTTGCTTCTGCGCTTGCAGGTTGATTAATTCTTCCATCTGTAACAGGAGTAAATGCATATCCGTATTTAATAGGTTCATAAATAACGCCTGTTATTGTATTTGGAAACCCATTTGCATTTACACGATTTAGGATAACTTTCGCTACAGCCACTTTTCCTCTATATGATTCTCCACCTGCTTCAGCGGTAACTAAGCGTGCCATTAAGTCTTTTTCTTTTTCTGAAATGCTTGAGTTGATTTTCAAATGTTGTCCTGCATAGAGCTTGTTTCCGACTGTATTGTTAATTTGTTTTATAGATTGAACGGTAACATTGTAACGCTTTGCTATCGTTTCCAATGAATCTCCCGGTTGTACTTGATAAATAATTTGCTCAGAAATGTTCGCAGGTTTGGCGTTTTGGTGAACAGTGGTTTCATTTGAGTTGACGGAACTCGGGATATGTAACTGTTCGCCAATGAAAGTTTGATCGTTTCCTTTATTATTAGCCTGTTTAATGGATTGTATTGAAACGCCGTATTGTTTACTGATGCTCCAAAATGTATCATTCTTTTTTACTGTGTGAATGGTAGAAGCTTCAGCTGTACTTTGATTACATACGAATGTAATTGCAGCTGCAGATAAAGGGATTATATGTTTTGTTTTTAATAATTTCATTGTAAATCCTCCTAGGAAAAATAAGGTGAAACGGTTAAGTACTGTAGTTCAAAATGTCTATATATAATATTTTAATGTAAGTATATTAGCACATATAAAATAAATAATCATTATAAGTTTCTTATTTATGTAGTGTAGAGTCCGAATATGAAATATTGCATATGAAAATCCGTTGAAGTTCATATTGCTGATTACTATAATCTATTTAGTAGAAGGGGGATATGTTATATAAATAAAATTATTATAGATTAATATAATGATTAAATATTATTAATAGGAGAAGTGATGTAATGAATATATTTAAAAGAATATTTGTTTCAGCTGTAATCATTTCAATGTTTTTAGGAATAGGAGGCACTGTCAATATTGTAAATGCTGATTCTATAGAACAGCAGAGTAAATTAGGAATAGACCAAGAAACAGATAAGCAAATCATTGTAAAATTCAATGCGGATTTGAAATTACCATATGAAGATGGTATTGAAAAACAAATACAATCTCAAACGAACGATAAAGTACTAGAAGATCTTTTGGTAGAATATCCAGATGTAACATTCATGCGTTTATTCACATCTGTAAGTCCAGAGGAAATAGAAGACCTTGAAGTGAAAGCGCCCAATAATGTATCTACAAGTTTATTAAACTACTATATTCTTCAAACTCAAAATGGTGAACAAGAGGAAGAACTAGTAGATAGGTTAAAGAAATCTTCTTTAATAGAAGATGTGTATATGAAGAAACAAGAAAAAATAACGCCACCAGAAGTGCAACCATCAAGTGTATCTCTTAATCCTAATAACAATCCTAGATTTAAACAACAAGGTTATTTAGAAGCAGCACCATACGGTATTAATGCGCCCTTCGCCTGGGGAGTCCGAGGCGGTAATGGAAGTGATGTAACCTTTGTTGATATGGAATATGGATGGTTATTAAATCATGAGGATTTAGTACATCAAAATATTGAGTTAATGTCTGGAATAAATATAGATCAACATGTCGGTCATGGGACGTCTGTACTAGGAATTGTATCCTCTGAGGACAATGAAGTTGGGAATATTGGGATTGCGCCAAAAGCGAAAGCAAAGGTGATTTCTCAAATAAGAGATAACGGACAGTATAATACAGCTGATGCAATATTAAGTGCTGTAAATCAGTTAGAAGCTGGGGATGTTTTATTGTTAGAGGCACAAGCATCTTTCGATGGATATGGTGATAAATATTTACCTGTTGAAGTACAACCAGATATCTTTGATGCGATCCGTGCTGGTACAGATAAAGGTGTTGTCATTATAGAAGCTGGAGCAAATGGTTGGAATGATTTAGATCAATTTAAAGATAGAAATGGTAAACAAATTTTAAATCGTAATAGTAAAGATTTTAAAGATTCAGGTGCAATTATGGTAGGAGCGGGCTCTTCATCTCTCCCTCATGAGCGTATGTGGTTTTCGAATTATGGCAGCCGTATTGATGTGTATGGTTGGGGAGAAAACGTAGATACAACTACAGCAGAGCAAAGTCGAAGTGCTGTAAACCTGTATACATCTAGCTTTAGTGGCACGTCGAGTGCGTCGCCTATTATTGCCGGAGCAGCGACTTTAGTACAAAGCATTGCGAAAGAAAATTTAGGACAACCATATAGACCGAGTGAACTAAGAGCGATATTAAGCAACAAGAACACAGGAACAAAATCTAAAGATCCATATGCAGATAAAATTGGTGTTTTACCAGATTTGAAGTCTATACTAGTTAACTTAGGGTATGGAAAAAGAAAACCAAACGGTGGGAATGAGTTACAAGTAACAGAAAATGAACCAAATAATGAACGTATACAGGCAAATAAAGTTAACTTTCATACACCGGTGAAAGGAACGTTACATAATAGTGATAGAGTAGATGTATTTACTTTCCAAATTGACTCTATGGAAAATATTAGCATATCCCTACTAAATGAACAAAATATCGGAATGACATGGGTACTTCATCATGAATCAGATTTAAATAACTATGTAGCATATGGTGAAAATGAAGGAAATGTAGTGAAAGGAACTTATAATGCAAAGCCAGGTAAATATTATTTATACGTCTATAAGTATGAGAATAAAGATGGTTCATATGTATTGAATATAAAGTAAACGAAAGGAGCTTCAGATGAAGTTCCTTTAAATTTTTCTAATTCAGGATATATGAATGTTTTTTAACTTTATTTCTATGCAATATTTCATACTTATGAAATGATATTTATTTTTTACTCACTAGATTATATTATATTCAATAAGTTTGATATAAAACAAAAAAAGGAGGAATAATAATGAGCAGTAAGAAATTTATTTTGAAATTATTCATATGTAGTACGATATTTATCACATTTGTATTTGCTTTACATGAGAAGAGGGTCGTTGCGGCTAGCTCTGTTAATGAGCTTGAAAATTGGTCAAAATGGATGCAACCTATACCTGATAATATCCCGTTAGCACGAATTTCAATTCCAGGAACACATGATAGTGGAACGTTTAAGTTGCAAAATCCGATTAAGCAAGTATGGGGAATGACGCAAGAATATGATTTTCGTTACCAAATGGATCATGGAGCTAGAATTTTTGATATAAGAGGACGTTTAACAGATGATAATACGATAGTTCTTCATCATGGGCCATTATATCTTTATGTAACCCTGCATGAATTCATAAACGAAGCGAAACAATTTTTAAAAGATAACCCGAGTGAAACAATTATTATGTCTTTAAAAAAAGAGTATGAGGATATGAAAGGAGCAGAAGGTTCCTTTAGTAATACGTTTGAAAAAAATTATTTTGTTGATCCTATCTTTTTAAAAACAGAAGGAAATATAAAACTTGGAGATGCTCGTGGGAAAATTGTACTACTAAAAAGATATGGCGGTAGTAATGAATCTGGAGGATATAATAATTTTTATTGGCCAGATAATGAAATGTTTACGACAACTGTAAATCAAAACGTAAATGTAACGGTACAAGATAAATATAAAGTGGGTTATGATGAGAAAGTAAAATCTATTAAAGATACGATCAATGAAACGATGAATAATAGTGAGGACTTACATCATCTATATATTAATTTTGCAAGCTTGTCTTCTGGTGGTACAGCATGGAATAGTCCATATTACTACGCCTCTTACATAAATCCTGAAATTGCAAACTATATAAAACAAAAGAGTCCTACAAGAGTAGGTTGGATCATTCAAGACTACATAAATGAAAAGTGGTCACCATTGCTGTATCAAGAAGTTATAAGAGCGAATAAGTCATTAATAAGAGATTAAAGATGATGAGAGTAAGAAGCGATAAAATACGTCGCTTCTTATTAAAAAACAGTGTATCTTGTAAATGGACCAATTTTTGAGTTATCTCAATCGATGTTTCATTATGAGAAGGCTAAACTTTTAAATCAAATTAATTTCAAATGAAAATTAGCATAAATAATCCTGCAAAAAAGCAACTGATCATACGTGTTCAGTTGTTTTTTTATTTTTAAAGTGGATGAGCAAAAAAACATAAAAGTGGTTGGTCCGTTTTTTGTAAACATCTATTATGATAAGAGAAGAAAGGTAGTATGTTATTAACGTTTTAAAGAGGAAGTTCTTAATAAAAATAGACTGGCCTTAGAGAGGTGAAAGTACTATGAGCTTTGCGATTTCACTAGTCGTTATTATTGTAATTGGATCACTGTTTGGAACCGTACTAGTTGCACGGAATGTGGAGGAGAATTACGGCAAGTCTACAAAGAGAAATGTGAAAAACTTATCCACTATTTATATTATCCTTCTTTTCGTACTACTTGTTGGGGTAACGTGGTATGCGGTAATAATTTGATAGTTTGTAACAGAACTGCAACGAGAGTATGAAGCTGGAATTTCAGAAGCTATCGAGTAATCAGAAACGGGGCTATTTTAATATATCCATTTTAGGATGAGACAATGTGACTAATTAATACTATTTTTACGGTAAATACTGTTAGTAATAAATTGAGGATAGTTAGCTTTGAAAGGAGGCAACTATATGGAATGGAAACCAAATCGTGCAGATAAGACGCCTGTATATAAACAAATAGCGGATTATATTGAAAGAGGTATTTCTTCAGGTGAGTTTCCTTCTGACAGTAAGTTACCTTCTGAGCGCATGTTAGCAAAAGAATTACAGGTAAATAGGAGTACGATAGTAGCTGCATATGAAGAATTAAAATCACTTGGAGTAGTAGAACGGCAAAAAGGAAGCGGAACACGGGTGAATACAGACATATGGGGTGTTTCACATAAACGAATACCGAACTGGGGTAGGTACGTTGAGGATGGATCGTTCTTACCTAACGTACCACTCGTTCAACAAATTAGAACGGAAACACAAAAAGAAGACTTAATTAATTTAGCGAGTGGTGAATTGTCACCAGAATTAATTCCGAGTGATAGATTCCGAACAATTTTGTCGGAGAAAACATTTATGGAAAACCTCGGTTATGACCATCCACTTGGAAATGAAATGTTGAGAAAAACAATTGCGGCACATGTTCAGCAATATAAACAAATTGAAGCAGATTCGAATTCTATCCTTATTACATCAGGAGCACAGCAGGCACTTAATCTTATCGTTCAATGCTTATTAAAACCTGGCGATGCGATTGCAATTGAGGACCCTTCGTATTGTTTTTCACTGCCGATGTTTAAATCTGCTGGCTTAAAAATATTCCATTTACCTGTTGATCAGCATGGAATGAATCCAGAAGACTTAATTGATTTGCATAAAAAGCATCGTATTCGTATGGTATTTTTAAATCCGGATTATCAAAATCCAACTGGAACTGTGCTTTCATTAGCAAGACGTAAAAAGATTTTAGAACTGTCTTCTGAATTTGGTATACCGATTGTAGAAGATGATCCGTATAGCTTAACTTCATTTAATGGAGAAGTGAATCCAACATTAAAATCAATGGATCAAAACGGCAATGTTCTTTATATAAGTTCATTATCAAAAATTGTTGCATCAGGATTACGTATTGGTTGGATAATTGGCCCAATGCGTGTAATAGAACGTTTAGCGGATGCAAAGCAGCAAGTTGATTTTGGCCATAGCGTATTTACGCAGTGGGTGGCAAATCAATTTTTAGAATCAGAAGATTTTCATGCACATATTACAATGCTCCGTGGACAATTGAAGGAAAGAAGAGATGCGTTAATTAGAAAGCTTGAAGAAATATTAGGGGACCAGGTTGAATTCTTTGTTCCAGAGGGTGGAATACATTTATGGTGCAAAGTGCAAGGAACGTTTGATGAATATCATTTATTAGGTGAATCTATACGAAATGGTGTAGCGTTTGTCCCGGGGAGTGTTTTAGGTACTAAAAGTGAATATGTTCGTTTTACTTTTGGGAGAGTAAATGTCGAACAAATTCAGCTGGGAATGACGAGATTTGCGGAAACGTTAAATGAAATTTCATAATAGTAATGCGTAATATTGAAATGAGGGAAAGAAATGAAGTACGTGATGCTTTTACTTCAAGTAGGCGTGCTATATGTATTTAGCTTAGTTGGTACGTGGATTCAAGGGGTATTCCATCTATCAATGCCAGGAAGTTTAATAGGGATGTTAATGCTTTTTCTACTCCTTTCTATTCGTATTTTACCATTAAAGTGGTTTGAGGAAGGTGCGGAAAAGTTAATCGTATTTTTACCGTTATTTTTAATCCCTTCGACAACAGGACTGATGAAATACGGGTCTTTTCTTTTTAGTAAGGGAAGTAGTATATTCCTTTTAGTAGTTGCAAGTACGGTAGTAACTTTGATTGTTTCAGGGTATATAAGTCAATTAGTAGTAACATCCAAAAAATAAAATCGACAAGGTGCAAGATGCAAATGGTCTTAATTATTATTACAGTAGTAATTTATTTATTGGCGACAAAGTTATATAAAAAATTTACGTTTCCATTCACGTTACCGGTGTTAACAGTTACTACAATTATGATTTGTTTATTTTTGATTTTTGGTATTTCTCATCATGAGTATAGGGGAAATGGGGGAGACATTCTTTCAAGCTTATTGAGTCCTGCAATCGTAGCGTTAGCGATACCACTATTTAAAGAGCGAAAGATACTGATGAAAAACTTTTTATCGATACTAATCGGCGTAGTGACAGGTATACTGGCTTTAACGACTATGAATGTAGTGATTGGTGGAATGTTACATATAGATAAGGAACTTATACTAGCCACCCTACCACAATTAGCAACGATGCCTATTGCTATTTCAATAGCGGAGCAAATTGGTGGCATTCCATCTATGACTGCTAGTTTTGTAGTTGTTGCGGGAATAACAGGTGCTATGATTGGACCAACAGTACTTAAGTTGTTCCGTATAACAAGTACGATTGGAAAAGGCGTGGGAATGGGCTGCGCATCACATATTATCGGGGTAAGTCGTCTCGTGAAGGAAGGCGAGAGAGAAGCGACAATCGGTTCGGTGACGATGATTGTTACGGGAATACTTATTAGTATATTCATACCGTTTGGAACGAAATTTATATTTTGACATGTAATGGAGATGATGAAAATGACAACATGGTTTATAGTTACATTATTTGTTTTTGGAACTATTAAAGTATTAGTTTCTAGTATGCCGACTTCTGTTGTAGAATCAATTATTAGTAAATTTGAATTGCATCAAAAACTTGAGGAAGAGAATACCTCTATATCGATAGATGGAAAAAATATAGAGGGAGAAACGAAACTACAAGTTATTCATGAATTTAATGAGGCTTTATTTTTAGATAAGCATTATTTTCCGCCGCACGGGGAAGGAACACCAATCGTGATTAAAACGAAGAAAGGGAATAAAGAGATTAGCTTTTCTTTATATAGCCATGAAGAACATATTGATGTAATAAAGCAATATAAAAAGAAAATTGTTGCCTATCGTTTACGTTCAAAAAGTCTTCAAACTCTTGCACCATTAGTAATAACCGAAGAGTATGCTTAAGAAGAGATCTATAAGGATTTTTCAGACTGTAGACAAACTATTTTTTAAGAGTGCAGATGCTAAAAATAGTTTGTCTCTTACTTTATAGTGAATTTATCCAATGAGATATATACGTAGTGTTTTCTATGCTACAATTTACTATAAGTGAGGAAGGAAGGTGTCTTATGAAAATATCCGTTTATGTTGCAAGTGCATTTAGCAAGGATCATAAAGGCGGAAATAAAGCAGGAGTGGTATTTACTGAGAATAATACATTGACCACAACTCAAAAAATGGCAATAGCTAAACAACTGGGCTATGCGGAAACCGCATTTATATCAGAATCTGAAATTGCTGATTATAAATTTGAGTATTTTACACCAAAAGAAGAAGTTGATTTATGTGGTCACGCTACAATTGGCTCTTTCGTGATACTGATGCATTTAAATAAACTTTGCCAGAATCGCTATACGATTGAAACGAACAGCGGTGTTCTTACTATTACCATAAAAGATGACATCATATTTATGGAACAAAACAAACCGATATTCTATGATGTTGTATCTCCAAACGAGTTCATCGACTGTTTTGACATGAAAGCTATAGACGATAAATATCCAATTCAAATTGTCTCCACAGGCTTAAAAGATATTTTAATTCCTATAAAAAGCGAAACACGATTACATACACTGCAACCTAATTTTGAAAAAATTAAAGAAATTAGCAAGTATTATAATGTTGTCGGAATGCATCTATATACTTTTAATGACAATCGAATTATATGCAGAAATTTTGCTCCACTATACGACATCAATGAAGAAGCAGCGACTGGAACTTCAAACGGTGCATTAGCTTGCTACCTTTATGAACAGCACAACTTGCAAAAAGAAGTCTATGTATTTGAACAAGGTTATTCTTTACACTCGCCTTCTGAAATATTAGTTAAATTAGCAACCAATAGCAACAATAAAGTAGAAAAAGTTTATGTTGGCGGCAAAGGCTATTACTGTGAAACTAAGTATTTAAATGTAGAAAATATTGATTGAAAATAAAGAGATCTATAAGGATCTCTTTATTTTTGTATGAAATCATATACTTTCCAAATAAAAGAAAAGAAAATCATATAGCCAAATAAAGAATATGTATGATTCCAATCTAAGCTATGAATAAAGAAACCGAATCTTTCAGCAATCTGTTCAAAAATGCTAGCACAAATACCGATTGAAATAATAAAAAGAATTCTAGAAACTGTAGATAATCTTTTTGAAATTTGTATAAAAATCGTTGTTAAAATCGGTAGTACAAAGAGAGTAAAGCCGATGTTAACTGAAAATATGGAGGGAAAGGGTCTAACCGGAAAGGAATATAATTGTTTTGCAACAAAAAATGCATCTAAGTAAGTTCCGATAATAGAAGAGAGTAAGATTGTAATGACTAATGCGAAAAGGTTATTCGTCTTCTCGAAGGAGAACATTTTTCTTTGCAAGAATGGCAAGTTCAATTTTTTCGAGTGTTTTACAGTAGTCTTCTGTAATTTGTCCATTTATATTTTCCTCCTTATCCACTAAGTAATTTACGACTTGCCAGTCCGTAAACCAATCTTCACTGTCAACTTCTTCATGCTCTATATCTCGCCATGCGTAGATGAGTGCAGGACTGTATATACGATAAGCGCCATTACGCAACTGGCATTTCTTTATTCGGCGTTTATAAAACTCACGAGAAAAAGATTCATTCACACTTGAAAATAAATGAGGCCAGTAATCTTTCCTTGAGCCTGTATGAGGATGGTGTTGGGCCCAGCTTATTACTTGAGATAAAACATGTGTATCCCGAAATAATAATGAATACAACCTTTTTCCAATTAAGATCCGTTCGTGTAAGGAAGTGAAATGTTTCATTGTATCACCAAATAGTAATACGTTTTGTTTCTTATCATTTGCGTAGAATGGGAACAGGATATGATTAAACTGAAAGAAATCAAATAGTTTAAATCCAATACTATTTAGTACAGTCTTTTTAAAGTGTACATTTTGAATCACTCTTTTTTCTAAGTAGTTTTGTTCATTAATAATAGTTGCAATTGCTAATGTTTTTTTGTTACCTGTTTTCCAAAAATCGTTCCACATCGTTTCCATAAATGTAGAAACATTTAGGTGAGGGAGAAGGTGAAATAGCTTTTGTGCTCTTTTTACACTTTGTTCATAAAGCAGAAATTGAGGATAGACATCTTGAAAAATAAGCCAATTTCCTCTTTCTAAAAAAGAAAAAAATGTGATTTGCTCTTTCTCTGATAAAATTTTCGTATATAAATCTCCCCTTAAATCAGTCATATTCCAACCGCCGTTACGTGATACCATATGCCCAAGTAGTGCCCAATGTATTTGCGGATATTGAACGTAAAATTGGTAGTATGCACGTGTTCTTGTGACATTATTTTTATTTAGCTGTTCTGTCTGCATTTTTATGTTGTTGATGATGATTTGCTCTTCTTTCGTTAATTTATACATCGTGCCAGAATGAGTGAGTTTACTTTTTTGTTTCAATTCATTTTTCACATCAAATAGGGAGAGAGGCAGTGCCTTGGAAGGTCCGTTATATGTATGATTTGAATTGCTTCGGTACATTCCGTTACCTCCCTTTTCCATAAATTTAAACATGACTATTGGCTATGAATCATTCTATTTATTTTATTACGAGTATAAGAAATAAATGAGCGCTGTTTATTACAAGGAATTTATCATACAAACAGTATAAAAAATCTTACTGTTGTGAGGTGAAATGAAAAACAGAAACTATTTTTAATAGTTTCTGTTTTTTTATTTTGTCAATTAAATGTAACAAACGACGATTATGATTTGAATCAATTGAAAATAATTCAATAAATGTTAATTGAAATGCTTGGTAGGAGGAAAAGGAATGCTAAATAAAATAATTTTAATCACTGGTGGCACAGGTTCGTGGGGACATGAGCTTATAAAGCAACTATTAGAAAAATCACCGAAAGAAATTAGGGTTTTTTCAAGAAATGAAACGGTTCAGTTTGAAATGCAGCAACAGTTTATAAATGATGATAGATTAAAATTTATTATTGGAGATATTCGTGACAAGGATCAATTAGTTTATGCATGCCAAGGTGTACATTATGTATTCCATCTTGCAGCTTTAAAACATGTTCCAGTATGTGAGTATTATCCTTATGAAGCTATAAAAACTAATATACATGGTACGCAAAATGTAATCGAAGCATCTTTACAGATGCAAGTTGAGAAAGTTATATATGTTTCAACGGATAAAGCAGCCGATCCATCAAATACGTATGGGATGACAAAAGCAATTGGTGAAAAGTTAATGGTTCATGCGAATGTACAAACGAAGAAAACAAAATTTATTTGTGTTCGTGGTGGAAATGTTTTAGGGACGAGTGGAAGTGTGGTACCGCTTTTTAAAAAACAAATTAAAAAATCTTCACAAGTAGGGATTACCGATGCGAATATGACTAGATTTTTCTTATCAATTGAAGATGCTGTTGGATTGTTATTTAAAGCCGTATATCAAGGCAGAGGCGGAGAGATCTTTGTTATGAAAATGCCGGCATGTAAAATAACAGATTTAGCAGAAGTGTTAATTGAAGATTCGAAAAAAGAAAATGTGAAGTTAAAAGAGGTAGGGATCAGGCCGGGTGAAAAATTAAGTGAAATGCTTTTATCTGAGGTAGAGAGTAAAACGAGTATAAGTTTTGATCAAAATTATTTTGTGGTACTACCTACTATTCCTATAGAAGGGCTTCAAGAATATTATGCTAGTTTTCCGCTTGTGGATGTGAAGAGTTTTAGTTCACAACAAGACTTACTTGCAAAACATGAAGTGAAACAAATGCTATTAAAAGGAGGATTTTTACGATGAAAAAAAATGCGAGCCTTTTAATAACTGGTGCAAATGGTTTTACAGGACGCCATGCTTGCCAATATTTTTTAGAACAGGGCTTTCATGTAATTCCTATGTTTCAAAATCGTACACATAGAGAAAAAAATGAAAATGGTATTACTTGTAATTTAACGAATAAGAGCGAAGTAATGAAGGTAATGAAACAAATAAAGCCAGATTATGTATTACATTTAGCCGGTAGGAATTCAGTCATAGAGTCTTGGACAGCTGCTCTTGAATATGTAGAAATTAATGCAATAGGGACGTTATATTTATTAGAAGCAATTAAGCAAGAAGCCTCGCATTGTAGAACATTAGTTATAGGATCTGCTTTGCAAGCAGATAGTATAAACGAAATAAAAATTTCAAATCCATATAGTTTAAGTAAAACGATGCAAGTCATTATTGCAGAGGCTTGGGGCGAATTAATGGGTTCAAATATTATCATTGCAAAGCCCTCAAACTTAATTGGTCCAGGAGTATCAAATGGTATTTGTTCGATTCTCGCAAAAAAAATGATAGATATAGAATCAGGTAGAAGTAAAGCCATTATTGAAGTAAACAGTTTGAAAGATAGTAGGGATTTTCTAGATGTACGTGATGCGGTTAAAGCGTATCATGTGTTATTACGAGATGGAATAAATGGAAAACAGTATAATATCGGATCAGGAGTGAAACGATCTTTATTAGAGGTACTAGAACAATATAAAGAATTAACTCAGCTGAATTTTTTCATAGAGGAAACAGAAAAAAGTGGCAGTGATTCAAATGATAGTTTAGTAATAGAGGAAATAAAAAGGTTAGGTTGGATCCCAGAAATTCAATTCCATCAATCATTAAAAGATGTACTTGAGTATGCGAAGTGTAGTGACATCTGCATGCAATGAAAAACAAAAAGGGTGTAAGAAATATATGAATGGCTATGAAACAATAAATAATCAAAATACACTATTTCTTTTAATTGTTGATACGCTGGACTGGAAGAATGAAGAAGAGCATGCTTTGCGTATCTATGAGGCGATAAATAAATGTCGAGCCTATGTGGAAGGGAAAAAGGGTAATCGGAAAAATCCAGTAATAGATGCAGGAACTAGGCCTGTAATCCGAGTTTTTGCTCAGTATGAATGTAGTGAGTATGGAAATGATTTTTATAACCTCATGAAAGATTTTTTGCAAGATATAGGATTTGAGTTAAAGGTTTATATAAATAATGCTAAGGTTACTTACATGTAATAGATTAGTATAAAATAAGATTTTTTAATCATAAAGGTGGATATAAATTATGAATAAAAAGATTCTCTTTACTGGGGGCGGTACAGCCGGACACGTAATGATTAATATAGTATTGATTCCTAAATTTATGGAAAAAGGATGGGGAGTTGAGTATATTGGATCTCAAAATGGAATTGAAAAACTATTAGTTCAAAATGTTAAATACAATATTGTTTCAACAGGGAAGCTTAGGAGATATTGGGATTTGGAGAACTTTAAAGATCCTTTTAAAATAATAAAAGGTTGCATTCAAAGCTATAAATTAATGAAACGAATAAAACCAGATGTTATTTTTTCGGCAGGAGGCTTTGTTTCTGTTCCTGTAGTAATAGGAGCATGGATGAATAAAGTACCCGTAATAATACGTGAACCAGATAGTACGTTAGGATTAGCAAATAAAATAGCATTACCTTTTACTACAAAACTATGTACAACATTTCCTCAGACAGGAGAAAATGTAAGTAATGAGAAGAAGGTTTATGTAGGACCAGTTGTAAGGGAAGAAATTGAGAGAGGCAACGTATTGCGGGGAAGAAGCTATTGTAAATTTAAGCAAGATAAACCGGTATTGTTAATTATGGGTGGGAGTCAAGGCGCTCAATGGATAAATGATATGGTAAGAAAAAGTTTGGAAACATTGTTATTAAATTTTAATATTGTTCATATGTGCGGTAAAGGGAAGGTAGATTCATCTGTTGGCATGGAAGGTTATATGCAATTCGAATATATAGGGGAAGAATTGCCGCACATACTAAATATGGCGAGTGTTGTAGTTTCCAGAGCGGGTTCTACTGCTATTTCTGAATTGTTATTTTTGAAGAAACCGATGTTGCTTATCCCGTTAACTAACAGTTCCAGTAGGGGAGATCAAGTTTTAAATGCTGAATATTTTTCTCGGCAAGGATATGCGGAAGTTATACTTCAAGACAGAGTAAGTACGAATACATTTATACATGCAGTAAATAAGTTGTATACAAATAAGGAGAGATATATTCAAAACATGAATGGATATAAGAAAACTAATAATGAGGGGATTCATCAATTAATAGATATAATAAATGAAGTAGTGAAGTAATAGAAATGTAAATAAAAAACAAAAGGAAAGAAGATCTCTTCTTTCCTTTTTGCTATAGTTGTTCAAATTCATTATTACTTATAACAATTAGCCATGTACTATGGGTGAATCCCGATTTCTAATAGTTCAGTAAATGCATGCGTATGGATAGGTTTACTATAATAGTACCCTTGAATAAACTGACATTTATTTTTTTGAAGGAAACTCACGTGTTCTTTCGTTTCTACACCTTCAGCAATGACAGACATTCCTAATGTATTTGCTAATGTGATGATTGTTTTAATAATTTCCATTCCATCGTCACATGTTTCAGACATTGTAATAAATTCTCTTGGGATTTTTAACGTATCGATTGGATATAAAGGTAAGTAAGCTAGCGAAGAATAGCCTGTACCAAAGTCGTCGATTGAAATGTGAATCCCTAAACTTTTTAGTGTACGCAGTTTTATCAATGTTTCTCGCTCATCCATCATTGCAATTCGCTCTGTTAACTCAAGATCGAGAGAACTTGCTGGTAAACCAGTATTTGTTAATGTAGCAGAAATAGACTTTACAAAATCTTCTTGTTCAAATTCTTTAGCAGATAAATTTACACCTATTTTCAAATGTGAATATCCGCTTGTGTGCCAACGTTTCATTTGTTCACAAGCTTGTTGTAGTGTCCATTTTCCTATTGGAATGATTTGTAGCGTTTCTTCTGCAATCGGAATAAACTCGTATGGAGAAATAACACCTAATTCAGGATGATTCCACCTAATTAAAGCTTCAGCACCGATAATTTTGTTAGATTTGCTATCAACTTGAGGTTGATATAAAAGGAACAATTCTTCATTTTGAATTGCATTTGGTAAATCTTTTTCTAATCGTAATCGTCTTTCAATTTTTTTGGCAATTACATCATCATAAATAGAGACAGAATTAAGTTCTTTTGCTTTCGCATCATACATTGCAACATTAGCGTTTTTCAGAAGTGTAGCGGTATCGATTCCAGAATGTGGATAAATAGCGATGCCGATACTTATTGATAAAGTTAATGTATGTTCATATATGACAAACGATTTTTCCATGCATTTAAATAACTGGTTGCATAACTGGAATAAGGAATCTTCGTCAGTATAGTTTTCAATTAAGATTGTAAATTCATCGCCACCGATTCTTGATAGATGAGTATGTGATGGAAGACAGGATTGGAATCGCTTCGCTACTTCTTCTAATATGTAGTCTCCTGCCGAATGTCCAAGTGTATCGTTAACTGCTTTAAAGCGATCTAAGTCCAAATATAATAATGCAAACTCGCTTTCTGTCGTTTTAGCATTTTTTATAATTCTTTTTAATTTCTTATGGAAAAAGGCACGGTTCCCAATTTTCGTTACAGTATCATGGAATGCTAAATATTTAATTTCTTCTTGCTGTTTTTTTAGTGCAGTAATATCTTTCACCATAATATAGCTTCCTGAAATTTGACCGTCTATCATAATAGGGACGATGGTAACGTATAAAAAATAAGTAAAGCCATCTTTATATTGAGAACTAAGTTGTATGGATGCCGATTCTTGTTGTTTCACTTTTTCTAATGCTGATGCTAGTTTATGTTTATCTTCATCTAAAATAATCGAAAAACAAGTTTCACCAAGTAACTCATCCGTTGGTGCACCGAGTAGTATACTTCCAGCTTTATTTACATTTAAGAATACGCCATTTAAATCAATTGTAAAAATAGGGTCAGGATGATATTCATATAATGATTTGAATTTTTGTTGCTTTTGAGATAGAGCCTCTGATTTATGAACTAAATCTGAAGTTCGTAATCTAACTTTTTCTTCCAATTGGGCATTGAATACTTGTAAACGTTTGGTTAGAGAATTGTTTTGCATACGTACAATAGAATGACGAATGAGTACGAAAATAAAAGCAATACAATTTCCCGTAATGAGAATGGAAGATGCTGTTTGTTCTTTTAACGTAAACCCGATTAGTATTGCAACAGCAAGATAGGGAAATACAACTAAAGCCTTTTTTCCTATTATAGGGTTTACAATGAAATAATTTTTATGACTATTACGATCTTCTGAAATAGATCCAGCTATTGCAATAAGTAATATAGGTATTCTATATAAAAGACGTAATAGTGTTATCGTTTCAGTTGATAAATGGTTATGTAAGTAAAAATAAATATAGTTAAAAGTTGCAGAACTTATTAATACAAAAATAAAGATATAAATTTTCCGTTTAGAATTAAAAATTGTTGGACGGAAAAAGAGACTAACACCTAGTAGAAGAAATAATAAATCTGCAATTGGATATAGAAATGAAAGGAAAACATCTCCTAGTGAAAGAGAGAATATATTTAAATTTGGTTGATTAAATAAATACCACTCCAATGTGAATATGGAAGTAAGTACTATGCATATATCACAAATAAAGAACGCTTTTTCCCATTTATCGCATTCTTTTAGGATTTTATAGCAGAAAGCGATAAGACAGAAGAGTAGAAAAAGCATATAAAACACATCAGAAATAGTAAAACGATGTATTGGAATTTTGAAGAAACTCTCTTGATATGTATATACTATTTTTCCTAATAAAAAACTACCAATTGCTATCGTGATACATATCCAAAACGGATTTGAACTAACTTTTTTAGAATATATAGAATAAATGAGTGATACAAATGTAATGGCTTCAACAATAAGGGAAGCAAAGCGTACGTCTGAATTTGAAAAATGAGTAGGGAACAGATAAAAAAACATAAAATAGATTGAATAACATATTAATGTTCCAATTAATATACATATTTGTAAATTTTTATTGAATTCCAATGAAATCACCTTCTTTAATTATGCACTATGTTCGTAATATCTATACATAATAATATTATTTAAGAATTGTATCAGATTTCCTTATAAAAATCATGTTTATAAGGAAAGTATCGAAAAGTATAATTATTCTTAAGTTTTAAAGATATTGAGTTTGATAGTATATACTGCATCAAGATTTTAAATAGAAATTGTATATTTAGTCATCTTTTGAATTGTAAAGGTTTTTTAGTGATTTGAAAGTAGAGAGGCAAAATTGCATATAAAATGATAAAGGCTTTTTTGAATTTTAATTTTTGACTGATAGAGGTTATTTTAAGTAAGACCTTTGTATGTATTTATTCTTATACTAATGAGTAATTTCAAAAATGTGTTACGTATGTACAATAATACGTAACACATTTTTGAAATTTTTAGTATGGGAGGAAAATCATGAAAAATTTGGTGAAGTTTCGAATTGCACGTCCGACGAATAAGTTTGAAGAGGTTATAGCATTCTATGAAAAAGGATTAGGCTTAAAACGTATAGGTGAATTTTACGATCATGAAGGTTATGATGGGGTCATGTTTGGGCTCCCAGATGAAGAGTATCATTTAGAATTTACAAGACATATTGATGGGAGTCCTTGTCCAGCTCCGACAAAAGATAATTTACTTGTATTTTATATGAGTGAAGATAGTGAAATGAAAAAGGTGAGTAAAAGGCTGCATGCATTGGGATACGATGAAGTGGAACCAGAAAATCCATATTGGAAAGATAAGGGGATAACGATTGAGGACCCAGATGGTTGGAGAATTGTGTTGATGAAAATAGAAGAATAAGGGGTAACAAAACTGATAAGAACAAGGTTTCAAATTGGATAGGGTAAAATAAATCAGCTTTCTTCTAGGAAATAAAAATAGAAGGAAGCTGATTTATTTTTAGTCTGAAAATTTAAATTTGACAATCAATTGTAGGGGATGTAAATTGGGAACGTGTATTCTTATAAATTTGATAGTGTTGCCATTCAAAAGGAATGTATAAATAGGGAGGATTTTTTATGTTATTTCGAATTGAAGATGCAGAAATATACTATGAAATTGTTGGAGAAGGAAAACCAGTCATTATCATACATGGCTGTGCTCCTGACCATAGGTTAATGATGGAATGTATGGAATCAGTATTTCAAAAGTATGAAGGTTATAAGCGAATATATATTGATTTACCTGGAATGGGAAAATCGAATGCTCCAGATTGGATAAATAGTTCAGATCGTGTAGTAGAAGTGCTTATCCCATTTATTGAAGAAATCATTTCTACTGAAGAATTTTTATTGGTAGGAGAGTCATATGGAGGTTATTTAGCCAGAGGAATACTCACAAAGTTGTTTGAAAGAGTTAACGGATTATTATTAGTATGCCCTGTTGTTGTAGCGGAGCCAGAAAAAAGGATCCTTCCAGATAAACAAGTAATTTTACAAGATGAGGAACTTTTAAATAAGCTCACTTCTATGGAAAGAGAAGCATTTTGTGAGTTAGCAGTGATAGCAAATGAATATACATATAAGCGATTTCAAGAGGAAATTAAGCCAGGACTAGATATTGCTAATTATGAATTTATTGAAAGATTGCAAAAGAATTACTCTCTTACTATGGATTTTCACCGTAAGAAATATGAGAAACCCGTTCTTTTATTAGCCGGAAGACAAGATATATCGGTAGGTTATCAAGATATTATAGAAATTATTGATGATTACCCAAGAGCGACATTAGCGGTGTTAGATATGGCAGGGCATAATTTGCAAATTGAACAGCCTGAATTATTTGAGAGTTTAGTAGGAGAATGGATTAGACGAACAAATCAGCAAAGTTTATAAAAAACGAATGAATATTTTCAAGGAGGAAGTATGAATACATATATTTATATGGTTAGGCATGGTGAATCACCAAAATTAGAAGGGAGTGAAAGAACACGGGGATTAACTGAAAAGGGAAGTTTAGACGCTCATAGAGTAACGGACATATTAAAAGCAGAGGCAATTGATACTTTTATTTCAAGTCCGTATAAAAGGGCTGTGTTAATGATAGAAAAAGCAGCCAATTTCTATGAAAAAGAAGTATTAATATATGAAAATCTCAAAGAGTGTATGTTTTTAAGTGAGGATCAGGTTATATCAGATAAAGAAGTGTATCCACTTGTAAAGAAGATGTTCTCTAATCCGGACTTTGCACGAACGGAAGGAGAGTCATATACGGATTGCCAGAGAAGAGTAGTGAAAGTATTAAGAGAAATCTTAATGGATTTTCAAGGACAAAAAATTGTAATTGGTACACATGGGCTTGTCATGACATTAATGATGAACTATTTTGATGAACAATATGATTTTGAATTTTTAATGAATACGTCAAAACCAGATATATATAAGATGGAATTTAATGAAGAACAATTAATGAATGTAGAGAGATTATGGAAAGCGGAATAAAGTTGGTTGTATGGATTTTGTTGTAAAAGTTACTTTTATAGCAAAATCTTTTTTATTTCAATAGAAAGCATTTTTATCAACTATTTTTAGAATGTTAAATCAATAAGTAATTATTCAGTTTCTGAATAATATAATTGAAAGTTGGTTTAAGTAAACAATTTTAAATGTGACAAAACTCCAAACGTTGGATTTATATTCAATAGGAGAAAAAGATGTAGAAGTTTGTCTTACTGTCCTCGTTTACTTTTTATTTCATTACATATAGGCTTTGTGGTGTAAGGGAGGACATCACCTTTACGCAAAATCTATAAGGAGGTCATTGTAATGAAACAAATTAAAAAGTTTGCGGGAGTTGCTTTAGCGGGGACGATTGGATTAAGTGGACTACTGTTTTTAGAACCAAGTATAAGCGCTGCGGAATCACAGCAAGTGAAAGAGGAGAATTTCAATGCAATTGATGTATCGATGAATCTAAATGAATTATATGTATTAAGTGGCAGAAGCATTGATATTCTTTCTGGAGATAAAGAAGCAATTCAGCTAAATAAATACACAATTCGTTTTAGTAAACCCGGGAAGTACGTTATTAGGGTAAATGGTTGTATTTATAACGATGTATATACTTTTATTGTGAATGGTTAGTATATCTTCTTAAATTATGGAATAAAAAAGAAACACCCTATTTGCGGTGAGAATCGTAAATAGGGTGAATTTATTTGTATTAAATTGTACTTTAAACATGTTCACTAATTTTCTTTTTGTTATGTAGAGTATGTAAAAGTGTTTGAAATACCTTAAATGATTGCTGAAAGATTGGACTTTGAATAAAGGTATACAGAAAAGTTACGATAAAAACAGGACCACCTAGCATAAATCCAATAACTAGTACAATGCATTCTACAATGATTCGAGCACGGCTAATAGATAGACCTGTTTTGTCGGAAATAGTAAGCATGAATCCATCACGAGGTCCAGCACCAATTCCAGCCGCAACATACATACCTCCACCGATACCTGTAATGGCAATACCAGAAAATAAAATGAGTAAGTTTATCCATAAATAATCACTAGCGTTTGGAAGAATATTTGATTGTAAGAAAAAGTCCATAATGGGACCGATAAGTAGTGCATTTAAAAATGTTCCCACATTTATATATTTTCGATCTACTAGTAAAGAAATGAGAACGAGACATAACCCACATATGACACTCCACGTACCAATCGTCCATCCAAACCTTTGGTAGAGAGCCATATTTAAAACTTCCCAAGGATGTAAACCGAGAAATTTTACTTTGACTGCAAGAGCATTTCCAAGCCCAAAGAAGATTAACCCTAAGAAAAAAAGAAAATAGCGAAAGAGAGTTAGCCTCATTTTTAAAACCTCCCATATTGTATAATTATGTATATTACATGTAAGGGTTTTAATGTACAAATTTTACGACTTTTCAGACGGTATTTAAAATAGCTAAAATACAAATGAAATATATGTATTCACAGTCAAAAAAGTTAAAATATTTCGTCTCAAGGATTATAATAGAGAAAGAAGTATAAAAGGGAGTGAATGAATTTGAAACAAGAACTTATTGAAAGATTTACGAGATATGTAAAGATTGATACGCAATCAAATGAAGACAGTCATACAGTGCCAACAACACCAGGACAAATTGAGTTTGGTAAGTTATTAGTTGAAGAGTTAAAAGAAATTGGGTTAACAGAAGTAACGATGGACGATAACGGATATGTAATGGCAACACTTCCGGCTAATACGGATAAGGATGTTCCTGTAATCGGCTTTTTAGCACATTTAGATACAGCAACAGACTTTACTGGAAAAAATGTAAAACCACAAATTCATGAAAACTTTGACGGGAACGCAATTACATTAAATGAAGAGCTTAATGTTGTATTAACGCCAGAACAGTTCCCAGAATTACCGTCTTATAAAGGACATACGATTATTACAACGGACGGTACAACACTGTTAGGAGCAGATGATAAAGCTGGTCTTACAGAAATTATGGTTGCAATGAATTATTTAATACATAATCCGCAAATTAAACATGGGAAAATTAGAGTTGCGTTTACGCCGGATGAAGAAATTGGCCGCGGCCCAGCGCATTTTGATGTAGAAGCGTTTGGCGCTTCATTTGCTTATACGATGGATGGAGGTCCATTAGGTGGTTTAGAGTATGAAAGCTTTAATGCTGCAGGTGCTAAGTTAACGTTTAACGGAACGAATACACATCCTGGAACAGCGAAAAATAAAATGCGTAACGCAACTAAACTTGCTATGGAATTTAATAGCTATTTACCAGTAGAAGAGGCACCAGAATATACAGAGGGGTATGAAGGATTCTATCATTTACTTTCTTTAAATGGTGATGTTGAGCAAAGTAAAGCGTATTATATTATTCGAGATTTTGATCGTGAAAATTTTGAAGCGCGTAAACATAACGTTGAAAATATTGTGAAGCAAATGCAAGAGAAGTATGGACGAGATGCAGTCGTTTTAGAAATGAATGATCAATACTATAACATGCTTGAAAAGATTGAACCAGTGAGAGAAATTGTTGATATTGCATATGAGGCAATGAAAAGTTTAAATATCGAACCAAATATTCATCCGATTCGTGGTGGAACAGATGGATCACAATTATCGTATATGGGATTACCAACCCCAAACATTTTCACAGGTGGTGAAAACTATCACGGTAAATTTGAGTATGTTTCGGTAGATGTTATGGAAAAAGCTGTTCAAGTTATTATAGAAATTGCAAGACGATTTGAAGAACAAGCTTAAAAAAGAACCAAGTAGTGCAAAAACGCTACTTGGTTTTTTAGTATAATACTCGCCACAAATAAAAAGTTGCGTAAGACTCCCAGTTGATCCAATTTGCCGCAAAATCTTTTATTTCCTGTTTAGTCGGTTTACTTTTAGAACCTGTTATATATTTAATTGCATTGTGCAAACCAACATCGTCAATTGGAAAAGCGGAAGGGAATCGTAAACAGCGCATTAAAACATAGTGAGCGGTCCACGGACCTATACCATGTATAGCAGTTAATTGTTTTTCAGCAATCTTTACATCTTGTGTTTGTAGTAAAGATTCTTTTGATAGTTTTCCTTCTGTAATAAGCTTTGCAATACCGATTAAATATTCACATTTTCTAGTCGTCATTTTTAAATTTTTGAGATCCTCTACGTGTAAATTGGCAATTGTTTCATGTGATGGGAATATCCAATGCTTTCTATCGTTCCATTCTACATAACTTCCAAATGTCTCGACTAATCTTCTTTTTAGTGTATAAGCATAAGTGAGGTTAATTTGCTGCCCGATAATTCCCCAGGAAAGTGCCTCAAATAAGTCTGGAATACCTAAAGTACGAAGGCCATAATATTGTTCAATTGGTCTTTGAAGGAGTACATCATGTTTAGCTAATGTATAAAAGGGAGCTAAATCAGTAGTTAAATCAAACCATTCAGTTACATAGTTAGCTACAGCATCGCGTATCGGTTTTGCAGAGATATAGGTTTCTCCTAAAAAACGTATTTGAATAGTATCATCCGCATTCATACTAATTTCAACTAAAGGATTTACATCGTGAACAGGGATAACTTTATAAATTTTGTTATCTTCAATGTGGAACATACATTCATTGTTAGAACGGGATAGATAGCGTAAATTTTCTTGAAAACTAAATTCTGTTGGAACTGTTAAAGTTAATGCGTTACTATATTCGGCTGTCATATGAATTCCACCTGTAATTTTTCTAATGCAAGCAATTCTTTCTTCATTTCTAATCCCCCTCTAAAACCAGTTAGTTTACCATTCTTTCCAATAACACGGTGGCAAGGAATCATAATGAGAATTGGGTTGGCAGCAATAGCAGACGCAACGGCACGTACCGCTGTAGGTTTTTGAATTTTATCTGCAATTTCTGTATAAGAATATGTTTTTCCATAAGGAATTTCACGTACCGTACTCCAAACAGATAATTGAAATGCAGTTCCGTAAGCAGCGATAGGGGATGTAAAGGTTTCTCTCTTGTTTTCTAAATACTCGATCATTTCTTTTGTATATATTTGTAAGTAATCTGGACTATGGATCAATATATGTTGAGGCAGTTTTTTTCTAGCCCATATATTTACTTCTTCAAAGGTTTCGTTTTGTGATCCAATGAAACATAGTCCAGTTTCAGTTGCAGCAATATGAAACTTCCAATTTGCATGTGTCAGTAGCGTCCAATATATATAATTATTTTTGTAAGAATTCATTATTGTATCCCTCTTTCATTTCATTCTTTTTTCGATATTCAGTAGGGGTAAATCCAGTTTTCTTTTTAAATAAAGTTGCGAAATATTCTGGGTTTTCTATCCCGACGGCAGTACTAATTTCTTTAATGGGTTGATTTGTGTGTAAAAGGTGTTCTGCTGCTTTAACAATTCTGAACTGCTGTATATATTCTATCGGACTTATTCCTGTCATTTTTTTGAAAGTGCGTTGTAAATGAAAGGGGCTACCATGGCACATTTCCGCAAGTATGTCTAGAGTTAATAATTCATCAAAGTGTTTTTCGATATACTCTTTAATTTGTTCTACCCACTCTTCATTAGGTAAAGTGAGCCCATTTGGTTTACAACGTTTGCACGGGCGAAAGTTTTCACTTAATGCTTGCTCTGCATGATGAAAAATTCGTACATTGTTTTTATTCGGTATTCTTGATTTGCATGACGGTCGGCAAAAAACCCCGGTTGATTTCACGGCATAAAAGAATTTGCTATCATAGGAAGAATCATTATGAATAATTGCTTGCCAATGCTCATTTGTTAACGTAACTCCTTCATTGTGCAAAGAACATCACCTCTGAAATTAGTATAACCTGAATAAAGTGTGTATGTATGTATTCATAAATGTAAGAGCAAGATTACAAAGGTGAAAATATTGGATGGCGTTTAGATTATTTTGTTGTTTCCGAGAGAATGAAAGACCAAATAACAGCGGCGAAAATTAATAGTGAAGTAATGGGGTCAGACCATTGCCCAGTTGAATTACATATAAATTTCTAAAAAAAGAAGTATCTACCTAACATGAGGCGGATACTTCTTTTTTAATTCAGTTTGTTAAAATTTTTCAAATCTTTCTTGAAATAATTACATATTAAATATATAATTAGTAACGATAATCATTATCAATAAAAAGATTATCAATGGGTGAGGTATAAAAGAATTATAGCTTAGGGGAAGTGAACGAGAATGAGTTCTGGATAGAATTATTAATCTAATAAAATATATATGTAGGACAAGTTTCATATAGTTAAATTTTATTGAGAATATAGTTTGGAAATTCGAGAGGAGATATTTAAAGATGAATAAGAAGTTATTTACATTAGGTATGGTAACAGTTTTAAGTGTAGGACTAGCAGCATGTAATAGTGCGGATAAAACTTCAGGAGAAAAAACTCAACAGACAAAGGCTAGTGAGACGAAAAAAGACGAAAAACGAAAAATTACATATTTAGGTAAAGAATATACAGTGCCAGCAAAAGTAGATAAAATTGCAACAGCTAGTTTAGAGTCAATGGAAGATGCAGCAGTACTTGGAATTAAACCAGTTGGTGCGATTACGGTTGGTGGTAAATTACCAAAGTATCTGGAGAAAGATTTAGAAGGTGCGAAATCTGTTGGTGAGAAAATGCAACCAAATTTCGAAACATTACTTCAATTAAAACCAGACGTTATTACATCTAGTACGAAATTCCCAGCAGAAACAGCTGAAAAGTTTACGAAAGTAGCTCCTACATTCCCGGTATCACATGTTTCAACAAATTGGGAAGATAACTTAAAGTTAATGGGGGAATTAACTGGTAAAAAAGATAAAGCTGAAAAAATTATTAAAGATTACAATGCGGACGCTGAAAAAGCAAAAGCAAAACTAGGAGATAAGTTAAAAGACAAAAAAGTCCTTGTAATCAGACTAAGAGCAAACGAATTATTCCTATACCCAGAAGGAGTATACTTCAACCCTGTAATTTATAAAGATCTTGGATTAACTGTTCCAGAACAATTGAAAACTGTAAAAGCACAAGAGAAAATTTCATTTGAAAAACTTGCTGAACTAAACCCAGATTATATTTTCTTACAATATGAAACAACTGAAAATAAAAACCCGAAAGTGCTAGAAGAAATTGAAAATAATCCAATTTGGCAAAGTATGAATGCTGCGAAAGAAAAGAAAGTATTTGTAAACGTTGTTGATCCAATGGCACAAGGTGGTACTGCTTGGAGTAAAACAGCGTTCTTAAAAGAAACAGTGAAAAATTTATCTAAATAATACAATAAGTAAGGTGCGTTGAATGATATGCAGAAAACAAATGCAGTACCAGTAACTATATTATGTATAGCACCCATACTCATCTTATTTACAGTTATACTTTCTATTTTGTATGGGGCGAAAAGTATTGATGCTGAAACGGTGTGGAACGCGTTATTTCATTTTGATTCAAGTGATGTAAATCATAATATTATTATTACTTCACGTTTACCAAGGGTAGTTGCAGCTCTTTTAGTTGGAGCATTTCTAGCCATATCAGGAGCACTTATGCAGGGGATGACAAGAAACTATCTTGCATCCCCTTCTATTATGGGTGTGACGGATGGGGCAGCTTTTGTTATTACACTTTGTATGATTTTTCTTCCGGGAATGTCATCGATTGGTATGGTTGTATGTTCAATGATTGGTTCTGCATTAGGAGCCGGTATCGTATTTGGTTTTGGTTCGCTCCTTCAAAATGGTTTATCGCCAGTTCGGTTAGCGATTATTGGGACAGTTATTGGAACATTTTTAAGCAGTGTGTCTGCTGCAATGGCTTCATACTTCCAAATTTCTCAAAATGTTAGTTTTTGGTTTAATGCAAAATTAGACCAAGTAGACCCTAATATCATTAAAATTACGATACCGTTTGGGATAATTGGAATAGTTTTAGCGCTGTTAATATCAAAATCTATTACGATTCTTTCTTTAGGAGAAGAAGTTTCTATTAACCTAGGGCAGCGTACAAAACTAGTTAAAGCGATGGCTATTTTATCAGTTATCTTTTTAACAGGAACGGCAGTTGCTTTAGTGGGGAAAGTTGGTTTTGTAGGTTTAATTATTCCGCACATTACTCGCTTTATAATTGGGGTAGATTATAAGTGGATTTTGCCATGCGCAGGCGTTATTGGCGGCGTTTTTCTAGCGTTATGTGATATTTTAAGTAGGTTTGTAAACTATCCATTTGAAACACCGATTGGAGTCGTTACCTCCTTAATTGGAATTCCTTTCTTCCTTTATTTAATCCGTACAAGAGGAGGAGAGAGACATGCTTAAAAGTTCAAGTCAACGTTTTGGAATGACGATGGGGATTAGTATATTTTTAATACTATGTGCTATTTATATTAGTTTAACGAATGGTACGTTTGATATTACGATTACAGATGTATGTAAAACACTCCTTAGAATAGATCCAGTACCAGACCATGATTTAGTTATTTTTGAGTTTCGTCTCCCGCGCATCATAATTGCGGGATTAGTAGGGGTAGGTCTCGGTGTTGCAGGTGCTGTTATTCAAGGAATTACGAGAAATGGATTGGCAGACCCAGGTATTTTAGGAGTTAATGCAGGAGCAGGAACAGCAATCGTCATTTTTATGTTTTTCTTCCAAGGGCAATTAAAAAGCACAGACTGGGTTTCTATTATGATGATGCCAATGTTTGGTTTAGTAGGCGGATTAGGTGCAGCTATCATCATTTATCTGTTTTCTTGGAAAAATGGTAAGTTAGATTCGCAGCGTCTTTTATTAACAGGGATTGCGATTGGATCAGGATTTGGAGCCTTTTCTATGTATTTATCACTCAAAATGAAGTCAACCGATTTCGAGATGGCTGCAGTTTGGGTGTCAGGCAGTATATATAGTGCAAACTGGAAGTATATTATTGCAATGTTACCGTGGCTTATCATACTGATTCCACTTATACAAAAGAAAGCTTATTTATTAGATTTATTTCAATTGGAAGAAACGAGTATTACAAGTTTAGGTGTTTCAGTAGAAAGAGAGAAATCAATTTTACTACTAAGTAGTATCGGACTTGTAAGCGCATGTGTTGCAGTTTCAGGAAGTATTGGTTTCATCGGATTAATGGCACCGCATATAGCGAAAAGACTTGTCGGTATTCAGCATAAGCATATCATTCCTACGTGCGGAGTAATTGGAATGTTTCTTGTAATTGCTTCAGACTTTATCGCAAAAACAGTTTTCACACCTGTAGAGTTACCAGTTGGAATCGTTATTTCTATTGTCGGTGTACCTTATTTCTTATATTTACTTTATAAGGCGAAAGCGTAAGAGGAGGAATAAAAGTGAGTATTTTAAGTGCGAAAAATTTAGAAACAAGTTATGAAAAGCTTACAGTGTTTCGCGATTTAAATGTGGAAATACAAGAAGGAAAAGTAACGACAATTATAGGACCAAATGGGTGCGGTAAATCGACACTGTTAAAAACGATGGGAAGAATTTTAAAGCAAAAGAGTGGTAAAGTATATTTGCAAGGACAAGATTTACATACAATTCCAACGAAAGAAATTGCGAAGCAGTTAGCTCTACTTCCGCAAACTCCAATTGCACCAGGAGAGCTTAAAGTAGAAGAATTAATTTCTTATGGACGTTATCCACATCGAAATAATGTAAATAAGTTAACTTCAAAAGATAAAGAGATGATTGACTGGGCATTAGATATAACGAAAACTTCTGCATTTCGAACGAGACAAATTGCAAATTTATCAGGTGGTCAACGACAAAAGGTATGGCTAGCGATGGCTTTGGCACAAGAGACAGAAGTGTTGTTATTAGATGAGCCAACTACATATCTTGATATGTCTCATCAATTAGATGTATTACAAATTGTGGAGAAATTAAATAAAGACCATAATTGTACGGTCGTTATGGTATTACATGATATTAACCATGCAGCAAGGTTTTCAGATGAAATTATTGCAATGAAGGAAGGAGAAATCGTTACAACTGGTAGCCCAGAAGAAATCATTACAAATGAAGTGTTAAAAGAAGTATTTCATATTGATGCACGTGTCATGATTGATCCGTATAATGGGTCTCCTGTTTGCTTCGGTTATGATAGCATTGTATTTCAAGAAGAAAAAGTAGAAATATATGTAACGAGTTAAGAAGGGGGGATATAAGATGAACACTACGATTGAAAAACAGCAGATTGTAACATCTAATACTGAACAGTGGAACATGTATTCAAAATTAGATGGTAAGGAATATCAAATTCATATTTCAAAGCCGAGGCAACCAGCACTGGATTCAGGATATCCTGTCATTTACGTATTAGATGGTAATGCCTTTTTTCAAACATTCCATGAAGCGGTTAAAATACAATCAGTTAGAGCGGAAAAAACAGGTGTTTCACCAGCCATTATAGTAGGTATTGGTTATCCAATCGAAGGGGCATTTTCAGGTGAAGAAAGATGTTATGATTTTACGCCTAGCGTAATTTCAAAAGATGCGGCTTTAAAACCAGATGGTAAACCTTGGCCTAAAACAGGAGGAGCACATCATTTCTTTACTTTTATTGAAGAAGAATTAAAGCCGCAAATTGAAAAGAATTTTGAAATTGATAAAGGAAAGCAAACACTATTTGGGCATTCTTTAGGTGGACTATTTGCTTTACATATATTATTTACAAACATAAATGCCTTTCAAAATTATTTTATTAGTAGTCCATCTATTTGGTGGAATAACCAATCTGTGCTTGAAAAAGAAGGGAATCTTATAAATGAATTAAACAAGGCAAAGGTTAAAACAGGAGTATTTCTTACAGTTGGTTCACTTGAACGAGAGCATATGGTTGTAGGGGCAAACGAATTATCAGAGCGCCTTTTCAAAGTAAAACACGATCAGTTTCGATTTACGTTTTATGAGGCGGAAGGGGAGAACCATGCATCTGTTGTACCGACTTCTTTAAGTAAAGGATTGAGGTTTGTTAGTCACATATAGAAGAGGGAAAAGGTGAGCGATTGCTTACCTTTTTTCATTATTGTTTAAAAGCAACGTATCCATCAATTAAAAAGCTAGTGAGAAAGCGAGTAATTTAATATAAACGAGAAACATTCAAATGAACATTTGAATGTTTCTCGTTTATAAGGTATACTACATACATAATCAAATATATATTTGAATAAGAGGTGTTACATATGAGTGAAGAGTATTGTGAACTTTGTTATCATGATGAGCAAAAAGTAAAACATGCAAGTGATATGCTAGAGAAAGAGAATATAAGTAGTGTAGCGAAGATGTTTAAGGCACTTGCAGATGAAACACGTTTAAAAATTGCTTATGCGTTGTATACAGAAAAGGAACTTTGCGTACGTGATGTCGCAAGTATTATTCATAGTAGTATTGCAACAGCTTCACATCACTTAAGACTATTACAAACGATAGGATTGGCGAAAAAGCGTAAAGAGGGGAAACTTGTTTTTTATTCATTAGATGACTCTCACGTAAATGGATTAATTGAATTAGCGTTTAGTCATAGTAGTGAAATAAACAAAAAAGAACTAAATATGTAACAATGCATTTTCATAAAGATACTTCTTTATGAAAATGCAACTTTCAAAGGAGAGGAGATAATAAGTATGGTTAAACTTGTATTAATAAGACATGGACAAAGTGAATGGAATGTTGAAAATCGGTTTACAGGTTGGACAGATGTTGATTTATCAATGAAAGGTATGAAAGAAGCAAGAGAAGCTGGAATAATGCTGAAAGCTAATGGTTTCTCGTTTGATATCGCATATACATCTGTTTTGAGAAGAGCGATGCGTACTTTATGGATTACTCTCGAAGAAATGGATTTGATGTGGATACCTGTTCATAAAACATGGAAATTAAATGAGCGACATTACGGTGCGCTTCAAGGATTAAATAAGGAAGAAACAGCGAGAAAATATGGCGATGAACAAGTAACATTATGGAGACGTTCAACAAATGTACGCCCACCAGCACTTACAAAAGATGACGAAAGATATGAAGCAGCACATCCGAAATATAGAGATGTAAAAGATTATGAGTTTCCTCTTACAGAAGATCTAGAAGATACAGAAAAACGAGTTGTTTCCTATTGGAATGAAGAGATAGCTCCTAACGTAAAAGCTGGTAAACAAGTAATTATAGCAGCACACGGCAATACAATACGTGCTTTAGTAAAACATTTAGATCAAATTTCAGATAAAGATATAGAAAATGTGAACATTCCAACAGGAACACCATTGGTTTATGAATTAGATAGCGATTTAAAACCGATATGCTATTATTATTTAACTAGAGAAATAGAAACTTTAGAAGGAAGTTTGGTATAAATATACCCTACCTACGTATTGTATATTTATATCGGAGGTGATTTATAGTGTTATATTATACGGTTGTAAATAAAAAGAATTGTGAGGCATGTGGACTATGTATTTCTATAGCACCTGATATATATCAGGTAGACGGAAGAGGAAAATCATTTGGTGTATTAGATAATAACCAAGGAATAATGGGTATTCCAAAAACTTTCTTGCAAGCAATGTTGGCGGCAAGTGACGGCTGTCCAACAAGTTCGATTCAAATAAGAAAAGAGCCATTTGTAAATAAAATAAAAATTTAATAGTGGAATTATGAAAGACAAACAAAATTAAAAGGAGGTATTTATATGGGACATCATCACGGTCACCAACATCATGGGCATGCTCACGGGCATTCCCATGGCCATCATCATTTTGAGGAAAGTAGGAAAGGTAACAGAAAAGGATTAATTACAGCCTTAGTGATTACAGCAACTATCATGTTCCTTGAATTTTTCGGGGGACTAGTTACAAATAGTTTGGCTTTATTATCTGATTCAGGACATATGTTAAGCGATACAAGTTCCTTATTATTAAGTTTAATTGCTATTGGATTAGCAGCTAGAACGGTTACTTCTAAAAAAACGTATGGATATTATCGTTTTGAGATTTTGGCGGCATTAATTAATGGAATTACGTTATTTGTTGTAGCAGGGCTTATCGTATGGGAAGCAATTGGTCGGTTTTTTGAACCACCAACTGTTTCAAGTGGTCCAATGATGTTAATCGCATCAATTGGTTTACTAGCAAATTTAATTAGTGCATGGGCACTGATGAGACAAGGTGATGTGAAAAATAATGTAAATTTACGTAGCGCGTATTTACATGTTCTTGGAGATGCTTTAGGGTCAGTGGGAGCATTAGTAGCTGGGGTACTTATGTCGTTATTCTCATGGTATATAGCAGATCCAATTATTTCAGTAGTTGTTGCTTTATTAATTTTAAAGAGCGCGTGGGGAGTAACAAAACATTCCATTCATATACTTATGGAGGGTACACCCGTTGCAATTGAACTAGAGAAAGTGAAGCAAGCGATTAAAGGAGTAGAAGGTGTACGTGATTTACATGATCTTCATATTTGGACAATTACATCTGGACTAGACGCATTAAGCGTCCATGTAATGATTGATAAAAAACAGGATGATCAAGAAGTACTTCAAAATATTATTGATATGTTAAAACAAGAGTTTCATATTGAACATGCTACCATTCAAATTGAAACACTTACTATTAAACATAATGAAATGATCGTCTAATTAAATGTAAGCAAAAGGCTATGGGGAAATTCTCCATAGCCTTTTGTTTGCGTAAGTAGAATTGTCCTTTTTGAAAGTTTTGTTTCAATTTTTCGTCTAAAGAGACAAAAAGTTGTCACAATTCGTTCACAATTAGCATAAACATAAAATAGACGAAATGAACTTATTTCCGAAAAGGCTTGGTTCATTCCAATTATGATTCGTAGAGCTGAAAAAGCACGGATGAAAAGTTCACTATATTCTCAAGGAGGTAGATCGTATGAAAACTATTCTCGCTATCGCTGGACTTATTTGGGTTTTATCGCATGGTATCCCAATTTATGAAGGAGAACAAATTCGCAGTGCTCTAAATAAAAATTTTAATGAATATCATATCATTGATCGGCAAGATAATGTTGTGACAGTTCGTGTAAATGACTGTTTTCATACGGTAACCGTTGAAGGAACTTCAGTAGTGAATGATACAAAAGTATGTGATCAGCAATAATTATATATAGGAAGAAAAAGTCTCAATTTACATGTGTGAAGATTGAGGCTTTTATATTTGGGAATGAATAATAAGCGGGGATGGACAACCCTCGCTTATTATTGTTTTTTGAAAAAAGGAAAGGGTATAATGAAAATTAAGACTGAGAAGCTAACAATGTGTTAAGAATAATCATAAAGTGGAAATATACTCATATGGGGTATCATGCATAGATATTTAATGCTATAATTGGTATACTCGTAAAAGTAATTGTTTTATTGGATGAAGAGAAACTTTAAGAAGGTGATAATATGGGGCATAAAGAGCATGAAGCAGTAACACATAGATCAGAAAAAGAAAAAGAGCAAATTATAAATAGATTGAAGAGAATTGAAGGGCAAGTTCGGGGTATTCAAAATATGATTGAAAATGATCGGTATTGCGTGGATATTTTAGTGCAAATTTCAGCGATTAATGCAGCGATGAAAAAAGTAGGAATGGGTGTATTAAAAAACCATACGAGTCATTGTGTTTCAGGTGCAATTAAAAATGGTAATGGTGACGAAGCAATCGAAGAATTAATGACAGTATTTGAACGTTTTTCAAAAGCGTAAAAACAAGCTAGTGTGTAACTAGCTTGTTTTTTGTTTATCCTTGTATTGGTGTGAAAAAGTGTGTGTAAAATAAACTTTTAGAAAATAATTGAAAAATCATGATAAAAAACCATTGATTACCTTAGGGGGGTATGGTAAGATGTAACTGTGATTAACAAACAATGAATAAACAAGAGGAGGATTTTAAATGGAACAGTTAACATTACAAGTTGAAGGTATGTCTTGTGGACATTGTGTAAATGCTATCGAAAGCAGTGTGAAAGAGCTAAACGGTGTTGAACAAGTGAAAGTTCAATTAGCAGAAGGAACTGTTGAAGTTACTATCGACTCGTCAGTTGTAACATTAAAAGATATCGTTGCTGTAATCGAAGATCAAGGATACGATGTTCAATAATTATTTTTAGATATGGAAATAAATCGTACTTTATAGGAAGTACGATTTATTTTGCTAATAATTATACCTCATAAGGGTATATAGAGGTGAGAGACATGAATGAACAAAAAGAGGCCAATCTTCAAATATCAGGAATGACATGTGCCGCATGTGCAAATAGAATTGAAAAAGGCCTAAAAAAAGTAGAAGGTGTTCATGATGCAAATGTAAATTTTGCACTTGAAAAAACGAAAATAATGTATGATCCCCAAAAAACAAATCCGCAACAGTTTAAGCAAAAAGTTGAATCGTTAGGATATGGAATTGTAAGTGATAAAGCTGAATTTACTGTTTCAGGAATGACATGCGCAGCATGTGCCAATAGAGTAGAAAAGCGTTTAAATAAGTTAGAAGGTGTGAACGGGGCGACAGTAAATTTCGCTTTGGAATCAGCTACAGTAGATTTTAATCCTGATGAAATTAATGTAAATGAAATGAAGAGTGCAATTACGAAATTAGGATATAAATTGGAAGTGAAATCAGATGAGCAAGATGGATCAACTGATCATCGCTTACAAGAAATTGAGCGACAAAAGAAGAAGTTTATTATTTCGTTTATTTTATCATTCCCGTTACTGTGGGCAATGGTAAGTCACTTCTCATTTACATCGTTTATTTATTTACCTGATATGCTTATGAACCCTTGGGTGCAGCTAGCTCTTGCAACGCCAGTTCAATTTATCATTGGTGGACAGTTTTATGTTGGGGCTTATAAAGCGTTACGTAATAAAAGTGCTAACATGGATGTTCTTGTGGCACTTGGAACGTCGGCCGCCTATTTCTATAGTGTATATTTAAGCATTCAATCTATCGGTTCTTCGGAACACATGACAGATTTATATTTTGAAACGAGCGCGGTACTTATTACACTAATTATTTTAGGTAAATTATTTGAAGCAAAAGCAAAGGGACGTTCATCAGAAGCAATTAAAAAGTTGATGGGTTTACAAGCAAAGACAGCTACAGTTGTGCGAGATGGAACAGAAATGAAAATTTTAATCGAAGAAGTAGTAGCTGGTGATATCGTTTATGTAAAGCCTGGTGAAAAAATTCCGGTAGATGGTGAGATTGTAGAAGGAAAGTCAGCAATAGATGAATCGATGTTAACAGGTGAAAGTATTCCAGTTGATAAAACAATTGGGGATGTAGTAATCGGTTCTACAATGAATAAAAATGGATTCTTAAAAGTGAAAGCAACTAAGGTAGGAAGAGATACTGCATTAGCTCAAATTATTAAAGTAGTAGAAGAGGCTCAAGGTTCAAAAGCTCCTATTCAAAGGGTAGCAGATCAAATTTCAGGTATTTTCGTACCGGTTGTAGTTGTGATTGCTATTATTACATTTGCAGTGTGGATGATATTTGTTACACCAGGTGATTTTGGCGGAGCACTTGAGAAAATGATAGCAGTACTTGTTATCGCTTGTCCATGTGCATTAGGTCTTGCGACACCTACATCTATTATGGCTGGATCAGGAAGATCAGCTGAGTATGGTATTTTATTTAAAGGCGGAGAGCATTTGGAAGCAACGCATCGATTGGATACAGTTATTCTAGATAAAACAGGTACTGTTACAAACGGGAAGCCGGTGTTAACAGATGTAATTGTAGCAGATGGATTCCATGAAGAAGAAATGCTACGTTTAGTAGGTGCGGCAGAAAAAAATTCTGAACATCCACTTGCGGAAGCAATTGTAGAAGGCATTAAAGAAAAGAAAATTAATATTCCAAGTTCAGAAACGTTTGAAGCGATTCCTGGATTCGGTATTGAATCAGTTGTAGAAGGGAAACAATTATTAATTGGTACACGCCGATTAATGAAGAAATTCAATGTTGATATTGAAGAAGTTTCTAAATCGATGGAAGAGTTAGAACGAGAAGGCAAAACAGCAATGCTTATTGCGATTGATAAAGAATATGCCGGTATAGTTGCCGTTGCAGATACTGTAAAAGATACTTCAAAAGCAGCTATCGCAAGACTTAAGAAAATGGGTCTAGACGTTGTGATGATTACAGGAGATAATACACAAACTGCTCAGGCAATTGCGGGGCAAGTTGGCATTGATCACGTAATTGCAGAAGTATTACCAGAAGGAAAAGCAGAAGAAGTGAAAAAATTGCAAGCGCAAGGTAAGAAAGTAGCAATGGTTGGAGATGGAATAAATGATGCTCCAGCACTTGCTACGGCGGATATCGGTATGGCAATTGGAACAGGAACGGATGTAGCGATGGAAGCGGCAGATATTACGTTAATTCGTGGCGATTTAAATAGTATTGCTGATGCAATCTTTATGAGTAAGATGACGATAAGAAATATTAAGCAAAATTTATTCTGGGCACTAGCTTATAACGGTTTAGGAATCCCGATTGCAGCGTTCGGTTTCTTAGCACCTTGGGTTGCAGGAGCGGCTATGGCATTTAGTTCTGTATCAGTTGTATTAAATGCATTACGATTGCAAAGAGTGAAGTTAAAATAATAAAAATGTAAATTTATAGAGTAATTTCATAGGCTTTTAAACAAAAAACAATACTTTGAAACAAGTATTGTTTTTTGTTTATATAGAAAGAAAAAAGATATAATAAAGCAAAAATATTGAATCATAAATGGTAGAAAAGTTAAATGATAGTGTAGTAAGGAGATTCAAATATGTTAAAAGATACAATCATTAGGGCCTTCCATAAAGATGATTTAGGTCAAGTATTACAGTTGTTCTATGAAACAGTTCATACAATTAATGCAAAAGATTATAACGTGTTACAGCTACAGGCATGGGCACCAGATCAACTAGATAGGGAAAGCTGGTTAAAGTCTTTAGAAAAGAATATTAGTTATGTAGCGGATTATAACGGTATGATAGTCGGATTTGGGGATTATAATGAGGATCATTACGTAGATCGTTTATTTACACATAAAGATTATCAAAGGAAAAGGATAGCTTCATACATACTACAAAAGTTAGAACAAGAAGCAGTGAACTTGGGGCATAGGGAGATATATACAGAAGCGAGTATTACAGCAAAACCTTTTTTTGAAAGTAAAGGCTTTATTTGCATAAAGGAACAAAAGAAAGAGCATAATGGTCAGATTTTTATTAATTATGTAATGAAAAAAATAGCCCTCTCGTAAACGAGAAGGCTATTTTTCATTATTTTACAGCTTCTTTTAGTTCTTTACCAGCTTTGAAAGCAGGTACTTTAGAAGCTGCGATTTGCATTTCTTCACCAGTTTGTGGGTTACGGCCTGTACGAGCAGCTCTTTCGCGAACTTCGAATGTACCGAATCCGATAAGTTGTACTTTTTCACCAGCAGCTAAAGTGTTAGTGATTGATTCTACTACAGTTTGTACAACTACAGTAGCTTCTTTTTGAGAAATCTCAGCATTTTGTGCTACGTTTTTGATTAATTCTGTTTTGTTCATGTTTTTCACCTCATATGTAAATAATGCTATTTAAGTTGTTATTATAACGTATAAAACATTCAAGAACAAGTGTACGCACATATATTCATAAAAAAAATGGAATTTGTAATATTTTTCAGGATTGCTGTATAGTCGTTCCATTTAAGCGGATACAGATTTTTTCTTTAATTCCGTTTGTTCTTTAGTAGAAGGTAGTTTCTTATTATAAGATATGAAATAAGGTAACGCTACAAATAACATACCTCCTACTAAGTTTCCGAAGAAAACAAAAATGAAGTTTGGAAAATATTCAAACCAAGTTAAATGACCTGCAAAAATTATAGCTGGGATGACAAACATATTGGCTACAACGTGTTGAAATCCAATTGCAACAAAAGTCATAACTGGGAACCAAATGCCGATAATCTTTCCGATAAATTCTTTACTTCCCATACTAAGCCAAACAGCTAAACAAACGAGCCAATTACATCCGATTGCAGAAATGAAGGCTTGTAGTGGTGTATCTTGTAGTTTAGCTTGCGCAATAGAAACTGTTTTTGCTAAAAAAGCTCCCTCTGTTAATCCGACGATATGACCGAAAAAATAAGCAACGAATACAGCACCTATGAAATTGCTCAATGTAACAATAATTAAATTTCGTATGAAATAAAATAAAGTAATTTTCTTTTGAAGCCAGGCCATGGAAACTGTCATCATGTTACCAGTTACTAGTTCACCGCCTGCAAGAATAACGAGAATAAGACCGATAGGGAATACAGCAGCGCCTAGAAAACTAGTAAATGATCCCCAAGCCTTTGGCATTGTTCCAATAACATGAATATCGAGTAAATACCCTAATGCTATGAAAGCACCGCCAAAAAAACCAAGAATTAACATAGGGAGTAATGATAAATGAGCTTTTTTTCTTCCGGAATTAGCAGCAAGTTCCGTAATTTCTTCTGGTGTAAATACAGACATGAATAATCTCTCCTTAATAAAATGATAAAAGAATAAATGGAACATTTTTAAGAATCTATGTATTATAAAAATATGTTATGACTTCTGTATAAATTTGTCAAAGTGAGCAGGGCTGGAATTAAATATAACTAACATTGTTCGTGTTGTCACATTCATGTAACAATAAGGTTTTAAAGTACTTCTAGAGGTGAGAACATGAATACGTATCACGTAAAAGAAGAACAAAAAAAATCAATCGTCAAGGTATCTATAATCAGTTTTGTAAGTGTAGTAATGATTTCTATAAGTTTGTATTTCTATGCGACAGAAATAGAACGAAAACTAGTAACAGTTACGTGGAATGAAATAGAATCTTCTACAATTCCTAAAGAGTTTCATAATAAAAAAATATTGCAGTTCTCAGATGTACATTTAGGGCCAGAATTCACACTGAAACAATTAGAAAATTTGGTGGAGAAGATAAATGCATTAAGTCCGGATGTAGTAGTTTTCACAGGGGATTTAATAGATAAGTTTGGATCGTATAAAGCCGAAAGAGAAGAAGCGAAAGGGATTTTACAAAAAATACATGCACCCTTAGGGAAATATGCAGTGTTTGGGAATCATGATAGAGGCGGCGGAGGTAGTTTATTTTATAAAAAATATATGGAGGAAGCTGGTTTCGCTGTGTTAGTCAATGAAGTGCAGAAAATTAAAGCGGAAAACGGCAAATATATTACAATATCAGGTTTGGATGATTTTTTATTAGGTAAGCCGCAAATAGACTCAACTTTAAAACATGTAAGGCAACAAGATTTCAATATGTTATTAGTACATGAGCCGGATGTTGTAGACAAAGTAGCACGTTACCCAGTTGATTTTCAAATGTCAGGCCATAGTCACGGAGGACAAGTTCAAATTCCTTTTATCGGTCCATTCATTACGACAAAACTAGCTGAGAGTCATGTTGAAGGTATGTATGAAGTAGAGGGGAAGAGTAAGCCGTTATATTTATATGTAAATCGTGGTATTGGGACAACCCGAATGCCTGTTAGATTTTGGAGTGTACCTGAACTTTCAGTATTTGTATTGAAGCAAAATAGTAACTAATGTATTCAATTCCACATCATCATTCTTAATTTGATTTTGATGAACGAGCGATGTTAATTGGTGGTAAATAAAAAACAACAATAGGTCATATAAAACCTATTGTTGTTTTCATTATTTTTGCAAGGGAATCGCATCGAAATATGTTCTATAGTTACTAGAGAATTCAAAGTTGTTTTTTGCATCCCAATTAATAGACCAAGACATTAGGCCGCGGAATGCAGGATAGCCACTCTCATTTGAAAGTTTATACTTTCCTCCGAAAGGAATTCCCTTAATGATATAATCTAAAGCTTTTTTCATTTCAGTTGGAGAAATATACCCACCACTTGGAGCGGCCGCTGGTGCTGCAGGAAGTCCAATCATTACTTGATCCGAACGAAGAGCTGGGAACATGTTATTTGCATTACCACCTACAGGAAAACCATGTAAGAGCATATCTGCCATAGCGACCTCGTAGTCTGCAGTACCTTGATTGTAGTTATTACCGTCCATTCCAACCCCGCTGCCAGCGTTGTAGTGTTGAACGTGAATGTATGTCAGTTTGTCTTTCACTCCGTAAATAATCGGTAAATATGCACCCCAGATGCTTCCGTATGCACTATAACCGCCTTGAACATAAGCTGTTTCAGGAGCCATGCTTAATAGAAAGTCGGGACCGTAATGATCTGAGATTGTTCGAATAGCCGAAATAAGATTTACGATTTGAGGAGTAGTTGGGTTTTTGAAATTAGTGTCATTTCCGTTTAAGTAAATACCTGATTCAAGGTCAATATCTATTCCATCAAAACCGTATTTATCAATGAGAGATTGTATGGAATTAATAAAGCGTTGCTTAGCGGCATTGTCAGGAAGTAAAACGACTCCATTTTGTCCACCAATTGAAAGAACTACTTTTTTTCCTTTACTCTTTAAATAAGAAATATCTGATTTGAATTCTGCATCTGTACCATACACAGGAGAAAATTCAACAGTAGAACGATCACCACCAGTTTCCCCGAAAGATACATTAATTACATCCCATTTTGGTGAAACGTCTCTTAATTTAATAATGCCAGTACCGTTATCAAAGTTATGCCAGTATCCAACGAGTAGTTTTGATCCTAAATTGTTTGCTGCTTGTGCTTGAAAGGGGGCTAGTGGTAGCAGTAAAAAAATGAATAACGTACAACAAATGAATTTGAACTTGTTTAACATATCAACACTCCTATACAAAAAGTTGTCTAGATGTATAATCTTGTTTATTTAATGATATCTGAAAATTCGTTCTTTCGTAAGGTAGCTATAATTTTCTCAACAATTGTATATGGAAAATTATTAAACCTAATGTAATAATTTTTATAGGAGCTTGCATTACAATTGTTAAATTCAGAATATTTTGATATATTTTAAAGTGTAGGCAAGGTTTTCACATAATACTCTTACATAAATTTCAAAATTACGTTTGGAAGGGGATGTATAAGAGTTGGATAAAAATCTTAAGAAAGACCTCAAAATACGCCACATTACAATGATCTCAATTGGCGGCGTAATAGGAGCTGGTTTGTTTGTTGGAAGTGGGGCAGTTGTGCATTCAGCAGGGCCAGGTTCTATCGTTTCATATGCATTAGCAGGACTTCTAGTCGTTTTCGTTATGAGAATGCTTGGGGAAATGGCAGCTATTAACCCGACAAGTGGGTCATTTGCAACATATGCAAGAGAAGCAATTGGTCCATGGGCCGGTTATACAATTGGGTGGCTATATTGGTTTTTCTGGGTAATTGTTATTGCGATAGAAGCCACAGCAGGTGCTGGTATTATTCAATACTGGATTCCAGAAATCCCACTTTGGTTATTAAGCCTAATATTAACGATTTTATTAACATTGACGAATGTTTTTTCGGTGAAATCATTTGGAGAGTTTGAATATTGGTTTTCTTTTATTAAAGTAATAAGTATTATTTTGTTCCTTTGTCTTGGACTAGCTGTTATTTTAGGATTTGTACCAGGAACGGAAGCACCTGGCACTTCGAATTTAGTAGGACAAGGAGGATTTATGCCAAACGGTATAAGTTCGGTGCTACTTGGAATTACTGTCGTTATATTTTCATTTATGGGATCTGAGATTGTTGCAGTAGCTGCTGGAGAATCTGCTGAACCTGTAAAAGCAGTAAAAACAGCAACAAATAGTGTAATTTGGCGTATTCTCGTATTTTTCATTGGATCGATTGCTGTAGTTGTTACACTTCTTCCATGGAATTCAGCGAACATATTAAAAAGTCCGTTTGTAGCGGTACTGGAACATATAGGGATACCAGCGGCAGCACAAATTATGAATTTTATCGTTTTAACAGCTGTACTTTCTTGTTTAAATTCTGGTTTATATACGAACTCAAGAATGCTTTTTTCAATGGCAGAAAGAGGAGATGCTCCAAAGGCATTTTTGAAATTGAATAGTAGTGGTGTTCCAGTTCGGGCCGTTTTATTCGGAACGTTCTTCGCTTATATTGGAGTTGTTTTTAGTTATATATCTCCAGATAAAGTCTTTTTATTTTTAGTCAATGCATCTGGCGGAATTGCGTTACTCGTTTATCTCGTTATAGCTGTTTCGCATTTAAAGATCCGTAAAAAAATGGGGAAAGTAGAACAACAAAATTTGAAAGTGAAAATGTGGTTTTTCCCGTATGTAACGTATGTTACAATTGCCGCTATTATAGCTGTTTTAGTTGCGATGCTTGCAATTGAATCTTTACGTTCACAAGCACTTTTGACGATGCTTGTTACTGTTCTTATAATACTTTCTTATTTTATTTTTAATAGAAATAAAAATAGTACAGTATCGAATACTACAAGTAAGAATGAGGAATCTGTGCGATTCTAATTTCTTGTTTTCGAAGAGAGTTACACCCAATCATTGCTATAAAAGAATCATATATAATCATAAAAATGAGTAATTACTATTGTCATAGTGAATATAAACTTTTTTCTTGACTTTTTATGCGAAGGCGAGCAAAATGATAAAAAAGGAAGGGGGGATGACGATGGAAGAGTACGTATTAGAGCTGTATAACCTGCTATATACGACAGAATGGCAAGATATTGTTTCGTTT
The DNA here is from genome assembly GCF_001883995.1 of Bacillus paranthracis. Taxonomy (GTDB): domain Bacteria; phylum Bacillota; class Bacilli; order Bacillales; family Bacillaceae_G; genus Bacillus_A; species Bacillus_A paranthracis. The sequence continues at coordinate 9,633 of NZ_MACE01000018.1, read as the reverse complement.
CTAGGAATCGTATTTTGTATGAAAATTGTAATTGTATATATGGAAGAGCAAGGTATGTTCTATTCCTTCTCATCCCCGTTCGATATGCAACGCGAGCCGTTGCTGAACTATGCCAAGGTAAATTACGAACAATTTCCTTTTGTATTTTTCTTTATGATTCGATTTATTACAGCAATTGTAAAGAAAAAGGAAAGTGACGATGAAGAGTGCCACTCAACTTGTAATATAGCGAATGTTCTTTAAGCTAAATACAAGGAGGAGATTTATATGTGGTTTCGATTTCTTATGATTGGTTTCTTTTCATTAACAGCAATTTCTTTAATGGGATATCAAGTGTCTGAAATTTTTCAAGCATATAGCGATACATTTTTTAACAAAAACTAATCGCATTGCTATTTGAATAATAAAGCGATAAAATCCTTCTTAAGAAGTTTTATTAAGAAGGATTTTTTCTTTGTTTTGTCTTGCTGTGTCAAACTATTGTCACATTTACACTGTGAATAGTATGTTAAAATAGTGAGGTTACGTATACATATTTGAAGGAAGAGGGAGTGACCATTTTGGTGGATCAATCAACAAATCAGAAAAGCTATGCTCCTATTGTGATAACGCTTTCTGTAATTGTAAATGCGATTATTTTATTTTTGTTCTTTGGACCTGTTGGCTATGAAGGAGAAGTACATTTTGATGTAACGATTTTACCAATGTTAAACGCAATTTTTAATAGCTTTACGTTCGTATTTTTATTAGCAGCGTTATTCTCTATTATTAAGAAGAATGTGAAAATGCATCGTGGCTTCATCCTAGCAGCATTTACAACGACGTTGCTATTTTGTGTTTCTTATTTATCGTATCATTACTTGGCGCCAGCAACACATTTTGGTGGCGAAGGATTCATTAAATATGTGTATTTCATCATTTTAATTACACATATTATCCTTGCAGCAATTATCGTACCACTTGCATTGTTTGCACTTGTATTTGGTTTTACAAATCAATTAACACGTCATCGTAAAATTGTACGTTGGACGATGCCGATTTGGTTATATGTAAGTTTATCTGGTGTTATTGTTTACTTAATGATCTCACCTTATTATCAATAAAAAATCTCAGCCTATAGGCTGGGATTTTTTTGTTAGGCAAATGTTTTTGTAAAATGAAAAAAATATGGTATACAAAAGTATAGTTGCTTTTCATATAGAAGGGATGGTAAAGGGATATGCAAAATTTTGTATTTCGTAATCCAACGAAACTTATTTTCGGTAAAGGTCAATTAGAGCAATTGAAAACTGAAATTCCACAGTTCGGTAAAAAAGTTCTTCTCGTATACGGGGGAGGTAGCATTAAAAGAAACGGTATTTATGATAATGTAATTTCTATTTTAAAGGAAATAAATGCAGAAGTATTTGAATTGACAGGTGTTGAACCGAATCCACGTGTATCAACTGTAAAGAAAGGGATTCAAATTTGTAAAGATAATGGTGTTGAATTTATTTTAGCAGTTGGTGGAGGTAGTGTAATCGACTGTACGAAGGCAATTGCAGCTGGTAGTAAGTACGATGGAGATGTGTGGGATATTGTAACGAAAAAAACATTTGCCAGTGAGGCATTACCATTTGGTACTGTGCTTACTCTTGCGGCAACAGGATCTGAAATGAATGCTGGTTCTGTCATTACAAACTGGGAAACGAATGAAAAATATGGCTGGGGTAGCCCAGTTACCTTCCCTCAGTTTTCAATTTTAGATCCAGCTCATACTGCGTCTGTACCGAGGGATCAAACAATTTACGGTATGGTAGATATTATGTCACACGTATTAGAACAATATTTCCATCATGGAACAAATACAGAATTACAAGATCGTTATTGTGAATCTGTTTTAAAAACAGTCATTGAGACAGCTCCTAAGCTTTTAAATGATCTAGAAAATTATGAGCATAGAGAAACGATTTTATACTGCGGTACTATGGCGCTAAACGGTATTTTAGCGATGGGAGTAAAAGGAGACTGGGCAACACACAATATTGAGCACGCGGTTTCAGCGGTTCATGATATACCACACGGAGGTGGCCTTGCGATTTTATTCCCGAACTGGATGAAGCATGTTGTAGATGAAAATGTAAGTCGTTTTAAACAGTTCGCTATTCGTGTATTCGATGTAGAAACAGATGGAAAGACTGATCGAGAAATTGCGTTAGAAGGAATTGAGGCGTTACGTCAATTTTGGACTTCAATTGAAGCACCAGTAACGTTATCTGATTATGCTATTGGAGAAAATGAAATTGATGTAATGGCGGATAAAGCGATGGCTTATGGCGAATTTGGTAACTTTAAAAAATTAAATAACGACGATGTTTTAAGCATATATAAAGCTTCCTTATAAGTGAAGCGAGTAAAGGAACCCATTTGATATAACAATCCAATGGGTTTCTTTTTTGTTGTTTATAACTGTTTGTGATTGTTTTTGGTTATTTGTGAATGTTTATGGTTGATTTTTGTGATCGTTTTCATTATACTGTAATCAAAGAAGAGGTGAATAAAATGTTAACTCCTGAACGTCATCAAATGATATTGCAACTTGTAAAAGAGCAGAAGGTTGTTAAATTACAACAATTAGTGGAAAGAACAGAAAGCTCTGAATCAACAATTCGTCGTGATTTAGCGCAATTGGAAAAACAACGGTTATTAAAAAGAGTTCACGGTGGTGCAGCTGTTTTAACAGGAAAAGGACAGGAGCCGACGATGGTTGAAAAATCATCCAAAAACATTCAAATAAAACAACAAATTGCGAAGTATGCGGCTAACGTTGTGGAACAAGGTGATTGCATTTATTTAGATGCAGGAAGTACAACATTTGAAATGATTCCATTTTTAATAAATACGGATGTTACCGTTGTTACGAATGGACTTATGCATATTGAAGCTTTAGTTGAAAATCATATTCGTGCATATTTACTAGGCGGAATGATGAAGAGTAGGACGAAAGCTTTAATCGGTGCTATGGCACAGGAAAGCATGCAGAAGTATCGTTTTGATAAATGTTTTTTAGGAGCGAATGGTGTACATGAACAACTTGGTTTTACAACACCAGATCCGGAAGAGGCACTTTTAAAGCAAATGGCATTAACATTAGCAAATGAAGGATATTTCTTAATTGATGAAAGTAAGTTTTCGGAAGTTGCGTTTGCGAAAATTGCCAATGTTGAAGAGGCGAATATTATTACAAACCATTTAGAAATTGATTTAGAAAAATATAAAAGACAAACCAATGTAATTGAGGCTGATAAACAATGATCTATACAGTAACTTTAAACCCATCTATTGATTATATAGTACAAGTTAATTCCTTAGAGTTAGGCGCAGTAAATCGAGCAGAAAAAGATATGAAGTTTCCTGGAGGAAAAGGAATTAATGTTTCTCGCGTTCTTCATCGTTTAGGTGTTGAAAATGTAGCGCTAGGATTTACTGGTGGATTTACCGGTCGATTTATTAAAGATGTATTACAGGCGGAAGGTGTAACAACAAACTTCGTCCAAGTAGATGGAGATTCTCGAATTAATGTGAAAATAAAAGGGCAAGAAGAAACAGAATTAAATGGGCAAGGACCTAGTGTGACTAAGGAACAATTTGAACAATTAATGAAACAAATTGAAAGTATGCAAAAGGGAGATTGTGTTGTACTAGCTGGAAGTGTACCAGCGTCTATCCCAACTACCTTTTATGAATCAATCGCAGCGTTCGGAGCTGAAAAAGGCATTCGTGTAGTAGTAGATGCAAGTGGTAGTGCGCTGCAGCATGTAGTTAAAAATAAACCATTTTTAATAAAGCCTAATCATCATGAACTTGGTGAGTTATTCGGAGTAGAGATTTCCACAGTAGAAGATGTTTTACCATATGGAAGAAAATTAGTTGAACAAGGTGTAGAGCACGTTATCGTATCAATGGCCGGAGATGGAGCTTTATTATTTACGGCAGAAGGTATATATGAAGCAACTATTCCAAAAGGCGTTGTAATTAATTCGGTTGGGGCTGGAGATTCTCTCGTTGCGGGATTTGTAGGAAGATATGAACAGACAAAAGATATTGAAAAGGCATTTCAATATGGCGTTGCAACAGGGAGTGCAACAGCATTTTCAGCCGATTTATGTGAAAAGGAAAAAGTAGAAGAATTATTGTCGCAAGTAATTGTAACTAAGCGATAGGGGGAAGCAACATATGAAAATTACAGAACTATTAAAAAGGGATACAGTTATTATGAATTTGACAGCTTCAAATAAAGAAGCTGTCATAGATGAGTTAGTTGAGAAATTAAACGGGGCAAATCGTTTAAATAGCAAAGCTGAATTTAAAGAAGCTATTTTAAAGAGGGAGTCACAAAGTACAACCGGCATTGGTGAAGGGATTGCTATACCTCATGCGAAAACAAAAGCTGTTAAGCAACCAGCGATTTGTTTTGGTAGAAGTGTAAGCGGTATCAACTATGAATCGCTTGACGGACAACCTGCGCATTTATTTTTTATGATTGCTGCAAGTGAAGGGGCGAATAATACGCATTTAGAAACGTTATCACGCCTATCTACACTATTAATGGATGAAGGGTTTCGTAAGCAATTGTTAGAAGCGAAGGATGAAGAAGAACTTCTTCGTTTATTTGATGAAAAAGAAAATGAAAAAGAAGAAGAAGAAGAGGTTGAAGTTGCAAAACCAGAAGGGAATGAACCGTACGTATTAGCTGTTACAGCTTGCCCGACTGGAATCGCTCACACATATATGGCAGCAGATAGCTTGAAAGCAAAAGCAGTAGAGCTAGGAATTGCAATTAAAGTTGAAACGAATGGATCAACAGGTATAAAAAACGGTTTAACGAAAGAGGATATTGAACGCGCAACGGCTATAATTGTTGCAGCAGATAAACAAGTAGAAATGAATCGTTTTGCTGGTAAACATGTTATTCAAGTGCCAGTCGCTGACGGGATTAGAAAAACTGAAAAACTTCTTAATCGGGCTGTAAAACAAGATGCACCAATCTTTAAAGGTGTAAAAGAGGATGGAAAGGCAGAAAATACGGAGAAAGAAAATGGATTAGGAATTTATAAGCATTTAATGAACGGCGTAAGTAATATGCTTCCATTCGTTGTTGGTGGCGGGATTTTAATTGCGCTAGCGTTTTCGTTTGGTGGTATAAAAGCAGAAGGTCCTTTAGCTGAATTGTTCATGTCTATTGGAGGAGGGGGAACAGGGGCATTTTTATTCCTTGTACCAATTTTAGCAGGGTTTATTGCTAGTTCTATTGCTGATCGTCCTGGTTTTATGCCCGGTGTTGTCGGAGGATTTTTAGCGGCACATGCGAATGCTGGATTTTTAGGTGGATTAATTGCTGGTTTCTTAGCCGGATATGTTGTTTTAGGATTGAAAAAATTATTTTCAGGCCTACCAGTACAATTAGAAGGAATTAAACCTGTATTGTTATATCCGGTCTTTGGATTATTGATTACAGGAGTTGTTATGCAAAAAGTAGTAATTCCGCCTGTAGTAGCATTGAATGAAATGTTAACAGGATGGTTAAATGGTTTGAACGGTACAAATGCTATATTACTAGGTCTTATTTTAGGTGCGATGATGGCAATTGATATGGGTGGTCCAATTAATAAAGCAGCATTTACGTTTGGTATTGCTGCGATAGAAGCGAAGAACTTTGGGGTACATTCAGCGGTTATGGCTGGTGGTATGGTGCCACCGCTTGCAATTGCGTTAGCAACTACCTTCTTTAAATCGAAGTTTACAGAAGCGGAACGTAAGTCTGGTTTAACAAATTATATTATGGGGGCATCGTTTATTACAGAAGGTGCGATTCCGTTTGCAGCAGCAGATCCGGTTCGGGTAATTGTCAGTTGTGTTGTCGGTTCAAGTATTGCAGGTGCATTATCAATGTTATTCCAAATTACATTACCAGCACCGCATGGTGGATTGTTTGTTATCGCTTTAGTAAATAAACCAGTGTTATATATTTTATCGATATTGATAGGGGCAGTTGTTTCTGCTCTTATGATGGGAATTTGGAAAAAGAAAGTTAAATAATACGTGTAAAGGGAGTAGCTTTTATTAGCTGCTCCTTTTTATTACAAAAAAGGAGGTTGATAATTGGAGAATGATGAATTTTGGTAAAAGATGTAATGAAATATGATTTTTTTGTAACAAAAAAGTAATACTGTAATTTTTTCTGGAAAAAAATTCTGGAGCTTGTATGTGGAAAATATATGAAAACTATTGGGAATTCTATTGGAAATGTAATTCATTAATATGGAAATTTATGTTACAGCTCATTAATCGTATGTTACGAATGGTTTGTAATTGTGTGTTTTCTAAAAATCTTAAAAATCCGTTGCTATAATAAAAATACGAAAACAAAGCAAATGGAGGCTATTCATGAAAAAATTATTAGGTATAGCAACGGCGGCAGTTTTTGGTCTTGGGATTTTTGCAGGTTCTGCGAAAGCGGAAACGATTGTAACAACAGACGTATTAAATGTTAGAGAAAACCCAACTGTAGAGTCTAAGCTTGTAGGTAAAATTTTAAGTGGAAATAAATTAGATGTTGTAAATACAGAAAACGGATGGACAAAAATTAAATTAAATGGTCAAGAAGCATTTGTAAGTGCTGAATTTACAAAAAGTACATATTATGTGACGGCGGGTGTGTTAAATGTTCGCGCTGGAGCGAATACTGACTCAGAAATTATTGGAAAACTGAATAAAAATGATGTAATTGAAACGACAAATCAAGTTCAAAATGAATGGTTGCAATTTGACTATAATGGAAAAACAGGATATGTTCATGTGCCATTTTTAACAGGAACGGCACCAGTGATTGAAAAGAAAGAAGTTGCAACGAAAGAAGAAGCGCCGGAAAGAGTAAATACGCCGGTTAAAAGTAATAAAGTAGTTAAGAGTAAAGAATCTGTTAAGAATGTAGAATCAAGTAAACCTGTGGCAAAACAGCAGTCAACTACGAAACAAGTTGCGAAATCTAATGAAACAAGTGCACCGACTAGTGGACGTGAAATAACGGTAGAAGCGACAGCATATACAGCAGATCCGAGTGAGAATGGTTCGTATGGTGGTCGTGTATTAACTGCAATGGGGCATGACTTAACAGCGAATCCAAATATGAAAGTAATTGCTGTTGATCCTAAAGTAATTCCACTTGGATCAAAAGTATGGGTAGAAGGATATGGAGAAGCGATTGCTGGAGATACTGGTGGTGCGATTAAAGGAAATCGTATTGATGTTTTAGTTGGCTCAGATGGTAGTGCGAATAGCTGGGGGCGCAAATCTGTAAAAGTGAAAGTTATAGAGTAGTATATGTGTATTAATATAAAAGGCGGTTGCTTGAAAGTATGTAAGCAATCGCCTTTTATGGATTATTGAAAAGGATAAATAGTTTTACCTGTAATAATTTTATATGCGCTGCAAAATTGGTTTTGTATATACTCTGTATCTTTATTTTCTAGATGTAATGTTGTTTCTTGGAGAGCAGAATGAAAAGAACGTAGTAAACAATTTAAGGCGAAGTATAATTCTTCTTGTGAACAATTGTGTTCTTTTGTAGCAGTAGCTAAAATGAGGTCTTTTGTCAAAGATGAAAAATTGATAGTGGATTGTTTCATAGTTAACTCATCCTCTCGAAGGTATTTTTAATCATGTATATGCGGAATTGGACAAACTATGTTCTTTTTTATTTATAATTTCATGTACCGTAATGAAAGAACTTGCAATCATGCCGTTAAAATTGGTAAGATTGGATATAATCAATAGATGGAGTACATTACATAAAGAGAGTTGAATGATATGGGAGAAGTGCAACGTGAAAAAGTTGCTGTCATCATTGGACCAACTGCTGTTGGGAAGACGAAGTTAAGTATTGATCTTGCCAAAGCGTTAAATGGTGAAATTATAAGTGGAGATTCCATGCAGATTTATCGTACGATGGATATTGGAACCGCAAAGGTGACGAAAGAAGAGATGGACGGAATTCCACATTATATGGTTGATATAAAAAATCCGGAAGAATCATTTTCGGTTGCCGAATTTCAAGAACGTGTTCGTAAGCATATTCGCGAGATTACAAAGCGTGGTAAATTGCCGATTATCGTTGGTGGAACTGGTCTGTATATACAATCTGTTTTATTCGATTATCAGTTTACGGATGATGCTGGTGATGCTATATACCGAGAACAAATGGAAAAGTTAGCATTAGAACGTGGTGTGGAATATGTACATAAGAAATTACAGGAAGTAGACCCAGACAGCGCTGAGCGTATTCATGCAAATAATGTACGCCGTGTCATTAGGGCGTTAGAAATTTTCCACACGACGGGTGAAAAAATGAGTGATCAACTTGAAAAACAAGAAAACGAGTTATTATACGATGTTTCCTTAATTGGCTTGACAATGGATCGTGAAATGCTATACGATCGCATTAACTTACGAGTTGATATAATGATGGACCAAGGTTTATTAGAAGAAGTAGAAGGGTTGTATAATCGAGGGATACGAGATTGTCAATCTATTCAAGCGATTGGGTATAAAGAGATATATGATTATTTTGAGGATCGTGTCTCTTTAGAAGAAGCGGTATCACAATTAAAGACGAATTCACGTCGTTATGCAAAACGTCAATTAACGTGGTTCCGTAATAAGATGGATGTCACATGGTTTGATGTTACAGACGGTGAAAAAACGTCAGAAATTTTACGATACATAGAAGGAAAGCTACAACTAAAGTCGAATAATAGTAAGTAGAGAAAAAGAGGAGGATTCGACATGAAGCAATCAATCAATATTCAAGATCAGTTTTTAAATCAACTCCGTAAAGAGAATACGTTTGTTACGCTGTACTTATTAAATGGTTTCCAGCTTCGTGGATTAATTAAAGGATTTGATAATTTTACAGTCCTACTGGAAACAGAAGGTAAGCAACAGCTTATTTATAAACATGCAATTTCTACATTTGTACCACAAAAAAATGTTTCAATTGAATTAGAATAGTAATGAATTATTGTACATAACAAAAAAAGAGCGAGTTTCTCGCTCTTTTTTTATTTGCCATAAACGATAAATAGTGAAATTTAAGCGATTCTAAATACAGTTAGACGAATGTTAGTATTTCCTGTTGCAGGGATCGTAATCTCGTTAAGAGTAGATTGGACAGAAATGTTTGCTCCTGCAGCTAATGTTTCGATTGTAGTAAATGAAAGTGAGTCGCCTATTAAATTTGAAGAGAAGTTGTCAGTTGCGACTGCTCCATTTATTGAAATTCCTACTCCGAGTGGCGCACATCCTGGTGCAGTTGTAGAGATGGATACGCTAATTACATAAATACCACCGTTGATAACTGTAACTGTGTCTGTGCCATTAAAGATAATATTATTTACGTTAATTGCAGTACTGAAGATAAAGTTATTAAATTGTAGTACTGTTTGTTGAATGTTGTTTGTTACAACAATTGTTGCTATAGGGAAGCTAGGTCCAGTAGGCCCAGTAGGTCCGGTAACTCCTATACCAGTAGCGCCCGTTGGCCCTTGAACGCCTTGAGGTCCAGTGGCACCAGTAGCACCCGCCGGTCCTTGAATA
>NZ_MACE01000017.1 GCF_001883995.1 Bacillus paranthracis | reverse complement strand
AATTGACGTTTCACGTTGTTTGTTTCGTTTAGTTTTCAAAGTTCAACATCGCGTTTCAGCGACTTTTATAATATATCATAGTATATTATTTTCGTCAACAAGTTTTTTCGATAACTTATATCTCTCATTTGCTGACTCTGCCTATTATATAGGCTTTCCCTTCCCTATGCAAGTATTATTATAAAAAAATAAAGAGGGGAGATATCTCCCCTCTTATTCTTCTGAAGAAACCTCTTCGCTCGTTTCTTCCTCATCATCTTTTTGTGCTTTTGCTACTGTCGCTACCTCTTGCTCATCCTCTAATCGAATTAGACGAACACCTTGTGTATTACGTCCCATTTGAGAGATTTGATCAACTGGCATACGAATAATAACACCCGCTGCTGTAATTAACATAATATCTTCTTCACCTGTTACAGATTTAACAGCTACTAATTTCCCGTTTTTATCTGTAATATTACAAGTCTTCAGACCTTTACCACCACGGCTTTGTAGACGGTATTCATCAATTGGCGTACGTTTTCCATAACCATTTTTCGTTACAATTAAAACATTTACATCCTCTTCGACAATTTCCATACCTACAACTTGATCTTCTTCACCTAATGTAATTGCTTTTACACCAGCCGCGTTACGTCCCATAGAACGCACATCTTGCTCGTTAAAACGAATTAACATACCATTGCTTGTTCCTACAATAATATCCTTATCACCAGATGTTAAACGTACAGATATTACTTCATCCTCTTCACGAAGAGAGATTGCAATTAAACCATTCGTACGGATATTTGCAAATGATGAAAGTGGTGTTCTCTTAGAGATACCTTGTTTTGTTGTGAAGAATAAGAATTCATCGTCACCAAATTCACGAATTGGAATAATGGCGTTAATCCATTCGCCCTTATCTACACCTAATAGGTTAATAATAGGTATACCTTTCGCTGTACGACTATACTCTGGGATTTCATATCCTTTCGTACGGTATACTTTCCCCTTATTAGTGAAGAATAGAATATGATCATGCGTAGAAGTAGTTAATAAATGCTCGACGAAATCATCATCATTTGTCCCCATTCCTTGCACACCACGTCCACCACGGTTCTGTGTTTTATACGTGGAAGCTGGTAACCTCTTAATATAACCATTATGAGTTAACGTAATGGCGATATTTTGTTCTGGAATCAAGTCTTCATCTTCAATAGACTCCATACCACCAATTGTAATTTCTGTGCGTCTCTTATCATTGAAGCGCTCTTTTACTTCCGTTAATTCTTCACGAATAATCTCAAGAACCTTTTCTTCATCTGCTAAGATTGCTTTTAATTCAGCGATTAACTTCATTAAGTCCTGATATTCTTGTTCAATCTTTTCGCGTTCTAAACCTGTTAAACGTTGCAAACGCATATCTAAAATAGCTTGCGCTTGTTTTTCACTTAAGCCGAAACGTTCCATTAAACCTTGCTTTGCAATTTCCGCTGTTTTCGAACTACGAATTAATGTAATAACTTCATCCAGATGGTCTAAGGCAATTCGTAATCCTTCTAAAATATGAGCACGCGCTTCTGCTTTTTCTAGTTCATAAGCTGTACGTCTACGAATTACTACCTTTTGATGTTCCAAGTAATGATATAAATTTTGTTTTAAGTTCAGCACTTGTGGCTCTCCATTTACAAGAGACAGCATGTTAATACCGAAACTTGTTTGAAGTGCTGTATGTTTATATAAGTTATTTAATAATACATTAGCATTGGCATCACGACGTACTTCCATAACAATACGCATACCATTTCGATCTGATTCATCACGTAAATCTGTAATACCTTCAATTTTCTTATCGCGAACTAATTCTGCAATTTTTTCAATTAATCGCGCCTTATTTACTTGATAAGGTAGTTCCGTTACGATAATAGATTGTTTGCCATTTGACTTCTCTTCAATTTCAACTTTAGCACGAAGTATAATAGAACCGCGTCCTGTTTCATACGCTCTACGAATACCACTTCTTCCTAAAATTAAACCTGCCGTCGGGAAATCTGGTCCTGGAATGCACTCCATTAATTCTGCAATAGTAATATCAGGATTATGACTTAATGCCAATACACCATCAATTACTTCGCCAAGTTGATGCGGCGGAATATTCGTTGCCATACCAACTGCAATACCTGTCGTACCATTTACTAGTAAGTTAGGAAAACGCGCTGGTAATACAATTGGCTCTCTTTCAGAACCATCATAGTTATCTTGATAATCAATCGTATTTTTTGAAATATCACGTATTAACTCCATAGAAATCTTAGACATTCTTGCTTCTGTATAACGCATTGCTGCTGCTGAATCTCCATCGACAGATCCAAAGTTACCATGCCCATCAACAAGCATATAACGTTGACTGAAATCTTGCGCCATACGTACCATTGTTTCATAAACAGCTGAATCACCATGAGGGTGATACTTACCAATTACTTCACCAACAATACGTGCTGATTTCTTATACGCTTTATCAGCCGTAATTCCTAAATCATTCATCGCATATAAAACCCTACGATGCACAGGTTTTAATCCATCACGAACATCTGGTAATGCACGAGATACGATAACACTCATTGCGTAATCTAAAAATGAGGTACGCATTTCATGACTAATATTAATTTCTCGAATTCGTGCTTGTTGTTGATTGTCTGACATCAACGAGCACCTCCTCTTACATTTCCGTTACACATACATTGATTTATATGTAGAAGACAGGAATACTCAGATTCCTGTCATTACTCATTTAAATATCAAGGTTTTTCACGTATTTTGCATTTTCTTGGATAAAGTTACGACGTGGCTCTACTTTATCCCCCATTAAAATTTCAAATGTTTCATCTGCTTCAATTGCATCTTGAAGGGAAACTTGAAGTAATGAACGCACTTCTGGGTCCATTGTCGTTTCCCAAAGCTGAGCTGGATTCATTTCTCCTAAACCTTTGTAACGTTGGATCCCGGGTTTAGGTTGAGCTGGTAATTCAGCTAAAATCTTTTCAAGCTCTTTCTCATTATAAGCATATTGAATTTTTTTACCTTGTTGTATTTTAAACAACGGTGGCTGTGCAATATAGATATAACCATGTTCAATAATTTGACGCATATAACGATAGAAGAACGTTAATAATAGGGTACGAATATGCGCACCATCTACGTCGGCATCCGTCATAATAATAACTTTATGATAACGAGCTTTCTCAATATCAAAATCGCCGCCAATGTTCGTACCAATTGCAGTAATAATTGTACGCACTTCATCGTTAGATAAAATTTTATCCAATCTTGCTTTTTCAACGTTAATAATTTTACCTTTTAGCGGTAAAATCGCTTGGAAGTGACGATCACGCCCTTGTTTTGCTGATCCACCGGCAGAGTCACCCTCTACAATGTAAATTTCACTAATTGCTGGATCTTTCGAAGAGCAATCCGCTAATTTACCAGGTAAACTTGAAACTTCTAATGCACTCTTGCGGCGTGTCAATTCACGTGCTTTTTTCGCTGCAACACGTGCACGTGCTGCCATCGTACCTTTTTCTACGATTTTTCGTGCAACATTCGGGTTTTCTAGTAAGAACTTTTCAAATGCCTCTGAAAACACAGACTCTGTAATCGTTCTTGCTTCACTATTCCCAAGTTTCGTCTTCGTTTGTCCTTCAAATTGTGGGTTTGGATGTTTAATTGATACAATTGCAGTTAAACCTTCACGAACATCCTCACCCGTTAAGTTACTGTCTGCATCTTTTAAAATACTATTTTTACGTCCATAATCGTTAATCACACGAGTTAAAGCTGTTTTAAACCCTACTTCATGTGTTCCACCTTCATACGTATGAATGTTATTCGTAAATGAGTAAATATTATTTGTATATCCTTCGTTATACTGTAAGGAAACCTCAACTTGAATACCATCTTTTGATCCTTCTACATATACAGGTTCTTCATGGATTGGTTGTTTTGAGCGATTTAAATGCTCGACGTATGATTTAATTCCACCTTCATAATGGAATTCTTTCTTTTGCTTATGTTCACGTTTATCTTCAATTGTTAATTTAATATTACGATTTAAAAATGCTAATTCACGCATACGAGTTGCGAGCGTATCAAATTCGTATACTGTTGTTTCCTGAAAAATTTCTGGATCTGGTTTAAATCGAGTTATCGTTCCTGTTTGATCTGTGTCACCAATGACTTTTAAATCCGCAACCGGAATACCTCTTTCGTATTTTTGATAATGGATTTTACCTTCACGATGTACAAATACCTCTAGTTCTGTTGATAGGGCATTTACTACAGATGCCCCAACACCATGCAAACCACCAGAAACTTTATAACCGCCGCCGCCAAACTTACCACCAGCATGAAGAACGGTCATAATAACCTCTACAGCAGGACGTCCCATTTTTTCTTGTATACCAACTGGAATACCACGTCCATTATCCGTTACACGAATACTATTATCTTCTTCGATACTAACGTTAATTTCATCACAGTAACCTGCAAGTGCTTCATCAATACTATTATCGACGATTTCCCATACAAGATGGTGAAGTCCTTTTCCGCTTGTAGATCCAATATACATACCAGGGCGTTTTCGAACTGCTTCTAGCCCTTCAAGTACCTGTATTTGACTTTCATCATATGAATTTTCTTGCATTTGCTTTTGTTCCATTGACACAAAGATCACCTACTTTTCCATTTAAACAGGGATTACGCCCTATCTATTTCACAATCTACCGTGCCGTTCGTTACATGAATTGTTTTCGCTTCTTTTAATGTTTCGTGTTCAATTCCGTCGACACTCGTCGTTGTCACAAATGTTTGCACTTTTCCTTGAATTGTATTTAACAGATGCGATTGACGATAATCATCTAATTCTGATAATACATCATCCAATAGAAGAATCGGATATTCTTTAACTTCTGAGTAAATCAATTCAATTTCAGCTAATTTTAGGGACAGTGCGGTCGTTCGTTGTTGTCCTTGCGAACCAAAGACTTGAACATTTTTACTATTAACGAAGAATTGTAAATCATCACGATGAGGACCAATTAAAGTCGTACCACGGAAAATTTCACGTTGTTTCACGGATTGAAAACTTTCATAGTATACTTCTTTTATTTTCGACAAATCCATTGATTCTGATACATCTACACTCGGTTTATAGACAATTTCTAATTCTTCTAACCCACGGCTTATACCACGATGAATTGGAGCTGCCCATTCTTGTAGTAAATGCAAAAATTCAAAGCGTTTTTGCAAAATTTTTGTACCATGCTCAATAAGTTGAAGTGTAAATACATCCAACATCGTTTCCTCATTCTTACTATTCCCTTGCATCTTTTTTAGCAAGTGATTTCGTTGTGTGAGCACCTTTTGATATTGACTCAATTCATACAAATAGACCGGAGCTATTTGGCCTAATTCCATATCTAAAAAGCGTCTTCTTACTTGAGGGCTTCCTTTTACAAGATTTAAATCTTCTGGGGCAAACATGACAACATTCATCACGCCAATATATTGACTCAATTTTTGTTGTTCAAGTTGATTTAATTTTGCCTTTTTACCTTTTTTCGAGATATTTAATTCCAAAGACAAAGAACTATTTCTCTTTTGTAGCTTTCCTTTAATTTGACCGAAATCTTCATCCCAACGGATAAGTTCGCGATCATTAGAGGTTCTATGAGATTTCGCCATCGCTAAAACATAAATAGCTTCCATCAAATTCGTTTTCCCTTGCGCATTCTCGCCGATAATTACATTTACCTTATCTTCAAAGGAAAGCTCTAACTTTTCATAATTGCGATAGTTTTTTAATTGTATTTCTGAAATAAACAAAGGGCTCCCCCTTTATGACTGAACTTGGAAACTTCCGCTTCCTGGAATTTCAATAATATCGTTCGCATATAGTTTGCGACCTCTTCTATTTTCAAGTTCTTGATTCACGTACACTTCATATTCTTGTAAAAACCATTTTACAGCGCCACCTGTATCAATTACATCGGCTAACTTTAAAAATTGCCCTAGTGTAATATACTCTGTTGAAATTTTAATACGTTTCATAAAATCGCTCACTTTCTGAAAGTGTTCATTCTTTCATTGTACTAAATAAACTAGCATTAGGAAAGTAATACCCAAAAATCAAATAAGGGCTACTAGCATCTGAAAACTAGCAACCCTTATTTCTTACTTAGTAAGTACGAACCGGTAAAATTAATTGAATAATGGATTCATCATTTACTGTACGAATTAAGAATGGTCTCATTGCTCCAGTAAAGCTAATCTTAATTTCAGTACTATCTAATGCTTTTAGTGCATCCATCATATATTTTGCACTAAAAGATATTTTTAACTCTTCTCCATCTACTTTTTCACATTGAACTTCTTCTACTACTTTTCCGATTTCTGGTGAATTCGAGGAAATTTCTAGCATTGCCTGCTCTAAAGTTGATAATTTTACAACATTATTACGACCATCTCTTGCTAAAAGAGATGCACGATCAATTGCTTGTAAAAATTCTTTTGTATTTACAAAAATATCTGTTTTGCTCTCCGCTGGAATTAAGCGAGTTGTATCAGGGTAATTTCCTTCTAACAATCTTGAGAAGAATAATAAATGTTTTGTACGGAATAATACTTGATACTCCGTAATAACGATATCTACCATTTCTTCAGACTCATCTAGAATTTTGCTTAATTCATTTAAACTTTTTCCTGGAATAACAACATTTGCTTGGAACTCATCTGCAATGCCTTCAATTTTTGCTTTTCGAAGAGCTAGTCTGTGACTATCTGTAGCAATGCCAGTTAGTTCGCTGTTATATACCTTCCAGTTTACACCTGTCAAGATTGGTCTTGTTTCAGAAGTGGAAACTGCAAATACAGTTTGTCTAATCATATGTTTAAGTAAATCCGTTGGAATCTTAAAAACATGATGTTCTTCAATTTGTGGTAACAATGGATATTCTGCAGAATCTAAACCATTTAAATTAAACTCTGATTTTCCAGAAGTTATTTTTGTCATCAAATGATTTTCCACAGAAATTTCTACAGTTTCTTTAGGCAACTTCTTTACAATTTCACTAAAATATTTAGCCTGTAAAACAATACTTCCTGATTGATTCACTTCTACGATTTCTTTTCCATTCTCTTCAACTGGAATGAAAGATTCAATTGAAATATCAGCATCGCTTCCTGTTAATGTAACTCCTTCTTCTGTAGCGACAACTTTAATCCCCGTAAGGATCGGAATTGTTGTACGAGAAGAAACAGCCTTCATTACATCTTGTACACTTCTTACAAGATAGTCTTTTTGTATTGTAAAACGCATAAAGAAAAACCTCCGGTAAGTATAAGATTTTATTTAATTAATAAAGATAAAAAATAGTAGTAATAGTAATAGGGCTTGTGGATATGTGGATAACCCTGTTAAAGGATGTAAAAACAGTCTATCTACATGTGGATAGACTGTGCGTAAAACAAGGAAAGTTATTCACACTATTCAGCTACTACTTTAAAATATCGTTAATTTCTTCAACTTGCTTTTGTAATTGCGTATCCGTCTTAAGTAGCTTAGAAATTTTTTCATGAGCATGGATAACTGTTGTATGATCACGTCCACCAAATTCTTCACCTATTTTAGGTAAGGAGGAGTCTGTCAGTTCACGTGATAAATACATTGCAATTTGGCGAGGGAAGGCAACTGATTTCGTTCGCTTTTTCGCCTTGAAATCTTCCAATTTTACTTGATAAACATCTCCTACAGCTTTTTGAATATCATAAATGGAGATAATTTTTGGTTTAGAATTTGGAATAATATCTTTAAGTGCTTCGGCTGCTAAATCAGCATTAATATCTTTGTTAATTAAAGATGAATAAGCTACAACTCGGATGAGTGCACCTTCTAGTTCACGAATATTTGAATCGATTTGATTTGCAATATAAAGCATGACCTCATTTGGTATATCAAGTCCTTCAGCCTTTGCCTTTTTGCGCAAAATTGCAATCCGCGTTTCTAAATCTGGTGGCGTAATATCCGTAATGAGTCCCCATTCAAAGCGAGAACGAAGACGATCTTCTAAAGTTGGAATTTCTTTTGGTGGCCGATCACTGGAAATTACAATTTGTTTACTTTCTTCGTGTAATGCATTGAATGTATGGAAAAACTCTTCTTGAGTTTGTTCTTTTCCCGCTAAAAATTGAATATCATCTATCAATAAAACATCCACATTGCGGTATTTATTACGAAAATCGACAGCTTTATTATCACGAATAGAATTAATGAATTCATTTGTAAATTTTTCTGATGATAAATATACAACTTTGGCATTTGGGTTATGTTCAATTACATAATGACCAATTGCATGCATTAAATGGGTCTTTCCAAGTCCAACTCCCCCATAAATAAAGAGGGGATTATATGCTTTAGCTGGCGCTTCGGCTACGGCCAATGAAGCAGCGTGAGCAAAACGGTTACCAGAGCCAATAACAAACGTATCAAACGTATATTTTGGATTTAGCATACTCTGTGGTAAATGATTAGAATCATCTTGTGCTGAATTCGGTTTAGAAGGAGGAAGATCAATCTCCTCTTCGGCTTGACTTTGGGGAATAATAAAGCGAATAGCTAATTTTGCCCCTGTTAAATCATAAAGTGTTTCTGAAATTAGCTCTGAATAATGAGATTCTAGCCAATCGCGGGCGAATTCATTTGGAGCCGTAATTGTTAATACATCTTTCTTTAAATTATGTGCGGTCGTTGATTTTAACCATGTTTCATAACTTGGTTTACTGACCTTTTTTTCTAGTTCTTTTAAGGCGCTGTTCCATAAATCAGAGATGTTTTCCAAAGGTGTCCCTCCTTTACTAAGATGGTAAAAGAATAAGGTTGCGCAACAAATGTACAACCTAAATAAATATAAAATGTATATTTATACGAAACGTATTTTAAAACCTAAAAACGTCGTTTGTATATGAGATAGGGTTTTCGACAAAAAAAGCAAATGTGGATAATCATTTACCCACATGTGATTAAAACTGTCCACATGTTATACACAAATTGTGGATAAGATAATGATGTGGAAAACTTATTCAAAGTGAAAACACAACTATAATATCAAAAAAAAGTAGCTATAGCAATGAAATTAAGAAAGTTATCCACAAAATCAATACCTTGTGGAATAAACTTGTCCACAACACGATATACTGTGTAAAAGTACGAAAAGAGTTTGTGGATATAAAAAACAGAAAAAAACATTTATCCACAAGGAAATATAGCGTCTGTGAAAAAGTATGTGAATAGGTTCAAAATGAATATTTGATGAAAATTTCTAGAACCATTGACATTTTCCTAGTTGATTAACTATAATTTATAAGACTGTCTTTAACAGATATTCCTCAGGGAGGTGTCATATAATGAAAAGAACTTACCAACCAAATAAACGTAAGCGCAGCAAAGTACATGGTTTCCGCAGCCGTATGAGCACAGCGAACGGACGTAAAGTGCTAGCAGCTCGTCGTCGTAAAGGAAGAAAAGTATTATCTGCGTAGACCACTGATCGTTCAGTGGTCTTTTTTTCTAATAATAGTGAATTTCCGCTGATGAACTACAGGAGTGTCAATTGATATGAAGAAAAAACATCGTATAAAAAAGAATGATGAATTCCAGACGGTTTTTCAAAAAGGAAAATCGACTGCGAATCGTCAATTTGTTGTGTATCAACTAGATAAAGAAGAGCAGCCAAACTTTCGTATTGGCCTTTCTGTCAGCAAGAAAATAGGAAATGCAGTAGTGCGTAACCGAATTAAACGTATGATTCGCCAGTCGATCACAGAATTAAAAGATGAGATAGATTCTGGAAAAGATTTTGTTATAATAGCAAGGAAGCCTTGTGCAGAGATGACATATGAAGAAGTAAAGAAAAGCTTAATTCATGTCTTTAAACGCTCTGGTATGAAAAGAATAAAAAAGTAGCGTAAGGAAATGAATTACACTATATACATACCGATACAAGGAGGAGTAGGCTTTGAAAAAGAAATTAGGTTTACTAGCCATGGTTGTTGTATTAATGGCGATTACTGCTGGCTGTAGTGAAGTAAATCAGCCAATTACACCAAAAAGCACTGGAATTTGGAATGAATACTTCGTATACCCGCTTTCTCAGTTAATTACGTATTTTGCCAACTTATTTGGTAGTAATTACGGTTTAGCGATTGTTGTTACAACTCTTATCATTCGTTTTGCATTATTACCATTAATGATTAAACAAACGAAGAGTACGAAAGCAATGCAAGCGTTACAACCAGAAATGGTGAAGTTAAAAGAGAAATATAGCTCTAAAGATCAAGCAACGCAGCAAAAACTACAACAAGAAATGATGCAGTTGTATCAAAAAAATGGTGTAAATCCATTAGCAGGATGTTTACCAATCTTTGTTCAGATGCCTATTTTATTCGCGTTTTACCATGCGATTATGAGAACATCAGAAATTAGTAAGCATACATTCTTATGGTTCGACTTAGGACAAGCAGATCCGTTCTATATCTTACCGGTTGTTGCGGCAATTACGACATTTATTCAGCAAAAACTTGCAATGGCAGGAACTGCTGGTCAAAATCCGCAAATGGCAATGATGATTTGGTTAATGCCAATCATGATTTTAATCTTTGCAATTAACTTCCCAGCTGCATTATCACTTTACTGGGTTGTTGGTAATATCTTTGGTATCGCTCAAATGTACTTGATCAAAGGGCCGGAAATTAAGGCTAGTAAGGCAGGAGGATCAAGCAAGTGAGTATAATTACTGCTAAAGGACAAACAGTCGAGCTGGCAGTACAGGATGCTTTAAGACAATTAAATGTTTCAAAAGACCGAGTAGATATAAATATTATCGATGAGGGTAAGAGAGGGTTCTTAGGTTTATTTGGGAACCGACCTGCAGTAGTAGAAGTTGTATTGAAGAAAGATCCAATTCAAGAATGTGAAGAATATTTAAAAAATGTTATTCACGATATGGGTGTGGAAGCTGAGATTAGTAAAATTGTAAAAGGACGCGAAGTTGAATTTACAATTTACGGCGAAAATGTGGGTGTTTTGATTGGAAAAAGAGGGAATACCTTGAATTCTTTACAGTATTTAACAAAACTTGTGGCGAATCGTAATACGAAGCAGTACATTGGTATCACATTAGATGCTGAAAATTATCGTAGTAAAAGAAAAGCTACGCTAGAAGCACTTTCTTATCGATTAGCCAAACAAGTAGTAAGTACGAAAAAAAGAGTTGTATTGGAGCCTATGCCATCTTTTGAACGAAAGATTATCCACCAAGCATTATCTAATCATCAAAATATCATTACAACTTCTGAAGGAAAAGAACCACATCGACATGTTGTAATATCTTCCAAGTGACCGGTTACTCAATTGAGTGCCGGTTTTTTTGAGGGAAAAATAGGTGTGGATAACTAAAAAACACTAAACTTATCCACTGTGAATAAGTTTAGTGTTTTTTACATAAGGACATAATAAAATGAGTTATTATTCTTTTGTAGATAGGTTCGTTATGGTATTCTAATAATTTAGTGAAGAAAATAATCATGTTGAAATAGAGATAAATAAGCAAGTGAGGTGAAAGGACATGGAATTTGATACAATTGCCGCGATTTCCACAGCGCTTGGAGAGGGTGCAATTGCCATTGTTCGAGTAAGTGGGGATGATGCGGTTGAAAAGGTTAATCGTATTTTTAAAGGGAAGGATTTAACAGAGGTTCCTTCTCACACAATTCATTATGGTCATATTGTTGATTTAGATACAAATCAGGTTATTGAAGAAGTAATGGTGTCTATTATGCGTGCACCGAGGACTTTTACACGTGAAAATATAGTAGAAATTAACTGTCACGGTGGGCTTGTTTCGGTAAATAAAGTATTGCAGCTTATTTTAGCGCAAGGAGTACGATTAGCGGAGCCTGGTGAATTTACAAAACGTGCTTTTTTAAATGGCCGTATTGATTTATCACAAGCAGAAGCTGTTATGGACTTAATCCGTGCAAAAACAGATCGAGCAATGAACGTAGCGATTAATCAAATGGAAGGACGATTATCTAAATTAATCGGCCGTCTGCGTCAGGATATATTAGAAACGTTAGCTCATGTTGAGGTAAACATAGATTACCCGGAATATGATGATGTGGAAGAAATGACACATAATATTTTAATTGAGAAAGCTACACATGTTCGTGCTGAAATTGCAAAAATATTAGAAACATCAAAGCAAGGAAAGATTTTACGTGAAGGTATTGCTACTGCAATCATTGGTAGACCTAATGTTGGGAAATCATCGCTATTAAATAGTCTCGTTCAGGAGAAAAAGGCAATTGTAACTGATATTGCAGGAACAACTCGTGATGTTATTGAAGAGTACGTTAATGTGCGTGGTGTACCACTTAAACTTATAGATACGGCCGGAATTCGTGAAACAGAAGATGTTGTTGAACGAATTGGTGTAGAGCGTTCAAAAGAAATGATGAGTCAAGCTGATTTAGTGTTAGTTGTCGTTAATTATAGCGAAGCTTTAACGAATGAGGATGAAGATCTATTCCGTGCCGTACAAGGAAAAGATTTCATTGTTATTGTAAATAAGACAGATTTACCGCAAGCAATTGATATGGAACGTGTTATAGAATTAGCAGCGGGGAATCGTGTTATTACAACGTCGTTAATTGAGGAACAGGGAATAGATGAGCTTGAAACGGCAATCGCTGATTTATTCTTTGAAGGAACAATTGATTCTGCAGATGTAACATATGTTTCTAACGCGAGACATATTGGATTATTAACACAAGCAGGAAAAACAATTGGAGATGCAATTGAGGCGATAGAAAATGGTGTTCCAATTGATATGGTGCAGATTGATTTAACAAGAACGTGGGAAATACTTGGTGAAATTACTGGTGACACCGTTCATGAGAGCTTAATTGACCAGTTGTTCTCTCAATTTTGTTTAGGAAAATAATATAGTGATGTTTCAGAAAGATAGAGATTATTAGGAGGAATAAACAATGGGATACAATGCCGGTTCATACGATGTCATAGTAATCGGTGCAGGTCATGCAGGATGTGAAGCTGGTCTTGCGGCAGCACGAATGGGCTCCAAAACATTAATGTTAACAATTAACTTAGATATGGTAGCGTTTATGCCATGTAACCCTTCTGTTGGTGGACCAGCAAAAGGGATTGTTGTTCGTGAAATTGATGCATTAGGCGGAGAAATGGGACGCAACATTGATAAAACGCATATTCAAATGCGTATGTTAAATACAGGTAAAGGGCCAGCTGTACGTGCACTTCGAGCACAAGCAGATAAGTTCTCTTACCAGCATGAATTAAAGAAAACAATTGAAGAAACACCAAACTTAACGTTGTTCCAAGGAATGGTAGAGCGTTTGATCGTTGAAGATGGCGAATGTAAAGGGGTAATTACGCAAGCTGGTGCTGAATATACAGCAAAAACAGTCGTAATTACGACTGGTACGTTTTTACGTGGTGAGATTATTATGGGAGATTTAAAATATTCGAGTGGTCCAAATAATCAACAACCATCTATTACTTTATCGGAACATTTAGAGGAGCTTGGATTTGATCTTGTTAGATTTAAAACAGGTACACCTCCGCGCGTAAATAGTAATACGATTGATTACAGTAAAACAGAAATTCAGCCAGGTGACGATAAGCCACGCGCTTTCTCTTTTGAAACGACAAAGTTTATTATGGATCAAATTCCATGTTGGTTAACGTATACAAGTACGGAAACACATCGTTTAATAGATGAAAACCTACATCGCTCAGCTATGTATTCTGGTATGATTAAGGGAACAGGTCCTAGATATTGTCCTTCAATTGAAGACAAAGTAGTAAGGTTTAATGATAAACCACGTCATCAAATTTTCTTAGAGCCAGAGGGACGTAACACACAAGAAGTGTACGTACAAGGTTTATCCACAAGCTTACCAGAAGACGTACAGCGTGATATGCTTAGAACAATCCCTGGTCTAGAAAATGTTGAAATGATGCGTACAGGTTATGCAATTGAATATGATGCAATTGTGCCAACGCAACTATGGCCAACACTTGAAACGAAAAAAATTAAAAATTTATATACAGCAGGACAAATTAACGGAACTTCTGGTTACGAAGAGGCAGCAGGACAAGGGCTTATGGCCGGAATTAATGCAGCATGTCGTTCTTTAGGTAAAAAAGAAGTTATTTTAGGTCGTGAGGATGCTTATATTGGTGTCTTAATTGATGATCTTGTAACGAAAGGGACGAATGAACCATATCGTTTATTAACGTCTCGTGCAGAGTATCGTCTATTATTACGCCATGATAATGCGGATCTTCGTTTAACTGAAATTGGTCATGAAATTGGATTAATTAAAGAAGAACGCTATGAGCGATTTACAAATAAAAAATTACAAATTGAACAGGAAAAGGAACGTTTAAGTAGCATTATTATTAAACCACGTCCTGAAGTTCAAGAATTAATTCGCAATATTGGTGGAAGTGAATTGAAAGATGGAATACGTGCAAGTGACTTATTACGTCGTCCAGAGATGACATATGAGCATATCCATCTTTTAGTACCAAGTGAAGTAGAATTAAGTGATGAAGTTACAGAACAAGTTGAAATTCAGATTAAGTACGAAGGATATATCGAAAAATCTTTACAGCAAGTAGAGCGTATGAAGAAGATGGAAAGTAAAAAAATTCCTGTCGATATTGATTATGATGCGATTTCTAGCCTTGCATCAGAAGCTAGACAGAAATTGAAAGATGTTCGTCCACTTTCAGTGGGGCAGGCTTCACGTATATCGGGCGTAAATCCAGCAGACATTTCCATTTTACTTGTGTATATTGAACAAGGAAAAATTGCGCGAGTATCGAACCAATAAATAGTAAGGAGATATTGTTAGATGAACATAGAACAATTTCAATCTATGCTAGAAGAGAAGGGTATCACCCTCTCTTCTAGACAGTTAGAGCAGTTCGAAATCTACTTCGAAACATTAGTAGAATGGAATGAAAAAATGAATTTAACGGCTATTACGGAAAAAGAGGAAGTATATTTAAAACACTTTTTTGATTCCATTACAGCTGCTTTTTATTACGATTTTTCAAAACCATTCTCAATTTGTGATGTTGGCGCAGGAGCTGGATTCCCAAGTATTCCTTTAAAAATCTGTTTCCCGCATTTAAAAGTGACGATTGTAGACTCATTGCAAAAACGTATTAATTTCTTAAATCATTTAGCACAAAAGTTGGAATTGAGTGACGTCGCGTTTTGTCATGATCGTGCTGAAACATTTGGAAAAAAAGAAGGTGTACGTGAAGCGTACGACATTGTAATGGCACGTGCAGTCGCACGTCTTTCAGTATTAAGTGAGCTGTGTTTACCACTTGTAAAAGTTGGGGGAACATTCATTGCAATGAAAGGTGCTGCAGCAAACGAAGAAATTGAAAATGGCAAGTATGCTTTAGAGGTGCTAGGCGGGGATTTAAAAGAAATGTCTACGTTCCAATTACCATTTGAAGAAAGTGAACGTAATATTTTATTAATCGAGAAAAAGCGCAAGACACCAAAGAAATATCCACGCAAACCGGGAACACCCAATAAATTACCTATTGAAAAATAAATCTTATTAGACGTAAGATTAAATTATATAAATGAAAACGTAAATGTTTCATAGGAAACATTTTATGGAGAATAGTCAATAGGCCTAAAGGTGGTGGAATATGTATGAAAAATACGTTTTCTCGTTTATTTGGCTTTGGAGATAAAGAGAGCGAATTCGAATTACAAGACGAAAGCCATGAAGAAATAGATAAAAAGGTATATGAAGAAATACAAGAAATTCCGATAGTAAATATTACCCCTAACCGTTATCAACCACGAACAGTTTTTGATGACGCGCGTATTGAGGAACTAGCATTAACGATTCGTACACACGGACTTATTCAGCCAATTGTTGTGAGGCAATATGAGGATGAGAAGTACGAGATTATTGCTGGAGAAAGGCGTTTCCGTGCAGCAACAAAGTTAGGGTGGGAAAAGGTTCCTGCAATTATAAAAAACTTAAATGATACAGAAACAGCTTCTGTGGCTTTAATTGAAAACTTGCAACGTGAGGAACTAACAGCAATCGAGGAAGCTGTGGCATATCAAAAGCTAATTGAGTTACATAATTTAACGCAAGAAGCATTGGCACAAAGACTCGGAAAAGGACAATCTACAATCGCAAATAAGTTGCGATTGTTAAAGTTGCCTGAAGAAATAAAAAATGCGTTATTAGAAAAAAGTATTACAGAACGCCATGCCCGTGCGCTCATCCCTTTAAAGAATGAGGAATTACAACTGAAGGTTTTACAGGAAATTGTGGAGAAACAACTGAATGTAAAGCAAACAGAGGAACGAATTGCGAAATTACTAGAGGAAGCAAAACCGAAGCGTAAGGCAAAGCAAAAAGCAGTAAGTCGAGATACGAGAATTGCCATGAATACAATTAGGCAGTCATTACAAATGGTTGCTGACAGTGGTTTAAATGTTAATTCTGAGGAAGAAGAGTTTGACGAGTACTATCAAATTACAATTCAAATTCCGAAGAAAAAATAATAATGGTGTGCTAGAGACCTGATCCTATTGGATAGGTCTCTTTTACTATATTTTCTTGTTAGATGAAGAAGGAGTTTACAAATAAATTTTGAAGTTTAATAAGGACGTAAAAGAAAAACTTTTATTTCATGTTACAATAAACGTAATTGTTACTAGAATAAGATAGAAAGGTTGAAAGTAGGTGACATCATGGGAAAAATCATTGCTATAGCCAATCAAAAGGGTGGCGTTGGAAAAACAACAACATCTGTTAATTTAGGGGCTGGATTGGCACAAGTAGGTAAAAAGGTCCTTCTTGTAGATATTGATGCTCAAGGAAATGCAACGACGGGTGTGGGAATTGAAAAATCCGAATTAGATCAATGTATTTACAATGTTCTTGTGGAAGATGCAGATGTTCAAGGGGTTATACAGAAAACCGCAACTGAAAACTTAGATGTTCTACCCGCTACAATTCAATTAGCAGGTGCTGAAATTGAATTGGTACCGACTATTTCCCGGGAAGTACGTTTGCAAAGGGCATTACAGCCAGTTCGAGATGAATATGATTATATTATTATCGACTGTCCCCCGTCCTTAGGGTTATTAACGATTAATGCATTAACTGCAGCAGATTCTGTTATTATTCCTGTTCAATGCGAATATTACGCACTAGAAGGGTTAAGTCAGCTATTAAATACAGTTCGACTTGTGCAAAAGCACTTAAATAAAAATCTAGCAATTCAAGGCGTATTGCTAACAATGTTAGATGCCCGTACAAATTTAGGGATTCAGGTTATAGATGAAGTGAAAAAATACTTTAGAGATAAAGTATACCGTTCGATTATCCCTCGTAATGTTCGTTTGAGTGAAGCACCAAGTCATGGGAAACCAATTATGCAGTATGACGCTAAATCAAGAGGGGCAGAAGTATATATAGATTTAGCAGAGGAAGTGATTGCAGGTGGCTAAAGGATTAGGAAGAGGAATCAATGTGTTTTTTCCTGATTTAGATGTGAAAGAAGAAGAGACAATTCAGGAGATTACGATAACTGAATTAAGACCGAATCCATATCAACCACGTAAACACTTTAATAAAGAGGCGATTCAGGAATTATCGGCCTCTATTAAAGAGCACGGCATATTACAACCATTAATTGCTAGAAAGAGTATTAAAGGATATGAAATTGTTGCAGGTGAAAGAAGATATCGTGCTGCTAAAGAAGCGGGACTCGAAAAAGTACCTGCCGTTGTAAGACAATTAAATGAGCAGCAAATGATGGAGTTTGCATTGCTTGAAAACTTACAACGAGAAGATTTAAATCCAATGGAAGAAGCAATGGCATATCAAATGTTAATGAATGAGCTAAATGTGACGCAAGAACAATTAGCAAAACGTCTTGGTAAGAGTAGACCTTACATTGCAAACTATACGCGATTATTAAGCCTCCCTTCTTTTGTGCAAGATATGATTGCAAACGGTCAACTTTCAATGGCTCATGGGAGAACTTTACTTACGATAAAAGATGAAGAGCAGTTGAAATCTTTACTGAAACGAATTGAAAAAGAAGGATTAAATGTTCGTCAATTAGAGAAAATTGTTCAGGAGATTAATCAACGCGTTTCACGTGAAACAAAACAAGTAAAAAAAGAGAGAAACATATTTTTCGTAGAACGCGAAACGTTCTTAAGAGAAAAGTTTGGCACAGAGGTAAAAATTAAAGAAACAAAAAAGGAAAAAGGTAAAATCGAAATTGAATTTTTCAATAAAGAAGATTTAAATCGTATTTTAGAATTATTAGCGCAGCAAAACTAAAAAGCAAACCATCTTATTATTTATAGATGGTTTGCTTTTTTTAATACAGATAATTTTTGGTCTGTTTCTTTTATGCTTTGTGCAATTACATCAGCCATTTTCATAACTAAACTTAATCTTGTATTTTGCAGGACGAAAAACTCCATAAAACCATTTAGATTTACGATGCCATGAATATGTAAATCACCAACTGCTGGTAATTTCTTGTTCATAGCAGCTCCGGGTTTACTAGGTCCCATTCCGGTAGTGATGGAACCGATACTTTGAGACTTTCCTAAACAGGCATCAACCGCAATTATAAATGAAGTAGGATTGTCTTTCTGTATATTCTGAATTTTTTCCTCTAAGTTTAGCGCATGTACTGGATCATCTAGTGTGCCGAACACTTGGAAGTTTGTAATTTCTACTTGTTCTAGTTTCGTACCGACTAACGGACCGAGTGCATCTCCCGTGGAACGATCTGTTCCGATACAAACGAGAATGATTGGTATATGAGTTTTAATAGGGATATGGGAAAGTAAGAAGTTACTAATTGTCTCGGAGGCTTCTAAATCTTGGTGCATAACATTTTGAGTTTCTTTTTCGAAAAAAGGTAAGCGAAAACTTCCAATATTCATGAAGCACCCATCCTTTTAATAAATTTTCAAAATATGTTATATGGTGAGTAAAATGGAAAACTATAAGTGCGTACTTGCTGTAAAACTTAAGTGAGAACGGAAATAATAGTACTAGTATATATATATTCGTTCCATTTTATACCTGCATGGCGGTTAACAAATGGAATTAAAGACATAAAATTTTTTCAGCAATTAGGAGACTTCTGATACAATAAGAAGGATAACTAAAAAGAAATTTTGGCTGGAGAGGTAGAGGTACATGGATGTATTAACGAAGTGGTTTAATGCTACGAAACAGTATTTATTAGATGCTGATCGTTGGGCTCATATTGGAATTGCGACATTAAAAATATGTATCATTTTAACAATTGGTGCAATTGTAGTGCGAATTGCAAGAGCGGTTGTACGAAATGCGTTTCGTATGGGAAGTCGTTCTCCAATTCAAATTTCAGAACGTCGTACAGTTACAGTAGCGAAGTTACTTGAAAATATTGTGGCATACGTTGTTATGTTCATTATGTTAATTGCGATTTTAGGTGTGTTTAATATTAATGCATCAGGTTTATTAGCCGGTGCTGGGGTAATTGGTTTAGCAGTCGGATTTGGTGCTCAAAGTTTAGTGAAAGATGTTATTACAGGGTTATTTATCTTGTTAGAAGATCAATTTTCAGTTGGTGACTATGTGAAAATTGGTCAGTTTGAAGGTGTCGTTTTAGAAATTGGACTTCGTACAACGAAAGTGAAAAGTTGGACAGGTGAAATTCATACTTTACCAAACGGAAGTATTGTTCAGGTTACCAACTATTCAGTTAGTAATAGTGTAGCATTTGTTGACGTATCTATTTCGTATGAGGCTGATATAGCAAAAGCAGAGCAAGTCATTGAAGAATTATTAGAAGAATTACCTGCACAATATGAGCAAATGGTAACAACGCCTCAGTTATTAGGCGTGCAAACATTAGCTGCATCAGAAGTTATATTACGTGTTATTGCAGAAGTAGAGCCGATGCAACATGCAGTTATTGCAAGGGCACTTCGTAAAGAAATTAAAAATCGTCTAGATTTACATGGTATTGAAATTCCATATCCACGTATGGTTTTATATAATCGTGAAGAGTTAGTGAGTGGAAAAGCAATTTAATATGGAGAGGGGTTTGGAGAATGGAGCAAAAGCAGTATAACTTGTACGATGTTGTGGAAATGAAGAAAGCCCACCCATGTGGGGAGAATCGTTGGAAGATTATTCGTATGGGAATGGATATCCGCATTAAGTGCGAGGGATGTGACCATTCAGTAATGATTCCTCGAAGAGAGTTTGATCGTAAGGTGAAAAAAATACTTGTGAAGCACGAAGAATAGAGAGAAAGTAACAGTTACAGTGGGTAGCTGTTACTTTTTTTCGTTTGGAGGAAACTTGTCATTTTTTTCGTTACTATCTATAATGATGAAAGATTGAGACATAGGAGTGAAAAATATGGGATTAACGGCTGGGATTGTTGGATTACCTAACGTAGGGAAGTCCACTTTATTTAATGCAATTACACAAGCAGGAGCAGAATCTGCAAACTATCCATTCTGTACAATTGATCCAAACGTAGGAATTGTAGAAGTACCAGATGAGCGTTTAAATAAATTAACGGAATTAGTAGAACCGAAAAAAACTGTTCCGACTGTATTTGAGTTTACTGATATTGCAGGTATCGTAAAAGGTGCGAGTAAAGGTGAAGGTTTAGGAAATAAATTCTTATCTCACATTCGCCAAGTAGATGCAATTTGCCAAGTTGTTCGTTGTTTTGAAGACGAAAATATTACGCATGTTTCAGGTAAAGTAGACCCAATTGATGATATTGAAACAATCAACTTAGAGCTAATCTTAGCAGACTTAGAATCTGTTGATAAACGTATCGAACGTGTTGCGAAATTAGCAAGACAAAA
Source organism: Bacillus paranthracis (assembly GCF_001883995.1). Taxonomy (GTDB): domain Bacteria; phylum Bacillota; class Bacilli; order Bacillales; family Bacillaceae_G; genus Bacillus_A; species Bacillus_A paranthracis. The sequence continues at coordinate 8,566 of NZ_MACE01000017.1, read as the reverse complement.
GGATAAAGAAGCAGTATATGAGCATGAAATTTTAGTACGTTTAAAAGAAGCTTTTGAAGAGGGTAAACCAGCTCGTACTGTTGAATTTACAGAAGAGCAAATGAAGATTGTTAAAGGTCTTCATTTACTGACAACGAAAGAAATGTTATACGTAGCAAACGTAAGCGAGGACGATGTTATCGATCCTTCTGAAAACAAATACGTACAAATGGTAAAAGAATTTGCTGCAAATGAAAATTCTCAAGTAATCGTTGTATGTGCAAAAATCGAATCAGAAATTGCTGAGCTAGACGAGGAAGAGAAAAAAGTCTTCCTTGAAGAACTGGGCATTGAGGAATCTGGTTTAGATCAATTAATTCGTGCTGCATATGATTTATTAGGACTTGCTACTTACTTCACAGCAGGTGTGCAAGAAGTACGTGCATGGACGTTCAAACAAGGTATGAAAGCACCACAATGTGCCGGCGTAATTCATACAGACTTTGAGCGTGGATTTATTCGTGCAGAAACAGTTTCTTACGAAGACTTAATGACAAACGGTTCTATGACAGCTGCAAAAGAAGCTGGTAAAGTTCGTTTAGAAGGAAAAGAGTATATCGTAAAAGACGGAGACGTTATGCATTTCCGTTTCAACGTTTAATTTAATATTTCCTAGGAAAAATAAAGATATGAACTTGGCAAATATATTATGTGTTTGCCAAGTTTTTTATGTATGGGTGAGTTGATTCATCTAACTTACTATGATATAATCTAAACTCGTGAGTAATTACTATAAATTAATTGCTCCTTGCCCATTACGGGCCGTTTAGACCAAAAGGAGGTGAAAGTGTAATGAGAAAGTACGAAATTATGTACATCATTCGTCCTGGCGTTGAAGAAGAAGCTCAAAAAGCTTTAGTTGAACGTTTTGCAGGTGTTTTAACAAACAATGGTGCAGAAATCATTAACACGAAAGAGTGGGGTAAGCGTCGTTTAGCTTACGAAATCAACGACTTACGTGAAGGTTTCTACATGATCTTAAACGTGAATGCTAACGCAGAAGCGATTAACGAATTCGATCGTTTAGCTAAGATCAACGAAGATATCCTTCGTCATATCGTTGTTAAAGAAGAAGAAAAATAATTGATATATAAGGGAGAGTGGTTCGATTGATGAATCGTGTTATCCTCGTTGGTCGTTTAACTAAGGACCCTGACTTACGTTACACGCCCAATGGTGTTGCAGTAGCTACTTTTACGTTAGCTGTGAATCGCGCATTTGCGAATCAACAAGGTGAGCGTGAAGCTGACTTTATTAATTGTGTAATATGGCGTAAACAAGCAGAAAACGTAGCAAATTATTTGAAAAAAGGTAGCTTAGCAGGCGTAGATGGGCGTCTTCAAACTCGTAATTACGAGGGACAAGATGGTAAACGTGTATATGTAACAGAAGTTCTTGCGGAAAGCGTACAATTTTTAGAGCCGCGTAATGGCGGTGGGGAGCAACGTGGTTCATTTAATCAGCAACCATCAGGAGCTGGTTTCGGTAACCAAAGCTCTAACCCATTTGGTCAATCTAGTAATTCAGGCAACCAAGGTAACCAAGGAAACTCTGGATTTACGAAGAATGACGATCCATTTTCAAATGTAGGTCAACCGATCGACATTTCCGACGACGATTTACCGTTCTAATACAGTAAATTTGTTAGTTTTAACAAAGAATGGAGGGAAATAGACATGGCAGGACGCAAAGGTGGACGTGCGAAACGTCGTAAGGTGTGTTTCTTCACAGCTAACGGCATCACTCGCATCGATTATAAAGATGTTGATTTATTAAAACGTTTCGTTTCTGAGCGTGGTAAAATTTTACCTCGTCGTGTAACAGGAACAAGCGCAAAATACCAACGCAAACTTACAGTTGCAATTAAACGTGCTCGTCAAATGGCACTTTTACCATATGTTGGTGAATAATAGCGTATGAAATGCACAGTAGAGTCGGACTCTACTGTGCATTTTGCTATGCTTTTCTTTTTTGAAAGAGAGGTTAAAATGTGAAGCAAGCGAGATTTATTACTGAAGGAGCCGCGTTGTTGGCTATATATGTAATGTTATTGTTTATATCTATGTATGTTCCGATTTTAGGTACAGTTGTAACGTTTGCGTTGCCGTTGCCATTTATATTGTTAACGATAAGATATAAATTATCGAATGCATTTGTAATTTTTACGGCTGCATTTTTAATTGCTGTTTTTGTAAGTCAGCCGATAGGTCTAGTAAAGACGGTCGTATTTGGGTTGATGGGTATTGTTTTAGGGTGCATGTATAAAAAACAAAGAAAGCCATTGGAGATTTTAATAACCGGTTCACTTGCATACTTAATCAGTATTATGCTAATTTATGTTGCCAGTATAAAGTTTTTTAACATAGATTTTATAAAGCAAATACAAAATATGTTTAATAAAAGCATAGTGCAAAGTGAAAAGATAGCAAGTGTTGCTGGTATGCCGATTAGTAAAGAGCAAAAAGAGTTATTTGTACAAATGAATGATATATTACAAGCGGTATTCCCGAGTATACTTGTGATGGTTTCTGTATGTCTTTCTTGGATTACCATAATAATATCAGGTAGTGCTTTAAGAAAGCTAAAGCATGATGTTATACCTTGGCCTAAGTTCAAAGATATACAATTACCAAAGAGTATTGTTTGGTATTACGTTATATTTATTTTGCTATCAACTTTTATAAAAGTAGAACCGACATCATATTTACATATGGTATTTTCTAACCTATATGTCATATTTGCTTTACTACTCGTGCTGCAAGGTTTGACGTTTATCGCTTTTCTGGCGCATAGCAAAGGTTTTACGAAAGGGGTTCCTATTATTAGTTTTATCGCCTGCATGTTTATCCCGATGCTGTTTCCTCTTGTGACAATCTTAGGTATAATTGATTTAGGGATTTCATTGCGTTCTAAAATAGGAGGATAAAATAATATTCCTTATACTATTTTAATCTGTATTACTAACTGGAAGATAAGTTAGTTTTACTTTATAGGAGTTGTATACATGCCTGAATTTTATAAGAAACAGTGGTTTTTATATCCTGTTTACGTATTGGCATTTTTTGTGTTTGTGCTCATTTCAATCCTCTGTTATTTTCATTTACTAATGGGGATAGTCTCCTTCTTTATTTTTTGTATCGTCCTTTTTGTTGTTGTACGATTTGAACTTACTTTCCAAAAGAATTTTGAAAAACATACGACAGATATGATTACAAGGGTAAAGAAAGTGAGTAATGAGGCATTTAACCAGATGCCGATTGGTATTTTGTTATACAATAAGGATTATGGGATTGATTGGGCAAATCCTTATTTATCTTCATGTCTGGGGCAGCATGCATTAGCTGGATGGCACCTTTATGATGTATCAGAAACGTTACTTCTTTTTATTAAGGGAGAAACATCCGATGATATAGTCTCTTTAAATAATCGAAAGTTTCGTGTCTTTGTAAGGAAAGAAGAAAAGTTAATTTATTTCTTTGATGTAACAGAACAAACAGAGATTGAAAAGATGTACGAGGATCAACGTACTGTTTTAGCTGTCATTTATTTAGATAATTATGATGAAGTTACACAAGGATTAGATGATCAATTACGTACGAATATAACAAGTCTTGTGACATCCCGTCTAAATGAATGGGCCGTTAAGTATGGGGCATATTTAAAACGTGCATCTTCGGAAAGATTCTTCGTTGTACTAAATGAAAGTATTTTAGCGCAGATGGAGAAAGGGAAATTTAGTATTCTAGACCAAGTACGTGAAGAAACATCCAAAAGGAATATACCACTTACATTAAGTGTAGGTGTTGGATCAGGTGATTTACCTTTATCCGAGCTTGGGGCGATGGCTCAATCAGGTCTAGACCTTGCGCTTGGGCGTGGTGGAGATCAAGTAGCTATTAAACAAGCGACAGGTAAAGTTAAGTTTTATGGTGGTAAGACAAATCCGGTGGAAAAACGTACTCGTGTACGTGCCAGAGTGATTTCGCATGCATTAAAGGATTTAGTATTAGAAAGTAGCAATGTCATTATAATGGGGCATAGGGCTCCTGATATGGACGCAATTGGTGCTGCGATTGGTATTTTAAAGGTAGCGCAATTAAATGAGCGCAAAGGATATATTGTGCTCGATGAAAATGATTCTGATAAGGGAATTAAGCGTTTAATGGATAAAGTGAAACAAAATGAAGAGTTATGGTCTCACTTTATTACACCAGAACAAGCGATAGAATTTGCAAATGATGATTCATTACTTGTTGTTGTTGATACGCATAAGCCTTCAATGGTGATGGAAGAAAAGCTGTTACGCAAAATTGAAAATGTAGTTGTTATTGACCATCATCGCCGAGGAGAAGATTTTATTGAAGATCCATTGCTTGTTTACATGGAGCCATACGCTTCTTCCACGGCGGAACTTGTTACGGAATTACTTGAATACCAACCGAAAAATTTAAAAATGACAATGTTAGAAGCAACAGCATTATTAGCAGGTATTATTGTTGATACGAAAAGCTTTACATTCCGGACAGGTGCTCGTACGTTTGATGCTGCTTCTTATTTACGCTCACACGGTGCAGATACTGTACTTGTACAAGAGCTTTTAAAAGAAGATATGGATCAGTATTTACGGGTTGCAAAAGCTATTAAAAATGCGTACATTTATAAAAATGGAATTGCGATTGCAACAGTTGATAGCGATGATTACTACGATCAAGTGCTTATTGCGCAATCAGCGGACACATTATTAACAATGACAGGAATTATTGCATCATTTGTTATTGCAAAACGTGGCGAGAATTTCATTGGAATTAGCGGCAGGTCTTTAGGTGAAGTGAATGTGCAGCTAATTATGGAAAACTTAGGTGGTGGCGGGCATTTAACGAATGCAGCCACACAAATGAAAAATGTTACAGTAGATGAAGCTGAGGAGAAGCTTCGATTTGTTATTGATGACTATTTACAGGGAGGCACACAATCATGAAAGTAATTTTTCTAAAAGACGTAAAAGGTAAAGGGAAAAAAGGGGAAGTAAAAAACGTACCAGATGGTTATGCAAATAACTTCTTACTAAAACAAGGATTAGCTGCTGAAGCGACGAATAGCAGTATGAAAACTTTAGAAGCTCAAAAGCGCAAAGAAGAAAAAGATGCAGCAGCAGAGCTTGAAAATGCAAAACAATTAAAAGAAACGTTAGAGAAATTAACTGTAGAATTAAAGGCTAAATCTGGAGAAGGTGGCCGTCTATTCGGTTCAATCACAAGTAAACAAATCGTAGATGCAATGCAAAAATCTCACAATATTAAACTTGATAAGCGTAAATTTGAAATGGATGATGCAATTCGTGCCTTAGGCTATACAAACGTTACTGTGAAATTGCATCCGCAAGTAACAGCAACAGTAAAAGTTCATGTTAGTGAACAATAAAACTAAGTTAAGCAAGGAGGATTGCGTATGAGTGATGTAATGGCTGATCGTACCCCTCCGCATAATATAGAAGCTGAGCAGGCAGTCTTAGGTGCTATATTGATTGATCAGGATGCGTTAACATCGGCATCGGAACTATTAGTACCTGACTCATTTTATCGAACGAAACATCAAAAGATTTTTGAAGTCATGCTTGGGCTATCTGATAAGGGGGAGCCAATTGACTTAGTAATGATGACGTCAGCAATGGCTGATCAAGGATTACTAGAAGAAGTTGGTGGGGTTTCTTACTTAGCAGAATTAGCAGAAGTTGTTCCAACTGCTGCTAACGTAGAGTATTATGCAAGAATCATCGCTGAAAAAGCACTGTTACGTCGTTTAATTCGAACGGCGACTCATATTGTGTCTGATGGATATGAGAGAGAAGATGATGTGGATGGTCTTTTAAATGAGGCTGAGAAAAAAATATTAGAAGTATCTCATCAGACGAATGCGAAAGCATTCCAAAATATTAAAGACGTTCTTGTAGATGCTTACGATAAAATCGAACTTTTGCATAATCAAAAAGGTGAAGTGACCGGGATACCGACTGGATTTACTGAATTAGATAAGATGACGGCAGGATTCCAGCGAAATGATTTAATCATCGTGGCGGCACGTCCGTCGGTAGGTAAAACGGCATTTTCATTAAATATCGCACAAAACGTAGCAACGAAAACGGATGAAAATGTAGCGATTTTTAGTCTAGAGATGGGTGCTGATCAGCTTGTTATGCGTATGCTTTGTGCAGAAGGGAATATTGATGCACAAAGACTTCGTACCGGATCGTTAACTTCTGATGATTGGGCGAAATTAACGATGGCAATGGGTAGCCTTTCTAATGCTGGTATTTATATTGATGATACGCCGGGGATTAAAGTAAATGAGATTCGAGCAAAATGTCGTAGATTAAAACAAGAACAGGGTCTTGGTATGATCTTGATTGACTACTTACAGCTTATTCAAGGAAGTGGGAAATCAGGGGAGAACCGTCAGCAGGAAGTATCTGAGATTTCTCGTACACTAAAAGGGATTGCGCGTGAATTACAAGTTCCTGTTATTGCCTTGTCACAGTTATCTCGTGGTGTAGAATCTCGTCAAGATAAACGTCCGATGATGTCTGATATTCGTGAATCGGGAAGTATCGAGCAGGATGCCGATATCGTAGCCTTCCTATATCGTGAAGATTACTATGACCGAGAAACGGAAAATAAAAATACGATTGAAATTATTATTGCAAAGCAGCGTAATGGTCCAGTAGGCTCAGTAGAGCTCGCATTCGTTAAAGAGTTCAATAAGTTCGTTAACTTAGAACGTCGTTTCGAAGATGGACATGCGCCGCCGGCATAACGATAGTATAAAAAAGAAACGCATTTCTTATAATAAGATGTGTTTCTTTTTTTTTATAGAAAAGATAAGGCTTTCATAGTGTGAAAATATAATTCTTACGAACGAAAAAGTTTTTTGATAAAAAAATGTTCGCTTTTTGGTTGACTTCTTTTTCGGTTTTGGTACAATTATATTGTTTGAATAGATCGTTTGAAAATTGCGGAGGTGCTTTAATAATGTCTTCAGTAGTAGTTGTAGGAACACAATGGGGCGACGAAGGAAAAGGTAAAATCACTGATTTTCTTTCTGAGCATGCGGAAGTAGTTGCAAGATATCAAGGTGGAAATAACGCAGGACATACAATTGTTTTTGGCGGAGTTAAATATAAATTACACTTAATTCCATCTGGTATTTTCTATAAAGAGAAAATTTGTGTAATCGGAAACGGCTTAGTAGTAGATCCGAAAGCATTACTTGAAGAGTTAAAATACTTACACGATCGTGGTGTAAGTACTGATAATTTACGCGTAAGTAACCGTGCGCACGTTATTTTGCCTTATCACTTAAAACAAGATGAGTTAGAAGAAGCAAGTAAAGGTGATAACAAAATCGGTACAACGAAAAAAGGTATCGGTCCTGCATACATGGACAAAGCTGCTCGTATTGGTATTCGTATGGCTGATCTTTTAGACCGTGAAGCATTTAAAGAGAAGCTTGAGCGCAATTTAGCACAAAAAAATCGTTTGTTTGAAAAAATGTACGATACAGAAGGTTTCAGTGTAGAAGAAATCTTCGAAGAGTACTTCGAGTACGGACAACAAATCGCGCAATATGTGTGTGATACGTCTGTTGTATTAAATGATGCATTAGATAATAATCACCGTGTATTATTTGAAGGTGCACAAGGTGTTATGCTTGATATCGACCACGGTACGTATCCGTTCGTTACATCTTCTAACCCAATTGCTGGTGGTGTAACAGTTGGAACTGGAGTTGGCCCTGCAAAAGTTACTCGCGTTGTAGGTGTATGTAAAGCATATACAAGCCGCGTAGGTGATGGTCCGTTCCCTACTGAGCTTCATGATGAAATTGGTCATCAAATTCGTGAAGTTGGTCGTGAGTATGGAACGACAACTGGTCGTCCACGCCGCGTAGGTTGGTTTGATAGCGTTGTTGTAAGACATGCGCGTCGTGTTAGTGGTTTAACAGATTTATCATTAAACTCTATCGACGTTCTAACTGGTATTCCAACTCTTAAGATTTGTGTTGCTTACAAATACAATGGCGAAGTTATCGATGAAGTTCCAGCAAACTTAAACATTTTAGCGAAATGTGAGCCTGTATACGAAGAGCTTCCAGGTTGGACAGAAGATATTACTGGTGTAAGATCATTAGACGAACTTCCTGAGAATGCAAGAAAATACGTAGAACGTGTTTCTGAGTTAACAGGAATTCAATTATCTATGTTCTCAGTTGGACCAGATCGTAACCAAACGAATATCGTTCGTAACGTATACGAAGCTTAATTGATATTTTTAAGAAAAAACTCATGTCCGCATGAGTTTTTTCTTGTTTTTTATAAAAAATAAAAAAAGGTATTGCAAAAAATAAATAAAACATGTTATGATACATCTTGTCGTCACGAAAATATGACGTTGGTGAGTATGAGCCATTAGCTCAGTTGGTAGAGCATCTGACTTTTAATCAGAGGGTCGAAGGTTCGAGTCCTTCATGGCTC